>JBAXBJ010000012.1:0-77607 GCA_037142075.1 Bacteroidota bacterium
TGCGCCGGGCAGCAGACGTATTTCTTTGATGCTTCGCAGCCGTTCGCGGCTCCTGTAGCCTCCTGGGGATGGAGGGTGAACGACTCGCTCGGATTTTTAGGCAGCATGCAGGGGGCGACGCCTTCGTTTGTTTTCGATTCAACAGGAAACTACCAGGTGATGCTCACCGTGGCCGATACCAACTCTTGCGTGGATACACTGGTTCAGCAGGTGAAGGTGAGTGCTTCGCCTCACAGTGCCTTCAGCTACAGCGATAACGTGGATGAGATCCAGGGACAGATGCAGTTTACCAATGCTTCGGCCGGAGCCGCGCAGTATTACTGGGATTTTGGGGACGGAACAATCTCGTACGCCGAGTCACCAAAAATGACTTATACCGAAGACGGAAACTTCCAGGTGATGCTGGTGAGCGTGAGCGCCATAGGATGCAAGGATACAGCCATAATTGCTTATTCGATGATGTTCAAAGGCTTGTATGTGCCCAACGCGTTTGCGCCGGGGGGAAGCATACAGGCGACACGCTACTGGAAACCATCCGGGGTGAACCTGGCTTCGTACCAAGCCGATGTGTACGACAGCCATGGCTTGCTGCTGTGGAGGAGTACCCTGCTGGATGAAGCCGGGTCGCCGGTGGAAAGCTGGGATGGGACTTTTAAAGAAAAACCTTGCCAGCAGGATGTGTATGTGTGGAAAATTACTGCCATTTTCCGCGATGGTTCCATCTGGTATAATACCGATATAGGTTCGCACAAAGGGCTGACGCAGGAAACTTGGGGGACGATTACGCTGATCAGGTAGGGGGGGCGTCAATTCAATATCAATAAGGTCGTTTACTAGCTTCCAGCTCAAAGAATATAAAAACTCAATTGGTATTAACGGAAACCGAGCCAGTTCTCATTTTTTTGATGTATATCACTAAACCCTTATTCTTTTTTCGATAGCTTGCAAAATTCCGCTTCCCAAATCATGGAATCGAGTTGACGGATACCGTCACGTTTTGGATTGATTATAAAATTCACAGATCCGTCAAATACAACGGTACGCTGGCGGGGAGCATCCACAATCGTGTAATTGATAAAGGGTTGGCTTAAGGAATCGCCATTTCTGACTGCAAATCCCCGCGTTTCGCGAGCACACAAATCTTTAAACAGTATTTGCCGCGAAACAGGTATAAACACTTCCGGATCGACCTTTAAGTTAGAATTTTCGGGCGTAAAATTGATAAATTGCTGTATTTTTCTATTCCTGAAAGCGGCAATTGAATCTGGGGTAAGTTGCTCCAGATTTCGGAACGGAAGGGTATAAATCAATAGGTTAAGATTGCCTGCAGCTGAATTAGATTGCATCCATAAAAAAACACATGTGTTTTTAACCAGTTTGAAATCTTTGGAAATTTTCATCTTGACCCCAAATTCCTGAGATAATTTTCTTTCAATGTCTGAATTCCGGTTTGTTGAACTGGAAACATCAAATCGTGCCCGTTCACTTTGGTTAAATAACTCTCTGATGGCTGCACCATGTTTTGCGAACAACGAGATGAAAGCCGTATCCGAACTCGCTTTTATCTTTATAACGCGCTGCGGATGCGACCAGACGTCGGTAAGTGTTTCGACTTTGCTTTTCCCTTTTCCAGCGATTCGTTCCACAAGTAAAATATTTCGCTGCAGTTGCAGTAAATTCGTGAAATCCACTTCCGGAATATTGATCAGAGTAAATTCCGCTTCACTATCGGGCAAACCCTCCATAGGGTTCGAAAACATTGCCCTGATGGAGTCGCCGATTGCGCCTTTCCACTCCGTGTTATTACAAACAATAAGTATTTCGGAAGTATTTCCCTGGGATTCAGCATCTTCACTTCTGTTTCCGCTACAAGCAGTAAACAAGAGTGATGTAAATAAAAACAAACTCAGTAAGTTCTTAATATAGAAGATTTCGATTAGCAGACTGCGCGAGGAGTGAGCAGGCGAGGGGCGAGGAGCTAGAATATCCATTAAAATATGGCTAAAATTGTGTATCTTTCTGACTCGCTATTCTTACCGTTAGTTCTTCCTGCAATTGTTGCACTAAAACCAGGCAATTTCAAAATCTTTAAAAACAAAATTTAACAATAAGAACGTTTGTCAGTACACGCTGTTGTATATTAGCTCTTTGCGATTATCCGGCAGGTAAAATTACTTTAATTTTTTGACCGACTTTAAGACCACCTTTGTCAGTGAGTGCATTCCATTTTTTAAGTTGATCGATCGTAACACCATTATACTTTTGTGAAATACTCCATAACGTATCACCAGATTTCACTGTATAATAAACCATTTTCAAATCCTCTTCTGTGCTATTAGCGGGTACTTTCGGTGTAGTATCGTGTGCCACTGCTTTTGTATTGCTTCCTGTATCAGGAGGATTTACCCTTAACTTCTGTCCGGTAAGCAAGGTATTGGTTTCCAACTCATTCCATGCAATAAGATTTTCGGTTGTTACGTTGTAAGTTGTTGCAATCTTGGAGAGAAATTCTCCTTTTTCCACAACATGGTATTTTGCGTTTGACGAAAATTTCTGAGTTTGTTCAACCGTCTTTTCACTTCCCGAAACTGATTTTTTTGCAACATCAGCATACGTTTGCGTTAGTGAATTTACCCGAAGTTTCTGTCCTACTTTCAAATTTTGACTCTTTAAATTATTCCAGGCCAAAAGATTCTTTGTGGATACATGGTACCTGGCAGCAACTTTTCCCATGCTCTCACCGCTTTTAACCACATGATACTGTGGTTTTACAGGTTTGGTTATAAGTTTGGTATCCTGATTAACAGCAACATCATTCGTTTTTAACGAATCGGAATCTGAAGCCAACTCTTGCGTTTCGGGAACTGATTTAGGTGTCTTTGCCTTAACTGCCGGTTGTTGCGTTTGAACGTAAATTTTTAATGATTGCCCTTTGTAAACAGATGATTTCTTTAATTTATTCCATTTTTTTATTTCGGAAGAGGAGCAATCATATTTTCGTGCAATGGTAGCCAGGGTTTCTCCTTTACGTACCTTATGTGTTATACGTTTTGTAATAACATCATAATCAGCGTCTTCCTGAAGTTTAAATTGATTAGGATCGTATCCCTTAAGCTGATAGTATGTATAAAGTGACGCTTCATTATTAATAAAATCGGCTATTGATTTTAGCGGTAAACGGATATAAAATGGATTAGCAGGAGTTGCCGGAATAAAATCTGTCCGGAATGTAGGGTTCAGAAACTCTAGATCGGTGATGCTTAACTTTAATTTGTCCGAAAGAATTCCCAATGTTATTGGATTACGCACAGCAACAGTATCCGTTTCGTGGAATAAAATCTTAGGCATAACCGGGTAAATATTATGCTCGGTTGAGTATGCCATTACATAGTTTACAGCAATAAAAGCCGGCACGTAATCGCGGGTTTCGCGAGGCAGGTAGGGCATAATTTCCCAAAAGGTCATTTTGCCGCCCGAGCGCCTTATAGCTTTGTTTACATTTCCGGCACCCGAATTGTAGGCAGCCAACACCAGCAACCAGTCGTGGTAAATATTGTAAAGATCAGTGAAATGACGGCAGGCTGCTACCGTTGCTTTTAATGGGTCGTTGCGATCGTCCACATAGGAAGTCACTTCAAGGCCATAAACTTTACCGGTATAATACATAAATTGCCACAGCCCACCGGCACCAACCCGCGAACGGGCTTTGCCATTGAGAGCCGATTCGACGATGGCAAGGTATTTCAGTTCGAGCGGAATATTATATTTATCTAACTGTTGTTCGAAAATTGGAAAATACATCTGCGACAAGCCCAGTACACGAGCGGTAGTTCCCCGTTTTTTGTTGGCGTACATATCAATGAACATACGCACATATGGATTGTAAGTGAGGGCCATAGGTGACTCAACATCAAGACGTTGCATGCGGTAATAGTAAACGGAATCAGGATAGGTCGGGATAAAATTGGGAAGAAAATTATACTTGTTTTGCGAAAGCCGGCTTGTTGTGTTTTCGCTACTCTCAAAATATTTTAAAGTACTCAGGCTATCTAAAGCTGCAACAATATAATCATCATTTATCAATTCGAAATTGCCGGCAGCTTTTTCGGGAACAGCATATTCGCCGGCTTGCTGCGCGCTCAGTGAGGCAGCCAAACCAAGAAAAATCAGTATTATACTTGTTACTTTCTTCATTCTATATTTTTAGATTTTTTTTTTGAAAATGATAGTGTTCTATATCTTCTTCCTTTGGCAGATACATTCTGCCAAAAATACAAAACACATACTCATCCGAATATGTTTCTTATATTATTAATTCACAATCGCTTGTTGAAAAGTATAACGGTAGTTACCTCAGTTTTGGTATGCTGGAACGCAATTAACATTGGTCACCCAATACTCGAAATACAAAAATCATTGCTGAAACCGCAATCAGAAATCCTGCGAAAGCAATTTCTTACTTGCCGGTATTGGTGTCTGATTTCGTTTCCTCGTCGCCTTCCTTCATACCATCTTTAAAGCTTTTTACGCCTTTGCCCATGCCTTTCATCAGTTCAGGAATTTTTTTTCCGCCAAAAAGTAAAAGAACTATGGCAAGAATGAGTAGTATTTCAGTTGGTCCTAATTTACCCATGATCAGTTTGTTTTTAAAGTGTGAGGTGCAAAGTTAACCCAAATACATACGCAATAAAGCACTTTAATATATAAAAGTTCTAAAAATACCCAAAATATAGTGTCAGAAGTATTTCCACAACCGGTTACAACTTGCATATTTTGAGCACCATTTAAACAATCGTCGAGGTTAACGGGCTGGTGGAGAACAAAACTTCAACTAAATTTTAATCCAACCCGCCGGATTTTGCACCAGGGTTCCCTGCCATAGTTCGAAATGAAACCGCGCTTTGTTTTCGCCCTGCGCGGTAAAAACCGTGCCCAGTGTTTGCTGCGTTTTAACCTTATCTCCTTTTTTCACAGTAACATCGGCGAGATTGGAATATACCGTGAGGTAATCGCCATGACGCACTATGACAACGTAATTGAGGTTGGCAATAAACATTACACTCGAAACTTCACCATCGAAAACCACTTTTGCCTTTGTGCCTGGTGTTGAGAGTATATCAATGCCATTATTTTTAATTTTTATATTTTGAAACTCGGTATGTGGATGCTCCCCAAACGAAGATATTAATACGCCCTTTTCGATAGGTGACGGCAAACGACCCTTATTACCTGCAAAACTTCCTGTAAGTGCAACATCTTCGGCTGTTACCGACATGCTGTTTGATTTAACAACAGTGGTTTTTACTGCAACAGTGCGCGCAATATCCGCTTTTGCTATTGGTTCGGGCGCAGCAGGTTCGGGCAATCTGGCTCCGGGTTCGGTCTTGGATTTCACTTTTTTTTCAGCCTCGGCTTTAATACGCGCTTTGCGTTCATTTTCAGCCATGGCTTTGCGCTCTGTTTCTGCCACCAGCGCTGCTTTACGTGCTTTTTCGTCGTTGGCTTTTTTTATTTCGGCGGCCACAAGATTTTCAATAGCCAATTGAAGTTTGTCTAACGCAACTTCATTTTCGCGTAGTTTTACCAATAGCTTTTTCTCCTGCGAAGTGAGATTTTTTATTTTACTGTCTTTTTCCGTTTTTTCACTGGCAAGAACATTTCGCTCTTTCTCCTGGGTATGTTTTAAGGTAAGTTTTGACGATTTACGCAGTTCAAAATCAAGCTTTTTTGCGGCCAGTATCCGCTGCGATTCGGCTATTGATTTTACCTGCATTTTTCGGTATTCGGTATACTGCTGGAGGTATTTCAGCCTTTTGTACGCCTGGTTAAAGTTGCGCGACGAAAAAATAAACATCAGCCTGTTTGTAGCCCCCCGGTTGCGATAAGTCGAATAAATTATACGTGCATATTCCTTTTTTAAATTATTCAGGTTCATAGTTATATTGAAGATAGTATCGCTAAGTTTTTGAACCTGGTTGTCGATACTTCCGACTTCCTGTTCAATTTCATTAATCAGTTCCTCCCGCTTATTGATTTTTTTATTGATCAGTATTAACTGGTTCAGATTGGCCGATTTGTTTTTTTGAGTCAACTCCAACTCCCTGTTCATTTCAACGATTTCTCTTTCGAGTTTCGATTTGCGGCTTTCCAATTTGTTTTTATCATTTTGAGCACCCAAATGCACAGCCACGGTTGCTAATACAATTATAATAACACTGATAATCAATGTTTTATAAACTAAAGCAGCAGTCCGAAAATTTCCTGTCATTTCTTACGTGGCTGTAAATCTTGTATTTCGGTGTAGTTTTCCGGTATCCTGAACGGATATGTTTGTTCTTTGTTAATCTGTATTTTTGAGTATGTAATCATGATCATGATCTTTTTATCCACAGTTTCGACACCGAAATTCAGCTTTGCAGGAATCAGATTTCCTTCTGCTTCTTCAAATTCTGAATAAGTTGCTTCAAATTTGCGGTTATCGCGTTCGGCTTCTTTCAATAACACCTTCGATATTTTAAAACTTACTGCATCGAGCCAGATGCTTTGCAGTGGTATGCTTATATCTTCGTCGCTGCGTCGCACAGCCATGCGGATCTTGCGCCTGTTTGATGTATTAAGCTTATACTGCTGATTATCAACCGATGCCCTGAACGAATTCGATTCATACAGCGAGAAATCATTTCCTAACAAGAATGATTGAGCCATATCGTAATCAAGAGTTTTGTTAATCAGTTGATTAATAAAGGAAAAATCCTGTTTCAAATAGGTGTTGTTTAGCCTGTTAATATATTTAATTGAATCGGGGGTTAGCATGAACCGAACCGCTTCGAGACCCAAAGCGGGAGTGATCGAAATCCAGATGATACTGTCGTGTTCAATGCGCAAATTGCCGGTAACAGTCGTTTTCTTCCGGTCAACGCTATAGGTTGCACTGAATTTAGCTGAAAATTGATGAAATTTCAGTTCATTCTCTTTTAACTTTCCCACCAGGTATTCAGTTCCCTGCTCTTTTAAAGGCTCTCTAACAGCCTTGCGGCTTCCTGTGCATGAAACAAGAAACACAGCCATCATCAGGAGCGATAATCGCATATGTATGCAGGTAATACTACTCATACAGCTTCCTTTCCTTTGCTTTTTTTTCTAAAAATTCCGAACCTTTCCCGGCTTTCAGCGCATTCTTCCATGTTTCAACTGCTTTATCCACATTTCCCAGCTTAAAGTAAATATCACCAAGGTGTTCCAGTAAATCAGGATCGGCTGTAGGAGTAGCTTCAACTGCTTTCTCAACCCACCCGGCGGCTTCGGCATATCTCCCTAATTTATACAAAACCCAACCGTATGTATCCATGTTGGCAGGATTATTGGAATCTGATTTCACAGCTTTTGACGACATGGTTTCCGCCTTATCCAGGTTTTCGTTTCTCAACGAAAGATAATAGGCATAATTGTTAAGCACGAGGCTGTTTTCAGGATCCAGTTTTAACGCCTTATCATAACTTTCATCCGACAATCGGTAATTTTTATCGCGGTTATACGCATCGCCAAGGTAGGTATAAAACTGTACCTGTAAAGCAATGTTGCCGCTAACGAGTTTAACTCCGGTATTGAAACTGCTGATAGCATCAGCAAATTGTTTTTTCTCCAATAAAGCGACTCCTTTGAAAAGATATGGAACCGGCAATAATGGAAATAGCTCAATCGCCCGGCTGGCTTCATTCGTCAGCGATTCATAATCAGTTAATTGTATATCTGTATTCAACAAACTTTCCCATACAGCATAACGGCTGCTATCAATTGATATAACTTTTCGGTACTCATCGCGGGCTTCAGCATATTTTTTATCGTCAAGCAGAAAATCGCCGTACATCGAATGTGCTTTGGGGTCGTCAGGGTGTGTTTTCACAAGTATCTGGGCCAGTTGAAAAACGTCCGCTTTATTCTCGTTGTAAATTTCACTCACGGTGAAGTACGAAAGCAGCACTCGGATTTTTGTATCAATGTCGAGAGCCGGATTTGCAAATCCAATTTTCAGCTCATCAAAGGCTCGTTTTTTGTCTCCTTTTTGTTTGTAATAATCAGCTAATGTAATATGTATGTATGTATTCTGAGGATCCGATTTTAGTATTTGTTCATAATATTCGGCTGCTTTATCCGGTTTTCCAGCCTGCATATACATCTCGGCTAATATCGAAAGGTACCGTGTTTCCTCTTCCGGGAATTGAGTCCTCAGTTTTTCAATTTCTTCCGCAGCCTGATCTGTTTTCTTCTGAATCAGGTATATTTTTTGTTTTTGTAATGAAATTTCTTCGGTTACACCTATGATTTCCTCAATTTTATCGTAGGTTTTAATGGCACTGTTTCCATCGTTGTTCATCAGGTAAGCGTTGGATAACTCGTACAGAAAATCAACATTGCCCGGATCCTGTTTTACGAGTTTTTCACATATTTCGAGCAACTGTTTTTTCTCGCCGGCTTTGCCGTAGATCTCGACAAGCAGCAATTTATACCATTTATTTTCAGGTTCCAGCTCCATTGCCTGCTCCGCAAAACGCGCTGCTGCTGAAAAATCGCTGGCATCAAAATACAATTGCGCGAGTTCGTACATCGAAGCTGCATGCTGTGGGTTTTTCTTGAGGCATGATTCGTACAACGAAATTGCTTTTTCTTTGTCACCGAGCAATTTAGCCGTAGTGGCATCAATAAAAATATTCGTTACTTCCGTTGAATTATCAACCTTTTCGTTGCTGTCTTTGTCTTTTCTCTTTTTTTTCTCGTGTTTCTGCGAATATCCGTATGCAGGCCATAAAATGGCGCAAAGCAGTACTAGTGAGATTATCTTGTTCATTCAAATAATTATGCTAAGTAAATAATTTAGTGTTAGTTGTAATTGGGTTAAGGGGTTGATAAGTTGATGGGTTGATAAAGGTTTTAATAATTGTATTATAGTTTACCTCATACCCTTTGACCTTGCTCCTACCCTATTTCACCCCGGTATGTCCGAATCCGCCTTCGCCCCTGGCGGTTTCTGATAATGCTTCAACTTCGTTCCAGCTTATATGTTCAAATTGTGCAATGACCATTTGCGCTATCCGTTCTCCGGGCTCAAGTATAAAAGGGGTATCCGACAGGTTTACCAGAATAACTTTAATTTCTCCCCTGTAATCGGGATCAATTGTACCCGGTGAGTTAACGATTGTGATTCCGTGTTTTGCAGCCAGGCCACTCCTGGGGCGCACCTGTGCTTCATAACCTTCGGGTAATTCAATAAACAAACCGGTTGGAACCAGAATCCGCTCCAGCGGTTTCAAGCTAATTGTCAGTTCTGTATCAGCTCTCAGGTCGAGACCTGCAGAATGGATAGTAGCGTACTGAGGCAAAGGAAATCGTGAGCGGTTAACAATATTCACTTTCATACAAATATCAATTGCTTATTTTGTTGACTAAATGCGTTTTAACTGAACTGTAATTTTTCGCAGGTCAATCTTTTCTCTTTTCAGAACAAAGCCTACAAAAATTATGATATACAGGGTATTAAGTAAAATTCGTATCCAAAGTGATGAAGGAGCTATAAATACACTGACCAGGTAAATCGCGACTCCTGTCAAAAGATACAGAAGTATTGTTTTCCACTCGTAAGGAATGGGATAGTATTTGCGGCTCAGGTAATAACTAAAAATAACCATCGCCAGGTAACTGAAGAGGTATCCCCATGCTGCAGCCAAATAACCATAAACAGGCATAAAAACTATATTTATAAGCAGGTTTATTCCAAGTCCAAGCATTGTGATGGTAAGTGCGTAACGCGTTTTCCCTGATAATTTGTACCACATGGAAAGGTTGAAGACAATGCCCAGCAAGATATTGGCTATCAACATTATAGGCAAAACACCAATGCCAATTCTGAATTCTTTGCCAAGCAGAAGCGCAAATAGTTCGGGGTACATGGCAATACACAGGAAAATAAGAACACAAAATGCTACAAAATATTTCATCACATCGGCATATATTTTCTTCATATCGTCGCGCGCTGAAGACGAAAAAAAGAAGGGTTCAGCAGCATAACGAAACATTTGAACAAACAAAACCATAAAAACAGCCAGCTTTACATTTGCATTAAAAATTCCAAGCTGATCCTGCCAGGGAGAAGTTGCTGGCGCAAAAAACCGAAAGAAGATACGGCTTATAAAATCGTTTGCTACACCCGGCAATCCGGCAATCATGAGAGGAAGTGAATAAATGATCAACTCACGAAATTGTTGTTTTGAAAATATAAAGTGCAAGTTCAACAAACGCGGGACAAACAGCACCAATGATACCATACAACTTAAAAGTATGGCCATCAGAATATATCCATAATCGGGAGTAGCCGGAATAAATTTCAGTAAAACCGAGTCGGGATGCATAATGAAATACTTTGGCAAGTAGAGGAATAAAATGAGGTTAAAACTTACTTCTGAAAGGATCTTAATGGTGCGGAACAACGCAAATTTAAATGCCTTATTTTTGAACCTGAGTTCTGCAAAAAGTATGGCTGTAAAACAGTCGATAGCCAGAATGAGAGCTGAATAAATGATATAATTTGCTGGATGTTCAGCAAACAGGCTGATAGGACCGGCAAACAAAGTAATCAATAGCAGGAATGAAATCGAAGTTGAACCAAGTGAAATAAGAGCAGTCGAAAAAATAACCTCTGCCCGGCTCTTATCCTTACTTGCGAACCTGAAAAACCCGGTTTCCATCCCAAAGGTAAGAACAACCTGTAAAAGAGCAATATAGGCCAATAATTCAGAAGCTAACCCATAATTCCCCGTACTGAGCATGCGGGTGTATAACGGCACAAAAAAGAAATTAATGATTCTGGCAACTATAGAACTCAGTCCATAAATCGCAGTTTGACCGGCTAATTGTTTTATAGGGTTCAATCGAGGATTGGATTTAAACCTGCAAAAGTACGGAATTTAGTGACTTTGTCTAACATACTGATTTTAGCCCTGAATTAACTTAACTTATTGAAAACCAATCAGGATTGCGACAATAGATGATTTTAACACAGAATCGCAATTATTACATTGCTCAATATTATTTATTGGTATTTATTTGTATCTTTCAGATTATCTACGTTTTAGTCTGTTTCCATTTTCAAATTCATATTTCTCATATGCGCTGATTACTCGGGATTAGTGCATTTCCGGATCATTAAGTGGCAGTAGGATATAGAATTTGCTGCCCTTTTGTGGATCTGTTTCAAACCAAATGCGTCCTGAAAGATTATCGAGTATATTTTTTACCATGGCCAAACCAAGGCCCATGCCTGCCGTTTTTGTAGTGAAATTGGGCGAAAAAATACGAGCTTGTATTTCATCGGGAATACCTGATCCATTATCCTCAAAAACTATTTCACAGTTTTTATCTTTTCTTCCTAGTTTTATTGTAACAATTCCATGCTTTCCTGCGGGAATAGCCTGTAACGCATTCTTTATCAAGTTATTAAAAACCCGTATTATCTGGTTGGGGTCGGCCTTTACAAAACATTCCTGCAGATCACATTTGAAAATGATCTCGCAATCCGGTTGGTCGCGAAACAAGGCAAGCGATTGCTGTACTATGGGTATAATATCAAATTGATGAATCTGCGGTTCAGGCATCTGGGCAAAATCCGAAAACTCAGTGGCTATTGCTGAAAGTGTATCTATTTGCATAATAAGCGTTTGCGAAAAACGATCTAACCTTGCATCCCAATCCGGAGCTTTGTCGTTCCAGGCACGCATCAACAATTGCATGCTTAGTTTAATCGGTGTTAACGGGTTCTTGATTTCATGCGCCACCTGCCTGGCCATGAGTCGCCATGCGCTTTCGCGTTCACTTCGGGCAAGCAATTCTGCACTTTTTCCCATTTCGTCAATCATCCGGTTATATTCGTCAACCAACCTGCCTATTTCATCTTTTCGGGTCCATTCAATCTTTTCGTTTTTGTCTCCTATTTTAACCTTGCTAAACTGGTATCCTATTTGTTGTAATGGTTTGGTAATATAACGCGACAGTATAACAGCAAGCAAAATCGTTATTAAAATCATGATAATATAGATGTTTGCGAATGCCGAAATAAGACCGGAAATTTCTCTTCTGATTTCTCCCTGACGGGCAAAATAAGGTAAATTAATAAACCCTAACAGTTGATTATCAGCATTGCGCACAGGCGCATATGCTGAGAGAAAGGAATAGGTACCAATATTTTCGCGTTGAATAAAGAAACTCAGTTTGTCTATCATCAATTGTCTGCCACTTGCGGGATTGATTTGTTCGGAAATCATCCCCTCCTTAAAAATCTGATCGCGTGAAGACGCAAGAAGCATTCCTCTGGTATCAAAAATATTGATGTCAGTGAAATATGTATTTGAGAAATTAAGCAGTAAATCCGAAAGGTCGTCTTTGTTGATGCTATCAAATGTGCTGATATTGGCATATCTTGTTTCAAGATCTACCAGTATGGAATTTAATTTCTCATTAAGTATTTCGTTGTTCTTGTTCGTATTTAATTTATTGATAAACAATAAACTAACCGTGACCAAAACCACTGAAGAGACTACAATAACCATGATCATATTTACTTGCAACCGCAAACGAAGGGTGTAAATTCCTAAACGCCAGTTTGATGTGTTTCCACTTAACAAATTGGTAATCATCAATATACTAAGGAGTAAAAGCAAGATATACGAAAATGGAGAAATCAGATCGGAAATATTCGGAATTTCTTTGCTTAATACAATCAAAGTATCTTTATCTATATTAAATACCAGATGACTATACCCTTGAGAATTATAAAATCCTTTATCCAGTTTTTGGCCTGTCCAATCTATATTTTCAAAATCAAATGAATATTTACCAAGGTTTTTTACCAGTTCTCCTTTGTAATAAAAGGCATAGGAATAGCCATCCAGATTATCAACATCTGTATTCTTGCTGTCGATTAATAATTCCGGATATCCCAATCCTTCTCCAATTGAATTTGAACTGATTTCGATAAAAATAGTACTATTTGGTATTCCTCTTTCCAAACTATCTGTCTCGATATTAATTCTACCCAAATAGTACATGGCATCTACGGATTGTTTTAAAAAATATAAACCCTCGGCAGAAACAGGCTGCATAAACTGCTCAATTTTCCCTTTAAAATACGAGTTACAATCTGTAATTAGATTCCCTGGTTTTATGCTAAGTTTCTTATCTTTTTGACATACAGTTATTTGCACAATATATTTGTCCCAATAACCGGAAAAATATTGATCTTTTATATAATTCGCAATTCCATTTACAGCAGAGTCATTTTTAAATTTGGATAAGGTTACACTTACTAATTTATCTTTTCTGATACTCTTCGACGCCTCCCTGAAATAGTATTCAGCAAGGTTATCCCTAGAATCCGAAAGATGTATAGCGAGCAATTTGCGTTTTTCATGTTCGCGTATTGTTTCCGACTTAAGTAGGGTATAAGTAGCCATTGCAGATAAAACTACCGACAGTGTGAGCATTTGAGCCAGTCGGAATTTTCCGGAAGAATTGTTTGCTATTTCCAGAAGCAACAAAACGAAAATGGCTATCAAAAACAGCGTGGCCACAAAATCAAAAGAGTTCAATAAAAATGTAAAAAAAATGTGCGCTATGGTCCCTGTAAAAGAAATCCATCCAATCAATTTTAATCCAATATTATTATTCAAGAAATATTGGACTACCAGTTTAAATATTAATATAAATACCAATAATACAGAAACTATTATCAACACTCCTATGTGGCTTATATCAGGTAAACTGAGTAGATTTTCGAAGCGAAATGAAATATTAGAATTTATAACAATGCCTCTAAGCACTTGTAATAGAGAGTTATACGTAATTATAAAAAAGAAAACTACTAACAACGCTTTGAGAATTCTATAAAGATCGGGCTTTACTGACATTCTCTTCAAAGTCATTGATTGCTTAACTGTATAAAACACAATTTGTAAGGCTAATAATGAATTAATTAAAAAATCGCCCAACGACGGTAATAGATCAGAAGATGCAAAGTATGCCGGATTGAAAAGTTTTATTTGGTACAAATCATTCGGAAACTGGAAATGAAACTGTATTGCTCTTAGAATTAATATTTCAAGAATAAAAGCAAAATAAAGTACCCAAATCGGTTTTTCCTCTCCTAGCAATGCCCGAGTAATAATGTAAATAACGGAAACCAAGAAAAGAAAACTGGAGATAAAAAGCAGAAATACGAAATATTGCAAATACAGAGCCATAACAAATGGTCGATCGAATGCCAGGCCAAATAAGAACTTACCCGTTGAATTTTTTATTATAAAAGGTCCTTGCGTTAAAGTTATTGAAACATTGTCGGGAGCAGTAAATCTTTTAAAAAATCCTGTTTGCAAATAATCATTTGAGTACCTGTAATTGTAGTGTAATAATTGCACAGCAATTATCCTGTAATTATTGAGCCTGTGCTGTTCAATCAAATAATGACCGCTCCCATTCCTTACCAATAGGTTATCGTAAACTATAGTATCAAACAAAAATGGAGCAGAAAAAACATTTGACGTCCAGTGTTTAATAGTATCATTTTGATATATCAATATTTCGAGGCCTCTTTCGGAAAATGAATTTTTATAATTTCTCTCTAAATATTCGGAAAACGTAACATCGTTACCTATCTCTTGCTGGGTAATCTTATCGATCTCAGTTTTAAGATCCCCTATGGCCGACCCGATTTCTATTGATAAACGTTTTGTAACTTTTTGTGGGGAATAATAATTTTTTACAGCGAAAGACAATAGCAAGGCTGAAAGAAAAAGCACTATGCTCAAAATGAGCATCAATAATGCTCTTTTCTTCGCTTTCTGCTGTAGAATCATAACATATATATTATAAGTTATTATTTACCAAGGTTTCAGGAAATTATACTCGATCTAAAGTGTTAATATCATTTCGAAGAAATGAGTATTGGAATGACCTATTTATATGATGCAGTCCATAATTTTCTTTCGTATCACTGTAGTTTTAATACATAAATGAGGCTTGAATGCCCTCGTACGTTCCCCGCATTTAAATTTGACCAAAATCCGTTCCATATCGCTGGTAGCCACCGCATTTCCCCATATTTATATTTCTCACTTAACAGACTCACATAATAAGAATCAAACCTCATTGGTAAAATAGTTTCGATTGAAAACCCGTGTTTTTCAAAAATTACTTTCATGTCCGATCTTGTAAAATGATACAGATGCCTTGGCAAATCATAACCGGCCCAAAATGTCCCATATTTTTCAGCATCCCAGGATTCACAATTTGGAACCGCAACTATAACAATCCCACCAGGGAGTAGTATGTCTTTCAACTGCTCCACCCTTTTATTCAAATCCGACACATGTTCGAGTACATGCCACATTGTAATCACATCAAACGAAGATTTTATAAAATTGTCTAACTGATCTTCATCGAAAACCTGTAAACCATATTCGGAAATAGCCCGATTTCTTGTTTTTTCATCTGGTTCAACCCCTGTTGTTTCCCAACCGTTTTCATACATGAAATGCAGAAACTGACCTGTAGCACACCCTATATCCAGAATTTTTCCCTTTTTTCTATAACTACTGATCATTGAAAGCTTACGCACCAGCGTATATTTCCGGATTTGCTGATATACCCATGCGAACAATCCTTTACGGGCATCAGAGTGAGAAATGTATTCGGTCGATTCGTAATACCTCCCTAGTTCATCGGCTTTGGGTCGGGGATTGGTGAATCGAAATCCGCAATCTGCGCATTTAACTATTGTGAATGACTCCTGAGTAAGGAAATAGTCTTTACCAGACATGAAAAGATCGGTTCTATTCGATCCGCAAACAGGACAGTTTTTTAATAATTCCATTCAGTAACTTACTAATTTAAATATTATTTGCTTCTATTTACCGACTATTTGCTATCCCAAACAAACTCCTTTTCCCTTTCAACGTATTCGAACTTTCCTCCTTTTTGTTGTTTGCTCAGGTTTTCAAATTCAAGTATGTTTCACGTGGAACAATCTCTATTTCCTAAGGAAGACAAGCAATACACAAATATCGGAAGGAGAAATCCCGCTTATTCTTGAAGCTTGTCCGATTGTTGCTGGCCGAATGCGTGTAAGTTTTTGCCTTGCTTCGGTAGACAGCGATGGCAAGCTTTGATAATCGAATTCCTGCTTTAATGGCATATCATCAAACTTTGATAGTTTTTCGGCTAGCTCTTGCTCTTTGCAAATATAGCCTTCATACTTTATCAAAATCTCTGCTTCCTGTAAAATCTCTTCAACTCCGTCCCCAATTTGATGAGTCCATTCTTTAAGAAAATCTAAGTGGTCTATCAACCCGGCGAAAGATACCTGGGGTCTTAATAATAACGCATCCAATTTTACTTTCTGCCGAATTGGGGCTGTATCAATGCTTTCTAAAAATCCGTTTACCTGATCAGGGCTAGCGCTCGTTGTGTGCATAAATGATTTTATCCGGTCAATCCATTCCAATTTGTTATTCACTTTATCCAAACGCCTTGAAGAAGCGAGATTCAGGTTAAATCCTAAAGGTGTAAGCCTTAGATCTGCATTATCCTGTCTCAGAAGTATACGATATTCGGCTCTTGAAGTGAACATTCGGTAAGGCTCATCAACTCCTTTTGTGATCAGATCATCAATTAACACTCCAATATATGCTTCCGAACGGGTAAGAATAAAAGGTTTCTTCTCATTAATTTTCAGGTGGGCATTTATTCCTGCCATTAAACCCTGGCAGGCAGCTTCTTCGTATCCCGTTGTGCCGTTAATTTGGCCGGCGAAATAAAGGTTTTGGATCAATTTGGTTTCGAGTGTATTGCTTAATTGTACCGGCGGAAAATAATCGTATTCGATAGCATACCCTGGTCGGAATATTTTAGCATTTTCCAATCCTGAAATCAATTTTAATGCCTTAACCTGTATTTCGGCTGGTAAAGACGAGGAAAAGCCATTAAGATAATACTCTACAGTATCCCAGCCCTCGGGTTCCACAAAAAGCTGGTGCCTGGATTTATCGGAAAAACGGTTTATCTTATCTTCGATTGAGGGACAATACCTTGGGCCAATCCCTTCAATACGTCCACTAAACATGGGCGATTCGTGAAACCCGGTTTCAAGTACTTTGTGAACTTCCGGTGACGTGTAAGTAATAAAACAAGACTTTTGTTTTTTAAGCTGTGGAGTTTCTGTGAACGAAAACTTACCAGGATTTTCATCACCCTTTTGTTCTTCCATTCGTGAAAAATCAATGGTTCTTCCATCGATACGAACGGGTGTGCCTGTTTTCATTCTGTCCGATTCGAATCCAAGTTGTCGAAGATTCTCAGTTAAACCCTTTGCTGCCTTCTCCCCTATTCTTCCTCCACCGAATGATTTCATACCTATGTGGATCAATCCGTTCAGAAACGTTCCGTTAGTAAGCACTACTGATTTGCAGTAAATATCATAACCCATGGCTGTATGAACTCCGGTAACAAATCCGTCTTTTACAATTAATCCAACAACCATATCCTGCCAGAAATCAATATTCGGAATTCCTTCCAAGGTTTGTCTCCACATTTCGGAAAATCGCATACGGTCACTTTGAGCTCGCGGACTCCACATTGCAGGTCCTTTTGAACGGTTCAGCATCCTGAATTGGATCATGGTCTGGTCGGTAATAATGCCAGAATAGCCTCCAAGCGCATCAATTTCCCGGACGATTTGTCCTTTCGCAATTCCCCCCATTGCAGGATTGCACGACATTTGTGCAATAGCATCCATTTGCATAGTGATGAGCAAAACTGAGGATCCAAGATTTGCAGAAGCCGCCGCCGCCTCACATCCCGCATGACCGGCACCGACAATTATTACATCGTATTTTTTAAACAACTCTATAATGTTTCACGTGGAACAAATGCTGAAAAGCATAACAGATATGGCTTTCAGCTTGATCTTATAAATTTGGGAATGACACCAGGTAAAAATCTTCTTTACTTCTCATTATTTTTCTGTCGCTGCTTCTTTTATCTTTATACCCTAAAAGATGTAAGATTCCATGAACCATCACGCGACCTAATTCAGCATTGAAACCTGTATTGAAACTTTCGGCATTCTCCTTTACCCTTTCGATGCTAATAAATATATCTCCTGACACCACTCCCGATTCCGAGTAATCGAATGTGATGATATCGGTAAGTGTATCATGCTTCAGGTACTGCTCGTTCATTTTGCCAAGATATTTATCATCGCAAAATACATACGTAATATCCCCGCACCTTTTACCTTCTAGCACCAGTACGGACTTTATCCATTTCTTAAGAGAAAGCTTATTTCTTAAGTTGTATTTGATTTCAACCGAGGTGAAATTTATCATAACTTCTTCAATTTACTACAATGATTGCAAATAAGAATTAACCTTTATTTTATAAAATGGTTTCAAATTTGGTGGAACCGTACGAAATAATTCCGTTTCCTTATTTTTCATTCTATTGTATTCAAGAAATTTAAAGGTATTGTTATAAAAAATATCCTTCGCTTCTTCCGATTCACGCTTTTGGTCTTGTTCCCGCTGTTGTTCAGCTTTTTCAGATTCCAGCATTCGCGTTACTATTTCCTGCTGTCGCCTTAATGTTTCAATACTTATCTTCTTATTTACCAGGTCGGTTTCCGTTTGCTCCATCTGTTGCATCATTTCCTTTATGCCTTTATCCATTCCAATGCCTTCCTTTTGTATTTCCTGTCCATATTCCTGCATCTGCTGACGTAGTGCCTCCTGCTGCGCGGCCATACGTGCAAATTTCTCGCTCATTTGTTTTTGCCCTTGCTTTCCGGGACTCGGCATTCCTTCCTTCATTTGCTGCAATTGCTTATTCATTTGCTCCTGCATTTGTCGCATCGATTTCATTTTTCCCTCGCCACTCTTTGGCTTATTACACTTCTTACTCGATTTTCCCGAACCTGAACTTTGCATACTCTGCTGCATCTTTTTTAAGGTTTCGGAAAGCATGAGAGCCAAATTATTGACAGATGTCATTGCGTATTGCTGTTTCGTCTTAGCTGTAGCCACTGAACGACTATTTAACTGATTAACAGCATTATCCATATTGTTTTCAACTGCCGACATTTCGCGAAGAATAAAAGGCTCAATGCTTGCTTGCCGTTTACTCAAGGCATACAAACTATCGGCTACGAGCTTCAAATCATCCTTCAGATTTTTTTGTTGTTGAATGATTTTCAAATACTTAGGATTTGTTGTACTCACAACATTTAATTCTTTCATGATATCCTCCTGTCCAAATGAAATCTTCACCAGATTGTCCAGTATCTGCCGCAACGCTTCCTCGTCCTCGCCCTCACTTTCCGCTTCCATTTCCTGCTGCATTTTTGCCATTTTCGCACTCAGTTTTTTCATCTTACCAGCTGCACTTTTTTGTGATTGCGAAGCCTTCTGAGGTTTGCCACTCTTCATATCCTCGCTGCTGCTGTCCATATCTTTTTCTATATCCTTTTGGTCAGCCTCGGTATCCTCCAGCTTATTCGGTTCTTCCAATTCGCTGTTCTTTTTCTGTAATTCTTTAATATCATCCTTCACTTGGTCGAATTGCTTATTTAAATCATCTTGTTTATTTTTCAGTTCTTCACTTTCTTCTTTTTTTGCATTACTAGCTTCATCACTGAGCTTTTTTTGTTCTTCCGCCAATTTATCAAGCTTATCGATAGTCTGCTGCAGTTTTTGCTCGACTTCAAGTTGTTTGAATAGTTCAAGATTCCGATCCAGTTCCTTTTCCAAACTTTTAGAGTCTTCCTTCATTTTTTCGAGCATCTCGGCCACTTTATCCTTATCCACATTTTCGAGCATTTTCTGCAGTTCCTCATACATCTTTTTCATGTCGTCGGTCATAACTTTATTAAACAGTTCTTCCAATTGTTTCTGTTTTTCAAGTAATTCCGGCGATTGCTCTTTGTATTGATTTTCCTGGATACTCTTTTCCTGGTTTTCTTTTTGAATCTCCTGAACCTGCTCCTGCAACGATTTTTGCTTATCAATCAGTTGTTTTAAGGTCTGTTTTTCCTGCCATCCCACTTCATTTTTCTCTACCATTTTCTTCTGCATATCATCCACCTGTTTCTGCAACGATCGTGATTGCTTAACTACAGACTCCATTTTTTCTTTTATATCCTCGTTTTTCTTACCTGTTATTTTTTCGATTTCATCTAAAGTAGGAATTTTAAAAATTCGTGTTCCTGAACGAGTAAATTTATTACCCGTTACGCCATCATTATCCCAGATTTCAAAATAATATTCCACTTCATCGCCAGGCTGAACAAATAAAGTTGACATGTCCATTGAATAGAAAAACTGTTGTTTTAAGAGCAACTTATCCAATGGAAGTTCCCGCGTTTTCACCTCTAAATTGCTGTTCTCAGATCCCGCCTTTTTTACTGTCCAGGCAAACTTCAATTTACTTAATCCGTAGTCATCATTAACAGTTCCCTGATAGTAAAGCCTGTTGTCATAGATAGAATCTTTAAATTCTTCAACCGCAATTGTGGGGAAAAGATCAGGAATTACATTAACCAGGTAATTTAAAGAATCACGATTGCTAAAATATTCATTTCCCAGGAAGACAGAATAAGCAGACCCTGCCAACATCCGGGAAGAATACGTGAACGTATTAGACTTATCGGCTGTTACTTCGTTGAGCTTCCCTCCTATCCGGAATAAAAGTTTGCGTGTATCCCTTGTATAGAATTTCCATTTTAAGCGAGTTCCTGCAGGTACAGTCAGATCCCCGGTGTTCGCCAGGGTTTCATTTTTCCGGTTCAGGTACGACGGATATTCAGCCAGTACATCAAATGAAAGAATAATAGGTTTAGGAAGTATTTTTATTATGTATTCCTTTGAATTATATTGATCGGCCGTAATTACAAAGGGTGTGTTTTGTTGCAGATTGCGGAAAGTATAATTGTAAAGGACATTGCTTTCCTTCTCCATTCGGTAACTTATTTTATCTGACTGCAGAAATAATTGCGCTGGTATTTCGTCCCCTTCAATTTTAATTCTTACAGTATAATCCTCTTGCTGAATAGTTTGCAGTGTTTCGTTTAACACCTTGATGGTAAATGGAGCCGGTCTTTCGAAAACTTCGTTGTGATTAAAGATTCGTTTTGAAGGTGCAATAATCATAGATGGTGCGATGAGCAAAGCAGCCAATAGAAAGATAATCGGTGGTAATGCATAGGGTAAGTATTTCCTGTTCTTTTTAAGATCAACGGCATCGGCAAAACGTACAGGTTGCAATTGTTTTATTTTTTGATCGATACCGGCTTGTATCAAATCCCAACTTTCATTCGTATCTTGTTCTAACTGATGCAATTGAAGGGTGTTAAGCAAAACATCTTTAACTTCCTTGAAATGTTTACCAATAATACTTGCCGCCTGAACATGATTAATTATTTTACCAAGCCTGCTGATATGAAGGATTGGTATAACTATATAACGTCCAGTAATATACAATGCGGAAATCAGAAAAGTGTAAAACAAAACGCTACGCATACCGGTATTAAACCATGAAAAATACTCGAGCAGAACTATCAAAATAAAATATGTACCGAGTGCCGCCAACGTATACAGCAATCCGCGTATAAGCTGGTTTTTATAATATTTCCGGATAAACTCATCGATTTTCCGGATTAAAAGAATGTAGTTACTTTCCATCTTCATCAGCATGTCGAACCAGAATGACAACAAAAATGCCATTCAAAGGTTTTGTAAACAAATTAACCTGCAAAGGTAGCAACTAAAGCGAAACGATTTGATGACCTATTTTAGAAAAGAGGTCTTACATCGACTAATACTCTCGGAGTTGATAGTATTGACTTTACAATTCTTAAAAACTTTTCTTTGGCAAAGCAGGTTTCATACCTTTGCACTTACTTAACAATTCAAATCATGCGAGAAGTCAGAGTACGTTTTGCCCCAAGTCCAACAGGACCGCTACACATCGGCGGAGTACGCACAGCCCTATACAATTACCTGTTTGCCCGTAAAAACGGCGGCAAATTTATTCTCCGTATCGAAGATACCGACCAGGGAAGGTTTGTACCAGGTGCTGAACAATATATTGTTGAATCGCTGACATGGAGCGGAATTCATTTCGATGAAGGTGTACACATAGGTGGCCCTTATTCACCTTATCGTCAAAGCGACCGCAAAGAAATATATCATCAATATGCTTTACAGCTTCTCACTGGCGGATTTGCTTATTATGCTTTTGATACGCCTGAAGAACTTGATACTTTCCGTAAAGAATATGAATCAAGGAAAGCGACTTTTCAATATGGGCCTCAAACCAGGATGGGATTGAAAAACTCATTTACATTGCCTCCCGCTGAAGTTAAAAGCATGCTTGATGCAGGAATGCATTATGTAATACGAGTTAAAATTCCGGATCATGAAACCATCAGTGTGCAGGATTTGATACGTGGCGAAGTTCATGTTGATTCCGCTCTGCTGGATGACAAGGTGCTTTTTAAATCGGACGGAATGCCTACGTATCACCTGGCAAACGTAGTTGACGACTACCTGATGAAAATTTCGCACGTTATACGCGGCGAAGAATGGTTACCCTCGGCCCCGCTTCATGTGTTACTATATCGCTACTTAGGTTGGGAGAACGATATGCCTGAGTTTGCTCATCTGCCGCTTTTGCTCAAGCCCGACGGAAACGGAAAGCTCAGCAAACGGGATGGCGACCGCCTGGGCTTCCCCGTTTTCCCTTTACGGTGGACTGATCCAAAAACCAAAGAAGTATCCTCAGGATACCGTGAAAGCGGCTACCTGCCCGAAGCTTTTATCAATATGCTGGCGTTTCTGGGCTGGAACCCCGGAACTGAACAGGAATTATTCAGTATGGACGAACTGGTTGAGCACTTCAGCATTGAACGAGTGAGCAAATCGGGTGCAAAATTTGATGTGGAAAAAGCTCACTGGTATAACCATCAATACCTTTCGAAAAAGCCCCCCGCTGAACTTGCCAGGTTATTAATTCCGATACTTAAAGAAAAGCAGGTTGAAGTCTGCCTTGAGTATGTTGAACAGGTTTGTGAACTGATTCATGACCGGGCTGTTCTAATTCCAGATTTATGGACACAATCGCATTTCTTCTTTCTTGTCCCCGAGGAGTACGATCAAAAAGTTGTTTCCAAGATTTGGAAAGCAGAAACCCCTACCCTATTAAACGAATACATTCCTGTCCTCGAAGCCATCGTACCTTTTACCAAAGAAAATATTGAGCTACATACCAAACAATTTGTCCAGGCAAAAGAAATTGGAATGGGAAACCTGATGAATCCTTTGCGCCTGACAATTGTCGGTACAAATGCCGGACCGGGTATGATGGACATGATGGCAGTGATTGGAAAAGAATTTATCATTCCCCGGATTAAGCAAGGAATTGAAAAAATTAAAATTTAGCCATTTTACGTTTCCTTCAAATGAACTGACTTTTGAAAAATGAATTCTCAATTTTTCCCCTAAATATTAGCTGTTAAAAAGTAGTGGTGCATCGGCCATTATTAGTGGCATAGGAGTTGAAAAATGATGATCCATTATACACTCCGATAAATTTATGGCAATCTCAGCGACTTAAAAACCTGGTTTTAGCCATTCTTTATCCAAAGTTAAGCTTAATTTTATCTGATTTTCAATTTCTTAGCTGGTCAATTTTTACCACTTAGCAATGTTGAATTTTCTCCTGAAAAATTTTTGAATTTCTCCTGATTTTTCCATTCCGGGTGAAAATCCGTTTGTGGGAATAATATATCTCCACAATGACTCTCGGAATTGCTTTTCACAGAAAATAACAGCCGAGTTTAAAAACAAGGACCATTTAAAAATGTGCTGCCTACTTTTCGATACTCAACCTGAAAAAATCTGTTCACCAAAATTAAATCGAAAAATAAAATCCGGCTTATAAAATTATTCCTGAATATTTTTACCATTGAAGATTCCTTTGAAAAACGGGCGCGATCTAAATTTCGGATATTGCTTCATAATCCAGGCTATATATTTTTTTTCACATTTAAACTTTTCTCCCAAATATTAATCCAACTTAAGATTAATATTGCAACCTAAAAAATCACACCATACATGTTAAAGTTTAAGTACGTTCTCTCCCTGGCTTTCCTTTTAATACTAAATTCAGCTTTTACCCAGGAATTCCGTATTTCGGGAACACTGATCAACCAGGATGACAAAACTACCTTGCCCGGAGCCTCCATGAGATTGGTGAGTTTCCGCGATTCGACAAGAATTTACAATACCCGCAGTGGCATGAAAGGTGAATTCTCTTTCGAAAAGCTATATAGAGGCCGTTACAAACTCGAAATAACCTATATAGGATTTGAAAAATACATGCAGGAAGTAATGGTTGGCGGGCCTGTTACAAACCTTGGTGCGCTCGGTATGAAGCCAACGGCAACAAGCCTCGGCGTAGTTGAAATTCCAGGTACTGCCGAAAGAGCCGAACAAAAAGGTGATACCACGCAATATAACGCAGCTGCTTTTAAAGTTACTGAAGATGCAACCACCGAAGATCTTGTTAAGAAAATGCCAGGCATTACCATTGAGAATGGAACTGTAAAAGCACACGGCGAGGATGTTAAGCGGGTAATGGTTGACGGTAAACAGTTTTTTGGCGAGGATCCCTCAGTTACTCTCAAGAACTTACCAGCTGAAATAGTGGACAAAATACAGGTTTTTGATAAACTTTCGGACCAGGCTGCCTGGAGTGGATTTGATGATGGCAGCGGACAGAAAACCATTAACATTGTCACCCGAAATGCCAGAAATTCAGGTCAGTTTGGTAAATTTTCTGCCGGATATGGAACCGACGATCACTACCTGCTGGGTGCCAACGTCAATTTTTTTAAGGAACAACGCAAAATAACTATATTAGCCATGAGCAATAACGTGAACCAGCAGAATTTCTCTGCTGACGATATTCTTGGCAGCGGCGGAAGTGCCCGGCAAGGGATGACGGGCGGAAGGCCAAGTAGTGGTGGGGGATCATCGGGGCAACAGGTGGGCCCACAGAGTGGTGTATTCAGTACAAATGCTATCGGAGGAAATTTTACCAATTCGTGGGGAACCAAGTGGAATCTGAATGCCAGCTATTTCTGGAACCAGGGCGAAAATACAACCAATAAACAGATTAACCGCCAATATATACTTGGCAGCGAAGTAAGCCAATATTATAACGAAATCAGTTCTTCCTGGTCTAATAACAGCAATCACAGGCTTAATGCACGGCTCGAATACAACCCCGATTCGAGCAATTCGATCATACTTACTCCACGTTTGAGTTTACAGGACAATAAATCGAACAGCCCATCAGCGGCTAAAACAGCTTTAAATCCTGACCTTTCAAACCTTTTGAACCAATCAGTTTATAACAACGAAGGCGATGCAAACGGGTATAACTTTAATAATGATATCCTTTACAGGCATAAATTCGTTAAAAAAGGCAGAACAGCCTCGATCAACCTAAGTACAGGGGTAAACAAAAGATACAGAAACAATTACGTTAATTCCCTAAGCAATTTCGATAGCCTTGCAGCAGGTCAGTCCAACGATTCTATCATTCAATACGGAAAAACCACCACGAATGGCCTTAACCTTTCATCCAACCTGGTATATACCGAACCGCTGGGAACTAAAAGCCAGTTGCAGATGAACTATACTTTATCGTGGGCGCAGAACGATAACGATAAAAAAACCTACAACTATGAAGCAGAGCAGAAAACCTATTCCCTATTTGACACCTTGCTATCGAATATTTACAACAACGATTATATAACGCACAGGGTTGGAAGTGCTTACCTGTATCAAACAGAAAAAATGAACCTCAACGCAGGAATCACCTACCAATATGCAAGTCTTCAGGGAAATACGAGTTTTCCTTACATTGATTCCACTTCCAAAACCTTCAATACCTTACTTCCGAATGTAAATTTGAACTACAAATTTACGACGTTTACCAACCTGCGCTTAACGTACCGTGCCAGTACCAATGCCCCTTCGACCACACAATTGCAGAAGGTAGTAGATAACTCGAACCCATTGTTGCTTTCAACCGGTAATCCGCAGTTAAAACAGGAAATAAGGCATTTTGCCATGACGCGTTTCTCCCATTCCAATAAAGACAAAACTGCCAATACGTTTGTAATGCTGTTTTACCAGAAAACAATTGATTATATAGGAAATTCAACGTATATACCTAAGAGTGATACTGTTATTAACGGGAGGGAAATTAACCGTGGCACCCAGGTTACCATACCCGAAAACCTTGCTGGTGCCTGGAATACACGAGTTTTGGTTACCATAGGTTTTCCCGTGAAGCCAATTAAATGCAACCTCAATTTTAATACCGGTGTAAGTTATAACCGCCTTCCAAGCCTGACCAATACGCATTCCAATTTTTCGAACACTTACGGAATCAACCTGGGAACCGTTTTAAGCAGCAATATAAGTAAAAAGCTCGATTTCACCCTAACGTATAATATCAACTACAACCTGGTTGACAACACCATCCAGCCTCAGTTGAATAACAATTACTTTTTTCAGATTGGATCGGCTTCCATAAACTGGGAATTCTGGAAAGGATTCTTTTTTCAGAACACGGTTACATACCAGAATTACAACGGAATATCGTCGAATATCACCGACCAGTATACCTTGTGGAACTTTAATTTAGGAAAGAAAATATTTAAGAATAAAGCAGGCGAAGTAAAACTTTCGTGCTACGATATATTAGATCAAAATAAGAGTTTGTCCCGCACGGTGACTGATAGCTATATCGAAGACTCGAATACCGAAGTATTGAGACAGTATTTTATGCTTTCGCTTACTTATAACCTGCGCAAATTTAACGGAAGAATGCCTTCAGTACAACCCGACAGGCAAGGATTTGACGGACGGCCCGCAGATCATATGCATTGATGGCCATTGACTCTAAATACAGTCATTTACAAGATTCGGTAAGTAAAATCTTATAATGTTGTATAAATTGTTATGCAAGCAACAAAAAACCACTTACAAATAACTCTGTAAGTGGTTCATTTTCAATGTTGTCCGACCAGGGCTCGAACCTGGACTCTTCTGATCCAGAATCAGACGTGTTGCCAATTACACCATCAGACAATTTTCATTTGAGGAGTGCAAAATTATACAAATTTTTAAACGCTGCACCATAAACTTAAAGAAATTTGAGATACTGTTTAAAATTACCAAATCAAGGTAGGAAGACGGAATTCAGAAGACAGAAGACAGAAGTCGGAAGGATATTTAAGTTGAGTTTACAATTTAGGTTACTTCCGTTTTTCGCCCCTCACCTTTTCGCCCCTCGCCTTGTCGCCCTTCACCCCTTCCTGATTTATAAAAATATATTTTTTATCGGTTTCTAAGCTTTTTCTGATTTTGTCCAGGTATCCTTAAGAGCCACTGTGCGGTTAAAAACAATATTGTCGTCATCTGTGTCGGTATCAACACAAAAATAGCCCAGGCGCTCAAATTGAAACCGATCGCCCGCTTTTGCACTTAGCACCGATGATTCAGCGTAAGCGGTAATAACTTTGAGTGAATCGGGGTTAATATTTTCTTTAAAATCATGTCCTTCTTCCACATTTTCGGGCGTCTCGGTCGCAAAAAGGCGATCGTATAAACGAACCTCGACCGGGACAGCATGTGCCACCGAAACCCAGTGCAGGGTACCTTTTACTTTTTTATTGCTGTTAGGCCTTCCACTGCGGGTATCATCCTGGTAAGTACAATGAATTTCGGTAATATTACCTTCATTATCTTTTACAATATCCTCACATTTAATGATATAGCCGTATTTCAGGCGTACTTCTCCACCGGGTTTGAGTCGGAAAAATTTCCCTGTAGGGTTCTCCTGAAAGTCCTCGCGTTCGATGTACAATTCTTTCGAAAACTGGACTTTACGATACCCTTTTTCCGGATCTTCCGGATTATTGACTGCTTCCAGCTCTTCAACCTGCTTTTCAGGATAATTATCCAGAATGAGTTTAACAGGATTAAGTACCGTCATTACGCGGTTTGAGCGTTTGTTGAGATCTTCGCGCACACAAAATTCGAGCAAAGCCACATCAATAGTCTGGTCACGTTTGGCAATACCAATGGTGTCGGCAAAATTTCGCAAACTCTCAGGTGTAAAACCTCTGCGCCGGAGTCCGCAAATGGTCGGCATACGGGGGTCGTCCCAACCGCTAACCACCTTTTCGTTTACCAGTTGCAACAGTTTGCGCTTACTCATCACTGTGTATGTAAGGTTTAAACGGGCAAATTCGATCTGTCGCGGACGATAATCACCTTCCGCTATCTGCGCCAGGTACCACTCGTAAAGTGGCCTGTGAACCTCAAATTCAAGCGTGCAGATGCTGTGGGTAATTCCTTCGAGGTAGTCGCTTTGGCCATGTGCATAATCATACATGGGATAAATGCACCATTTGTCTCCTGTACGGTGATGGTCGGTGTGCAGAATGCGGTACATAATGGGGTCGCGCATCAGCATATTGGGATGAGCCATATCCACTTTGGCGCGCAAGACTTTGGAGCCATCAGGAAACTCTCCGTCTTTCATACGGGCGAATAAATCCAGGTTTTCTTCAACTGTACGGGTACGAAACGGGCTTTCTTTGCCGGCCCTGTTAACCGTACCACGGTATTCGCTGATCTGTTCCGCATTCAGATCATCCACATAGGCATTCCCATCTTTAATAATTTTTACCGCCCAGTCGTATAACTGGTCGAAATAATCGGATGCGTAGTACAAGCGGTCGTCCCAGTCGAAACCAAGCCAGCGCACATCTTCCATGATGCTATCTACATACTCGGTGTCTTCTTTTACAGGATTGGTATCATCGAAACGCAAGTTGGCCAGGCCATTGTATTTTCGGGCAGTTCCGAAATTAAGACAGATACTTTTAGCGTGACCAATATGCAGATAACCATTGGGTTCCGGTGGGAATCGGGTATGAACCCGTCCCTGGTTTTTACCACTGGCAATTTCGTCTTCTATTATCTGGTGGATGAAATTGATTGATGTTTTTTCTTCCGGAACCGCAGTTTTGTTTTCGTCGTTCATGATAATCAGGCTTTGGGGCTTATTTTCTGAAATAATTTGCAAAGGTAAAGTTTATTGGTGTTCCTGAGTAGGTAATAGTTAATGGAAAATCGTTAAACGTTAGTAGCATTTATTATTGAATTTGGCTGAATACAACTATTTTTGCTTTCAATTGTTTTATAGAGGCTTTGGAGTTTAGGGATTAGGATTTAGGGTTATCGCCCATTTACGAATAACCAATAAACGATCAACCCATCAACTTATCAATCAACCAATCAACCATAAACATTCGAAACCAATGGGTCTCATCGAAATAGAAGGAATGGATTTTTTTGCCTATCATGGCTGTTTTAAGGAAGAGCGCGTGATCGGTACCCGCTTTACAGTCGATGCCTGGCTTACCGCTGACACTGCCGAATCGGAAACTTCGGACGAGCTAAAACATACCATAAATTACCAGGCTGTTTATGCGCTTATAAGGCACGAAATGGAGCAACATTCACATTTGCTCGAACATGTTGCCCGAAGAATTATAGATGCTATTTACCTTGATTTTAAAGCAGTTACTCATGTGAAGATAAAAGTTTCGAAACTTAACCCGGCCCTGGCCCATGGCGGAAAGATTAAACAGGTGAGTGTTACACTTGAAAAATGATGGCTGATTGCTGATTGCGGATTGCGGATTGCGGAATGCGGATTGCGGATGTCGGATTGCGGATTCACAGAAACTGGAAACCAGAAATACCTTTTCCTCCTTTAAAAATTACAGTTTGAAAGATAAAGAACGACCATTTGAACAAGAGAAATGCCCGCGTTGCGGACATGCATTTGTGTGCAGCACTTCCGCTAAATGCTGGTGTTTTGAATACGATGTGAAACCCGATACTATGGAAATGATACAGGAAACATGGCAGGGATGCCTGTGTCCCGAATGCCTGAAATCCTTTTCGAAGCAAGCCTAAAAAAGAATTTGTTGATAAATTGTTAATTACATACCTTTGCAGCGTCTAAACAAGGTTTCGTGGCCGAGTGGTTAGGCAGCGGTCTGCAAAACCGTCTACAGCGGTTCGAATCCGCTCGAAACCTCAACAAAAAGCCTCCTTTTGGGAGGCTTTTATCGTTTTCAAACAAATCAATTATTCCGCTTTCTTATAGATGATAGCTACCACAGTCTTATCATCACCACCCATATTTATGGTCATTCCATAAGGTCGCGAAGGGTCAATTTCTATTTGATTCAATCCGGCTTTGCCCGTGAGTTGCTCCCAAATGGTTACTGCCATATGAACTCCCGTGCCTCCGGTTGGATGCCCCCAACCGATGAGACCGCCGGTAGTGTTCATAGGAATTTTACCGTCGCGGGCAGTATTTCCGGCAGCAACAAATGCAGCACCTTCGCCATGAGCGGCAAAACCAAGTGCTTCAACACCCAGGATACCGGCAATAGTAAAGCAGTCGTGAAGTTCAACAGTGGCGAGTTGCCCGATTGTTATTCCGGCGGCTGCTAATGCTTGTCTTCCTGCTTCGCGGATGGTTGTGAGAACGGTAAGTTGGGGCGGATCTTCCGTAATATCGTCAACGGCATGTCCCCAGCCTACTACCTCAACTGCATCAGCATAAGCTATGCTGGCACGTTGTAGACCTTCATCGCTCATGACAGCAATTCCGGAAGCCCCATCACTTACTTTCGAACAATCGAAAACATTCAGGTTCTCAGTAAATGACCTGTGATTCGGTTCGGTGAGTGCAAGCGCTTCGAGATCGGAAACCGTATTATGATGTTCCTGGGCTGTAGGGCATAAACGGGCATTTTCGATGGCATTACGGAACCAGCGGGCGAAGCCTTTGCGGGCAACTTCTCGTCCCACTTCGGTATAATAAGCTCCTGCCCTATCACTGAACTGGCCAGGGAAAAAATACGCATGACCGTCTTTACGTTTGCTGAACCAGCCTGCACCGGCAAGAATATCGGCTCCGTAAATGGCTTTTACTGTATTCTGAACCTCTACGCCCAGGCAGAGAACAGAATCTGCCGTGCCTGCCAAAACCGATTTTATACCTGTCATCAAAGCAAGTCCACCTGAAGCACATGCACCTTCGACACTGATGGATGGTTTATACCGCAGGCCTTTGTCGACCATAGGCATAAAAGCCCCGAGATGAGCCTGCTTGTTGAAGCGGGCTGCCATAAAATTGCCGACTACACTTTCGTCCACATTCTGAGCCCCTCCCAACTGGGAAATCACTCCCTGCCCGGCTTCCTTCATGTAATGCTCAAGACCCGGACGTTCAAAACGGGGATTAAATTCCTTACGGCCGGTACCCAGTGAAATGGTATTGTATCCGGCGGTCATATATACTTTGCGCGATTGCTCTTTCATTTTCAAATTGTTTTTATCCGGTTACAAATATTCGTTTATAGGACCGTAGGCATGGAAAAACCCGGTGAGTAAAACAGTGTTCACGTCTTTCTCGTTGTACGCTACTCCATCACTGACAAGTTTCCGGGCGGTTTCGCGCGAGTTGAGTGCATATGCTACCGCAAGTTCACAACCTTTCAATGGAGAGACCTGCAAGGCTTTAAAAGCGGGTTCTAATATTTTATCCTTGTCAGCAACTTTAACAAGGGTTTTCCAGGGTAAAACTTCAGCAGGAATAGCACCAAGCCAATGATCGGCCGATTCACTGAAGGTGTTAATATCGGCGTACAAACCGGTAATATTGTCAATGACTGCTATAGGTTTGCCTTTTTCGTATTTAAGAAAACCGTTTTTCTGGCTTCCATCGCTGAATTGTCCACCTTTTACGCCTTTCAACACCAGTTCATCGAGAAGGCTGCTGTGCAGTTTTTCTCCCTGCATGTGAGGTTGCATTACACGCAGGATAAATTGTACCACATCCAGCCCCACATAATCAATCAGTTGAAAAATTCCCATCGGACGCGAGAGGAAATCGCGGGTAACACGGTCGATGCAATAAATAGCCTCATATAAGGGCATCTCACCGGAAAGACGTTCGGCTTCACTGATTCCGAATAAGGCGTCGCGCATAAAATGACCGTTGCCAATAAAACCTGCAATATCGTTGGAAGGAACCACCGTCTTACGCAGATTGGATGCATATTTATTAGCAAATTCAACCATTTCGACAGGGTTTTCAGCTATAGTGATCAATTCGACCAGTTTTTGAACAGCCGGTGGGTTGTAGAAGTGAAAGCCAAGAATTCGTCCTCCCAAGGATGCGTTCTTATTTAATCCTCCAATTGGAACGGAAGAGGTGTTGGTAAAAAACCAGGGTTGCGAATTGTTATTCTCATTAATCATGCGGAAAAGCTTTTCCTTAAGCGCCTGGTTTTCGCTAACGGCTTCGAATATTAAAGTGGAATCGTAAGCAGCTTCGATACGGGTTGTAGTTCGCACCAAACTCATTACATCCTGAACGTACGCATCAATAATGTCGCTGTTTTCGATCAGTGCTTTTTTATCGGAATAAACCTTGCGAAGTGAAACAACCTTTTTTTCGGCAGCTTTTATCACCTGCAAACGGATATATTTTACAAGTCCGACGAGACCTTCATCCGAAGTATCGATTGCATTAAGAACAAAGGATTGCCCTTGGTTATCAGGTTTGAGCATCTGATCGGCCATTTCAATGGCTGTCAGAAGAAGAATTCCGCTACCCATTTTCCCGGCAGCGCCGAGGACTGAAACTTTTTGAATTCGCTGTAAATATTCCATTTTTTTGAAGGGGTTGGGGGTTAGGGTTTAGGGGTTGGGGGTTGGGGAGGAAGAGGCGTGAATTAGTGACAAGGCGAGGGGCGAATGAGAGATGAAACAAACGATTTACGATTAACCATTTACGATTAACGAATTCCATTAACGATTAACCATTTTCCATTAACGATTAACTAATTGCACATCACCACTGAGGTTTACGTTTTTCCAGAAAAGCTTTCATCCCTTCGGTTCCTTGTTTGCCGAAAAGCTGTCCGAAAGACTGGGCTTCCAATTGGCTGCCTTGTGCAAGCGAAAACTGGTAACCTGTCCGGGCTACAAATTTCACCAGTTTGACAGCATCAGGACCTTTTGTAGCAATGACACCGGCGATGCGAAGCACTTCCTCCATCAGGATTTCCGGTTCAACAACTTTTTGTACCAGGCCAATGCGGAGTGCATCGGCAGCTGTGAGCATTTCGGCTGTAATAAGCATGTATAGTGCGTCGCCCATGCCAACCAGTCTTGGTAAGCGTTGTGTGCCCGCGTATCCCGGGATAAGCCCCAGGTTAACTTCGGGTTGCCCGAACTTGGCATTGCTCGCAGCGATACGAAAATCGCATGCCAGGGCGAGTTCGAGACCACCACCGAGAGCAAATCCGTTGATGGCAGCAATTACAGGCACGGCAGTTGTTGAAATGCTTCGGAAAGTGGTTTGCCCGCGCAATGAAAAAGCTTCGGCTTCGGCAGATGTTTTATTCACCATTTCGGCTATGTCTGCTCCTGCAACAAAGGCCTTTCCAACTCCGGTTATAATAATTGTTGTTAATGTCGGATCGGTTGCATCATTGGCTATCAGGTGATCCATTTCATCGAAAAAAGCCGTGTTGAGTGCATTCATGCTTTCGGGGCGGTTGATGGTTACCAGGAGTAAACTGCCACGGCGTTCGGGTTGAAGTATTTTGTATTCCATAAATTAAGTCTGAAAATAAAGGCTGATGATTACGATAATTAAGCAGAAACAAATATAGATATATTTCGATATCACAAACAAACAAGCCATACAAAATGTTGGTTTTCGTATTGATTGAAACAAGCCGTGACATGCCCCCTGATCATAAAAACTAAGCCGGGAAGTAAAAAGATAATTCATTATTGGAATTGTAAATTCCGCTCAGCAACGGATAATAAGTTGTAAAAAAATCTGAAAAACGGAATGTCAAATTCCTGGCTATAAATATCGTGCAATCAAACCTTTATAAAACAGTCAAATAAGTACTTAACAAATCGTATGGCAGGAATCTAAGTTTTTGGCTTTGTAAATCTAATTCAATACCCATAGCTTCTAAAGGAATAACCCCAAGCAAAGGCTGTGTGTCGTCAGGGAGTTCGATACATTCGCAATTTGTCTCACGCTCCATCAACTTAACTTTTACATTTTGGTATATTTTCCGTTCACTTATGCCAGTTGCACTTGAAACGTATCCATGCGGGGACGGACATCTTGCATTTTTCAAGAATCGGGCTTAGGAGTTCCGGGAAGCAAATCCTTCAACTTATCGGCGGGGCAATCCTGAATCACATCGAGTGTGTGTTTTAACCAGGCGAATGGTTCAACATTGTTTATTTTACAGGTGGCAAGCAATGAATATAGAATGGCAGCATGTTCTGCGGCTTCGTGCGAACCGGCAAAGAGGTAATTCTTTCTACCCAGGGCAACGGGACGAATACTGTTTTCGATAAGGTTATTGTCGATAAGAAAACGGCCATCTTCAATATAGCGCATCAGGCGTGGCCATAAATTCAGTGTGTAGGAAAATGCCATACCGATAGCACTCTTTGGCAATACAAGATAGATTTCTTTTTTGAGCCATGCTTCCATTTCCAGTAAGACCGGCAAGGCCCGTTCCATGCGTATAGCCTTGATTTCATCCGGTGATAATAGTTGTTCCCGTATGTCTGCTTCTATATGGTACAGTTGCTGGAACATGACTAAGGCATGCTCGGCTCTTACGCGATCGTTGTCCCGGGCGTGTTCAAACTTGCGTCGGGCATGCGCCATGCATGCCAGCAGGATTATATCCTTATTTTTCAGGCTTGTGTATGCCACATAGCCATCGGTTTGCAGATGTCCATCAAATGCCTCAAGCATGCCGTTTGGTCCTTCTTGCCCCCGGCTTTTCTGGTAATCGAACAAGGCTAATTTGTTGACCGGATCATAATATACCCAGTAATATCCCTTGTGGGTTGCTCCGGGCTTATCTTTTGTTAAAACGGATATGTGAGTTTCGTCGGCCATCAGGTACCTGGATGCAACGATTATTTCCAGCAACACCTGATATAAAGGCTTTAGCAAATGGCAGGAAGCGTTAAACCAACCGTTAATAGTTGATTCTGCTATGGTTACATCCTGTCGTTTGAACATCTGAGCCTGGCGGTAGAAAGGAAGATGGTCTACAAATTTGCTAATCAGTATGTAAGACAGCAAACCCGCGCCTGCATTCCCTTTGGGGATAGGCAGTGTGGGAAGTGCAGCAATATTGATTTTGGTTTGTTCGTCTGTTGAACTGATGATGTATTTGGGGCGGATGATGCGACGCACATGAAGTGTTGGTGGTTGGTAATCGAGTATTTCGGTAACAGCCTCGCCTATCTTTATAGCGCCTTCAGGAAGGTTTTCCGGTTCGATAACTTCTTCATGACGGGGCAGGTGTGCGGGGAGTTCCATACGCAAAGGATGCTTCTTTCCCTCAGCTTTAGTGCGGGTATACGAAATTTCTTCCACCTGCTTTTGAACAGGTTCAGCCTCAGGCATTTCAAAAAGATTGCCGGTGGCCATATCTGAAACAGAAATAAACCGCTCACTTTTAGCACCGAAAATAAGTCTTTTCAATTCGGCAAGCTGATGTTCCAAAACAGAAATCCTCGATTTCTGCGAAAGCAGTTGCTCGTATTCTGTCTTTGGGATTAGTACTGTTTCTTCGCTTGCCATGAATCAAAGATACCTCTTAAAAGGCTTGGTATTGCAAAGATTATCAGCGTTTTATCAACAGCATTTTGTTATAAAAAACGCTTCCGTTTCCTGGTATTTCTCATCGAAATACCAGTGATTAACATAGCCAGTTCTCCGTAATCAAGGCTCAGTTCTTTGCCTGTTTTTGAAGACATCGGAACTTCAAACGTTCCCTTCTCAAGACGTTTATAAAACAACACAAAACCGCCTGCTTCCCAGCGAAGCAATTTGATGCGGTTACGCTGACGGTTTACAAAAATAAACACATCACCACTCATCGGGTTTTGTCCAAGTTGTCCACTTACCAAACCACTAAGACCATCGAAACCTTTCCGTATATCAGTTACTTCCCGATACAGAAAATAACGGGCAGATGTTATCGAGAACATTGGACTTCGAAACGGATTAAATCTATAAGGACATTCACCGGAGTTTGGCTCGGCAACAAGAGTTCAACGCCATTGGGATAACGCAGGCTTATACCTTGAGATGAAAAACCATTTAGCTGAACAAATCCAGGTTCATTATCTTTCGGCTCTTTTAGCTTTTTGATCCAATAGCGAAACTTAACAAGTGTGAGACTGTGTTGCGCTGCATACTTTGCCTGGCTAAGTCCGCTATTTTTCCACTGGCGCACCAGTTCATACATCGATTCCCTTTTCTCTGATGAGGTCATACCTTTTTTGCAGCAAAGGTAGGCGGCTGTTGTCATTGAGAAAATATGCTCATGCCAGAAGGCTTACATTGAAACAGCAAAAGTTTTCATGAATTTAAGACCCAATTGTGCAATATAGCGTGCTGGCAGAGCCAATGTTGTTGCTCCGGTATCTATTAACACGTCTTCAATGGTACAACTACGTATTTTATCTTTGGCAATAACATTTTCTTCCGAAAGAATTTCGTCAATATTGTTGATAACAACCAGTTTTATATGTATTTTACTCATTGTTTAGGTTGTTTTTATTTAATTCAAATATACTACATCCCAAGCTAATAATCTTTCCACATATTCGAAAAACCGAAAGTACAATATTGAAATTCAAAAAGCGTGAGTCTAGTAAAGCCCTTTAACCCTTGGCTTCCCCGCAATAAAATCTTTTAAGTAGAAAGGCTCACAGTAGGCCAGATCAGCAAAGTTATTATTTTCAAATTCAATTTCAGCAAGCATGCATAAGGCCTCACCCGAGAGGGAAATGTTCTCAAAATAAGTATAATTACTTTTTGTCTCGAACAATGATTTGCATTTTGAAGCCCCATCACCAAAACAGATAATTTCCTTGCCGGTAAATGAATCAAAAGCTTCTTCGGTTACAACAAGAGCATTTACAGGCTCAATTACCTGAAGATCCTGATCAAATAAGGCAGTAAAAACTTCCATACGACGGGCATCAAGCATGGGACAAAATAAAACCTGGTCCGTATTTTTGTTTTCATGCCTGCACTTCTGCAAAGCCTGCCATGCCAATGATTTTAATGTGTCGATAACTATCAAAGGTTTATCGAGTGCATAGCACAATCCTTTTGCTGATGATACTCCAATACGCAAACCGGTATAGGACCCGGGCCCAATGCTTACAGCAATGGCATCCAACTGCTCAAAGGTATAACCCGCTTCGGTAAATACATCGTCAATATAGCCGGTAAGTGAAGCAGAATGTTCTTTAGCGCCCTCAGACTCGCGAATAGCAAGCAGTTTGCCATTTTTTACCAATGCAATAGAACATATGGAGGTAGCTGTTTCGATACCAAGAATCAGGGGCATTTTTTAATTGTTGATTGTTGATTGCGGATGCCGGATTGCGGATTGCGGGTTGCGGATGTGGGATTACAGGAAAATTTTGTTTCCCCTAAAACCAAAACCCTAATCCCCAACCCCTATTTCTTATCGTCTGTATATAAATCTTTAGGATCCACCTTTTTCACCTTATCACCATCTTTCAGTTTTTTGGATACGGAACGGTAAGGTGCAGTAATAATTTCCTGGCCATCTTTTACACCTTCAACGATCTGAATATAAGTATTATCCTGAATTCCCGTTTTAACTTTCAGCATTTTAGCTACACCGTTATCATACACGAAAACATACTCCTGAACAACCTCCATTTTCTTTTTTGGTTCCTCCGTTTTTACGCCTGATTCTTCCGTGTTCTCGGGTTTCGCAATTACTTTTTGAGTAGTGTCAGCCCTCGATGTGATAGCCTGAATAGGCAGTGTCAGTACATTAGCCATGCTTTCGGTCTGAATATCAACGGTAGCCGACATGCCCGGGCGGAAAGGCGAATCATTAGGCTTTTCGGCATTGATAAGATCTTTGTACGAATCAGGAAGTATCCGGATTTTTACTTCAAAATTGGTAACCTGGTCGGCACTTACACCAACTGTATTGGCTGAAGTACTGATTTCGGTGACGATACCTTTAAATTTCCGGTTCTGATAAGCGTCCACTTCTACCAGGGCTGTATCGTTGAGTGTAACACGAACAATATCGTTTTCGTTGACGCTCACATTTACTTCCATTGTTTGAAGGTTCGCAATCCGTAATATTTCGGTACCGGAACCAAACTGCGATGCACCAGCTACGCGTTCGCCTTTTTCGAGGTTCAGTTTGGAAACTGTGCCCCCAACAGGAGCAAATATAGACGTTTTGGAAAGGTTTTCTTTCGATTCTTTTACGCCGGCATCGGCACTTTTCACATTAAAGGCGGCAGCTTTAACACTTTCTTCGGCGGCTTCTACTTCGGCAAGCGCCACTTCGTAATTAGCCTTTGACGTTTCGTATTCGGCATCAGAAATAGTTTTCTGGCTGTGTAGTTTTTCGTTGCGGTCGAAAGAGCTTTTGGCATTGATAAACTGCGATTTTACCTGCGCCAGGCGCGCTTTCGAATTAGCAAGGTTTGCCTGTGAGGTATTTTGGGCGGCAATGGTTCGATCGTAATTCGACAGGTAAATTTCCGGGTTTATCTTGGCAAGCAACTGTCCGGCTTTAATCTGATCACCTTCTTTCACCAGGAGTTCTATGATTTCTCCTGATACATCGGGCGAAAGTTTCACTTCAAATTCAGGGGCTATTTTCCCGCTGGCCGAAACCACTTCGACTATCGTTCGTTTGGTGACTTTTTCGGTTGCCACTTTGGATTCGTCAGGTTTTCCGATCAGTCCTTTCTTTTTGGCAATAACACCAACTATTAATGCAACAGCAACAAAAATGATAAGTATCCAGGTGATTTTTTTCTTAGTAAACATTACTGATATGGTTTAAATTAGTTTTTTTTAATTGATTTTTTAATGTGCTAATGTGCTAATGTGCTAATGCGATAATGTGCTGATTGGGTGATAGGTTGATGGGTTGATGGGTTGATGGGCTAAAATACTTATTCCTACTTTTCTACAACCTTTATTAATTATCGCATTATCACATTAACTAATTATCACACTATTTCCTTTTCAAAGTTAATGGTTTCCCCATGTAAAAATCGAGAACCGTATTTTTAAAGATGAATTCATACTTGGCGCGAATCTGCTCCGATTCAGCTTTTTCCAATTCTTTTTTCGAATTATTGTAATCCACCGAATTCATTGATCCCACATTAAATTTCTGGTCGGCATACCTGAAAGATTCGCGGGCTGCATTGACTCCGGTAGTTGAAGCCTCGTAATTATTTAGTGCTGCATTGGCATCGGCATAGGCCTGCTGAATGGTTTTACGCAACTGCAATTTAGCGATTTCGAGGTTATACTTTTGGTTCTCTACATTAATTTTAGCCCTGCTGATAGCTGTTCTCGTCGACCATCCGTTAAATATCGGTACATTGAGGTTCAGCGAGACAGAACGGTTGAAGTTGTCGGAAATCTGATCGTTAAAAGGTTTTACGCTGCTCTCAAAAGTGACGGAATCGACAACCATGTTGGCTCCCGAAAACCCCGAACCTAATGAACCCTGCAACGTAAGTGAAGGAGATTGAGCACCCTGTGCCATGGTTAATCCTATTTCGGAACTTTTCACTTTTGTTTCGGCACTCTTTATGGATGGCTGCGTTTCGAGTGCCAATCCATAGATGTATTCAGGGGAAATTTCCAGTGCCGGTCGCAATCCTAATTCCAGGTCAGGAACCTCCACTTCAAAACCTTCAACTGTTGGCAGATCCAGCATTTGAACCAGTGTAAGATACGCGATATCAAGATTATTGCGGGCACCTACCACCTGTGAGTTTTCGGCAGCCCTTTGCGCTTCGAGGGTGTAAAAATCACCCTGTGCCATGGCTCCGGCATCCACCAGTTTTTTCAGCCGTTCCGACTGCAATTCTGTTGCCTTCAGCTGGTTTTCATACGTTTTTACCACTTCGCGATAATACAGTATCTGCAAATATCCGGTTGCTATGCTGAGCGAAATATCGTCCATAAACTGATCGGTATCGTATTGTGTTGCCTGCAGATCGACTGTACGCTGCTTAACCTGGTTTATTTTCTGAAAACCACTGAAAAGGGTTACGCTCGATCCCAGGTAAAAGTTATCAGTTTGCACCCTGCTGGTCGCAAACTGATTGGTATAGCGGTCAACCGTTTGCCCGAAATTATACCCGTGACTGGCGCCGCCGTTTAAGGTGGGAAGCAGGCTAAGCTTATCCTGTTGTAACATTGCCTGCTCATTTTTAACCAGAAGTGACTGTTGTTTTACCTGGATGTTATTGGTAAGCGCGTATTCAACACATTTTTCAAGTGTCCACACTTCCTGAGCCTTCGCTGCGGTTATCAGTACAAGGCACGAAATCATCAACATATATTTTCTCATGGAAATCCGGTTATAAATCCTAAACGTAGTGAGTGTTATTATTATTGGATTAATTTTACAAAGTTATTGTAACAAAGCTACAAACACATGGCAAAGCTATACTTATTTCATCTTTTAACAATCTTTTTTTTGCTGAACATAATAAACAAGGTTTCAGCACAATTTTTACGAGCTCCTAACCAGGCAACAGCATTATACAGCGACACACTTGATGCCATTCATTATGGCATTCATTTAACAAATATTAATCTGACGAATAAAACGATAATAGGTTACACAGAAGTAAAACTTGTTTCGAAATACAATTCAATTACAGCTGTTAAACTTGAGCTTGCCAACCTGGTCATTGATTCCGTTTTTATTGAAAATAACAAAACTTATTCATTTAATCGAGTAGGAAACCAGGTCAGCATTTTACTCGCAACTGCTTTAATTTCAGGCGATACCATTCATACAACGATTTATTATCACGGTCAGCCTTTTGTTGATCCAAGCGGGTGGGGAGGGTTCCATTTTTCGGGCGATTACGCGCTTAACCTAGGCGTTGGTTTCGATGCCATACCCCATAACCTTGGTAAAGCCTGGTTTCCGTGTATCGACGATTTTCACGACAGGGCCCTGTATGATGTTTACCTTACCGTAGCTAATGATAAAAAAGCCGTGAGCGGAGGTACTTTGATCGAAATAACCAATCATGGAAATAATACATCCACCTGGCATTGGAGAACAAGTTTCACGCTTCCTACTTACCTCATTTCAGCCACAACAGGCAAATACGCCTTAGTGAACGACACTTACAACGGACAACAGGCTCAGGTTCCGATTACTTACTATTGCAGGCCGGCCGATTCGGCAAAAGTGGCAGGAACATTTATTCATATGAAAGACATCCTGCAGGTTTATGAAAACCATTTTGGTACTTATCCTTTCGAAAGAGTCGGATATACCGGGACACCCGGGGGACTTGGAGCCATGGAACATGCCGCGAATGTAAGTTATCCTTTTTCGGGATGGAGCGGAAATACCGACAACGAATGGTGGTATGCCCACGAATTGGCTCATATGTGGTTCGGCGACAAAGTAACCTGTGCCTCGGCAGAAGATATGTGGCTGAACGAAGGCTGGGCCGTGTGGTGCGAATCGCTTTACCGCGAGGGAATTTACGGCAAACAGGCTTACAAGGATAATATGCGGACGAAACTGAAAGATGTGTTGCAAACGACTCATATTACCGATGGCGGATATTATGCCGTATATGGAATTCCGCAAACTCTCACCTATGGCAATACTGTGTACCAAAAAGGCGGGCAGGTTGCGCATACTCTACGGGGATACATGGGCGACAGCCTGTTCTTTGGCGGGGTAAAAGCCTATCTGAACCAGTATGGCTATAATTTCGCTTCGAGTTATAATTTACGCGATTTCCTCACTGCTTACAGCGGAATAAATATGTCGCCCTTTTTCGATGCATGGGTTTTTGCCCCGGGATTTCCACATTTTGCCATTGATTCTTCGGTTACAATTCAGACCTCAGGAGGTTACGATGTGACTGTTTTTGTGCGGCAGAAACTAAAAGGCACCACTCAATACGCCAACGCCAATCACCTTGAAATTTCCTTTATCAACAGCCAATGGCAAAAAATAACTGACACCATTAACTTTTCTGGCATTAACGGAAGCAAAACGTTTCATTTGCCTTTTTCACCGGTAGAGGTAATGGCCGATGCCGATGAAAAAATTTCGGACGCAACCACCGATGTGGCTAAAACTCTTAAAACGATTGGAGAATACGATTTTCAGCAAACCTTTTGTAAGGTAACCGTTGAACAAATTGCCGATTCTGCTTTGTTGCGTATAACCCACAATTGGGTAGCGGCCGACAGTCTGATTGTGCCTCAGGTAGGTCTAAGGGTTTCCGATTCACGTTTTTGGACTGTGGAAGGAATCATCCCACAGGGTTTTAAGTCAAAAGGAACATTTGTATACAGCAGGGCCAGCAGCCTGGATAATACGCTGATTACCAACTCTAAAGATTCGCTTGTTATGTTGTACAGGCAAGGCGCGGGCAAACAATGGCGGGGAACATCTTTTACCCGTGTGGGGCCATGGACAGGAGGTACCATCGTGGTTGATACTTTGCAAAGGGGCGAATATACACTGGCTATCTGGGACAGGCAATTCCTTAACAACCAAACAAATAAGGAAGCAGGAAGCAGCCTGATGAAAATATACCCCAATCCGGCACGGAATTATGTAAATATTGAAATTGAAGCAACAAATAAAACCGTTCTCTGTATCTATGACACATTGGGTAAACAGGTGAATAAAAATAAATTGAGTGCCGGAACAAATCATTTTACCTGGAAAAGTCCTGACAAGATCCCATCCGTTTTTTACTTCAAACTCACCGATGCAAAAGGAAATTTATTGGAAAGCAGGAAAGTCGTTTTTAAATAATGTGGTAATTTGAAAATTGAAAGTCTGTGAGATTTGAACCTTGAACTTTGGCTTCGCTCAATGTTCGGTTTTTGAACCAGGCTTTTTGAACCTTGAACTTTGAATTTTAAACCTTGAACGCATGATTGAACAGTATTTCACCGACCTGACTATTGCTTTCGAAAAGCATGCCAATCCCGAAATGGCAGCAGGGTATAAGGCGTACATGCGGAACAAATCAGAATTTTATGGCTTGCCATCCCCGTTGCGCCGCGATCTGCTGAAAGCTTTTATTGCAAAAGCCGGGCTTCCGGCTAAGCATCAGCTTGAAGAAATGGTGCACTTTGCCTGGGAACAGCCGCAACGCGAATGGCAATACATTGCCCTGGAATTGGTCGGAAAATCGGTGAAAAATGCGGATCAAAATCTGATTGACCTGTGCGAATGGATGATAACCAATAAATCGTGGTGGGATACAGTGGATTACGTGGCTCCGAATATTGCCGGTGCTTTATTCAATAAGTATCCTGAAATCAGGATGCAGTACATCGATAACTGGATGCAATCAGGAAATCTTTGGCTGCTGCGTTCGTGCCTGATTCACCAGTTGCGGTATAACAAAACCGCCGACAGGGCTTTACTTTTTAACCTTTGCGAACGCCTGGCCGCTCATCCTGACTTTTTCATACGCAAGGCAATAGGCTGGTCGCTGCGGCAATACTCAAAAGCATACCCTGAAGCCGTTATTGATTTTGTAAATACGCATGAAATCAGCAACCTGAGCCGCAAGGAAGCATTGAAAGTGATAAACAAAGCCTGAGAGAATCGTGTTTTTAACCTCACCACTAGGCAGAAGCCTCGGTAACAAGTTTAAAACCTATACCGTGTACATTTATCAATTCTACTGAGGGATCTTCTTTCAGGTATTTTCGGATTTTAGCTATATAAACATCCATGCTCCGGGCATTGAAATAGCTGTCGTTTTGCCAGATACGGTTAAGTGCAAAGCTCCGATCCACCACCTGGTTCGCATGTTCGCAAAGTATTTTGAGAAGTTCCGCTTCTTTACTGGTAAGTTTCTGATCTTCACCATTCATGTGAAGATTTTGATGGTTATAATCGAAAACGAAATTTCCCAGAGCAAAAATTCCTTTTTCCGTTCTGCCATCCGTTGTTTTAGCCGAACGCCTGAGAATGGCTTCGATACGGGCAAGCAATTCCTCCATGCTGAAAGGCTTGGTGAGATAATCGTCACCACCTGCCTGGAAACCTTTTAATTTGTCTTCTTCGAGTGATTTGGCAGTAAGAAACAGGATAGGAATCTGGTTATCGATCTTCCGGATATCCTTTGCCAGCGTGAAACCGTCTTTAACCGGCATCATCACATCAACCACACAAAAATCAAAGGGTTCCTTGTTGAAAACTTCCAGTGCTTCGAGCCCGTTAATGCAAAGCCGGGTAGCATACCCCTTAGCTTCGAGGTACGTACGTAGAATAGTACCCAGGTTGCGGTCATCTTCGGCGAGCAGGATTTTTATTTTTTCGTTTTCCATCGTGGTGTTTATTATCTTGTTAATTAAATGTTTACAACTTTTTTACTGTTTTCTATTCCTGTTATTTCCCTTTTCCTGATTTTTCTGATCGGGGATTACATAAGGCAGAAACATAGTAAATGTACTGCCTTTTCCCGGTTCGCTGTCAACTGTTATTGAACCGCCGTGTTTTTCGACTATAAATTTCACATAACTCAGCCCTAATCCAAATCCCTTTACATTATGCACATCTCCTGTGGGAACGCGATACAGTTTTTCGAAAATCCGTTTCAGATTCGCTTTGCTGATACCCATTCCTTTGTCGTGGACACGTACATAAATGCCATTTTCTGCATCAGCCGTCGAAACCAGGATCTGTGGTTTCCTGGGAGAATATTTATTTGCATTATCCAGCAAGTTAAAAATAACATTCGACAAATGAACTTTATCGGCTTTAATCAGGGGATGTTCCGCCTTAAATGATTGATTGATAACACCATCCCGAATTTCGATCTGAATAGCAATTTTGCGTATTGCATCTGCAATTAGTTCGTGCATATCAATAGCCTCTGGCCTCAGGTGCAAGTTTCCTTTTTCGAGAATGGCTGTCTGCAGAATTTTTTCGGCCATCTCACCCAGGCGGTGATTTTCATCACCAATAATATTAATATAGTCGTTATACATCTCTTTGCTGCGGGGAATTTCTTTATCAGAAAGGGCCTGGCAGGCCAGCGAAATGGTCGAAATCGGTGTCTTGAATTCGTGGGTCATATTGTTAATAAAATCATTTTTAAGTTCCGACAATTTGCGCTGCCTGATAATGGTGAAAACCGAGTAGCTGAAAGCACCGATTATCAATAGTACAAGCAGAAAGGACAATAACATCATCATCCATAAGCTCTGCAAATTGTATTTCGATTGTTGTGGAAAATAAATGAGAAGTATATCGCGGGTTGATATGGCACTCCCCGAAAACAGGGGAAACGGGAAACCTTTATACAGCAGTTCGTCGTGGTATTTCCCTGTTTTTTCGAGTACAATTTTATTGCGATCGGGACTGAAAACACCAAATTCGTATTCGATTGTAATGCCCTTGCCCGAAAATTCCTGTTTCAGTAAAGTATCGATCAGGCCCACTGATATTTTTTTCTCTATTTCTTTATTTCCATCGTTACCCAACGTTTGGTTCATCATGTAATTGAGCATGATCTGTTTGCGGACAGCAGCTCCTTCAGCCAGATCCTTTGAAATACCTGTCTGCAAAGCTTCCGGTACTTGTTTATCCTGATCTCCTTTCGCTGTCGGGGTTTTACCCGGTATAGCAACAGAGCCTGTTTCCATCCCGGCCGGTTTAGCCATCTTAATTCCTTGTGTATCGGCATCTATAGTATTTTCGAGCTTCTCTTCATTGATAAGCAGAGAATTTGTATCACGTGCCAATAACTGTAAGGAGCTGTTCGTGGTGCGTTTCGATAATTCAATAGTTTCAAGATTTATCAGCGCAACATTAACAGCATCGTCAATACTACGTTTAAAGTTAGCTTCCCTGAGCTGCAACGAATTTTTGATCCAATATACCTGAATGCCAATAAATACAGCCATTACGACCGACATAACAACGATTAATAAAATCAGTAATTGCTTTTTCACGTTATTGGATTAGGATAATTTTTGACTGAATATTTTTTATTGTCAACCGGAAGTCAGAAGCTGCGATTTTCATTTCGTGCAAATTTATAGTGCCTTACAATCAGTTAGATAGTTGCTTAACATATTTTAACGTTCTTTTAAATTCGTTAACAGTCTGCCCATATTTCCCGGTGTACTTTTGTATCGGTTAGTTGAACAAAAAGTTATTATAAAAAGACCCCTGCTGGTTACAGGGAAATCTCATAACTGGTTTTGTTGTTTGTTTGGAAAAATGCGGTCTCTGGGCCGCATTTTTTATTTAATGTAAGTTATTGCCCGCGTAGCATATTAACGGAACCAGAAATGTTAAATTACAATTAACTATATGACTTGATCTGTTTTTTTCGTACTTTTATACTCTCAAACAATATCGGCTGCTAATTTATCGAAAATCAATGATCAATCTTCAATTTCAATACAAACATGTAATTAGTTTCCTTTCGGAAGAAGAGATTCAATTCATGCAGGAAGAGGTTGATTTGAGTCACAGTTTATTGGTTGAAAAAGATGGAAAAGGAAATGAATTTCTTGGATGGCTCGATTTTCCTGCAAAACTTGATGAAACAGTATTGACCGATATTGAAGCTACAGCTAAATCCTTCCGCGAAAAAGCTGAAGTTCTTGTCGTAATCGGTATCGGAGGTTCGTACCTCGGAAGCCGGGCGATTATAGAAGCACTTTCTTCCTCCTTTCCGGCTATTTACGACGATACAAAAAATCCGGTTGTTCTATACGCAGGCAACCATTTAAGCCTGGATTATCATTATGAACTTTTACAACTACTTGATAAAAAAGACTATAACCTGGTTGTAATATCAAAGTCAGGAAATACCATTGAACCTGCCATTGCATTCCGACTTTTGAAAAATCACATCGAAAAGAAATATGGATACAAGGAAGCCTGCAGTCGTATAATCGCCGTTACCGACGGTTCCAAAGGAGCTTTAAAAGCGATGGCCGATAAGCACGGCTATAAAACTTACGTAATTCCCGAAGATGTCGGGGGGCGTTATTCGGTTCTTACACCTGTCGGGTTATTACCCATTGCCATTGCAGGATTCGACATTACTCAGTTGGTAAAGGGAGCCTGTGAGATGCGGAAGGTTTGTCTTGAAACCTCTTCATTGACAGATAATCCGGCAGCCTGTTATGCGGCAATCCGCAATTTGCTGTATCGTTCCGGCATTCAGATTGAAATACTGGTAAATTATGAACCTTCGCTGCACTATCTCACCGAATGGTGGAAACAATTGTTTGGCGAAAGTGAAGGCAAAGAAAACGAAGGCTTATTTCCTGCCGGGCTTGACTTCACCGGCGATTTGCACACCATGGGACAATATATTCAGCAAGGTCAGCGTATGCTTTTCGAGACTGTGATCCACATCCAAAAATCTAAACATTCGCTTGTTGTTCCGCATGATGAAGCAAATATGGATGGATTGAATTATATCGCAGGGAAATCGCTTCACGAAATAAATGCTATGGCAGCCTTGGGAACCACTCTGGCGCATATTGACGGAGAAGTTCCCAACCTGGATATTATTCTTCCGGCAATTGACGAACGTTCGCTAGGCGAACTGATTTATTTCTTCGAATTTGCCTGTAGCCTCAGCGGGTATCTTTCGGCAACCAATCCTTTTAACCAACCGGGGGTTGAAGCATATAAAAACAATATGTTTGCCTTGTTAGGAAAACCAGGCTTTGAAAATGACGCGGAAGCCATCAGGGATAGGATTGCTGAAGATTAACTGGAAACTGGAAAATAGAAACTAGGAACCGGAAACCAGGAACCAGGAACCAGGAACTAGGAACACTATGTTAGAAAAGGGAAACTGTAATCCTGAAACTTGAAACTCTGAAACCTGAAACCTGAAACTCTGAAACCTGAAACTCTGAAACCTGAAACTCTGAAATTCTGAAACTCTGAAACTCAGAAAATTTAAACCCTTAAACCTTTTAAAAAACGAAAGGAGACTACCATGGAAAATCGGCTTTTTGAATACATGAACAGGCGAATAGGTGGCGACTTTGTTCCATCAGAGGCAATTTATGAAGCGGGTCCTGTAATAACCATTTCACGTCAGACCGGATGCGGTGCACGCCGGATAGCCTGGGCTATATGCGAAGAGCTCAACAAACGGAAACTTTCGCATAAAGCAGACCAGAAATGGAATTATATCAATCGCGAAATTCTTCAGGCTTCTGCCGAACAACTTCACCTCGACCCTATGGTTCTCAATCACGTGATCACCGACAAAGACCGTGGTATCATGGATCAGATAGTTGACGCTCTTTCATCGCATTCGCACAAGAGTGATCAGAAAATTCTGAAAACCGTTCAGGAGGTGATACGGCAGTTTGGTAACAAAGGAAACGTGATCATCATTGGCAGGGGTGGAGCCAGCATTTGCAAGGATATTAAGCGCTCGCTGCATATACGGATCGAAGCACCGGAAGAGTGGCGTATCGCTGAAATAGCAAGACGAATGGATTTTAGTAAGGCGTATGCGACTGAATATGTTCATCGCAGAGACGCTGAAAGACAATTGCTTGTTACGAAGCTTTTGGGTTCAAAACCTGATAACCTTGTTTATGATATTGAGATAAACCACAGCCGCTTTACCGAAAAGGAAATAATTGATGCTATCCTGCACCTTGCGTTGATAAAAGGATTGGTATAATCTGAAAAAACTAAACCAAACTCTTGAAGCCTGACCCTATCACAAATCAAGTTATACTTTCTCTGGGCGATCTCAGTATCGCTTTTAATCACGATGGAGTAGAAATCCCGGCTGTTGATCACATTTCTTTCGAACTGCTGCGCGGAAGCACCCTGGGCATCGTAGGTGAGTCCGGTTCGGGCAAATCGCTTACTGCACTTGCTATCATGGGTTTAATTCCTAAACCAAACGGCAGGGTACCGAATGGTTCTATCTGTTTTCATACTACCGGGGGTACGGACTTTGATTTACTACAGCTTCCTGAAAAGGAAATGCGCCAATGGCGTGGAAAAAAAATTGCCATGATCTTCCAGGAACCTATGACTTCATTGAACCCGGCCTACCGCTGTGGCAAGCAGGTTATGGAGAACATCCTGGAACACGAAAAGGTCTCAGGCAGCGAAGCTCGTACACGCACGCTTGACCTTTTCAGGGAAGTAATGCTACCCGATCCTGAGCGGACATTTAATGATTACCCACACCAGATTTCGGGTGGACAGAAACAACGCGTTATGATCGCCATGGCTTTGGCCTGCAATCCCGATATTTTGATTGCCGACGAACCCACTACGGCATTGGATGTAACCGTTCAGAAAACCATACTTGAACTGTTGCGGACATTGCAGAAGAAACACAACATCAGCCTGATATTTATTTCGCACAACCTTGATGTGATTGCCGAGATTGCATCCAACGTGCTGGTGATGTACCAAGGAAAAATTGTGGAAAAAGGAAGTATTGAACAAATCTTCAATCATCCGCAACACCCTTATACCAAAGGCTTGCTTGCATGCAGGCCACCTCTGGGTAAACGTCCTGACCGGCTTAAGGTTATTGCCGATTTCATGGAAACAACCGGAAATGAAAGCGATACATTTGTTACCCAAACTGAGCGGAATCGCCAGCATGAGAAACTTTATTCCGAAAAACCTATTTTGCGGGCGGAAGGAATAAATACCGTTTTTAGCCTGAAACGTAATTTAGCCGGCAGATCCCTTAAGGAACATAAAGCTGTTAGCAATGTATCTTTCGACGTATACCCCGGCGAAACTTTAGGATTGGTGGGAGAATCAGGTTGCGGAAAGACAACACTGGGACGCACCCTGTTACGACTTGTTGAACCCTCATCGGGAAACACAATATACAAAGATATTCAGGTTAATAATCTGAATGTAAATGATTTGCGCGATATACGCAAAAAATTACAGATCATTTTCCAGGATCCGTATTCTTCTCTGAATCCACGCATTAGCATAGGCGAAGCCATAATAGAACCTATGCGTGTTCACATGCTGCATGAAAACGACCATGCCCGCAAAGCTAAAGTGGCTGACTTACTGCAAAAAGTGGGCCTCGATGCTGCACATTACGGAAGGTATCCGCACGAGTTTTCAGGCGGGCAAAGGCAGCGCATCTGTATTGCACGCGCCCTTGCCGTTGAACCCGAGTTTATCATCTGCGACGAATCGGTTTCGGCTTTAGATGTTTCGGTTCAGGCCCAGGTTTTGAATTTGCTGAACGATCTGAAAAAAGAATTCGGGCTTACGTACCTGTTTATCAGCCACGATCTTTCGGTAGTTCGCTATATGAGCGACCGGCTGATGGTGATGAAAAATGGTGAAATACAGGAAATGGGCGATGCAGATGAGGTTTATTCGAATCCAAAATCGGAATATACCCGAAAATTGATATATGCCATCCCGGGACGGGAGAGTGCATAATTTACGTTTTCCGCCGTAGAGACGCGATGCCTCGCGTCTCTTACCGGCATAAAAATAAAATTAACATAGACGCGATGCATCGCGTCTATACATCGGTATAAAAAAACAAAATTAACAGAGACGCGAAGCATCGCGTCTCTACACCCAAAAAAAATATTTCTCCGGGCAAAATAATCCGGAAATAAATAAATCAAAAATGACAAAAAAGAAACAAAATCCGCAGGCAAATATCGCCCGGAACGAATTTACCAACCAGGTTTTCAACTTGTTCTCGGTGAATTCCGAAAGCGCATTCAACTTCAGGCAAACGGCCTCCCAATTAGGGATTACCGACAAACGCGAAAAAGACCAGATCCGGTCGGTGCTCGAACAACTCTGCATCCAGGGTTCGCTGATTGAAACAAACCGCGGAAAATACAAACTGAACCCAAAACTCATTACTGCTATTGCCAAAGCCAATACGGTGACGGGAACCGTTGATATGAAAGCCACAGGCAAGGCCTACATCATGAGTCCCGATCTGCCTGAAGATGTTTTTGTTGAGGCTAACAACACGGGTCATGCTCTTAACGGCGATAAAGTTAAAGTTCACCTCTTCCCTAAACGAAAAAACAAAAAGCAGGAAGGATTAATTGTGGAAATTGTGGAACGTGCCAAAAAACAATTTGTAGGCATAGTACATGTTTCCAAACGTTTTGCTTTCCTGGTGCCCGATAGTCCGCTTATCAGTGTTGATATCTACATTCCGTTGAATGCGCTTAAAGGAGCAAAACACGGTCAGAAGGCGGTGGCTCTTATCACTGAATGGCCCGAAAAAGCAACCAATCCGATTGGCGAAATTATTCATGTACTTGGTCAGCCGGGCGATAACAATGTTGAGATGAATGCCATCCTTGCCGAATTCGACTTCCCGCTCGAATTTCCCAAAGCTGCCGAAGCTGAGGCAAAGAAAATAAAAAATGAAGTCCCTGCTGCTGAAATAGCCAGGCGCCGCGACTTCCGCGACATCTGGACCTGCACCATTGACCCGGTAGATGCAAAGGATTTTGATGATGCCCTTTCACTTCAGAAACTGCCCGATGGAAACTGGGAAGTTGGCGTGCATATTGCCGATGTTTCGCATTATGTAACTCCCGGAAGTGCCATAGATACCGAAGCTTACGAAAGGGGAACCTCTATATATCTTGTAGATCGTACTATCCCGATGCTACCCGAACAACTTTCAAACCTGGTTTGCTCGCTCAGGCCCGATGAAGAAAAACTCTGCTTTTCGGCCGTTTTTAAACTGAACGAGAAAGCAGAAATCCTTAACGAATGGTTTGGACGTACCGTTATAAAATCGGACAGAAGATATGCTTACGAGGAGGTGCAGGTGATCATCGAAGGTGCCGAAGGCGATTTTAAAAGCGAACTTATGACCTTGCATAATTTATCTTCTAAATTACGTGAAGACAGATTTAAAAAGGGTTCCATAGGCTTTAAGTCGCAGGAAGTAAAATTTAAGCTCGACGAAAAAGGAAAACCCATTGGGGTGATGATCAAAGAGCAAAAAGAGGCTAACTGGCTGATTGAAGACTTCATGCTGCTGGCTAACCGCCGTGTTGCCGAGCGCATTGCCACACGAAAAAACAAAGAAGGCGAAGCTAAAACATTTGTTTACCGTATTCATGACCAGCCTAACCCGGAAAAACTGATCCGTTTTTCGGAATTCTTGCAAAAGCTGGGCTACGGATTTCAAACTAACAACCGTAAAAGTATTACCGCTTCCTTTAATTCCTTATTCGATCAGATCCTTGGAAAAGGCGAGGAAAATATGATAGAAACCATTGCCATACGCACCATGGCACGGGCCGAATATTCGACTCATAACATAGGTCATTACGGACTTTCGTTTAAATACTACAGCCATTTCACTTCGCCCATACGCCGCTACCCCGACTTGATGGTTCACCGCTTGTTGCAGTGGTACCTCGACGAAAAACCAAGTGCCTCGCAGGAAGAATACGACGAAAAATGCAAGCATTCGTCGGATATGGAACGCAAAGCCATGGAAGCAGAACGTGCCAGTGTAAAATACAAACAGGCTGAATACCTGATGGATAGAATAGGGGAGGAGTTCGACGGGCAGATTTCGGGCGTGAGCAAATGGGGTATTTTTGTTGAACTCACCGAAAGCAAATGCGAAGGCATGGTTTCGCTCAGGCTGATGAACGACGATTTTTATTACCTGGATGAAGAAAACTACCGTATTATCGGGCAACGTTGGGGTAAAATCTATCGTCTGGGAGACCCGATACGCATCAAGGTTAAAAAGATAGATTTGCAGAAAAAACAAATGGATTTCGATTTGGCTAAATAATTCAGCATCAGTATTAAAGAGGGTTTCACTTTGTGTGAAACCCTCTTTTAATAACTGGAATTTTACCAATCCGAAAAATATTTTTTAAAACTATAAAATGAAATATACGGTAGCCTGAAACCAGCTTATCGATGAATTATTTTTTAACTTTATTGGTTCGGCGTTGTTTATGATAAAATATGGTGTCTGCTTTCCAAGCGTATAACTAACAGATCATAGCCATGAAAACCAAAATTCATTTTATTATAGTAAGCGCCTTGATTTTCATGACAAGGCATTTATCTGCCCAAACCGGGGAGCCGCAAAAATTCGATCCGGCAATCGAAGACAACTCCATGTTTATCGAGGAGGCATACAACCAGGAAGACCGGGTTGTACAGCACATTTCGAACCTGGTTTTCCTGCCGGTTGACGAGGACAATTTATACTATTCTTTTACGCAGGAGTGGCCAGCTTTCGGGCTTAAACACCAGCTATCCTATACCTTGCAATATTATTCATTTGGAAAGGCTGGTGTTTCCGGTTTTGGTGATATTTACCTGAATTACCGCTATCAGTTATCCTATAAAGAAAATTTTGTTGCGTGCTCCCCTCGACTGAGCCTGGTTATCCCAACGGGAAATCACGCTAAACGATTGGGCGATGGTTCATGGGGCCTGCAATTCAATTTACCTGTATCCAAACGTTGGACCAATCATTTCATCAATCATTTTAATGTCGGAACAACCTATTATTTTAAGGTTGAACAGAAAGAAATCGGGTTCAGTCATTCCTTGGTTAGCTATTTTGCCGGTATCAGTTCTATCTGGCTGATTTCACCAAAATTCAACCTGATGCTTGAATGTATGTCGTACCTGGTTGCCAATCCGGCTGCCGGTAATAAAGTCGATTATGTGAATGAAAGTATTATTGCACCCGCGTTCCGGTATGCAATTGATATAAAAAACCTGCAAATTGTACCCGGCATTTCGTTTCCGGTTTCATTAAGCAAAGAAACCGGAACTGATTTTGGCATTTTTTTCTACTTATCGTTTGAGCATCCATATTAGAATAGTACTTTATAGCCGGCAATTATAGGTATTACACGAAAACCATGCCTATAATCCATCCGTCTTTTTGAGATTTTTTGCTCAGCGGTCCGAAAGTGAGCAGTTGTTTTTTATTTGATTATAAACATCGGTTACTTTATGTAATTATTTACTACTCCTCTAAAAATTAAGTATATTTGCTACTCTTCAATAACGCTTATTTGCTTTTGCTGGAATTATTTGACATATAGAACCCATATTCATTAACCACAAAAACAACTTGCTTATGAAATTCTGTCCGAATTGCGGAGCAGAGCTGAAACCGGAAGCCAAATTCTGCGCAGCCTGCGGAACACCAATTGCTTTTACACCTCCGCCTCCGGTACAACCGGCACCACAACAACAAACATACTACCAACAGCAGGAACCTGTATACCAACAAGCCAGAGAAGCAACGAACGCTTTTCAGGAAGCTATTTCAGGAAAAACGAACCTGTTTCAACGTGTTATCAATATTATCACCAAACCAAAACAAGAGTGGTATGCGATAGCCGGAGAACAGCCCAATACCATGAAACTGATTGGTGGCTATGCCTTTATACTGGCACTGATACCGGCAGTTTCGGCATTTTTACGTATTGGTGTTATTGGAACTTACTCATATCTATCCTATGGGATCATGCAAGGTATTGTTCAACTGCTCTCGGCAGTAATTGGCGTGTATTTGCTTGCATGGGTTATTGATTTGTTGGCTCCATCCTTTGAATCGGAGAAAAATTTCGGCCGTTCTCTGCAATTAGCAGTGTATGCTTCAACACCACAATGGGTTGCAGGTATTCTTCTTCTTCTTTCTACCACATTGAGTATGCTTATAATGCTATTTGGCCTGTATGCCATTTATTTACTGGCAATAGGCATGCCCGTACTTAAAAATACTCCCAAAGAGAAAGTTGTGGGATATGTAGCTTTAACTATTATAGCCATGATAGTAATTGGGTTGGTTTTAGCACTTGTTCTTGCTGCCATTCTTGGGCTTTTCTTTGCCGGAAGTTTGCGTGGATTTGGACTTTAAACCAATTTTCAGAATAAAATTTCAAATAGCATATTCGTTACTGAACTGATTTTTTCAAAAATCGGAAATTTTTTGTTTTAATAAAGTTAAACCTGGTTTGTTATGAAATTTTGCCCTCAATGCGGGACCACCTTTGAGCCCGAGGCACGTTTCTGCCTCGAATGTGGTTTCGATAGATCATCTGTTGAACCTATGACTACGCCCACTGAAAAGGTGCCGCAACAAACCCCGGTGAACCTGGTTTGCCCTCAATGCGGGACTGTTCTGGTTCCGGGAGATCGTTTTTGCCTGGAGTGTGGCTATGATACGCTAACCACTAAACCTGTAGAAAATGAGAACCAGAAACCACTGGAACCCATTGTTGTTGAAGCAATACCCCCCTTTGTACCCATTGCTGAACCAGAAATACCAATTGTAAATAAATCATTCTGCCCTCAATGTGGGACAACTTTAGCCCTAGCGGAACGGTTTTGTGAACAATGCGGTTTTGATACAACATCAATTGGCAATCCTGGTAACAATATCGGCAAACCGCGAGAAACCCCTCAACCTGCCTATATTCCGCCTGTGACCGAAAACAGGGTTCCGCCTCCGCCAGTTCCAAAACAGAAACCGGTAAGTCAACCTCCACCTCCCGAACCTGTTCGTCCTCCAAAACCTTCCTTTGGACCATCAGCCTCCACAGCACAGCCGGGGGCATCTCCAAAAAGCAAGAAAAAATGGCTGTGGATATCTTTGGCGGCCATCGTTCTTATTGGTTTAGGAGCAATCGGTTGGTATGAGTATAACAACCAAAATAAGTCTGAAGTGGCAACTGTTGATACTGTTTCAAGTGCTGTTATTGCAGACATCCCGGAAGTTGATACAACCCCTGTTAGTACTGATATCATGGAAAATCCGGCAGATGTTGCACCCGAAAAGCCAAAACCACAAACAAAACCTCTGAGCCGTATCGACCAGGAACTGGCAAAACAGAAAGCAAAACAGCAAAACAAAACGAATCAACAAACAAGTGCACCAGCACCAACCGCTAAGCCCGATCTGTCAGTAAAAACTACCAACAACACCGCTACCACAAAGGAAAATTATTCAAAAGTACTGCATGAAGTTGGTCAGTCGGATGAACCAAAAAGCAAGGGCCCAAAGAAACCAACTAAATTCAGTTTATCAAAAACCACCATGATAGTGAGAATAACCACCGATCATTTCAACGGCGGTATGGGAACGTCATCCGGCGGTACCATTATTCTTAAAGATAAGAGCGACAATGTTATAGGTTCGTACAGGGCATATGGAAAATCAGGGAAAAACGGGACGCCCAACGCAAAATGGGTTGCCGAACCACGAAAAATGCTTGAAAAAGGAACTTATTACATTTCGGATTCGGATATGTCAACCTGGTCGAAAAATATATTGGGGATCGGGTTTGTTGTGGTCGAAGGATATGAGGTAGAGTAGGAGGGGGGGCGATTGCGGATTTACGATTGCGGATTGCGGATTTACAATTTCGGATGTCGGATGTCGGATTGCAGATCCACGAATAATGAATAATGATCAACGATTAACAATCAATTTCAAATTCATCAACTAATATACCTATCAACCAATCAACCAAAAAAATATACAATTATGGCATTTTGTAGTAATTGCGGAGCCCGGCTAATCGACGGCGCTATGTTTTGCCCCGAATGTGGCACAAAACAATCAGTATCTGGAGCAACAACAACACAATCCTATTCTCCGCCTCCTCAACAGGCATATCAGCAACCGGCTTATCAACCCCCGCCACAACCTGCCCCACAGCAGCAAAAATCCCAGGTTCAATATGGTTCTCTGAAATTTGAAGTAGTCGAAAAGGAAACTCTTAAATTTCTGAAAGTTGATTTTGAAAATAATGCGGTCCGTTACGAATCGGGCGGCATGTATTATATGCAGGGCAACCTCGAACTGGAGGCCAACCTTCCCTCGGCAGGCGGTTTCCTGAAGTCGATGGTAACGCGCGAAAGTGTGGTAAAGCCTGTTATCAGGGGCAGCGGAACCGTATGGTTTGAACCTTCGTTTGGCAATTTTACCATCATGGAACTTGCAGGCGAAGAATGGATTTTAGACAAGGGCGCTTACTTCGCATCTGAAATGGGTATCGAAATAGGTTCATTTACCAACAAATCCATTTCAGGACTTTTCTCAGGCGAAGGTTTTTTTCAGACAAAAGTTTCCGGTTCCGGTAAAGTGGTGATTTTATCGAACGGTCCGCTCGAAACCGTTGAGTTAAATAACGGAAAACTTGTGGTAGATGGTTCCTTCGCTGTTGCAAGGCAGGCAAGCGTTCAGCTTTCTATTGCCAAGGCTAACAAAGGCATTTTCGGTTCTATGATTTCGGGCGAAGGGTATGTTAATACGTTTACAGGAACAGGTAAAGTGATGATTTCGCCTGCAGCCAACAAGTATATTACTATGATTAACTATTTAACCAGTATTCATCACAGGGTAATGCAGATAAAGAATTCGTAGGAATATAAGCAGCATTTGTAAAAGCAAAACAAGCCTGACAGTGTTTATTGTCAGGCTTTTCTTTGTGTCGTAACTGTGTTTATTGTTGCTGGTTGCTAAAAGAGTCGGCAATCCTGCGCGCATCTTCGTATTTTCCCCTTGGAACAGGCACCCTGGCTACCTGTGTATTTCTTCCATTGCGTGTAGGCATCGAATACGTAAACTCCATCATAGCGGGATTAACTTCCGAATTGAGTATTACACTATCGAGCCTGGCTCCGAGACCTATCCATATATGGAACATTTTTCCTACAATTACTCCCTTTTCGGCAATCAGTGCTTTGGCTTCTGAATTTTTAAGTTTGTTATACCTGTAGCGGGGTGCTATAAAGGCAGGAATGGCAACTATGGGTATAATGCCTAATGCAATAAACAGTACTAGCGTATTTTCTAAAGAGATCATGAGTAAAATACCCACTACAACCGCAATTATAGCCACAACGAAAAAAAGCATTTTCTTACTCTTCTTTTCTTCTTCAAAATCGGCAGCAATAAAACGCAACCATTCATCTGGTGCATATTGCCAAACAGCAACCCGGCCTTCTCCTTTCAGTATTTTATCGAGTTGTTTGGCTCGTGATCGATAGACTAAAATCACTATCACACTCATAATCGCCAAAAAACCTGACATAAAACTCATGAAAAAACCACCACCGAAGCCGTCTAAACCAATGATGGAAGGCACAAAAACACAAAATACAAACACCGCCATTAAAATAAGCCAGATGTTAACAACCCGACGCTGTGAGTTTGGCATCCTGAAATCGAGGTTAGACATCTGGGATGAGGTCTCAGCCTTAGTGGGCCAAGGATCAGCAGGGACTGGGTTTGCAAAAACGTTGTTTCCTGATACATTGATAGTTGTTCCGCAACTGCCGCAAAAGCGGGCATTGGGGTTAAGCGGATTACCGCATTTGGTGCAAAAGTTCATGATTAAAAATATTTAATTCAACATTTATAGTGTTTTATAACCGCATTTACTGCAAAACTTAGCGCCAGGATTAAAGGCTGCACCACATTGCGGACAGAATTTCGGAGTGACGATATCGGATACCGGATGTTGGATGCCGGGTATTGAAAATCCTGTCGCATTCTGGCCGGATTGTACGTTTGGCATAACCTGCGGCGTGGAAACGGGTGCCGGAGGAATCACAGGAATATTAGGTTGAATGACTGGTAGAACAGGTTTCGCATTGTGTTTGTGTCGGCGGCGGATAATGATCATTGTCAATATTAAAACCAAAGCCAGCAGGAGAATACCGCCCCCGATTTTCTGGTACAACGGATTTTTCCAGCTTTCAATGCTGCCAGCCTCTGCCTCAAATACCGGAACAGGGATATTTTCAGGTATTTTATCCATTTCAGCTGTTGCTTTATTGCTGGTTTCTGACAAGGCCGAAGCACTCTTCTTAAGTGCAAGAGCCGCGGAATTATACGCTTCCCGGTTCGAAGCAGATTTGTCTTCCGCATAAACCAAAGCATCAATCAGCAAATTTGCCAACTGGTTTTCATATTCGTATGCTGATTTATACATAGCCCCAACCGTTGCTGGGTTGAAACCCGTAAGGAGAACCTTTCGTTTATCTTCAGTCAGTACCCACTTATTGTATGCCTCTCCGGCATCAATGGCTTTGTTTATGTCAGCAACCGGAAATCCACCATTTTGCAATGAGAAATCCAGTCCTGAAATGCCAGCCATGCCGGGAATAGTAGAATAATTTGCCGGAGTTGCAGCATATGCCCCGCTAAACAAGCTGAAATTAAATTCAGGCTTAGCCGCAGAAGCGGTAACCACCGAACCTTGCTCAATACTTCGGTTAACAAAATCAAATGCCGAACGGGCATCACACCAAAGGTAGTGGTAGCGGTATATTTCAAAAGCTAGATTGGTTGTTGTATAAGCTGCATCGGTAACCTTGTTGAATTTCTCGAGTGCGTCAAGATGGTCTTTTATTTTATGCCAGTTCATATTCAGTAAATCATAACTTATTACACCGCCTTTAACCACCGATTCCCTGAAAAAGTCCCAATCGGCCTTGTAAATTTCGGTACTAAAGCGCGTTTCGCCTACCGACTGATAATAGGAACGGATTTCGGTTGATCGGTCGTGCAAGGCTGGCTGCAAGCGGGCATAAACTTCATGAACTTTTGCCGGCGACTGGGCCAGGAGTTTGTCGACCTCAGCTCTTAACCCGGCATAATATTTCTTATTGAGGGCTTCAACCACCAGGTCCGGCACAGGATTCATATCCGAAAGCGCATCGGAAATACCTTCGGTGAGCTGTTCAAAAATCATACCTGACAAAGCTTTGCCGTATTCGCCCATCACACGGTAATAACCTACGGAAGCCTGGGTTTTATTTGGAGCATCGGAGCTCAGTACATTCTTCCTGATAAAATCAATAATAATCCGCTTTGTTCCTGTTTTACGGTCGGTGCCAGTAACTTTACTCCAAATCCCCAGGTCAATTTTCATCCCGATTTTCGCCAGTGAATCACTTACTTTATCCAAGCCGACTTTTTTACTCAGACCTTCGGTAATTTTAAATTGTTCATTAGCCAGTTCCCATGCCATGTTGAAAAGTTCCCAGGCATGACCGATTAATTCTTTTCCTGTATCGCCCATAAAGCGGGCATTTCCTTTGGCATTGGTCATAAGCATTCCTATCAGGTGGAGTTTTTCTTCAACCCCTATGGCATCGGTAAAAGCTCCCGAACAGAGAATCCGCTCCATATCGTTTATCTGGCCAAAAACTTTTTCCTTGTAATTAAGCGAATTAACCATTTGTCCCGAAAATGTGCCATCAACCTGCGGTGAATTCCCAGAGGCATCTGTTCCTGCCGAAAGCAATGCAAGCACTTCGGTGAGCGCTCCGGCCCTGCGGCCGGTAAGGTCAGCAATTTTTGCCAGTACAGGTTCAATGGTCATTTTACGATCATACCCGCCGGAAGCGAGCCTCATTTTCCCTTCAAAATCGCGTATTATAAGTTTGAACTGGCCCTGGCTGTTCGTTTTTACCGAGTATCCTCCCTTATCATTTTCGAGCATACTCATAAACATTTTCTGGTCTTTCTTAAAGTAAGCATTATAAATACGCTGAAAATATTCCCTGTCAAATTTGAGTGATTCAACAAAGATAATGGCATCATTAAGGGATAATTTTTCAGTTTCGGTAGTCAGCACGCTTTTGGGAAAATTGACATAAACACTGCTTTCCAGATTGTAATACTCAAGTTGAGGAAGTAAAATCTTATATGGTTTAGTTTCCATTCCAGGTTTCAGAATGTAAAGGTTTTGCTCCAGGGTTTTGTATACGCTCAGCGTAGCCATTGTAGTTTCAGTTTTATTTTTCACCGAGGAGTAACTTACTTTCAGTTGAAAAAGATCATAGTTATCTATCAATCCGCCCATATCACCCCTTTTTTCTTCTGTTGCTTTTATTATGGGGGCTTCCAGCAGAGTTTCAGCATTGCCGGCGGCATCGGTAACAGTTTGCATCGATATAATCTTTATGCTTTTCGGGACAGACCACGAAATAGTTTTCCCGCCTACCGGTATTCCATTTTCATCCTGGTAATGAAAAACTGCTTTTGTTCGGCTTTTTCCATCGCCTATAATTTCATTCTGACTCAGGACAATTCCGGATTTATCGGTTTTTATCACATCCTCCGGCTTTCCGCTTGTGGAACTTCCGGGGGATGCTGATGTTGGGCGTCCCTGGTATTCGAAAAGAATGGGGGGTACATAAATAAAAACACCGTTGTTTGGCATAGGCATATAGGCTGAACCCATTCCCATTTTAACGATGTCGAAATCTTTTATGTATTGCGTTTCTTTCCAAGATGGTCCCAGGTAGGCCTTCAAAAAACCTGTCATGCCGGCCGTTTTACTCAAAACGTCGTTCAACTCTGTAAAAACTTCGTTGCTGAACATGATGGTGTTGTAATTGTCCTCTGATGAATTTGCTTCGCCCCAGGTGCCTGTCCCGCTGCTATACATATTCAATTTCCAATCGGATTGGCCGGTGATGTCGCGCGCGTAATAAATACCAGGCACAATATTACCATTGCGGCCTTCGGTGGCTTTTAGTATTTCAATTTTTGCTTTTCCTTTCACGCCGTTCATTTCACAAACGATATAGACAAAATTATCGCCTTCCTTTTTGGGGATCAGTGTTGTAGGGATAAGACCTTCTTTAAAACTTTCGATGGTAATATCGGTGGCCAGTTTCTGGTTTGCAGCAGCATCGGTTGATCCGCCGGAGCGTCCAATAAATTTCTGCATAAATTTGAAAAGGAAATATACCATTCGTTGTGATGCTTTTACCGGCGTACCAAACATGGGCGAAGTGTATTTGACCAAAGCTACCCCATCCTCCATATTTACGTCAATGGCTTCGCAAAATCCGGCGCTTACCCTTACGGCTACTTTCCCGTTCATTTTCGTTATTACTTCACCTTCCGGATCACGGGCCGTGATAACCAAGGTGGTATAGTCATCGCCATCGCCCGCCAATTGGGGTTTTCCAGGTTGTACATGCAACCTGAAACTCTGCTGCGAAATTCCTTGAAAAACCAGCAGAACTAAAACCGTACTTAGAAGAATCTTTTTCATGGTCTGCTATTTTTCGAAATAATCAGGAACCTGGTTGTATTCTTTTTCTACGGCTGATTTTTTCGGCCAGCTTTGATACACGTAGTATCCAATAGTTCCTAACAATAATGCCACAAGCAACAGCAATATCATGCTGCATCCAAAACAACAGCCGCGTTTTTTCTTTTTGGGTGGAAGATTGGTATCCTGAACCGGATTATTCGATTGTTGCTGCATCGTGGCAATGGTTTAAAAATGCTGGATTGATACACTTTTTGATTACAACTGAAGATAATCATTTCAACACCACTAATATAAGGCAGTATTTCGGTAAAAATAAGAAAGCCGGTAAATAAATTACCAACTTTGGGATATCACAAAATATAACTCTCAAATATCTTTTTAAATAGAATGTTCAGTATCTTTGTTAACCATTAACTTATTCTGATTCAAATAAATAAATATTAGCATATGAAACATTTTCTTCTTTCTATCTCATTAATTCTTACCGTTATAATTGCTACAGCTCAGCCAACCTGGAAAAATATTTCCGATACCCGCTTTGTCAGAAAAATTGTTCCTGATGGGAATAAACTTTGGTTGTCGTCCGAAGGTGGGCTGATGTGTATTGACCACTCAACCAACGACACTACTTTTTACAATCATGCTAATTCGGGCATGCCATTTACCGACATTTCCGATATGTGCCTTGATATCCAAGGGCGATTGTGGCTTACTTCCTATTTTGCAGGAATAGCATGTAAAGATGGTAATACATGGACTGCTTATAATACGACAAATTCAACATTACCAAATAATAGGGCTGTTGCGATTACAAGTGATTCGCAGGGAAATATTTGGGCTTGTATAAATAATAACCTGGTAAAATTTGATGGCAATACATGGTTAGCTATTGATCTTAGTTTTATGGCATCATCTAATTCCGGCTCTGAAGTAATGGCTGTTGATGCTCACGACAGAGTTCTGATGAATGCAAATGGATTATGGGCTTTTGATGGAAATACTTTTGTTAAATACGATACTTCAAATTCTCCAATTCTGACAAATAGAATAAACTTTATTAAAACTTTTCCTGATGGAAAAACATGGATTGGGCATTTTCAAAGTGGTTTAACCATCACTGATTTTACACAGTGGGAAGTATTCGATACGTTAGTTACGGGTAAAGCATTGTATTATGTAAACGCATTCGACCGGACACCAGATGGAAAATACTGGCTCGGATGCTATAATGGTGATCTATACTATTTTGATGGAACATCATGGGGTTTGAAACATTCAGAACCTCCGGCAGATACAATCAGGAATATCAGTTTTCTGGCTGTTGACAATGGAAATAATTTATTTATAGGCTCCTATCAGAGTTCCATGTTTGATGGCAATTACTGGTATAAAATGAATACAGCTGAAACAGCTTTTAAAGGAAACATGGTTGAGGATATTTTTCATGCATCCGACAATTCAACATGGATTGCTAATCCATATGGTATGACCCGGATTATTGGCAATACTATTACTAATTATTATCAGGATGATTCATCAGCTAACCCAAATTACTATTTGAGTGCAACGTGCTTTGCTGAAGATAATAACGGAAAATTATATGCCGGACATTATGGTGGAGTTTCTGTTTTCGAAAACAATGAATGGCATCGAAAATCAATTCCGATAAACAATAATCTATTCTCCTCATCAATACCCCATCATATTGCATTCGATATGAATAATAGCTTATTTATAGCGCAGTTTTGGGGAATTGTAATATACAATGGAGTTAGTTGCGCGTATTACTCACCGTATCTAAATAATTTTCCTGCTTCTGAAGTGTTATGTTTAACCCGTGGAACAAACGGCCATATTTATGCCGGTTACAATAACGGATTTTCAGAATGGAACGGAACCTCATGGATTACGCATATGATTCCTAATCCTCCGGTTTATGACTGTAACGTTTGGGATATTTCAATTTATGATAACATTATTTGGATGGCGACTTCCGGTGGATTAATAAAATATGACGGAAGTATGTGGGAGTATTTTAATCCTGATAATTGTGCGCTGAATAGTTTTTATTCCTTTGCTTTAAATTGCGATAAAAATGGCATGGTCTGGATGCAGAATGGAGTTACTGACATTGCTACATTTGACGGACAAAACTGGCAGATTATTGATTACTTCAATTCAGGAATGCTTTATGGATCAATCCGAAAGTTAAGAATTGATAAATTGGGAAATAAATGGATGGGGAGCATTCATTGTGGTATTTCCATTTATAATGAAAATGGAATTTTTCTTGATCTGGATAATAATAAACCGCACAGTGACCAGGTGATCAAGCTTGTTTATCCTAACCCGGCAACGGATGAAATTAAAATTTCGTACCTATTACCTGATAACAGTACCCATTGGAAACTCATTGTTACAGACCAACTTGGAAAAACAGTTGATATAGTTTCGTTACAGGAAAAAGATAAAACCTATGTTTATCATTCAGCGAAACTAACATCCGGTGAGTACCTGATTTCCATTTCAAACGGAATAGTAAATACTTCTTCGGCTAAAATTTTAATAGTGAGGTAATTTTCTTTTAAAAATGCTACTCCTCAAATGACGGCTTGATAACAACCCCGTCATAGCGCTTTTCGACGTCGCCACGGTACGTTATGATAAGGAACGGGGTTCCGTCCTCACTAAAGGTGATCCAGTCGCCTTCACGGCTCCCATTCACATAATTGCCCTGGTCCTTTAATTTGCCGCTTGGCCAGTACCAGTTTATTTTCCCGTTCAGGTTATCGTCGATATATTCGCCTTCGAACTTAAGAGTACCATCGGCATAATACGATTTCCATTTTCCAAACCTGGCACCGCCCTTATACGTTCCAAGTTCGCGGTAGTTGCCGAAATCGTAAACCCAATCGCCTTCTTCGAGGCCTTCTACAAACTGACCCTTAACAATTTGCCTGGCTGTTTCATCATGTTCTTCGTACTCACCGTCTTCCATTCCGGCTATATACGATTGTACACGCCTGATGCTTCCATCTTCAAAATACCATCGCCAGGTACCATCCAGCAAACCTGATTTAGTATATTTTCCCTCAGATTCGATTTTTCCGTTTTCGAAATAATATTTCCAGTTACCGATTGCTTTCCCTTTCGCGTATGTACCCACCGAACGGAGTGTGCTGTCGGTATAATATTCTTTCCAGGCTCCGTCCTTATTTCCTTCTTCGTCAACAATTCCTTCGCCTGTAAGAGCGCCTTTGGTAAAAATATACCCGGCCACAATTTTACCTTCCGGGTTGTATTCGCGGCGTACGCCTTCAGGAACATCGCCATTGTAACTGGCAACCGTTTTTACCTGTCCATTCGGGTAATAATCGGTTTTTAGCTTTAAACTTGTAAGTTCTTGTACTTCAATTTGTTCAATATCATTTATGAACTTTTTGACCGATAGCAGGCTTCCATTTTCATCGTATTCTTTAAAATACCCGTTTCTTTTATCGTCCTTATAAATACCTTCGAGTTTTACTGTGTTGTTATCGTAAAAATATTTCCAGCGGCCTTGTTTTAATCCTTTGCTATCCTTGCGATTGATACGTTCGCGACTTACCAGGAAACCTCTTTTGTATTCCATGTAAGTGATAACAGTTCCGTCGGTATCCAGTTCGCGGGCAATTCCATTTTCGAGACCGGCAATAAAGTTTACTATCAACCGAACTTTTCCATCCGGATAATAATACGTAGTTGGACCCTGTTTTACATCATCAACAAAGGTTTCGGTTGTTATTTCACCCTGCCGGTAGGTGGTTTTTAAGCCATTTTTCTTATCTGCCATGTATGTAATGGAGACAAGCAACCTGGCCGAATCATCGTAAAATTTCCAAACACTATCCAACAAAAAGTTTTTCCGGTTTCCTTCCGATTTCAGAACCCCGGATTCGGAATATGTTTTCCAATACCCGTCAGGTTTTCCTTCACGCATAGTTCCCTCACTCGAAAGTTGTCCGCCCGGGTAATAAAACTTTGCAATACTATCTCCGGTTTTCGAAACTGATTCCTGGGCTTTTAAAGTAAAAGCAAACAAAAGACCTATAATTGCTAAAATCAGAGTTTTCAACAAAATGTTTCTAAAAGGGTAAACTAAGTAATTTTGCACGTTATTTTAAAAGTTAATGGAAAATAGAAAATGGAAAATAGTCTGCTTCCTTGAATGATTTTACGGTTAAAGTCAAAAGTGTTTGAAAAAATTCATAGTTAACCATTTTTAGTCCAAACTATTAACCATTTTCCATTAACTATTAACCATTTTCTTACCTCACCCTACCTGTTCTTTGACAATTCGAGCATTCGTAAAATCGGCCTGCGGGCTTTTTCAATGACTTCGTCCGACAAAGTTATTTCCGGTTTCTCGTTCAGCATACAAAGATAGAGTTTCTCAAGTGTATTCAACTTCATATAAGGACAATCGTTGCACGAGCAGGTTTCGTCGGATGGGACTACGATAAATTCCTTTTCGGGCGAAAGTTTCTTCATCTGGTGAATAATGCCTGTCTCAGTTGCTACAATAAATGATTTCGAGTCGTCTTTTGCAGTAAAATCGAGCATGGCGGCGGTTGAACCAATAAAATCGGCCAGTATTAAAACCGGCTGTTTACATTCGGGATGTGCAATAAGTTTCGCCCCCGGATATTGAAGTTTCAGTTGCAGAATAGCTTCCGTCCGTATGGTCTCATGCACTTCGCAGGCACCGTCCCAAAGCAGCATATTTCGACCGGTCAATCCGTTTATGTAGGCACCCAGGTTTTTATCAGGAGCAAAAATAAGTTTCTGATCTTTCGGAAATGATTCTACAATTTTAACGGCATTGCTGGAGGTAACAATAACGTCCGACCAGGTTTTAACAGCCGCCGAACAATTTATATAGGTAATCACCTTGTGGTCAGGATGATTTTTAACATAGTCGGAAAACTCTTTTTCCGGTGCGCTGGCAGCCAGGGAGCAGCCGGCATCCAGATCGGGAAGAAGTACTTTTTTAGAGGGTGAAAGAATTTTGGCCGTTTCGGCCATAAAATGAACTCCGGCAAACACAATAATTTCAGCATCGGTTTCGGCAGCCCGTTGTGAAAGCTGCAAACTGTCTCCAACAAAATCGGCAATATCCTGAATTTCAGGCTCCTGATAATAATGAGCCAAAATAACAGCCTTCTTTTCCTTTTTTAGTTCCTGTATTTTAGAAATGAGCTTTTCTTTTTCCATTTTTCCAATCCCTCGTAATCACTACTATTATTATTTTTATTTTAATTTATTAATATGTTATTATTATATGCCGGTTCATAGTGTTAGCAGTTTTTATGTATTTTATTTTTATTTTAACTTAAGGGTAGTTTATCCACAGTTTATCAACAAATTCAGCGGCTTTAAATTGTTTGCATATAGTGTATTAACGGGGTTATCAACAAACTGTTCGTAACGACTGTCGCTAATAAAAAAACAGCTTATAAACAGCCAAAAGTTGTTCATAATATGTTGTTAAACAACTCATAACTTGGGCAAACTTTTTGATGATTTTTTCAGCGGCCTACCTGTGAATTAATTGTTAACAGCAAGTAAATTCTATTCACAATCAAGTAACAAAAGTAAGCACTTATTAACAATATTTGTTTAATAATTCTATTCACCTGATAATGAAACACCTTGTTTTTGGATGTACTTTTGTGTTTTGATGTAAGTGGTTAAATATGAAAGCGAACCACCTGGATGTTTAACTTCAGGAAAAATTACGAAATAATACTTATGAACAATGGTTGACAAATCGAAAACTTTAGCACTAGGATGTGATCAGGGCGGATACGAATTAAAAGAATTTATCAAGCTAAAGTTATCAGAATCAGGCTATTCAGTTCGTGATTTTGGAACGTACTCTTCGGCGAGCATTGATTATCCGGATATAGCACACCCGGTAGCTTCGGCTGTGGCCAACGGATTGTTTACCATGGCTGTATTAATCTGCGGCAGCGGTAACGGTGTTTGTATGACGGCTAACAAGTATCCTGAAATCCGCGCTGCTTTGTGCTGGAATACCGAAATTGCCCGGCTTGCCCGTTTGCATAACGATGCCAATATACTTTGCCTTCCCGGGAGGTTTATCACCGAAAAAGAAGCTCTTAGCTCAGTATTGGTATTTTTACAAACCGATTTCGAAGGAGGCCGGCACAAAGCAAGAATCGAAAAAATGCCTTTGCACTGAGCATGCACTTTGGCACTTCTGTGGTAATTTATGATAGCTGTGGCAAAAAATGACTCAAATAGCGGCTGAACAAGTACGAAATTTTAATAAAATAAATTTTACTTTACACGAAATTCCATGAGTGATTCCTATAACAAGTTTATTGCTGACAGCGAAAAGAAATCGTTTGATAAGACTCACCGTGCCACCCTGGCATTTAATATTTCGAAATACGATGCTGCCGTAGTAAGGGGCAAAGAGCAATATAGTAACCTGGAACTTGCAAAAGAACGGGGTGCGCACATAAAAAATAAAGTAATTACCGACCTGGCTAAATACCTCACCGATTTTGAAGCCGCATTTCAGGCAAGGGGTGGTAAAGTACTATGGGCACTCGATGCTGCCGAAGCCGTGAAAGAAGTACTGAAAATTGTGAAAAAGCAACAGGCAACACATGTTGTGAAAAGTAAAACCATGGTTACTGAAGAGATTTCGCTGAACGAACACCTCGAAAAAGCAGGTATCGAATCGCTTGAAACCGACCTTGGAGAATACATCGTACAACTTGCCGGCGAAAAACCCTATCATATAGTTACCCCAGCCATGCACAAATCGAAAGAGGAGGTGGCCGAACTTTTCAACCAAAAATTCGGGATGGATGCCAACAGCACTCCCGAACAGATAACGGCTTTTGTAAGAAATCTGCTGAGAGAAAAATTCTTCAATGCCGATATCGGCATCACGGGTGCCAATTTCCTTGTGGCCGATATCGGAGCCGTCTGCCTTACCGAAAACGAGGGCAATGCCCTGATGAGCATGTCGTTTCCAAAGGTTCATATTGTAATTGCCGGCATCGAAAAGCTTATCCCGAAACTCGGCGACCTGGATCTTTTCTGGCCTTTGCTGGCCACACACGGTACCGGACAGAATATTACCGTTTACAACTCCATTGTTACGGGCCCAAAGCAGGAAGGCGAAAGCGACGGACCCGACGAAATGTACGTGATACTGCTCGATAACAACCGCACCGAAATTTTGGCGCACAAAAACCAGCGCCGTGCCTTAGGTTGTATCCGTTGCGGAGCCTGCCTCAATGTTTGCCCGGTTTATAAAAGCATTGGCGGACACGCTTACGGAACCACCTACAGCGGCCCGATCGGCTCAGTAATAACCCCATGGATGCGCGGGATGAAAGATTATAAACACCTTAGTTTTGCATCTTCACTTTGCGGAAGCTGCACCGAAGTGTGCCCTGTAAAAATCAACCTCCACGAACTTCTCCTTTACAACCGCAACGACTCGGTAAAAGATGGCTATGCCAGCCGTTTCGATAAGACCGTTATGTTGGCCTATAAAACCACAATGGGCAAACGCAAATACCTCGATTTCTTCAGTGGTAAAACCAAGAACTCGAGCCTGAAGAAATTTTTCGCTTCGAGCTGGGGCTCCAGGCGCGAATTGCCCGAGGTAGCACCCAAAAGTTTTAAGGACTTATGGGAAGAAAGAAGGGAAGGGAAAAAGTAGGGGAGGAGGGCGAGTATAAAATAATCGGTTATTTACTGTAAGAAATTATTGGTCATACTGAGGCAAATCAACAAAACAGGAAATGAAAGCAGTAAATTATGACAACTAAAATAGTCACTTTAGTACTTCTGGCATTTTTTAACCTGACAAGCTGCAAGCAAAACACGGAAAAGCAAACTGGCGGAAAAGAAAACTCAACCTTGCCGGCGAATGAAGAAATTTTCAGTTTATACAAAAGGACAGATAATATAATTTACGTTGCAAGAGCATTGGCAACCGGCAATGAGAAGTTTGACCTGCTTTTGTATGAGTTAAATATTTCAATTCCCGAAGGCGCCAGACAAACTTTTACTTCTGTTCAACAATTGACAAAGCAGGAACTTGACAGTAAAAAGGTTGATTTACAGATCAATTACAACTGGACACCTTTCAAAGAAAAGGAAGTTTTATTTGTTCAAATTCAGCCTGTGGGTTTCCGTGATGAAAAACAATTGCTGGACAAACGACAAGAAGTTGAAGATTTATTGAGCAAGGCTCTTGAAAATAAAGAACTTGGGGAATGGTTTGCCGGTGACATAGGACCAGGTGGTGGAAATATCCTTTATACCATAAAGGATATTGACAAATCAATGCAAATAATTCTTGAAGTTTTGCAACAGAATAAGTTAGACAAAAATGTTCTGATCGGCAGACGTGTTTTGGTAGACCAGGACGATTGGTTTTACGAAGTTATCTATCCACCAAAATTTACGGGTGAATTTAATACTATGTGATATATGCATTGGCATAAGAATGAACGGCAAACGTTTGCCTGCGCAAAAGGCGGGGCTTCGTGATCCGGTTACAGTTTTGTGGTTAATTTACCTTCCTAATATAAACCCGGCAATTTTTTTTGAACCACAATAGGGCACATAGAACAAGGGTATAACACCTGCCATAGAACCACTAACAGTTTGCTTCAGATAAAATAAATTTCCGGTTTACCCTGTCTTAGTCGTTTGCAATCAGCAACGGCTTCTCATAATCAGCCATCTTTTTATTTGGTGCTTTACCCATCACGAATTCGATAGTTCCGCCTTTTACGATGTCGTTGTGGGTAATGAAATTCTTTTTGTACGGTTTTCCGTTCAGGAATATTTCCTGTATATAAACATTTTCGACACTTACATTTTTTGTGGTTACTTCGAAGTGCTTTCCTCCAGCCAGGTAAAGAACCGCTTTTTCGAATTGCGGCGAACCTAAACAGTAAACGCTGTTAGCCGGGTTAACCGGGTAAAACCCCAAAGAACTGAAAATGTACCATGCCGACATTTGCCCGCAGTCCTCGTTGCCCGAATAACCCGAAGGCGTATTCAAATAAAGCTCTCTAAGTATTTTGGCCGTGTAATAATTTGATTTCCAGGGTTCATTCGTAAAATTGTAGAGATAAGCAATGTGATGACTCGGTTCATTACCATGTGCATACTGGCCAATAAAGCCGGAAGCATTGCCGTTAACATCTCCGGGTTTTGCATCAAGAGTAAAAAACTCATCCAGTTTCTGGGTGAACTTTTGATCTCCGCCCAACAATTCAACGAAAGCAGGAACGTCCTGTGGTACATACCATAAATATTGCCAGCCATTTCCCTCGGTAAAAGGATACCCGCCGTTGCCACCATATTTAAGCGGGGAAAAAGGTTCGATCCAGTTTCCCTTATCATCTTTTGCCCTGAAAAACCCTATCTCTTTATCAAACAGATTCTTATACGAGAGCGACCGTCCGGCGAAATATTCATAGTCTTTTGTATGTCCCAGTTCTTTTGCCATTTGAGCCACGCACCAATCGTTGTAAGCTATTTCGAGGGTAACGGAAACGGATTGTGACTCGATATTTTCGGGAATATATTTGTATGTGTCGAGCAACAAAAAAGCGCTGCCTTTGTGCGATGTTAATGAGGATGCTTTAACAGCCTCGTAAGCGAGGTTATAATCAATGCCGGGAATCTTTTTATGAAATGCATCCACAATCACCGGTATGGCATGGTTTCCGATCATACAGTAGGTTTCTTTTCCCCATAGCTGCCATATAGGCAAATACCCATAATCGCTGTATTGACGGACCATGGAGTTGATGAAACCTGCCGTTCTTTTTTCCTGTGTAAGGGTAAAAAGCGGGTGCGCGGCCCGGTACGTGTCCCACAGGGAAAAAGTACTGTAATGCACTCCATCGGGGGCATTTTTTAACTCACCGTTGATGTTGATATAATCGCCATTTACGTCGGCAATGTTGGTAGGATGTATAAATGTGTGATAAAGAGCGGTATAGAAAATAATTTTTTGATCGGCCTTTCCTTCAATATCAAATACCGAAAGTTCGGTATTCCATTTCTCACTTGCCTGTGTTTTGACTCTATCAAAATCAAAACCGGAAATTTCTGTTTTCAGGTTATTTCGTGCGCCATCGTACCCAACGGATGAAAGACCGACTTTAACAACCAGTGGTTCCGGATTATTGCCGCCAAAAGTGAGTATCATTTTTAAATTCTGACCATTGACAATTCTCTCATTTGTATAAATTTTATTTCCTGATTTGATGGTGGTAGTGGAAAATGGTTTTGAAAATTCTGCCCTGAAATAAACCCGGCGTTCACTGGCCCAGCCAGTTATGGAGCGATATCCTTCAATTGTTTGCTTGTCGATAACACGAATCTGGGCGTTCAGAATTTTACAGGTCCAGTAAGGTCGTTTCTTATCTAAGGAATGGTTCAGGTCTATCATCATGGAATACGGATCCTTGCTCAGGCTGCTGTATTTATGCATGCCACAATGTTCGGTGGCGGTAAGTTCGGTTTTCATTTTGGCATCGTCCAGCACTACACTGTAATAACCGGGACTCGCCGTTTCGTTCTGATGCTTAAAAGTGGAACTATAGCAATTTTTTGCAGCCGAGGTATCCGTCGCATTCCATTTTTTCTCACCTCGGAAAGGCATGAATAAAAAGTCAAATAAATCGGCCACTCCTGTCCCGCTTAAATGCGTGTGGCTGAAACCAACGATGGTATTATCCGAATAATCGTACCCACTGCACGGGTCTTCCGGGTTATCATCCGTATCGGGACTCAGTTGCACGAAACCAAAAGGGACAACCGCCCCCGGAAAATTACTCCCCGACAAGCTCAAACTATCAATGGACCCGGTGCCAATAAATGGATTTACAAATTTTGTGTAATCCACACTTTTAGGATGATCCTGGGCAATGAGATAGGTTTGAGAAAAGAGCAGTACTCCTGTGAGCATCATATTTTTCAAGGTAGATGCAAATAAATACTTAGTATCCATATGATTAATTTACAGTTGTTTATAAACGAATTTGTTCTGATATTTTTATTGATCCCTGTTTATTGTCTCAAAAATGATTAAAACCCTGCAATTTATTGCATCAACTTTAGTTTCTATGAATTTTAACCGCAAAGGACGCTAAGGGTAATGCCAATAATGCTAAGCCTGATTTGTAATGAATAAACTTTGCGCACTTTGCGAGATCTTTGCGCACTTTGCGTTAAAGAACTTCAAAATTTCATTTTTTGTTTGAACCTATGGATTTTGAATCCATAGTGGTTTAGTTTGCCGGTCAAAAGTAGCATTTTTTCCTGGACATATTTTTATCAAAAACCGTTTGATATCAGTGAAAATTATGGAAAAATCGGATGTTTTATGGGAGAAAATTATCCAATTTTATTTTGTGCCGGCTGAATGTTTATTGTTTCTGTAACGTGGGGCATTGTTAGAAGCAAAATCCCCGGCTGGCTTATTCTTCTTCATTCTCCCCGAACACAATAGCCTGGTAAACAAATATTTCAGCATTCTCCTCTTTCCATCCGTCCCAACCTATACCAGCTTTATCGCGGGCGCAATGTCCGAGAAATTCCTCCAGATTCCAACCTGTATCAGTGGCCACCTGCGGTAAAAAAGTCCCGCTTCTGAATCCTTTTTTAATGTAAATGCCATCGGTGCCAAGCCGGATTTGGTTCACATCTTGTATTTTCTGTAAAGGTGTGAGTACCGAGATTTCGATATCGATCAGGTTCATTTCCTTAGCTGTTACTGCCGAAAAACGACTATCACGGGTGGCAGCCGCAACGGCCATCTGCTGAACGGTTTTGCAGAGAGGTTCATTCGCATCGAAATGCCCTATGCACCCGCGCAACTGGCCTTGTTTTTTCAGCGTAACAAACGCCCCGGCTTTGATACAAAGAGCAGGCGAAAGTGATTTAAAATCCATTTCCGGAATACCTTTTTCAGCCAAAAAGAATTGTATTGTGTTTCGCGCAAGCAGCAGTTCTTTCTTTTCGGTTTCGGTCAGTGACATTGTATCCTGCTTTTTTTGAACAACACTCAGCGCATAATAGCCAACCACACGATTCTTTTCGCCATATTCCGAATCGCCTGAATTTTTATACATCAACTGTTTATAAGCAATATCATCCTTATCCTCAGTAAGATACATAAGGGTAAGAACGCAAGGCCACGAACAGCAGGAGGTGGAAAGGTTGGCAACTTTCTTTTCGGTACAACTGTCGAGGGCTTGTATAAAATATGCGGGATCGTTGGTAGCGATTGCATCAGCCATTTTTTTATCCGTTTTAACAGCATCGGAGTAAGCCGGATAATGTGAGAAATCGGTACTGATAACAAACAGATTTTCGGGTGAAAAATAAGGTTTCAGAGCAGCTGCTATCTGTCTGCAGGTTTCCTTATTCTGGGTGCCCAATAAAATCGCAACAATTTTAAAATCCTTTTCCAGGTAATATTGCAAAAAGGGAATCTGAACTTCAATGCTATGTTCAGCGTTGTGATAATGTGGATCGAATGCCAAAACTTTATTTTCGGCAACCAGTTTCTGAGCTGTTTCGAAGTCAGTTTTCACTGTTCCCAAAGGCGTGATATAATTCCCAATACTGTAAACCGACCCTCCGGCGAACGAATTGCGATGGCTGCTGCCAATTACAAATATGGTTTTGTATTCCTTTTCAGGATCAAGTTGCTTAAAGGCAGCTGCGGCCACCTCTCCCGAGAAAACATATCCTGCATGTGGTGAAATTATAGCCCGGACTTCACTGTCGGCAACTAATTCAGGAGCTTTGGAGAAGAGTTTTTTTAAGGTTCGCTGCAGTTCGGCAGAATCCGAAGGGTAAAATTGACCAGCAACAGCAGGCTGGCGGTTTTGCAAAGTATCCGGAATTTCCATGATAACTGCTTGGTTGGTTTTAGATTGACAATATAAACAAAGGAAAAACGACAGTCTTATGGTAAATAAAGCAACTCGTTTGCAAATGTTACCGAGTCTCATCTTAGCAGGATTATTCAGTATAAAATTACATCGGATTATCCTGAAAACAATGCTTTTTCTACAAAATCCAGCAGAATGGGAGAAGAAAATAATTGAATTTTATGGCAACAATAAGTAAAATCAGAACTTTATCTCACGGATAAATAATTCCAGGTCTCCGGGTTTGGCTTTTTCTGGAAGTTCAAATCTCAGCATTATCGAATGTTTTTCCATTGTCGGATAAGCCGAAATGCTCATTGAAAGAACCCCATTTTCGGTTGGGGTTAAAAGCCCTGGAGTTTCCTTTGCATACAATAAAAGTGAAGGGTTTACAGGAGGAATATTTTTATTGGTTTTTGTGTTTCGAACTTCAATTTCGTACTGACCCGGCAGAGGGATAAATGAAGAAATGTCAGCTTCGAATATGCCATTTACGTTATTGAAACTTTCAAGTTTGCCTGCGTTTTGTTCGTTGTTTGTTCTCTGCTCGCCTTTTACCCAGGGTGTGCCATAATCGTCGCGGTCCGAAGCAATGGCGCTGTGATCTTTACTATCGTTAACATAATACGCTGCCAGGCGTTTAATTACAGGCGGCAATTTGCTTTCGGTGCAGCGAAACCTGAGTTTATCCACACTCACCGGACTGAACTGCTGAATATGCTTATACCCGACTGAAATTCCGGCGGAAATGCGGAACCATTCACCATCGGTTTTGCCTTCGATAACGTATCGTCGTACACGCTCACCGAATGCGATATCTTCCTGTATGATTAGATGATCCACCAGGGTAGATTTTTCAAAAACAAGCTCAACCGTATCCCCTTTCCCGGATGTTTCGCAAATACTTTGGCCGAAGCGTCTTTTGATTTCGGAACCAAAAAGTTTATAAAGCGAAACATCTTCCTGCGGAATCAGCCCGCTTGTGTCGGGAGCGGAATTCAGAAGCAACTGGCAGCCATGACCAACTGAATTGTAATAAATATCAATCAGTTCATCAAGGGAACGAAGTTTCTTATAATTGTCAGGGCTCCAGAACCAATCGTGGTTTTTGAGCGGCACATCCACTTCGGCAGGCATCCATACTTCCCCATCGGGATCGCCATGGGCGGCAGTGGCATTACCCGATTGCGCATCACTTAGTTTTATACTGTTCCAGGCGGGATAAGGAGCAAACCCACGCTCATTGCCCACCCAGCGGATATCGGCAAATGAACCCTGGAACACGATGGCATCAGGCGCATATTTCTTAATAATATCTTCCAAAGGGACAATAACACTGCCGTCAAACCAAATTTCCGAAATATGGGGTGTTCGCGAAAGCACTTCCTGCCATTGTGTGCGGAGTATATGATTGTATTCTTCCTGCTTTGTGGAATCGCTGGTTCGGCCTCCGCCACCCGGGTAAGCCCCAAACGAAAGGTCGCTGGGTGATATATAGATCCCGAGTTTCATTCCCCTTTTTTCGCAGGCCTCAGCCAGTTCGGCCAATACATCGCCTTTTCCGTTTCTGTAAGTTGTGTTTTTAATGCTGTAAGGAGTGGTTTCAGTCTGCCACCAGCAAAAACCACCAGCATGCTTTGCCACATAGATGATCATTTTAGCCCCCCACGATTCGGCCACGTCAATCCATTGATCTACATCCAGTTTATCGGGATTAATCCGGCTGAGGGGAGTTGAGTGGTTGTCGTAGCTGGAATTCTGCCAGGTAGCCGGATCGAAGTGGACAAACATAGTTTGCTCCATTTCCTGCCATACAATCTGCTTTGATGAGGGAACAGATGGATGATAAGGAATCGTTTGAGCGTAAGTGCATTGAAATGCAGGAATCAGCATTATGCTGAGGCAGAATAGTGTCTTTCGGTTCATGCGTTGCGGGGTTTTATCTGCAGTAGGTTGGCAACAAGGTGTAAAAAGACCTGGGCTAAGCGAATGATTAACCCAAAAGTATTTCAATACAAATGTATCATTTAACAGGGTGAAACCGGATGAGCTAATGAAATTTTAAAAAGCAGTGTTTATTCTTATTTCGAGGTTTAATATTTACAATCGTGCTCCTTGTCGTTTATTTTCTTGTCCTTTTGTCTTGATACAAAAGGACCAAAAGATCAAGGCTTTA
>JBAXBJ010000013.1:0-77247 GCA_037142075.1 Bacteroidota bacterium
TTAAAAACAAGAAAAACGCGGAAGTGGCAGACTTTAAAATGCAACTTGGGTTAAACGGAAGGGAAATGTATGAAAGAAGGAAGTGCTGCTCCAAAAAATATCGACGAGTACATCGCAGGTTTCCCTGACGATATTCAGAAGCTTTTAGAAGAAATCAGGGCGACAATCCGCCAGGCTGCCCCGGATGCTGAAGAGGCTATCAGCTACCAGATGCCAGTCTATAAACTATATGGCATCCTGGTTTATTTTGCCGCATTTAAAAATCATATCGGATTTTATCCTACCTCATCTGCAACCGAAGCGTTCAGGGGTCAATTGTCAGACTTCAAATGTTCGAAGGGAACTATTCAGTTACCCCTGGATAAACCGTTACCACTGTCTCTTATTGCTGATATCGTTATATTCAGGGTGGAAGAAAATATGGCCAAGGCAGAGGCGAAAAAGAAAAAGCAGATTGGACAAAGCAAGTAAAATAGAGAACACTCAATCATATTCAATTCTACAGAAACTCAGCATTGCTTCTAATCATCCGTTTCTGGTATTTTAAACATCTCGTTTTGAGATAAAAGTTTCTAAATATGTCTCCAAAAAGAAAGTAATTTTGCACAAAAATTATTTTTATGGAGAACTTCATTGCACATAATCCCACGAGCCTTCATTTTGGAAAAGGCGTAATTGAAACTATCGGAAAAACTGTTGAGCCTTTCGGCAAAAAGGTGCTTTTGGTTTATGGAAAAGGTTCGGTGAAAAAATCGGGCCTTTACGAAAGGATTATTGTCCAGTTAAACCAGGCCGGAGCGACTGTTTTTGAATACGATGGCATACAGCCCAATCCATTGGTTGCTGATGTGGATAAAGCAGCAGCGATCGGACGCGAAAACAAGGTAGATTACATCCTTGCCGTGGGTGGCGGAAGCGTTATTGATTCGGCTAAAATTATTTCAATCACAATACCGGTAGATCATTCGGCCTGGAAATTTTACGAATACAAGGCCAAACCTGTAAAAGCCATTCCCTTGGTGGCTGTGCTTACCCTGGCCGCTACCGGTACCGAAATGAATCCGTTTGCCGTTTTGCAGAATCCTGAAACAGGCCGCAAGGACGGCTATGGTTCACCTTTGTGCTTCCCTGTTCACTCATTCCTCGATCCGGAGGGTACCTTTACCGTGCCGGCTGATTATACTGCATATGGAATTGCAGATTTAATCGCACATTGTTTTGAGAATTATTTCGGTAAAGGTGAGTGCAGCCTCAGCGACCGTTTTATCACGGCTATTATTGCCGATGCGATGGAATGGGGGCCAAAACTCATGAACAATCTTCATGGTTACGATGAGCGTGCAGCCATCATGTACGATGCCACCATGGCTCTCAACCTGATGACCAGCTATGGTAAGTCGGGCGGCGATTGGGGCGTGCATGGAATGGGGCATATACTGTCGTTACTGCACGGGGTTCCTCATGGTGCATCGCTTTCAATACTCTTTCCAGCCTGGATGAAGTTGTTGCACGAACGTGCCGGGACACAGATTTCGAAGTTAGGAACTGATTTGTTCGGTTCGACTGATGTAAATACCACCATTACCCGTTTCGACGAGTTTTTTACACTTATTGGGTCGCCAACACGCTTATCGCAGGTCGGAATTAGTGAGGACAAATTCGAAGAAATCATACAACTTATGATCCGGAACAAGGCCGAAGGAAGTAACTACAAAATGAGCGAAACTGATTACCGGAAGCTCATGGAGTTTGCGAAATAGAACCTTTTTTAGTGTGAGTAAGTCTTATAGATGCACCCCGGCTAAAACAAAAATCCCGGTCGAAAGACCGGGATTTTTATTGTTTAGACCAAAAGAAATAAAGACTAATCTTCTTCTTTTTCCTGTTCTTCGTATGCTTTTAGCAATGCCATCTGAACATCGGGTGGAACCTGTGCATATTCGCCAAATGCCAGCGAGTATGTACCGCTTCCTGATGTGAGTGAACTAAGTGCGGTTGAATAGCGGTTCATTTCGGCAAGGGGAACTTTTGCTTTAATTTTCTGGTAGGTCCCTTCGCTGTCCATACCCATAATGATGGCGCGGCGGCCTTGTAAGTCGGTCATGATATCGCCCATGCGCTCGGCAGGAACCATTACTTCAACATCATAAATTGGCTCAAGGATTTTTGGACCTGCATTTTTGAAAGCTTCCCTGAAAGCATGACGTCCGGCAAGCTTGAAAGCAAGTTCATTTGAGTCAACAGCGTGCATTTTACCATCGTACACATTTACAACTATGTCGCGGGCATACGAACCTGTGAGCGGACCTTCTTCAATTTTCTCCATTATTCCTTTCAGGATAGCCGGCAAAAACCGTGCATCAATGGCACCGCCAACAATACAGTTGTTATAAACTAATTTTCCGCCCCATGGAAGTTGCTGCTCATCAGTACCACGAACAGGGAACTCGCTCTGGAACTTCATGCCTTCAACATAAGGCTCAATAAGCATGTGTACTTCGCCAAACTGACCGGCACCACCCGACTGTTTTTTATGGCGATACATAGCTTTTGCAGGTTTGGTAATGGTTTCGCGGTAAGGTATTTTCGGTGCAATATATTCGACAGGGATTTTATCAAGGTGTTCGAGATACCATTTGGCAATATTCAGGTGAAGTTCGCCCTGTCCTTTGAGTATAATTTGTTTCAGTTCTTTCGAGTATTCGATCAAAAGGGTTTGATCTACTTTGTGCATTTCGTTGAGGCGCGCACCCAGTTTTTCGTCATCACTCGAATTTTTAGGCCTTATGGCCATGGTAATTTTTGGTGTCGGGAATTGGATAGGAACGATCACATCATCAGCGTTTTTGGCTGAATTCAAGGTGTCGCCGGTACGGGTGTTTTTGAGTTTGATGGTTGCCGCAATGTCGCCCGCGCAAACTCTTTCCACTTTTTCGCGTTTCTTGCCTGCAATAAGCAATAATTGCGAAATGCGCTCTTTACCCGAATTGGTGCTGTTAATCAAATCCATAGCTTCGGTTATTTCGCCGCCATAAACCTTAAAGAAAGCAATTTCACCAAGGTGCTCTTCGACAGATACTTTTACTACCTGTAAGGAAGCAGGATCAGCCGAATTGCATTTCAGTTCTTTGCCGCTTGTGGTTAGTTTAGCCGGCATTTCGTCAGGTGCAGGAACAGAGGTACAAACGAATTCCAGCAGACGGCCTACACCTTTGTTTTGCTTAGCCGAAATACAGAATACCGGATATAATCCCCGGGCAATGATGCCTGCTTTAAGTCCTTTTTCGAGCTGCTCTTCGGTGAGTGAACCGTTTTCGAAAAAAGCTTCCATGAGTGATTCATCGCTTTCGGCCGCTTTCTCGATAAGGACAGACTGTAAGTTTTCGGCTTTAGCTATTTCGCCTGCCGGGATATCCAATACTTCAGGTTTTCCTCCGCCATCGGCATATTTCAGCATTTTCATCTGCATCAGGTCGATAATGGCATTAAAGCCAGGACCTTCGTTCAGAGGATATTGTAACAAGGTAACATTCGGGCCAAACTGAACTTTCAGTTGGCGAACCGTTTCTTCAAAATTTGCTTTTTCGTGTTCCAGTTGGTTTACAGCAAAAATAACCGGAGTTTGATTTTTGTTGGTTTGACGCCACGTGATTTCGGTTCCGACTTCGACGCCGTTTTGAGAATTCACTAACATGATAGCCGTATCAGCAACGTTGAGTGATGCAACTACTTCACCAATAAAATCGTCGAATCCGGGTGTATCCATGATATTAATTTTCTTGCCCTTGTATTCGACATACATTAATGTTGAGCACACTGAATTCTGCCTTTCCAGTTCTATCTCACGATAATCGGAAACGGTATTTTTATCTTCAATAGTTCCACGGCGGGTCAGTAATCCGCCTTCGAAAAGCATTGCTTCGGCTGTGGTGGTTTTACCTGATTTAGCACCACCAATAAGCGCAATATTTCTTACTTCGTTTGTCTTATAAACCTTCATTGTAAAAGTGAATTTATTGTGATTGAAACAGTTATTCAGCTATAAATGGGTTGCAAAGTTATAAATTGTAGTAATATAAGCAAATGTTCTTTGCAAAGAGGGGAATTTAATTCGGAGAAGGAACAAAAGATGCTGTAATCTAATGGATTACGGCAGTAATTATTTATTTTTATAGCAGTTTTTACGTACGATATTACCTTAATATGATAAAGAAAACAGGTTTTTGACAGGTAGTTTTACAAAGCAATTTTCCGGTTTCTGTAAACGGTTCTGATTCTGATTTCGGCCTTGAGAATCCACACTGCTGCCAGGGCAATAACGATGCGTGGCCAGATAAGCCAGTGAATGGCATATCCGAGGGTTAAAAAAAGCAAAGGGTCTTCGAGTTGTGAATGTGAGAGCGACACATGATGGTTTAATAAATCGGCATCTTCGCGGCTCATTTTTCCTTTTTCCGATTCGTCGATCATAATAGCCGAACCATAGGCAAGTCCGATAAGATTGGCAACCAACCAGGATAATGTAGTACTGCCGGGCAATCCCATAATTTTCATGAATGGTGATAATGGCTTTTCGATGGCTCCCATCCAGCCAAATTCATCTAAAATCCGTTGGAAGATCAAAAGAATGTTTACCAGTACAAGGATTTTAAGCGTTGTTCGTGTGATGGAATTCAGCCAGTGTAAAAAGGCTGCTCCAAATTCGCCATGTTGTTGAGTCAGGGTAACGGTTTCTGTCGAAATGCTACCCGGCATGATCAGATTCAGCAGCCAGCCGATTGCGAAACTTCCTGTAAGCCTGAGTGCCAGCATACGAACTGCGGACGACCCGGTGCGTTTCATCACGGCAGTTTCGATTAAAAAGCCGTGCGAAACAAGGCACATGGCAGCCAGTATGGTTCCCTCCCGGACCGGGAGCTGAAGCATGGAAAGCACTGCCACCACTGAGTAAATGTTGGTAAAAATACTCGTCACAAGTACAATAGCCGATACGCCCGGAAGCCCGATATAATTAAAAACAGGACCTGTATAATGCGCCATCAGGGTAAGTATCCCGAAATAGTCGAGCAACATTACTCCGAAGGATACCGGAACCGTGATTTTGATCAGCCACCATGCCGTTTTCATGCCTTTGGGCAAGGCGGAGGTAGCGCTTCGTTTAAGCCGTTGTAGTGTGCTGGGATTTTCCAAAGTGAAATATAACCGGATTTTGAGTGACAAAGGTACACTTTCTGGTCAGCTTGAAAAACCGGTGTACAAATGCCCGAAGGGAAACGAAAAAACCTGTTGACTATTTCCGTAAAGGATTCAAAGCCAACAGGTAAAGGTCAGATTATAAGAGACTTATCTCAGAATTTACCAAATTTAAAGGAGAACCCTCCGGTAAAACCATTCAGGGGATTAGTATCAAAAGCTGATGGTTCGAGAGATGTTGTTAAACGGTAGCTGGCTCCTAATCCTAATCGCATCCATCTCGTTATATTCAACTCAAGTTCAACGGCGGGCTCAAATATCAGGTAGGCTTCGGCATTTTCAACATATACATCGGTATAATCATACGGGTAGTTATAATTTATAAGAGTGCTTTTGGCAATGCCTCCTGCACCTATAAGTATGGGGAACGAAACATGAACCGGGAATTTGGGGTAAATGATAGGCTCGATCAGGAAACCGCCGTATCCCCCGGTATAATTGCGGCTTGTATGAGTGACATTTGAAACTTCGTAAGGTTCGGTAAAAAATCCTTTGCCCGAAAATCCAATAGCAAGCCCGTGGTTAATTATCATTGCAAAAGTTCCGCCTGCGCCAAAAGCGTCGTAACCGGCTATCTGGGAGTATTCCGAATGAAATCCAAAATAGAACCCCACATTATGCCCCGGACCTGTTAGCGTTTGTATGCCGTCAGGGTTGTATTGTTTCTCGGGTTTGGGCGTGCTTGTAATATTCGTATCGGCAGGAGGCTTGGGATTTTGGTTTTCTTTATGCCCGAATAACCGCAAGGTATCCTGGCTGTAGGCAGAAACGCTGAAACATAAGGCAATAAACAGGCATAAGAAGGAAATATTTTTCATAGTATTTAATGTTATTTATTAGTTTTCAGTTTGTTGGTTGTTATCTTCAGGTATGGTTAAAAGGTATATCTCGCCCCGAGAGCAATTATAAATAAATGAAGCCCAAAGTTATGGTCGTCGAAAAACTCGAAATAGGGTTTAGCTTCGAGGCTTAATGCGATTGGGTAGCGGGGTATCAGGTATTCAAACGAAGCAAATGCGTCGAATCCTAACTGCAAGGTGTTATAACCGGAATGGTAATGATCGTTATTGTACGAATCGTGATGATCGCAGTCGTTGCTTGCGCCTCCTATATGAGCGCCGGCTCCGTAAATAAAGTTCATGTTGAGATCGTTGAACAAGAGGGCTGGCTTTTGCTTTTCGAAGAGAAAAACTACCGATGTTCCGTGGTTTTGCCCCAGCAGCATAACTTCGCCCGCTACATTGGCATCAAATAAGCGGCGGTAGGTAATTCCTCCCGAGCCACCAAGCCGGAAACCGGCGGCCTGTTTGTAGTTCTGGCTCCAGACTTCGGTAACCACCAGCATTAAAAGGATTAGAAGGTAAATGTTTTTTTTCACAGTGAGTTGATTTATTGGGTGTAAATATTTTTCAGACGCTCCTTTTGGGTAATTAGTTACATTTATTAATGGATGATTTAATCTGGATGTTTGATTTTTATTCGTCATCAATGAGAAAAAATGATCCTCCCTTATCGTTAATGACTCACATTGATCAACCTTGTTTCTCAGCCGGATGAAGTAAGGATATAGGCAATAACGGTAAGCAGAATGAAGAGTGCTGTATAGATTATTACCTGTGGTTTTTCTATTGCTTTCATTGCTTTTATATTTTCTTTTTTTATCTAATGACAGCAGAAGATTGGAAAAGTTGGAGTTTTTTTTAAATATTTGAAAATATTTTGCCGAAAAATCATCAGGTATCATCGAAACACCCGTTGAATTGCATTACAGGAAAACCTACTTGTTCACTACGGTTAAAGAACCCGCTTTGCTTGTTACCGAAACATGCGAAGTGCCGGCTTTCCCTATTGCACCTGTTGCCTGTAAAGTTCCTGCTTTGGCATTCAGCGTTTCTTTCTTGAGCTGGCTGTTGATGGCGGACGAAATATTCAGGTTGGTTTTAGCATCATACATCAGGTCCATGGAATAAGAATCGGATGTGCCTAAACCGAGAAACAGATCGGTATATTCCGATTTGATAAAAATAGTGCGGAAATTTCGCGTGATACTGTTCAGTTTTAACTCACCGTATTTAGTGTTCAGGTTACAAGCGGTTTTCAGCTCGTTTATTTTGATGCGGGAGAATGATGCTTCGCCGCTCAGCGAAGAACACGATTTTACAGTAAGTTTGTCGCGCGACGAAACCAGTTCGATGGCATCTATTTCTTCAAGTTCGATAGTTGAGGAGCGGCTGTTCAGGTTTAGAGCGTTTGCTTTACGAAGTGTAAAATCGGAATAATTGATATTGAGTTGGGCGTTATCGGCATCCTGAATACTTGCCGATCCAAATTCGAGTTTCAGTTTCAATGCCCCGCTGAAATCACGTGCCTGTAAATCGCCGTTCGCAAGAGTAATATCTACATTCGCTTTGTGGCTGTCCATATACACATTGCCAAATTTGTTCTCAATTTTGATGGCATTGGTAACAGGCATATAGACAGTGTAGTTGATTTGCAGGTTGTTACTGGTATTTATTACCTGCCCGGCGTACGAAACCACATCCTTCCAAAAAGTGGCGCTGTTATCGTAAAATACGGTGCGGGCACTTATTATATTTGCCGCTGATATCATTTCGCAGTCGATTGACGAAAGAATTTTTACCACTTTAGCTGCTTGTTTCGACTGCGCCGACATGCTCACTTCAATACGCACCGAATCTTTTTCCCAGGGTAACACATTGATATTGCCGTATTTATTTGTTATCTGTACTACGGTCCCGCTTTTCAGTTTAAAGCTTTTACTTTGCTCGCGCTTTTCGGAGTAGGTTTGGGCGGCAAGAAACAGCGGAACCCCGATGATGAGCGCTATGATGTATAAGATTTGCTTTATACTGTTATTTGTTTCCATGTTCGTTTTTCATTTATAAATGAGGAGTCGCAATTACAGGTTCGTTTCAGCTGGTTTTTGCGACGAAGAACCTGTTGTGCTCTTCCGTAATTCGGTTAGTATCTGATCAAGAATTTCGAGTTTAACCCTGTACGACAGCATGATAGCCTCAATTACTTTTTCGTCGGCATTGCTCTGGGCGAGGTCTTTTTTTAATTCTGCATTATTCTTATCCATTTCGATGAATTCCTTTTTCAGGTCTTCGATAATCTCGGGATGTAATTTGGTATAAGTAGCAAGTTCGGTTTGTTTGTTTCCAATCTGGGAAGTGTAATAAGCTTCGGCATCCGAAAGTTCGCTCAATTCAGGGCTGGAAGCTACAGTTGGCGGGCTTACTGATTTTATTGAAGATTTATGGTAATCCAGATAGTCGTTCAGCAACCAGGCTGAAGCGAAAATGAGAATCGCTGCTGCCGCTTTCCAGGCGTAAGGTGCTATTCTATAATGTTTTACTGCTGGAAGTTCTTTTTCAACTTTATTCCAGGCCATCGAAGGTGGTTCGAGGTTGCTGAATGCGTCGGCATTCTCTCTGACGAATAATTCTAATTTATCTTTATTCATTTTAATTTTCTTCTAAACGTTAAAGCAAGGGCATTGCAAGCATCGATTCTTTTACCAGTTGACGGGCACGCATGTACTGCGTTTTGGAAGTGGATTCCGAAATATGTAAAATCTCCGAAATCTCACTGTGATCGTAGCCTTCGAGGAGATAGAGCGAAAATATTACTCTTGCTCCTTCAGGTAGCAGGTTCATTGCTTTTTTCACCCTTTCGACACTCAGGTGTAATTCCTCTTCATCGATACTTTCATCAGCGACAGCTGGAACGTATAACTCTGTTATTTCTTCATCTACCCAGTTTATCTTCCTCTTTTCGAGTGCATTAATGCATTTGTTGATAACAATTTTCTTCAGCCATGCTCCGAATGTCGATTCGAACCTGAACGATCCGAGGTGGCCGAAGGCGTCAATAAAACCTTCCTGCAGCATATCCCGGGCTTCTTCGGCATTGTTCATCATCCGGTAGCAGATATTATACATAGCTTTTGAATACGAATTGTATAACTCGTTGTATGCCTTCCGGTTACCGGCTTTACATGCCTCAACCAGTTGCCTGTGTATGTCGAAATTCCCCTGGTTCAAGCTGCCGGCCCCGCGTTTTTAGTTATAATGACAGAATAAATTTATAAGGGTTGTAAAATTGGATTAAAAATAAATAATAAATCCGGCTCTGCTGATTTACCGGAACTAAACCGGAAACAACACGGTTATGATACGGTATTCTGGTATTGTTAAAATGAAGTTTTAAATCCGCAGGCACCACAAAATTTCGATCCGGGTTTTAAAGGATTTCCGCATGAGGGACAGAATTTCGGTGCAGGCATAGGTGGAGGCGTTTGAGCCACAGGCTTTTGCTGGTATACATTTCCGACAGGCGAATCGACCGGCGAAACCGTGTATGGAGAATTCTGCATTTTTTTAAACCTGGTTTTTTTTCTCCGCCGAACCAACCCGGCAATTATTGCAAGTATGAATACGATACTACCGGCTAGCATAAATACCTGGCTGTGCAGGAATTTTTTCCAGCCTATCGCATCAGTGCTTCCTTCTTCAGGGATTTCGACAACTTTAACCCCCGGGGTGCTTTCTGCAATCAGCTGCCATTGCCTGCTCACTGCCTGAACATCAACTTCCGTTGTCGACGTAACGGTATTAAAGTCGGATGAAACCGATTCGCCCTGATGGATAGCAACCGATTCGCCGCTTTTGTTAAACTTGAGGTCAACATTTCCTTCCAGCAGATCGAGCTTCATGGTTTGTTCGCTGACAAAGAGCGAAAATCGGGTTCCCTTCAGCACCAGTCCGCAATCTTTCAGCTCAATAATGACCTCGCCTTCGCTGGTACTATGCCCGTTGAAATACAAATTCCCCTTATCAACATGAATCTTCATTACTCCTGCATCATCTGACACAATTTTGAATTGTGTGTTCGGACCTGCAGTAAGTATCCCTTTTGGCAACAGGCTTAAGGTAAGGTTGCCTTTTTCGCGAACTACGTAGGTTGTGCCAATATAACTGGTGCCCAGTCGGGTATACCTGTCGCTATTAACCCGGCTCTGTTCTCCCCAGGGATCGATGTAGTATACAGAGTCATTAGCTGTAAGCACCTGGCCTAAGTAAGGAATGCTCTTTTTTACCAGACCTGTACCTCCACATTCAACAGTTTGTGCTCCAAGCGGAACAGCTTGTTTTCCATTAATCAATACTTCCTGATCCCCTTCATTGAGTTCGAAAGTATTGGGCCCGCAACAGGCCGCATGGGAGCCGTTATCCCCAACAACCACAGCTGGCAAGCCATTGATGTTTACACCTGCACTGCCATTTATATAGCCTACAGTTTTATGAGGACAGGCAGGACAACCATGCGCATCGGCTAAACAAATAGTATAGCAACCCGTGTGAGCATAAAGAGAGGCCTTTACAACCTCCACCGTAATCTCTTTTCTATATTCATTCCCCTGGGCGTCAATAGCCGTTAAAATAATTTTATTCGATCCCGTTTTTTCAAATACGGGACTTGATAGGGGTCCATGGTCAGGTGTAAAACTTGCGGTTCCGCTCCACTTAATATCATTTGAAAGATCGACTTCGTTCTCGGTACCTTCGTTAAGTATGCAACTGGCTCCAAATTTCCAGCCTTTGTCGAAAACCCTCGGACTTTCCCCCAACGGGTATGTAAGTTGCAAACCTTCACCCGCCGAAAGCGAAGCTGTATAGGAAAGGAATTCGGTACCTCCGCCCTCTTCACTATTGGTAATAGTCAGTTTACCGGCAATCTGCGAACTGCTTCCGCTGGAAGTAATCTGGCCGGAAAGCCTGAAACTGACCTGCCCGGTTCCGTTCTGCTTGCCGTCGAGCATAATCAGGGTAGTTGTGCCGGGCGCACTAAAAGAAGTTCCATGCAATTCCCCATTAAAAGTGCCTGTAAAATGAACATATTCCTCATGTTTCTCTGACGACCCTCCTACAAAATTGAGCTTGCCGCTTACTACTCCCGATTTATCAATCGAAATAGTAAGTTGATTTTCATAATAAGCAACACCTTTGGCTGAACCAGGAGGCAGCGAGAATTTCCCTTTGTAAAGACCTTCCGTCTGCGCTTTTAACTGCAAGCTACAGCACAGGATAATAATAAAAACCGGAATAAGTGATAATCGGATACTGCCTTTACTTTTCGTTTTTGCACAGCTCATAGCTTTACAGATTGGAAAAGTAAATGTATAAAAAAAACAAATTCGTGACATGCCGGAACCTGTGTGTATTTGAGCGGTTTAACCAGCTTTTATGTTACCCGATATTAACGTATTAAAGTGGGAATGACATTAATTCTTTAGAGACACATTTTGCCTGCCAGGCAGCTTATTAAAACAACCCCTTCACCAACTCATCAACTGTAAGCTTCGCGAAATAGTCCGGGATGTTAAATGAGGAAACTGCTTTACGGATGGCTGATTCCTCATGAGGAATATTAGCCAGCACATCTTCGATTTCTTTAGGATCAGCATGTGAAAAATAATCTCCGAAAATACGCGCCTTAGTAATCACCCCATTCTGCACGTCCATGCAAAATTCCATGGTGCCGCTGTGTTCGGTGCGCACTATCTTGCAGAAATTATACGCGGGCGAATTGCCAAAATTCCAGTCCCAGGTACCGTATTTTGATTGCACCATATCTTCAATTACCTGTTCATCCTGCCGGGTAAGTTCATAAAATAGGGCATCAGGATACATGCTAACGATATATCTTTCGATGAGTTCCGAAAATCGTGTCACATCCATCGCCTGATGCAAATGTTCGCTGATATTGGTAACACGGCTACGGACCGATTTCACGGCTTTATCCTGGAATTTCGCTTCGTTCACTTTCAACGCCTGGCTTAAGTCGGTCATGGTTGCAGAAAACAGCAGGGTGCCATGATGTAAAACGCGGTTTTTCCACACCATTTCAGCATTACCGGAGAATTTTTTTCCTTCAATCGTGAGGTCATTACGGCCTTCGAAACGGGCATCAATTCCAAGTTCTTTAAGAACATCGAGGATAGGTTCGGTATATTTCCGGAAATCGTTCAGTGTATGATCCTTGCTGGATTGAATAAAAGTGAAATTCAGGTTCCCCAGGTCGTGAAACACAGCACCTCCGCCTGTAAGCCTGCGCACCACGCAAATATTGTTTTCCTTAACATAATCGATGTTGATTTCTGAAAGGGTATTCTGATGCTTCCCGACAATAATGGCTGGTTCGTTACGCCAAAGCATAAAAATATCCTCTTCCGTTTCTTTCAGAAAATATTCTTCAGCGGCGAGATTAAAATAGGGATTGGTATGATGACGCTTAACAATTAACATGAATTGAATTTTGAGGCGAAATTAATGATTAGTGATGTTTTAAATTATCTTTCCGGAAAAGGATTCCGAAAAAGACCTCCATAACTCTGGAGAACAATCTGAATATGCTTAAGGTTCAGCATGTTTGCATATTAATCCGGATGTTTCATGACGTCTGTCATTTATAGTATATTTACAACTTATTTTAGTGCTTATTTCTAACCTTTAAATCTAAAAAACATGTTTTTAAGTGTCATTGGAATTATTGTAATTGTGATCGGTTTTGTCCTTGTCCGGACGGAATCACCATTCAGACCTTATGCCGGTATAGTCAGGATTATCGGCTTTCTGGCTGTTTTAATCGGGGCAGGCCTGTCGGCTGTGCAACAAATTGAACCCGGCTACGTGGGTGTTCAGAAACTTTTTGGTAAAGTGAACAACAATACCCTCGAGAGTGGACTTAATATTATAAATCCATTGGTAGAAGTTGTAACCTTTGATATCCGCACACAAAACTATACGATGTCGAGTGTGCACGATGAAGGCGACAAAGCCGGCGATGATGCCATTCGCGTGCTTTCGGCTGATGGTCTCGAAGTAATCATCGATCTTACCGTTCTTTATAAAGTGGTTTCCAACGAAGCTCCGCGCATTTTGAAAGAAATCGGAACTGATTACAGGAATACCATCGTTCGTCCGATTTGCAGAACTAAAATCAGGGACAATGCAGTTTATTACGATGCAGTTGCCCTGTATTCGACCAAACGCGATGAATTTCAGGCGAGGATTTTTAAATCCATCGAAGGTGATTTTAAGAGCAGGGGATTAATACTTGAACAACTTTTAGTCCGGAACATCACGCTTCCTGCTTCGGTGAAAACTACCATTGAATCGAAAATTAACGCCGAACAGGATGCGCAAAAAATGACCTTCGTTTTACAGAAGGAAAAACAGGAAGCCGAACGTAAACGCGTTGAAGCACAGGGAATTGCCGATTATCAGAAGATTCTTAGTACCGGGCTGAGCGACAAACAGTTGCAATACGAAATGATAAAGGCTATTGCGACTTCCCCCAATGCGAAACTGATAATTATGGACAGTAAAAAAAGTGCTCCTTTTATTATTGATGCGAAATAAAGTGGCACTATAAGCGCATTTATAAAATTTTGAACATAAAAAAGTCCGGTGGTGAGCCGGACTTTTTTGTGTAATTTACTGCTTATCAGCAGGCTATAAGTGATTTCCTGCGGATTCACCTGGTTTAGATTGGCCTGTAGAACCAATTAAGGCAAAAGCGACCGCCTACTTTTTCATCAGTTTAAACGATTGCTGATTTTGTTTGCCGTATAAAATCGAATACATTCCTGAAGATAACCCCGTAAGGCTGATATTTGCACTTTCGCTGTTAAACGTGCCGGAAAGTACAGTTCTGCCCAATTTATCGACCATAACGTAGCTTGTTCCCAATAGACCCGGATTTACAACTAGCGTAATTAAGTCGGTAGCTGGATTTGGATATACTTTAATGTCTGTTGACTGTTTGCTTTCATTAATCCCGACATTAACAATGTTGAAGCATGCAGACGTATCCGAACAGTTGTTCTGTGTAACAATTACAGCATAAGAGCCGTTTTCGACCGGTGTAAAACTCTGATAAATTGCCCCGTTAATTATGGCATAATCGGGACAGGTAACCCATTGGTAACCAGCTCCGTTGGCAAGAGCGGTTAGTGTTATCCCTGCTTTTGTGACAAATATATTCACTGTTATTAAAGTAACTGTTACCTCAAAACGATCAATACTTTCGATGCCTGAGATGGTTTGAGAAGCAAAATAATGTTTGTTGTTGATCAAAGCCGTTGTGGGTGCCAATGCAGTACCACCGGTAAGTGTTTCGTACCATTTTATATCTGTTCCGGTGGCTGCAAGGTCAGCAACTGTCGCTCCTTTACAAAGTGTTTGTGCTGAAGTACCTGTAGGTGCCGGCGTCGGGGCAGTTGTCTGGCTCGAAAGAGTTACAAGCAACGAATCCTTCATAGTATTATCCTGAACAGAAGTAGCTTTTGCCCAAACTGTTCCATTAACCTGTGCTGTTACCAGGCCGGTTGCACTTATGGTCGCCATCCCGGTTACCGGCAAAAGGCTCCATGTAACAGCCTGGTTGGCTGTTAGCGGAAAGACCGTTGCCACCATCTGCAATGTTCCTTGGTCGATAACGATCGTAGCAGGTACGCCACCCTGGGTAGCTACATCAATGCCAACAAGACCGCCAACCGATACACCTTGTGCATAGCCTTTTTCCGACATTCCCCTGTTTTCGGTCCAAACTCCTACACATTTATTCGGACCGTTTGCAGCGAATCCGAAACGGCCTTTGGGGCTGCCCATAGTAGCCGTTGTAGAACTTATCTCAACACTGTTTCCTGGCCAGACAAAGGCTCCGGTGGCATTCAGCCGCGTGGCCTTGATTTTATAATTTGAGCTGTAACTCATAAACATGGGTTCGTCGTTTACAAGCGAAATGGAACCCGCCTGAGTATCCATGTTACTGGATATTGGATAAACAACTTTCCCCTGGTCAGTAAACTGGCGGGCGCCGGTGGTTTTCCTGAATTTCTGAACATAAACGCCGTATGTGGTTTGATTAGGATTGCTGAATGTACACAACGACCACACATAAGGCGATCCAGGTGTGAGGTCGATATTGGTGGTACCCTGGTAATTGTCGGTTCCTGAAACGCTGGTATTAAAATTGGAGCCATTCATGCCCCAGGGTATCGTTCCGTCAGGGTTTATTCGTTGAAGAAACGAATTGAACCGGCTTCCGGCGCTGCAGTAATATCCAACATAGGTAGTATCTTTTTCACCTGCAACCGAATAGTACCTTACACCCATGGTAGTCTGGCTGCAAATCTGCAAAGGAGCGTACTGAGCTATACCTGCATTATTAAACCGTTGAGCATATAAGGTAGTATAAACACCGGTGCCGCGTTTTTGAAAAACCATAGTAAAACCGCCGTTGGTATTGGCAACTATTTGACCACGGGTGGTACCGGTAGTACCTACTGTTACTGTTACCGGAATGGCCCAGGCAGCGGTGCCGGCGGTAGTTATTTTTTGAATTTTCAAGGTGTTGCTCGCTTCGTCAATCCAGGCTACGGCAATTTCACCATTCGATAAAAGAGCGGGATAAGGTGCTAGTCCATTCCCGACAACAATGCCATTTGCTCCCCAAAGCTGGCTTCCGGTCTGCGAAACTTTATAAAGGCAGGTTGAATAGGAACTTCCGGTTCTCTGATCCTGAAAAGCCACCACAAGATTGTTAGATTGATCGACACAAACGCTGAATACGAAAGTGGCTGTGCCCGAAGGCTGGCTGCTTACCAATACGCCGTCGGCACCCAGAAGTTTGTACCCTTCAGAATCAAACAACTGTGCCCGCATATTATAATTTCCTGCATTCTGAGAATAAAACGCGACCCAGGTTTTTCCATCTGTTGTTGAAACCGATTGCATATCGGCTACCGGTAAGCCTGAAATCTCTTCATTTATTGACGTATTACTATTCCACTGGGCTTTAAGCATACCTGGCATTAGTAAAACAACCAGCAGAAGTGCCGGTAGGATGAAAGATTTAAAAATCATTTTTGGCAAATAACCCCGCCGACTGGTTGTGGAAGTTGGCGCAGTTAAGGAATCTTGGTTTGAGGGTAATGAAGTTTTCATGGTGTATAATTTTTAATGGTAAAAGGGAAGCTGAGGGCTGAATTTTACACAAAACCGAAATGACAGTTAAGGTAAGATACAGAGTGTAAAATTATGCATTTTTTGTTAAAAATATTGATCTAAATTGGAAGAAAGGTTATATGACAACTGGTTAGATAAAAAAATCCCTCACCGGTTTCCGATGAGGGATTTTTAAAATTCCTGTTTTAAACTACATGTTGGCGAGTAGTTTTGCGTTTTCTACGATAACTTCGTAAAAGTATCCTGCGCCAAAATCTTTTTTGAGGGTAACAGTGCCTTCAAAAGTTACCACGTCACCTACTTTTGTGACGTCATTGGTGGTAAAAGTGAGGTCGAAATCGCCTGCATTATTGGTTCCGTCCTGAAGATGTACCCAGTTTTTACTCATTATTTCGGAGCTGTATTTAACAACTTCACCCCTGATCTTTACGGTTTTCCCCGCATACTTGTCTTTATTGGCAAATAATTCGGCAATGGTAATGCCTCCCGGAGCCGGATCAACTTTGATACCTTCTTTGGCCACGGCAGCTTGTTTGCCTTTGAGCGAGTCGGCCATTGATATTTTACCCGCAGTAATAGGTTGATCGCTGAATTTATCGACAAATAAAATTGAAGGGAAGGTCCTGTTTAACTCTTTGCTCACGAAGTTGGTCATTTCCATGCCGGCTTCATAATAATAAGTTTTCCCTTTTTCAATTTCTGCTTTTCCGATAGCTATCCAGTTTTCGTTTCCGTTTTCCGATACCCTTATATAAGTATAACCGCTGGTTTGGATTACTTCTTCGGCAACGGCTTTATGCACGTTTGGGGCAAGATTCTCGTCGGTGGTACTTTTTGGCTTGCATGATGCTGCAAAAACAATAACGCTGGCCAGAAGGATGAATAAGTTTAACTTCATTTTCATGATTCAATTTACATTATGTGAATAATTTCGTTTTCTGTTGACGCTGCAAAAGTATTCATATTTATACATATTTTAAAAGAATCGACTTAAAAACCTGCATTTATTACGACTTAACAGTGAATTCACAAGTTCCGGATTTCGAAAGGCCATATACTCCCGATTTTGTTTTCAAAACCGGGAATGCTGAATTTAAATATGGTACTTTTATCTTAGCACCCTATCCTTCTCAAATCCTTTAAAAATGCTACCTTTGCACACTTCTTCCAAATCCATAGGAAGTAGCTTAAGTGATTAATCTGAAACAATTTACAATTTTCATGGAATATAATTTTAGTGAAGTTGAGAAAAAATGGCAAAAGCAATGGGCTGCCGAAAAAGTGAATAAAACCGAAATCGATACCCGGAAACCAAAATTTTATGTGCTCGATATGTTTCCGTATCCTTCGGGCGCCGGTTTGCACGTCGGTCACCCGCTTGGGTATATAGCTTCCGACATTTACGCGCGTTACAAGCGTTTGAAAGGTTTTAACGTTTTGCACCCCATGGGTTACGATGCATATGGACTTCCTGCCGAACAATACGCAATTCAAACCGGCACGCACCCGGCGGTTACCACCGAAATAAACCTGGCGCGTTACCGCGAACAATTGGACAAAATCGGGTTTTCTTTCGATTGGGATCGTGAGGTACGCACCTGTGATCCCGATTATTACAAATGGACGCAATGGACTTTCATTCAGTTGTTTAATTCGTGGTACAACAAAAAGACAGATAAAGCAGAGGCAATCAGCCAATTAATTGATATTTTCAATACGGAAGGGAATGCCCGGGTTTTGGCGGCCTGTAATCCGACTCCTGCATTTACTTCGGAGGAGTGGGAAGGGATGAGTGAGAAGCAACAACAGGAAATTCTGCTGAACTACCGCCTGGCTTACCTTGCCGAAACGGCTGTAAACTGGTGCCCTGCATTGGGTACAGTGCTTGCCAACGACGAGGTCAGCGAAGGACGTAGCGTGCGCGGCGGGCATCCGGTTGAGCGTAAACAAATGAAACAATGGCTGTTGCGTATTACTGCATATTCCGACCGTTTGCTAGGTGGTCTGAATACAATTGATTGGACGGAATCGATTAAAGAAATCCAACGTAACTGGATTGGTCGCTCCGAAGGGGGGAGCATGCGTTTTAAAGTTATTGACCTCCCCCTGACCCCCTCCAAGGGAGGGGGAACCCCAGACATGCTCGTCCTTGCTGAAATCGAAACGCATACAAGCCACAGGTATAATTATATGACTACCGACCCTCATTCCTTTAGCTTGTTGAACGAAAGAGCAAAAAAAATGAGAAAGCAGCTTACCGAAGCTGAGAAAATTATTTGGGAGAAACTTCGGAAAAAGCAGATCAAATATAAGATTCGCAGGCAACAGATTATTGACAAATATATAGTTGACTTTGTTTGTCTTCCTAAAAAAACAATTATCGAAATTGATGGTCCAATCCATGATTTTCAAAAAGATCTCGATGAAAATAGAACTAAATACCTGAATGCTTTAGGATATGAAGTATTGAGGTATAAAAACGAGGATGTTTTTGCTGATGCCGAAAAAATTGCGCAAGAAATTGCTGACTTTCTCGATGGTAAAGTCCTCCCCTCCGGGGAGGATTTAGGAGGGGTTTTACCCCAACTTGAAATCGAGGTTTTTACAACCCGCCCCGATACCATTTTTGGTGCCACTTTTATGGTACTTGCACCCGAACACGAGCTGGTTTCGAAAATTACGACTCCTGATTTCCGCGAAAAGATTGAAACCTACGTAAATTGGGCTAAAAACCGTACCGAACGCGAACGCATGACCGAAGTGAAAAAAGTCAGCGGCGAGTTTACAGGTTCCTACGCTGTAAATCCGTTCACGGGTGCGCCCATTCCCATCTGGATTGCCGATTATGTGCTGATGGGATACGGAACCGGTGCCATCATGGCTGTTCCGGCGCACGACAGCCGCGATTTTGCTTTTGCACGCTATTATAATTTGCCCATCGTACAGGTCGTAAATAAACCCGGTCACGAGGCTACCGATCCATCAACCTGGGAAGAATCCTACGATTCTAAGGATGGCATAATGATCAATTCGGGATTTATTGATGGAATGCAGGTGAAGGAAGCCATCAGCACCGTGATCCGGGAAACCGAAAAACTTGGAATCGGACAAGGGAAAATAAATTTCCGTCTTCGTGATGCCATTTTCAGCCGTCAGCGCTATTGGGGTGAGCCTTTTCCTGTATATTACAAAGAGGGAATGCCCTATACCTTGCCCGAAGATCAGCTGCCACTGCTTTTACCTGAGGTGGATGCATACCTCCCGACTGAAAATGGAGAACCTCCGTTAGCCAGGGCTAAAAACTGGGTGACAACCGATGGTTACCCGCTTGAAACCAATACTATGCCTGGATTTGCCGGTTCGAGCGGGTATTACCTGCGGTACATGGATCCGCGCAACGACCATGAATATTTCTCGAAAGAAGCCGTAAACTACTGGCAAAATGTGGATTTGTATATCGGTGGAGCCGAACATGCCACAGGCCATTTGCTTTATGCCCGTTTTTGGAATAAATTTCTTTTCGACCTTGGCTATTCCGTTATGGATGAGCCTTTTAAAAGATTGATTAACCAGGGCATGATTCAGGGTCGTTCGAGCTTTGTGTATAGGGTGAATCCTGAAAAGATGGCCGAATATATTCTTTGGGAAAAGATCAAAGATAATAAACTGGGTGTGAGTTTCGAACGCGATTTTAAGGACGGAACTCGTAAATTCGATTTTTTCAGCCTTGAGGCGAAGCTATTAATTGAAATTAAAAGACAAAAATCGCTCGAAAAACTTGTTGACCCTTACGAAGCCTATGCCGCCGAAAAGGGCTATAAATTAATTCTCATCCCGATGATTGACTTTGTTGACGGAGGTGTTGATAAAGTTGTTGAGCGTATTGCGTCAGCTATTAAAGGAGACGATGTACCTGCATTTGTTGAGAAGGAGGGCTGGGAAAATATTCCGATTTTTGTTTCAAAGAATTATCCCGGGCGCGAACATTATTCCGATCCCCTGCACGTTGATATAAGCTTGGTTCGAAACGATATTCTTGATATTGAAGCTTATAAGAACTGGCAGTCACACCTGGCAGATTCTTATTTCATTCTCGAAGATGGCAAATACATCTGCGGAAGCGAAGTCGAAAAAATGTCGAAATCGAAGTACAATGTGCAGAATCCTGACGATCTGATCGAACGTTACGGGGCCGATACCCTTCGTTTGTACGAAATGTTCCTTGGTCCGTTGGAACAATCAAAGCCATGGGATACCAGTGGAATCGAAGGCGTTTTTCGTTTTATACGTAAATTCTGGCGCTTATTCCACGATTACGATGTTAACTTTATAGTCTCTGACGAAGCTCCCAGCGCAGCTGAATTAAAGGTTCTGCACAAGACGATCAAAAGAATACAGGATGACACCGAACGTATTTCATTCAACACGGCGGTCAGCAGTTTTATGATTTGTGTAAACGAGCTTACCGAACTGAAGTGCAACAAGCGAGCTATTCTCAGCGAACTGGTCATTCTTATATCCCCTTATGCACCTCATATTGCGGAAGAGCTATGGCAACTTCTGGGCAACAAAGAGAATGTCTGCAAAGCCAGTTTTCCCGAATTTAATGCTGCTTTTACCATCGACAATACGTATGCTTATCCCGTATCCTTTAACGGGAAAACACGTTTCACACTTGAATTGCCGAAAGATATGCCGGCTGCTGAAGTAGAGAAAGCCGCATTGAACGCTCCCGAAGCACAGAAATGGCTGAATGGCGCGCCACCTAAAAAGGTAATTGTTGTGCCGGGGAAGATTGTGAATGTAGTGGTGTAATTCCGGGAGAAGTGAGGGGTGACAGGGCGAGGGATGAGGAGCGATAGGGCCTGTGAAAAAGCAAAAACTGCAAGGTCTGTCAATCAATCACTAAGTCCAGTTTATCAATAGTTTATGAAGATTGATAATCGGGATAGGAAATTAGGGTCTTATCTTTTAATTTGATGTTTTTTCGAGTATACCATTCGTTAAGGAATTAAAAACATTAAACATTGAACACAAAATGTAAAAGTATTGTAAGCCCTTTACTTTTTCATTCTTAATTTAGTGTTTTATGTTTTGAGTTCTTTTTTGGGCCTGGCTAGTCCAGGTTAGGACCTTTCTAATTCGAAAATGTATCCCTTTTTGGTTAAAGCTAAAACAGGGATAACTGGCTTACTACTTCTTTACTTTCTACTGGTTCGTACATAGCAGGTAACTGGTATTTTTCTCTGAGTTTTTTAATTTTCAGATTTATCTTCTGTGCGTAAGCTGCATCTAACGAAGACGATGCGTAAAGTTTTGAAAATTCAGGAAATATTTCAGGGAAATGGAGTTTTAGCAGTTCCAGGAATTTCGCTTTTACTTCTCCTCTCAAAAATAAGAAGCTGGTAACAACATGATCAATGCCATATTCCCTGGCTAGTCTGAAAGTCGTTTCTAAATTTTCATCCGTGTCAGATAACATGGGAATGATCGGCATAAACCCCAAGATTGTACTGCGGCTTATCCCTTTAAATTTGGCAAGCATTTCTACCCTTTCCATGGTTGATGAGGCGCCGGGCTCAATTACTTTGCGTATAGATTCGTCGAAAGTGGAAATGCTGGTGGCTATATCGACCGTTGTGACCCCAGCAAGGCCTTTTAAAAGTTCAAAATCCCGCAATAGTAAAGTTGATTTCGTCTGAATGAAAACTGGGTTTTTATGTTTTTTTATTACAGCATAAATCTCAGGCAATAATTCGTACTTTTTCTCTGCATGCTGGTATAAATCGGCGATGCCTCCGATTTTGATTTGTGCATGTTTCCATTTCTTTGTGCTCAATTCCTGCTCGAGGCATTCGGGTGTATTAGTTTTGACCAGTATATCTTTAGTAAAATCAGTGAGTGCCAGGTATTTGTGCGAATATTGTGCAAAGCAATATTTGCACCCAATGCTGCATCCCCGGTAAGGGTTTAAATCCCAATGAGTTGGAAATGCATCCGGGTGGTAGGTTAATACCTTTTTTGATTGAATCTCTTTTACCAAAATAACTGTTTGAAAAAAATGAGCTGAAATAAATCAGCTCATTTTGCGATCGGATTATAAAAACTTATTTGCCTTGTGGTGAAGGTATTACGCCCAATTGAACCATCAAGCCATACATATTTGTTGTTTGCCATTCGGCTACGACCTTGCCATCTTTGATCTGACGGATAAACTGGCCTGTTCCCATCACTCTTTTATTTGTTGCCGGTATTCCAAAGAAAGGTCCCGAGTTGGTCATTTCGTTGATATAATCAACCGATACCATATCTCCTTCCGCAATTACCCTGGGAAATTTCATATCCATATTTGTCATGGCAGTACAAAGCATTTCTTTCATGAAATAAATGTATGCCTGTTTGCCTATCGGAGCCTGTCCGTCGCCGATGTATTGAAAATTTTCGTCCAATAAGGCATCTACCTTATCCCATTGACCGTTCATAATGGCTTTCGATAAGCCTAACGTGATTTCTTTGTTTGCCGAGGTTTCCATTGTTTTTGTTGCTTTTGTTTGTGAATAAATTGTTGTTGTAGCCGCAATCAGCATCAGACTTAAAATTACTTTTTTCATTTTTGTTTTAAATTATTTGTGTTAGCAAAGGTGAAACTATCACTTTATATACACAATATACTACCCAAAATGAAAGTACTATACATTAGGTAAGTGACGAGAAAGAATTTTACCTTTGCAAAAACAAAGAACATGAAACGATACGAATTAGACGGCACTTTTTACTATTGCCCGGTCGACTTAACTCTTTCAATAATTGGGGGGAGATGGAAAAGCCTGGTATTCTGGAACCTGCGGAACGGCACCCTGCGTTTTGGTGAAATCAAGAAAATATTGGTAGGGATAAATGATAAAATGCTGACCCAGGTTTTGCGGGAACTTGAAAAGAGCGGCGTGGTCAACCGGAAGGTTTATGAAGTAATCCCACCCAAGGTGGAATATTCCTTAACCGATGAAGGGAAGAAATTACTGCCTGTGATGCAGCTAATGTCCGATTGGGGCGAAAAATTTGAAGTTTAATACGGATCACTTTACCAGCCATGGCGCAACATAGTCGGCTGGTCGTGCTTTAACGACGGGTGTTTTGGGGATAAATACGATATCAATTTTTTCAATTTTACCCTTTTCAATTTTATACAGCAATGATTGATACGGATCAAAAATGAGATTGAGTTTGTATTTTATCCCGCCGAAATTTAGTTCTACGGGCAATATTTTTGTTTCTGATTCCAACGCTTGTCCATATTCCAGCGGAAACTTAATCCGGTCCGCCTTTGGATTCGGGAAGAAAGCATAAAGGGCTTCACCTTCTATGCGGCACCAATGGCGGGGTATTATACTCCCGGTTACGAAAGGGCTAAGGTTTTTCGGCAGACCGGTCGTTACATTTTTCGATTTTTTTAGTTTATCAACCCATTTTGAATAATCCTTATGGGGAACAGCTCCGGGTTCTTTCGGCTCATTTTTCAAAATAATTTTCAAACCCTTATCGGCAAGTTCATTCAGCCGTTTAACAACTTTATAATCAAGATATTCTGCTTTTATATACAACGCCTTGAAGTTGGCATCACCTGTTTTCAAAACACCGTTTTCAACCACAGCCTGATGCAGGAATTCGCCGTTTATCCAGGTTGGGTTGTACCCGGCCAATTCATCGGGAAAATAGACATATCGCATTTCGTAGTAGCCCCAGGCCCAGATAAACTGCTTCTCTTTAGGCATCACCCCGGCAGTCCAGGCATCTTCAGTCGGCAGGTAAACGGCTATATCGGAATAAGTTTTCCCTTTTTTCATATACCCTGAAACAGTTTCCAGGTAATGGTTAAATGGCTTGATTTCGGGCGCCATTTCGCTATTATCGCCGATATGAGTCGTGGCATAAAAATTGACCGTATCCTGGCCTTTAGGGTTGTGTGCCTTGCCGTGCCATATTATTTGATTGATGCCGTTAGCCAGCAGTGCATCGGCCACCAGTTTCAAATCGGCGGCTTGTTCTTTGCGCATATAATCGCGTGGCCAGCCATAAAGGCAGGTAAATGTTTCGGAAGAAACGGTCTTTTTACCTGTCAGCAAAGCCGCTGATGCGGGAATGCTGCAAAACTCAGGCTCGAAAAGCATGGATTCGCCTTCAGGAATATCCAGCAGCGAATATCCCGAAATTAAATCACAGGGAGCACCCGAAACCTGGCCCCTCGAAATTATCCCTGCCGAGTTTAAAGTGGAATCATAATCGTGATAAAATTTCAGAACCTTTTCGGAAATCAAACTCATGTAGTCGTAGAGATGATTTTGATTGCGTGGCAGATAAATTGAATCCATAAAAGGGATAAGGTCGTAGCCGAATTTTTGTTTGAAATCTATATCAAAGCCGGCACACCATAATTTTTCTGTTTCTACTTCCCAACTGTCGATAAAATAAGCGGTCGGAATTTTTGTTTCCGGTCGTGGAAATGCTTTCAGCAACCTGTCGAAGTAAGGTTGATAGTTTTTTTGCGTCAGGTGGTCGATTACATATCCCGTTTTCGGGTGCTGCCAGGAGCGGGTAATTTCCTGTCGCCACGTTGAGTCGCCATATTTCCGGGTGGCTTGGTCAAAAGTAACTTCTGTATCACCAAAAGGCCAGAGCGTACCAAACGTTAAATCACATCCTAAACCGATGGAATCGGCATATTCTTTTGTGAAATTTACGATTTTAGTCCATTCCTGGCTGAGCCATTCCTGGCGTGGTGTGTAGGTTGTATCTTTTTTATTAAACCTGTTCAGCGGGTAAACCCACGCCACCTCCACGCCACCAAAGCCATGCGCTTTAAGCCAGTCGAGGTTGTATCGTACATCCTGTTCTTTTATCATGGAGGCAAACCACCAGTACCTAGCGTAGGGTCTTGAGTTATTTCCGGGCAGTTGGCTTTTGGTTATTACTTCGCTTTGAGCTGACAAATATACAGGAAAAGTAAGTATCAGAAGGAGGAGGAGAAGTTTAAGTGATTTCATAAATATCTTTATTTGATCAACAACTATAATTTGATTGTGAAGATTCTTGTCAAAAATAAAAATTATACTGCTAATCGGTGGGTAAAATTAGATTGTCGGAAGTCAGAAGACGGGAGTCGGAAGATACCCTGCAAACTATTTTGACCAGTATAAGTGTCAGATTGTAGGCAATTAATATTCTTCGACTTATTTTCCATTGGCAGAATGTAATATCATTCAGCAGGCACTTCGGTCTCCCGACTTCTGTCTTCTGACCAAAAAACAGCAATTCCATTCAATCCGTTGCAGAACCAAAGTAAAAGATAAAGCCTCACATTCCCCGAACCAGGAACTTTGCAGCAGTCTTTCCTGCGATTTGAGTCCTGGAAATTTGGAGTTTGGGGGTTACCGGGTGCAGAAAGTTATTGTCTTTGGGAATAACAGGAAGTACTAAATATCGTCACAAAAACGAATGTCTTTGATATTTAATTGAATATTCCGTATGCCATTCCATTCATTTTCTTCGATGTGGTAACAGATATTCATGCTTTTCCCTTTCTGTATAGCATCGTATTTATCGCCTTGTTGAAATGCGATCCCCGAATATGGTGCACTGCGCACTGATTCCTGGTAAACCGTGAGTTTAACATGGTTTTTGCCAACTATACGGGCATGTCCAGAATCTACAGTTCCGCAGGTCATAAATACGGGCGACATATTACCCGGGCCAAAAGGGGCAAACTGTTTGAGAATGCGCAGAAATTTAGGTGTGATCTGGTTCAGGTTTATTTCGAGGTCAACCTCAACTTCAGGAATCAGCATTTCATCGGTTATACTTGCCGAAACTATTGAATTGAACCTTTTCCTGAAAGGCTCCAGGTTTTCGGGCTTCAACGATAAACCTGCCGCGTACATATGCCCGCCAAAATGTTCCAGCAGATCGCTGCAGGCATCAATGGCATCGTAAACATCGAAATCTTTAACTGAACGGGCCGAACCTGTGATCAATCCGTTCGATTGTGTTAACACAACCGTGGGGCGATAATATGATTCGGTAAGCCGCGATGCAACAATCCCAATTACGCCTTTGTGCCAGTTAGGGTTAAAAACCACGGTCGCCTTTGCCTTGCGGAGTATTTTATCGTTATCAATAAGATCAAGGGCTTCGAGCGTGATTTGTGTGTCGAGCGTGCGGCGTTCGTTATTAAAATCGTTAATTTGCAGGGCTATGGTTCCGGCTGTTTCCATATCAGGTGAAACCAGGAGTTTAACCGAATTTCGCCCACTTTCGACGCGTCCTGCGGCATTGATCCGGGGACCAACCACAAAAACCATATCACTGATGGTGAGTTCGCGCGAAAACAATAAGCCTTTATCCTCACCCTCTTTGCTGATTTCATCTTCCTGTTTGCGGACAATGTTTGCTACATTTAAAATGGACTCGATTCCCGGGCGTGGATTGGTATTGATGAGTTTCAGGCCGAAATGTGCAAGTATCCGGTTTTCGCCAACAATGGGAACAATATCGGATGCAATGCTGATGGTAACCAGATCCAGGTATTTATAAAGGCTTTCGAAAGAGATGTCATGGGTTTGTGCATAGGCCTGAATCAATTTAAAGCCTACACCACAGCCCGAAAGTTCGTCGAAGGGATACGTGGAATCAGCTCTTTTTGCATCAAGCACGGCCACTGCATCGGGCAATTCGTCACCCGGCCGGTGATGGTCGCAGATAATGAAATCAATGCCGCGATCCTTTGCATATTTAACTTTGTCAACAGCTTTGATACCACAATCGAGGGCAATTATAAGGGAGAAACCCTGTTCCTTTGCGTAATCAATTCCATTAAAGGATATCCCATACCCTTCACGGTACCTGTCGGGAATATAATAATCGAGATTCTGAAAGCCATTTTCTTTAAAAAAAGCATATACGAGTGAAACGGCAGTTGTGCCATCCACGTCGTAATCGCCATAAACCATAATTTTCTGACCGTTGTTCCGGGTTGCTTCAATACGGTCAATGGCTTTGTCCATATCGTTTAACAGGAAAGGATCGTGCAATTGCGACAGGTCAGGCCTGAAAAAAGCTTTTGCTTCTTCAAAATTTTTAATATCCCTTTGAACGAGCAGTTCGGCTAATGCAACTTCAATCCCCAATGCCCCGGCAATTTCCGCAATGAGGGATTCATTTCCTTTTTGTTTTAGTACCCAGCGTTTTTCCATAGTATAAGCCCTCCGGCAAAAATAGCGTTTTTGCCGTACAATTGCATTGCTTTTTTACGTTCCGGCAGACAGTTTTCGAAATTGCCTTTAACTGTGACGAATCGGGTATGTGTTTTTATTAAAAAGTGGAACGCATGGCATCAACCGGGTCGAGGCGCGAAGCCGACCATGCAGGAAATAAGCCCGAAAACAACCCGATAAAAGCGGATACTGAAAGTCCGAGCACTATGTTTTTAAGGCTGAGTACCAGTTCCATTCCCGCAAATTTGGTTACAAGCACGGTTCCTATGTATATGATCAGCAAACCAAACAGACCGCCCAACATCGACAGGAATACAGCTTCGAACAGGAATTGTTGCAGCACAAAGGAATTGCGGGCACCGAGCGATTTCTGAATGCCTATCTGCCCTGTACGTTCCTTAACGGAAACAAACATGATGTTGGCAATACCAAAACCACCCACCAGCAACGAGAAACCGCCTATTACCCAGCCGACAATGGCTATGACACCGAATACCTGGTCGAAACCCTGTGTTATAACACTCGTTTCGTTGATAGCAAAATTATCCTTGGCAGTCGGCTTCAGTTTTCGGATGGACCGCATAATACCGGTCATTTCATCACGCAGTGCTTCGTTTGTAACATTCTTCTTACCTCGGACCATAATGGATGAACCAATTTCGTGGTTGTTCAGATCAATAAAATTACGGGCAAAGTTTACAGGCATCATTACCCATGTGTCATTCGATTTGCCAAATGTATTATCACCTTCTTTTTTGAAAGTTCCGATTATCTGAACCTTACGGCCGAAAACGAGGATATCTTTGCCAAGCGGATCGGAATCCCCCAAAAGTTCTTTAATGATTTTATCTCCGACAACAGCTACCGGGCTTCCGCTTTGCGATTCCGACAACGAGAAATACCGTCCTGCCGATAAGTTGATAGCTTCCACCTTTTCGTAGTCGTGCGAAGCCCCGATTACGGCAGCACCTTCGAAAGTGACCCCGCCCTGCTTTACATTTCGTTCGGTAGCTACATAATATGCCACAGCATCACAGAGGTTACTGCGTTTTTGTATTTCTTCCATTTCCTGAAGGCGGGTTTCGGGGCGCTTCATATATTCCCACCAGGCATAGTTTTCGCCACCCATCGCCCATGGCCATTTCTGAATAAAAAGAACATTGCTGCCCAGTTCTTCAATGTTTTTCCTCAACTTATTCTCGATACTGTCGAAAACAGTCAGCACCGATATAACGGAAAAGATACCAATCGTTATGCCTAGTAACGACAAAAAGGTTCGGACTTTATTGGCAACAATTGCCCGCATGGCAAAAGCAAATGACTCACCTATCAACCTCAGATAAAGCATGGATGTATTTTGTTGAATTTGTTAATTACATTATTTTGTTTCAGAGTTTCGGGTTTCAGAGTTTCATGTTTCAGAGTTTCATGTTTCAGAGTTTCATGTTTCCGAGTTTCATGTTTCAGAATTTCTGGTTTCAGAATTTCTGGTTTTCGAATTCCTGTTAGAACTGAGCTATAAGTTGAAGCAAGTCATTACTGAAAGCAAGTTTCTCTTGATAACCAACCCTGAAACCTGAAACCCTGAAACTTTTTTCAACCCTGAAAGCAAGTTTCTCTCGATAACCACCCCTGAAACCTGAAACCCTGAAACTTTTTCAATCCTGAAAGCAAGTTTCTCTTGATAACCAACTCTGAAACCCTGAAACTTGAAACCCTGAAATTTTTAAGCTTCAATTTCGATATTTCACTACATATTGCTGATCGTAAAAAGAACCCCTTAATCCTGATGTAAAATTACATACAATTCCGTTGTTATTCACTATCTTGCTGCACATTCAATAATTATTGACTTTTTTTGACTTTTTATAAAAATCCTGCCCCGAAAATCGATAAAATTGCAAACTTAATCTGAAAAGTTAGATAGCCCATGAATACTACAAAAGTCATACATTCTGCCTTGATTTCGGTATACAACAAAGACCACATCGACGAAATTGTACACAAACTGGATGCATTAGGCGTAACCATTTATTCCACCGGCGGCACGTACGATTATATCCGCAGCCTTGGCGTTGAAGCAATAACCGTTGAGAGTCTGACATCCTATCCTTCTATTTTCGGCGGTCGTGTTAAAACGCTGCATCCCAAAGTATTCGGTGGTATTTTATACAGGCGTGGGGAGGAAGAGGACGTAAAACAGGCCGAAACTTTCGAAATACCTCCCATCGACCTGGTAATTGTTGACCTATATCCTTTCGAGGCGACAGTTGCCTCAAACGCCAGCGAAGATGAAATAATCGAAAAGATTGACATTGGTGGTATTTCACTCATCAGAGCTGCCGCAAAAAACTACAACGATGTCATTATTGTTCCTTCATCCGGGCAATATATGGAATTGATAAAACTGCTGGAAATAAAAAACGGGTCCAGCGATTTAGATGACAGGTATTACTTTGCCGCCCAGGCATTTAACGTATCCTCTCATTACGATACCGCTATTTTCAATTATTTCAACAGGAAAGCGGGTATAGAAACATTCAAGCAAAGTATTTCCAAAAGCGAAGTGCTGCGGTATGGCGAAAATCCGCATCAGGAAGGAGTTTTTTACGGTGAAATGAGCGAAATATTCGAACAACTGAATGGCAAAGCCATATCGTATAATAACCTGGTGGATCTGGAGGCTGCGCTGGCATTGATCCGTGAATTTTCCGAACCTACTTTTGCCATCATTAAACATACCAATGCCTGCGGCCTTGCCAGCCGGTCTACGCTGAAACAAGCCTGGCTTGATGCCCTTGCCGGCGACCCTGTTTCGGCATTTGGCGGGGTAGTGTCTGGCAACAGAATCATCGACCTCGAAACAGCCGTAGAAATGAATAAACTGTTCTTCGAAATACTAATTGCACCCGGTTTTGAAAAAAATGCACTGGAACTCCTAAAGTCAAAGAAAAATAGAATAATTTTGCAGATTAAACCGATTGATTTTCAGGCTAAACAATTTAAGTCAGTACTCAATGGAGTTATTGAGCAGTTAAAGGATTCGCATTCCGAAACAGCCACTGATCTTCAGGCAGTTACGCTTTCTCATCCTGATGAACAGCAGGTTAAAGATTTGCTTTTTGCCAATATCATTGTTAAACATCTGAAAAGCAATGCTATTGTGCTGGCTAAAAACGGGCAGCTTCTGGGTGCGGGATGTGGAATGACTTCGAGAGTGGATGCACTGAAACATGCTGTTTCAAAAGCCGGTGAGTTTGGATTCGACCTGCATGGGGCTGTAATGGCTTCCGATGCATTTTTCCCTTTTGCCGATTCGGTTGAACTGGCGCATAAAGCGGGAATTACCGGAGTGATACAACCCGGAGGTTCGGTCCGCGATGAGGATTCGATAAACTATTGTAACCAACATGGTGTCGCAATGGTTTTCACAGGTGTAAGGCATTTTAAGCATTAGGTCTTTTAATGTTTGTTAATACTTAAGGAGGGTGACTGGTTGAGGAGTGACAAGGCGAGGGGCGACAAGGGGATGGGAGAATGGGCGAAATGGAATAACCTTCTAAAATTCAGAATAGATTTCAGATCAGAATTTGATTACCATCACATTTTAAAAAAAGGAAGAATACACAGACATGGGACTTTTTTCATTTCTTACCAAAGAAATAGCGATGGATCTTGGCACGGCCAATACTATCATCATATATAACGACAAAGTAGTTGTTGACGAACCTTCGATAATAGCCATCGAACGTAACACCGGCAAAGTACTTGCCGTGGGCAAACGCGCGCAGATGATGCACGGTAAAACCCATGAAAATATTAAAACCATCCGGCCTCTCAGGGATGGCGTAATTGCCGATTTTCAGTCGGCAGAATATATGATCCGCGAGTTTATTAAAATGACCGGCCCTAACCGTAGTCTTTTTCCGCCGGCATTACGCATGGTTATTTGCATCCCTTCGGGTATTACCGAGGTGGAAGAACGAGCCGTAAAAGATTCGGCCGAACAAGCCGGAGCCAAGGAAGTTCGCCTCATACACGAACCTATGGCTGCCGCTATCGGAATCGGGTTTGATGTACTGGAACCTGTTGGAAATATGGTTATCGACATTGGCGGCGGTACCAGCGAAATTGCAGTTATTGCGCTCGGTGGCATTGTAAATAACAAGTCCATCCGTATTGCCGGCGACGATTTTAACGCCGACATTGAGGAATATATGCGCAAACAGCACAACATCAATATCGGTGAACGCACTTCGGAACTTATTAAAATTGAAGTGGGAGCCGCCCTGACCGAAATTGACAACCCGCCCCCTGATTATGCCGTTCATGGCCGCGATATGCTCACTGGTATTCCGAAAGAGGTTTATGTTAATTATGCCGAGATAGCTCACGCACTCGATAAATCGATCTCGAAAATTGAAGCTGCTGTGTTGAATGCTCTCGAAATGACGCCTCCCGAACTTGCCGCCGATATTTTTAAAACCGGTATTTACCTTGCCGGTGGAGGTTCGTTGCTGCGCGGACTGGATAAACGTATTCACATGAAAACCAAGTTGCCTGTGCATGTTGCCGATGATCCTTTGCATGCCGTGGCCCGCGGAACGGGCATTGCGCTTAAGAATTTTGATAAGTTTACTTTCCTTATAAAATAAAAACCGCCGGATTCCGGATTCCAGATTCCAAAATCTAGGATCCAGATTCCGCAGCCACCCGGCACCCAAGTTTGCAAAATACCACTTAATCAAAACGATACCGTAACTGATTATGCGTAATATCCTGGTTTTTATCGTCCGGTATCACTTTGTGCTGTTATTTCTGCTGCTTGAAATTTTCTCGATCACCTTGCTGGTAAATTCGACTTATTACCAGAGTTCTGTCCTGCTAAAGGAAGGAAGCCGCATTACCGGCCGCTTCTATACCAGTATCAGCGATGCCACCGATTACCTTAAACTTCGAACAACCAATGAACACCTGGCACGTGAAAATGCCATGCTCCGGCAAATGAAGGGGGTTTCTTTCCTGAAAAATGATACCAACAGTTTCTGGGTCAACGATACAGTTTATAAGCAGCAATACAAATACATTGTGTCCAAAGTGGTATTAAATACGGTTGGCAAGCGTAATAATTACATCATGCTCGACAAGGGGAGCCGCAGCGGGATTCAGAAAGATATGGCTGTGATTACGTCCAACGGAATTGTGGGTACAGTGGTAAACGTATCCGAGAACTTCAGCTGGGTGATGAGCCTGTTGAATAAGCACACACGAATCAGTGGCCGGATTACGAAAAATAACCAGATGGGAACCATCGTCTGGAATGGTATCGATCACCTGTACGGCACGCTGACCGATATTCCCGCCCATGTCAAGATCGCGAAAGGCGATACCATTGTAAGCAGCGGTTATTCCTATATCTTCCCGGCGGGTTTAATGATTGGGACTATTACTGATTTCAGGGTTGAACAGGGCGAACATTTTTACACCATTCCTTTCCGGTTTAGTGTCGATTTCAATGCGTTACAATATGTATATGTGGTAAATAACCTGATGAAGGATGAGCAGCAAGCGCTCGAAAAAAGTATGGAAGGGTTGAAAGATGAATAGGCTGGTAATTAATAGTATATTCCGATTTATCGCGCTTGTCCTTATACAGGTTCTTATCATGAATAAGATCAATTTCTACGGATTCCTGAATCCTTATGTTTATATTTTATTTATCCTGCTTCTGCCTTTCGAAACGTCGGGATGGCTTTTGTTACTCTTGTCATTTACGATGGGGTTGACAGTCGATCTTTTCAGCGCAACACTGGGCCTTCATGCGGCAAGCAGCGTTTTCGCAGGTTTTATGAGGCCGCTGATAATTAAAATGGTAGGCGAAAAACCCGAATACGATATAACAACCCAACCCAAATTGCAGCAAATGGGGTTAAAATGGTTTATGGCTTACGCCATGCTGATGGTGTTTGCACACCACCTCTTCCTGAACATGCTTGATGTTTTTAGCTTTGACGAATTCTGGCAAACCCTCCTTCGTGTTGTTATAAGTACACTTGCTACTTTCCTTTTCATTATGCTGTTCGAGTACATCTTTGCCGCGAAAAAGGAAAAATAACCGGATCCCACCTTTCCAATGCTTTTTTTATGATTTTTCTCCCCAAAGGAAAAGGAGTCATTTCATGTATGTTTTTTGTAAAAGAAAAAAGTCTACTTTTAATAATTAATTATGTAGATAATTAGATATGAGAAAACTCTTTTTTCTTCAGATTGCATTTGTGATCCTGTTTGCTTCAGTAACCACTTCACTGTCGGCGCAAAAACCATCTGAAGAGGATAAAATTGCCATCACCGGGGCGTTGAAAACCTGGAATGCTGCTGCCAAAAGTGCAAATGTTGATCAATGCATGGCTCTGTTTGATGATTCTGAAAATATTATGCTTATTGGCTCCGACAAAGGCGAGGTTAAGAAAGGTAAAGCCCAGATAAGGGATTGGCTTACAAAAATTTTTGGAGTTGCGAGTTTCTCGTGGGAAATGGACAGTATCAATATTGATTCCAACGGCAAGACCGCCTGGGTTTTTGTTGAAGGCTCCATGATAGTAGAATTCCATAAGGGAGGAATAAATAGAACGCCTTATCGCTTTACCGGTATACTGGTAAAGAAAAAGGGCGAATGGAAATGGCGGTTATTCGATGGTTCGATACCAAAGGGGGAGTAGCAGATTAAATTAAATCGGCTATTTTCTGAAAAGCATCTTCATCCTTAATTATATAATACTCAGCGCCTTTCTGGATGGTCTGCGCCGCAATGCCATAACTTTCCTGGCTCGAAAGCATAATAAACCGGGTGTCGGGAAGGTATTTGCGGATAGCTTCCAAAACCTCCAGGCCATTGGCGGCATCCTTTTTCACGCTATTCATGTAATAGTCGAGAATAACAACATCCGGATTCTTCGAAAGATGCTGCATGCATTCTTCGCCCGTACTGTATATACTGATGTGGTGAGCAACTTTCCTGGTTAAAAAATCCGATAAAGCTTCTGTTAACATCTGGTCATCGTCAACAATAAATATTTTTTTTGGTTTTGCGAATTCCATAGCGTTTCTTGTTTAGGCAAAAGTACTGATTTATTTATTTGTTTGCTCGCTTAGTTCGGTTAGTGCCAGCTCTATTTTGCTCTTCAGAAGTTCGATTGTGCTGATAATTATTTCCTCCTGGGATCCTTCCCTGCATAAGTGTTCCAGTTTTAACGCAATATCCTTAGTTTCGGTCATTCCCATCATAATCCACCTTGTCTTAAAACTGTGCACCTGGTTGGCTATCTCTTCGAAATCCCCGGATGCAAGAGCTGAGTTTATTCTTTCGACCAGGTCCGGTGCAGTCGAAGTGAACATGAAAATGTACTTGCTCATACGGGTTTTATCGCCTTCGCAGAACTTCTCAAGGTAAGCCATATCCGTAACTCCTGGTGTTGCTTTTGTCAACGATGATGAATCGGTTTCCTTTTTTGCTTTCAATGTAATGTTTAAAACCTGTGTAATTCCTGTTATCAGTTGTTGCGCTTTGAAGGGTTTGGGGATATAAGAGTCCATTCCGGCGGTCTTGCATTTGTCCAGGTCGGTGCGCAACACGCTGGCTGTTAAGGCTATGATGGGCGTATCTTTTGCGGGACTGCCGAAATGTGTCCTTATATATCGCGTAGCATCAAACCCATTCATCAAAGGCATCTGGACATCCATAAGTATGATATCAAACTGCATTTTGGCCACTAAATCAATGGCTTCCTGCCCGTTGGTTGCTTCGTATATTTCGATGTTTGCGACTGATTTCAAGGTATCGCGGGCAACAATACGGTTGTATTCGTTGTCGTCGGTTACTAAAATTTTTAAACCATCCAGGATGCTTCCGTCGACACTTTGTTCCAGAGCCATAGTTTGTTCCAATCGTTCAGCGGAACCTTTTTCAAATTTGACGATGAAGGAAAATGTGGTTCCGAAACTCTCCTTGCTTTCAATGGCAATGCTACTTCCCATCATTCCGACCAGTTGTCGTGAGATACTCAGCCCTAATCCTGTACCACCATATTTTCGCGTATCTGAAGCGTTGGCTTGAGAGAAACTCTCAAAAACCGTCTGCAATTTATCCATCGGGATCCCAATTCCGGTATCAACGATTGCGAAACGTATTCCTTCATTTTCATTTGTAACCTCAATTGCAATACTACCCTTTTCGGTAAATTTGATGGCGTTGCCGGCCAAATTGATAAGAACCTGGTTCAAACGTGCAGGATCACCTATCACAACATCCGGAACATCCGGTTTTATCATGGTTAAGAGTTCCAGCCCTTTTTCATCGGCCCGGTGGCGAAGCGTTTGCTTCACCTGTTCAACCAGGTCGTGGATTGAAAAATCAATATTTTCCAATTCCATTTTACCGGCTTCGATCTTGGAAAGATCCAGAATATCGTTTATAATATGAAGCAGGTTATCGCTCGATTTTTTGATTCCTTCGAGGTAAAATCTTTGTTTTTCCTCAAGTGGAGTGCCTAAAACAAGGCTTGTCATTCCCATCACGGCATTCATAGGTGTCCGTATCTCATGGCTCATATTAGCCAGGAACTGCTGTTTGAACTGCTCCGATTTTTCGGCTTTTGCCCTTTGAGTTTCAGCTTCGTCTTTCTGCTTGCGAATTTCAACAGTAGCAACTTCAATTTCGGCTTCTAATTCTTTATGCTTTTGTTTGAACCGCGCAACACGGTAGCGGTTATAAGCCACTAGTAGCAGCAAAACAAATATTCCGTACCCGGTGCGGGCCCACCAGGTTTGCCACCAGGGCGGTGTAATTGTAAAACTGTAGGTACTGATTTTCCCAAAGCCACCATTCAATAGTTTCGCTTTAACCTGGAATGTATAATTGCCCGGATCGAGTTTTCGGTAGACAGCCACCCTTTCTTCGGCCGGAATCGACCATGTTTTATCATACCCAAGCAGTTGGTAGCTGAAGAGTACATTGCCTTGTATATTAAGGTCGGAGGTGCCAAAAACCAGCGAAAGTTGATTGACATTATACGGGAAAACCAGGTTTTGCGGCAGCAGAGAGAAGTTCTGTAAGGAATCAAATTTAAGTTTTGCCAGGTTAATATTTAATCCGGGTAACACCCAGTTTTTCCTTTTGCTGATAGAATCCTGTAAACTCCGGTAATCAATATCCTGTTGAAATATGTTCAGTTTTTTAACCGCAACAAGCGGCGTTTCTTTTATTTTGAGCAGGTAGTCTACGTTTACCGAGCCAGTCATTTCTTCGTTGCTGAACCACATGGTTCCATCGTCATCGAAGGAATACGAAACCGGGGTAAATAGGAGGCCGTCACTTGGGCCAATTTGAGTTCGTTTCCCATTTTCAATACAGGTTAATTTTCCGTTGAGTATCGCCCATATCCTGCCTTTCCTGTCTGTTTTCATGAATTCCTGCAGTCCTGTTTCTGTTAGATCGGCACCCGTACCGATTTTCAGGTCGCCATCATTGTGAAATTTGAAATGTTTTCCATCGTAAGTAACTATTCCGGCTCCCAAATAGGAAATGAATATGGTTCCGTTTGCATCGGCTACTATCGCATTAATTCCTATTGCGCCATGTTCGCGCAGAATACTATCCAGTACCGGGAACCTGTAGAAACGCTTTCCGTCATATTTCAGCAGGCCGCTGTTGCTCGCCCCAATCCATATGTTTCCCTTTGGATCGCAGAAGGTTGTGTTTATTCCTCCCAAATCTGTCAACGCCGGATTTCCCCCGTAACCAATCAGTTTATCCTTTGTTAGCCGGAGCAAGGAATAAGTCCAGGATGAAAACCAGATATCTCCGTTTACGCCATTTCCTACATAACCAAAACACCCCCAACTCGATTTGCCGTCAATAAGCACTGATTTTATTTTGCCCCGTTCAATAACCCCAATCCCTTCGCACCAGTTGGAAAACCACATCCGTCCCTGATCATCTTTGGCAACACCATTCGTTTTAAAACCAATCCCGGTATAGGTTACGGCCTTGTCTTTTTCGAGGTACGTGTATTTTTCAAGATTTAAAATGAGCCGGTTATCCTTGTCAATCGGGAAAACCCCTTGTGTACCGGGTATGGGAATATACTTAAATTCTTTCAGCCTCAGCCGGTTCATTTGTGAGCCCATTGCCCATATGTTGCTATCCGGATCGCGTGCCAGTTTCATTATCATCGTTTCATTCAAACCTGCTTCCTTATCTATCTTTTCGAACTTATTACCATCATAAAGCAATAAACCTGAACCTACTGTTCCGATCAACAGCTTATTCCCTTCGGTTCCCATCAGGCTGTAAATTGGTGAACCCATTTCTGCCCCAAAATCAAAAGTGGTTAAAGTATCATGGTTTAACATGCTGATCCCGGCCAGGTAATGTCCTAACCATATTTTCCCATCCGGAGCCGCATAAATGGCGTAAACATAAGTGGATGGCAGCCCGTCTTTGACCGAGTAGTTTACAAAGGTTTGTCCGTCGAATTTGAATAATCCGCCACCCTCAGTGCCGAACCACATATTCCCGTTTTTATCTTCCTCAATGGAAGCTACTCCGATTGCTTTTATGCCTTGTTCCTTCCCATAATGAATAAAGCCATTTCCATTGTAGCAGTAAATGCCATCCCCGCGAGTCCCGAACCAAATTTGCCCTTTCGAATCCTTAAAAATGGTATAAACGCCGTGGTTAGTAAATCCCTGCTTCTCTGAAAAAGTATAGAAATATTTTCCGTCGAAATAAGAAGCCCCATCGTATGCCGACCAAATATTTCCCTGGTTGTCAATTTCAATGCTTGTGGCCGATGTTAATGCCCCCTGGGCGGCACTATACGATTCCATATAATCGCCTTGTATGTGAGAAATCTCCAATCCGCTGGCAATCCAGGCCGATCCATCCTTGCTCCAGCAGATATCCTGGGCACGCTGGGCAATATGCTGAATATCATACATACCGTTTCCGGAAAGTTGTAAGGGCGCAATCTTTTTAAAGGTAGGATATCCGGCAAGTTTAATTGCCGGTTTGGCTTCAGTGAAGACTGGTTTTTTGAAATTCTCCATTTTCCTTCCAAATACGCCTGCTTTGCTGCTTGCTTTTACGTTGCTCAGAAAGCGTTTTCCGGGCGATTGGATTTCGCTGATTTTTTTTAGCGGGACGTCTTTCGTTTTCAAGGAAAGTTCGACATGCGATGTGTCAGGGTATTGGATAACCGAATCCGGGATAAGAATAGGGTTGGGTGTTAATTGCATTGCACTGGCACTGTCGGTGCATATTACGGTACCGCTTGCTTCTTTCACACAGATTGTTTTTGACTCGTCTGTATTCTGCCGTGTGCAGGAAATAACGAAAATGTACAAAAACAGGATCAGATATATGGGTTTCATAAAATGAGTCTTTTATTTAACTAAAGTACGTTAGTGAATTCCAATTGTAACATTTACTGCCACTTACCAGAATATAACCTGCATCCTGTTTTTAATAACCTGTACCTCAAATCCTTGTTGCTTCGGGGGGATACAGAAATTGCAGGAAGCTGACCTTTCATGCCATCTTAATTTGCATGGTAAATATATGTAATATTTTAATTATATGTTTTAATTTCTGCCATGGATAGTTGTATTGGGTTAAGTGATACTTTATATCTTTGCACGGATAAGGTGCGCTTTTAAGTTTTTACTGATCATTTTAAGCCGCGACTACTAACGATTCAGATTTAAAAGTATGGAAACAAAAAAAATAAGAGCGATTGTAACCGGAGCCACAGGAATGGTTGGGGAAGGTGTACTTCACCAATGCCTGGATCATCCGGATGTAGAATCGGTATTAGTGATAAACAGAAAACCCTGCGGCCTTATTCATCCTAAACTGAAAGAGATAATCCACAGCGATTTTTTTGATATTTCGCCTGTTGAGAGTCAGCTTTCCAGCTACAACGCCTGTTATTTCTGCCTGGGGGTTTCGGCAGTCGGCATGAAAGAACCTGAATATCATAACCTGACATACACTTTAACGATGCATTTCGCCCAAACCCTGAGCAAACTGAATAGGGGCATGGTGTTTTGCTACGTCTCCGGCTCCGGAACCGACAGTACCGAAAAGGGCAGGATGATGTGGGCACGCGTTAAAGGTAAAACCGAAAACGACCTGATGAAGCTGCCATTTAAATCGGTTTATGCATTCAGGCCTGCTTTTATGTTGCCAACCAATGGGTTAAAAAATGTACTGCCTTACTACAAATATGTTACATGGATGTACCCGGCGGCAAGGAAACTGTTCCCGGATTATTTCGGCACACTAAGCGAAGTCGGAATGGCCATGATTAATGTCGTTAAATACGGATATACTAAGCAGGTGCTGGAATTGAAGGATATCAGGGTGTTGGCCGGGAAATAACTCCATTCTTTTCTTAAGGCACTATGGCATCCTGTTTCAGATTGTAACTACGCTATAAAAATAACGGCAGAACGAAAAAAAATATACTTTTGCACGGAATTAAATCCAAACAAAACAACATGAAAAAATTATTTACCTTCAGCCTGCTTTTGGCTGTATTAGTATCAGTTACATCCTGTAATACAAAAAAAACAGATGGTTTTACTATTAATGGAACTGTTTCAGGAGCAGATACCGGATGGGTGCTGCTGAAAAAACGCGACGAAGGTAAAATGATAACCGCCGACTCAGTGCAAATGAAAGACGGTAAATTTATGTTCACGGGTAAAGTTGAACTTCCTGAAATGTACTATGTGAGAATGAACGGCAACTATGATGCTTTTTCGTTCTTTATCGAAAATTCGACCATCTCCCTTAAAATTTATGCCGATAGTATCGATAAATCAGAGGCCACCGGTTCGGTAACGCAGGATCTGTATACCACATACCTCAAAAAGGACGCAGCTTCCGAGAAGAAGATGGAGGAATTATACAGCAAATACATGAAGGCCAGGGAAACAAAGGATACTGTTACCATGAAAACCCTGAATGATGCCATGGATGCGGAACAGAATGCGTTGCCTGTATTTATCAAGGAATTCGCCACGAAAAACGGAAAGAGTGTTGTAGCTCCATATCTGGTGCTCAGCAATGCATGGGCATTTTCGCTCGACGAAATAAAAACTGTCAATAAAGCAATGGATCCTTCCATCGCCAATTCGGACTATGTAAAAAAATTAATCGAACGTGAAGCCATACTCAACAGCGTGCAGGCGGGGCAGCCTGCTCCTGAATTTACTATGAACGACACCACCGGAAAACCTGTCAGCCTGGGCAGTTTCAAAGGCAGAGTGGTTTTGGTCGACTTCTGGGCATCGTGGTGTGGCCCTTGCCGGGCCGAAAACCCGAATGTTTTAGCGGCCTATAAAAAATACAGCAACAAAGGATTTACGGTTCTGGGAGTATCTCTCGATGACAATAAAGCCAAGTGGCTCGCTGCAATTGCAAAAGACGGTCTTACCTGGACACATGTAAGCGACCTGGTCCGCTGGGAAAATGCTGCGGCAAAGCAATACGGAGTCCGGTCGATACCGGCTAATTTTTTAATCAGCAAAGAAGGAAAAATTATTGCAAGCAGCCTTCGTGGCGAAGATCTGATGAAGAAACTGGAAGAAGTGTTAGGGAAATAACTGAAATACTTGTTATTGATAAAGCCCTGAAATCATTCGAATTCAGGGCTTTATAATTTATAACAAGTAACAACAAACCACCTATTTTATCTTTTCTTCCTTTATGATAATAACTTGTTTTGGCTGTTTTACTTCCTGTTTACCCGGGTCTGTATGATCAACCTCTTTATCAATAACTGTTTTTTGATCCGGATTGTCCAAAACTATCACGCGCACTTCCTTATGAGGTGAACTCCGGTTGTCGTCGTTTTTGTATATCATCACCCTTTCTTCGTCTTTATTTCCGTGTTCACAAGCAGCCTCGTCCCGGTCTTCGAAAGTAATGATCACCTTTTTGCCATGGCGTTTCTTTTTTACCACAACCTTTTTCATTTCGCCGAAGGGCATCACATCTCCGAGGCCAAATGACCTGGACATTCCCTCAATGATAGCTTCCACCGGTGGGCCTTGTTTTTGTGAAAATCCCGGATGCATGCGGAATTCAGGGTCAAATGGCATCCCCATATGCGGTGGGGGAGGAGCCGGGAGGTCAAATTCATCGTCATTCTGTAAAATAATTACCCGTTCGTCATTAACCATTATTGTATCGGCGTGTTCTGTCCTGTGTAGTGAAGAATCTTCCCCGGGATGGCGGATTATAATATTTTTTTCGATGTTTTGGCCTTCCTGCGGCATGTCTTTCGTTATCCCTTTTCCTTCGAGGAATACATCTGTATCAAAATCTCCATCGGTAACTATTGTAGTATCAATAACTACCGTGTTTCCATCCACTTCTTTGGTAACATGAATGGTGATGGTTTTTTTAGCTTTGGCCTGTTCGTCTGATTTCTGCTGAGCAAAACTGTAGCCCGGCAACAGGATAAATCCTGTGATTGCAAATGAAACTAAGAAGAAAGAAACTCTGGTTTTCATAATGAAAGTTTGCTGTTTGAATTTGTGAAAAAGTCCTTTCAAAAATAGAGAATATATTCATGAAAGTCAGCATCTACCTGTAAATTATACTGCAAACGGAATAAATTTCAGTATTCAGGTAGACTCCAAATCCAAATCTCATTTTCAAGGATGCATTTCTCTGCAGGCCATGGTTTTTGGAATTTGGGTACTGGGACTTGAGCCTTTGATTAATGGGTGATTTTATTCCACCCAAAGTAAAATCTGAAGCAGAATTACTATATTTGACGAATACAATTAGCTCTAATTCCCATGACAGAAAAGAAAAACGGAAATCCGGCCGTAGTCGGACTTGCAGGCTTTGGTATGACTACCCTGCTATTACAGTTTCATAACATTGGTTTGATGGGTTTAGGCCCGGTGGTAGCCATGGGATTTGTTTTCGGGGGTCTCGCACAGATGATCGCCGGGTTTCAGGAACAGAAAATGGGCAACAACTTTGGCTATAGTGCCTTTGTGGCCTATGGCTCTTTTTGGATTGGGCTGGGAATTATATGGCTGCTGAATTTTTTCAAAATTTATGAAGCATCCAAAACCGATGTGGGTTTTTACCTTGTAGCATGGACGCTGTACACGGCAGTAATGTTTATTGCTTCGTTGCGCGTTCACACAGCAATGGCAGTCACTTTCGGAACCTTATTGCTGGGCTTTATCCTTCTTGATATCGGTCATTTTAGCGATCCCGTGTTCAATGTGATTGCCGGGTACGAACTTATAATTTGTGCAGGTTCCGCCTGGTATATGATGGCCGCAATTATTATCAATGACCTGGCAGGAAAAACGGTTTTGAAGATGGGCTATCCTTTCATCAAATAGTCGGGAACAGATTCATAAATATAAAAACCTGCCGGATTCAGTCTGGCAGGTTTTTAAATTATGTGCTGATTTCAGATTGTTAAATCCAAATTATCATTTTATAATTACATGATTTCCAGTAATTCAACTTCAAAAATGAGTGTAGCGTAAGGCCCTATAACTTTACCAGCACCCTGGGCTCCGTAAGCCAGGTTGGAAGGAATAAAGAACTTATATTTTGCACCTTTCGACATAAGTTGCAATCCTTCGACCCATCCTGAAATAACCTGGGTTACGCCAAATGTGGCCGGTTCGCCGCGGTTTACCGAACTGTCGAAAACCGTTCCATCAATCAAAGTGCCCGTATAGTGAACTTTTACCTGGTCTTTTGCTGAAGCTTTTACACCGCTTCCTTCAGTTATTACCGAATACTGCAGGCCGCTTGGTAAAACGACTACGCCGGGTTTATTTTTATTTTCAGCCAGAAATAAAATTCCTGCTTCGCTGTTGTTTCCTTCGGCTTTTTCCTTCATACCTTCGAAAAACTCGCTTAGGATATGGTTCACTTCATCGGGTGACATGGAAATTTCCTCATCTTTTAAAATGGCATTAAGCCCTTTTGTAAAATGCTCAATATCAAGTGCTTCAACACCTGAATTTTTTAAATTGCTGGCAATACTCAGGCCTAAAGCGTAACTGATGTCTTTCATAAAATATTCTCTTTTTGGTTTTTTTTGAGCCGCAAAGGTAGAACTTTTATGGCTGAGAATAAAAACCCGACATCAAGTAAAATGGAAGTTGAGCTTTGAAATCCAATCGCTGAGTGGTTTAATATCAGATTGATTCCGTGTGGTTTGATGCAAAACAGTACAGTAAAATCAGCATTCTGGCTATTGATTGGCTTTTTTGTCCTGCATTTTTGTTGCTTGTCAGCAGTTCATTATCGCCGGTAATTTGAGGAATAAATACTTACCTTTGCACATTGGCTTGATAATACAATTGCAAACGCCTAATTACAAATCATTTATGTCGGAATCGAAAAGAATTAAGATTGTTAATCTGCTTAAAACACCCGAAAATACTGGCATCGGGAACAATGTTGCCATAAAAGGATGGGTACGAACCAAGCGTGGCAACAAAAATGTTGCTTTTATTGCACTGAATGATGGCTCAACAATTCACAGCATCCAGGTTGTGGTTGATTTAGCCAATTTTGATGAGGAAGTTTTGAAACAGGTTAATACCGGTGCATGTATTGCTGTGACAGGCACTCTGGTTGAATCGCCTGGTGCAGGTCAGTCGGTGGAAGTTCATGCCACGCAGATTGAAGTTTACGGCAGTGCCGATCCTGAAATTTATCCTTTACAGAAAAAAGGGCATACTCTCGAGTTTTTGCGCGAAATCGCCCATCTCCGTCCCCGTACCAATACCTTCGGAGCCGTATTACGTATCAGGCACAATATGGCCTATGCCATTCATAAGTATTTCAATGACAAAGGTTTTTTCTACATACATACACCTATAATTACGGGTTCCGATGCCGAAGGTGCCGGAGCCATGTTCAGGGTTACTACACTGGATATGAACAATTTGCCAAAGAATGAAGCGGATGAAATAGACTATTCGCAGGACTTTTTTGGTAAAAGTACCAACCTTACCGTGTCGGGTCAGTTGAATGGCGAACTGGCAGCCCTTGCCCTCTCGGAAATTTATACTTTCGGACCTACTTTCAGGGCCGAAAACAGCAATACGCCCCGTCACCTGGCCGAATTCTGGATGATTGAACCCGAAATGGCTTTTTACGATATTACCGATAACATGGATCTGGCGGAAGATTTCCTGAAATACCTGATCAGGTATGCTTTGGATCATTGTTATGATGATCTCGAGTTTCTCCAGAAAATGTACGACAACGAACTGATTGAAAGGCTCAACTTTGTGACTAACAACGATTTCGAACGGCTTGCTTACACCAGGGCAATCGAAATCCTGGTCGCATCGGGTCAGAAATTTGAATTCCCGGTACAATGGGGTGTCGATCTGCAATCGGAGCACGAACGTTACCTGGTTGAAAAAGTGTTTAAAAAACCTGTTATCCTTATCGATTACCCGAAAGAGATCAAGGCCTTTTATATGAAACAGAACGAAGATGGAAAAACAGTAAGAGCCATGGACGTTCTCTTTCCCCGGATCGGTGAAATTATCGGCGGGTCGCAACGCGAGGAAAATTACGATAAACTGCTTGCACGCATCCATGAACTCGGAATTCCTGAAAAGGATATGTGGTGGTACCTCGAAACGCGAAAATTCGGCACCGCACCGCATGCAGGTTTTGGTCTTGGATTTGAAAGACTTATACTTTTTGTGACCGGAATGTTAAATATTCGCGACGTGATCCCATTCCCACGCACGCCTCAATCGGCTGATTTTTAATCCCGGATCAAATCCAATCTGCTTTTTCGAGATAAGCGCATAATTTAAGAATTTGAATTACCTTTGGATTAGTCATTATATCCAAAACACAAACAAGTATGCTCAACCAAAGCCTTCAACAGAAATTATTACAAAAGCTATCGCCTCAGCAGATCCTGCTTATGAAGCTTTTGCAAATCCCGTCGATGGCACTCGAACAACGCATCAAGCAAGAGATTGAAGAAAATCCGGTTCTTGAAATTGATGAAGAATACGACGGAAAAGAAGATGATAATTCGGATGAGTATGATGATACTCCCCAGGAAAAGAATGAGGATTCTCAAAACGATGTAGACATTCATGATTACCTGGATGATGATGATGTGCCTTCGTATCGGTTGAATGCAGGAAATACCTCGGCAAGCGACGAGCACAGAGACATGCCCATGGTGGCTGATACCGGGTTTATAGAATTGCTGCTTTCGCAACTGGAAATTAAAAATCTTCCTGCACAGAAACTCACCATTGGGAAAACCATCATCGGCAATCTCGACGAAGCTGGCTACCTCCAGCGTGATTTGACTGCAATGGTCGACGACCTGGCTTTTACACAGGGCGTATCTTCAAACCTGGAAGAAATAGAGCAGATGCTCAGGGTTGTACAGGGTTTTGAACCGGCGGGAGTAGGGGCCCGAACCTTGCAGGAATGCCTGATCCTTCAATTAAAAAGGTTGGATATTTCGCCTTCGGTAAAACTGGCTATCACCATACTCGACAGATGTTTCGAAGATTTTTCGAAGAAACACTATGATAAAATCATGAAACGGACGCATTCCGATGAAGAAGAACTCAGGAATGCCATAAGCGAAATCTTAAAACTTAACCCGAAACCTGGGAGTGCCTTTAGCCCATCGACCGCAGGAAATCAATATGTTATCCCCGATTTTATAATCGAAATCAAAGATGGAATTCTCGAATTGTCTCTCAATCAACGTAATATGCCCGAACTCAGGCTGAGCAGGACTTATACCGAGATGCTGGAAACCTATGGAGAAAACAAAAACAGGAAAGAAAAAAATGACTCGCAACGCGATGCCGTTATTTTTATAAAACAGAAAATTGATTCAGCGCGTTGGTTTATTGAGGCCATTAAGCAACGCCAGGATACGCTGTACCTGACTATGAAAGCCATTATGGATTACCAGCAGAAATATTTCCTCGAAGGGGATGAAACCAGGCTGCGACCCATGATCCTGAAGGATATTGCCGAAATAGTAAACCTCGATATTTCAACCATTTCGCGTGTTGCCAACAGCAAATATGTTCAAACGCCCTATGGAACTTTTCTTTTAAAAAGTTTTTTCTCCGAATCTTTACAAAATGACCAGGGGGAAGAAGTTTCGACACGGGAGATTAAAAAAATACTTTCGGACTGTATTGCCGCTGAAGACAAGAGTAAGCCTCTGACTGACGAAGAACTCACCGCTATCCTAAAGCAGAAAGGCTACCCGATCGCCCGCCGTACAGTAGCCAAATACCGCGAGTTGCTGAATATAGCCGTAGCCCGCCTTCGCAAAGTGATGTAAGATTCATTTCAACCCTAAGAACACTATGCCGGCAAAAAAAATTGAGCTTTCACAATTCCTTTCGTATATACTTCATCCTATTTTAATACCATCTCTTGCCACTTCGGTTTTGCTGATGAGGCCGGACCTTTATACAATACTAATTCCGGATGCATTAAAAATATGGTACTTATCTGTGGTCATCATTTTTACTTTGCTGATACCGGTGGCTGGAGTATTGATTTTGCTGAAATTCAATGCAATACAATCTATAGAATTAGAGCAACGAGGTGAACGCACATTCCCTTTGCTGATCGCATGCAGTTCGTTTGTGGCTTTGCTTTACTTGTTGACGGGCACTAATATTCCAGCGGTTTTCCTGTATGTAATCTATTCTGCTGCTTTCGCTTTGTTAGCCGGGTTATTTATAAACTTGGCTTATAAAATCAGTCTTCATACCTTAGGTTGGGGTGCCTTGGTAGCAACTTTAATAGGAATTGCGCTGCGGATTGGAGATCCCTTGCCTGGATTAATAATTGCGTCGGTGTTATTATCCGGAATCGTGGGTTATGCCCGATTAAAGCAAAACACCCACAACGAAGCCCAGGTTTATGCCGGCTATGTTGTGGGTGCTGGAATTATTACTTTTATTTCTTACCTTCTGTAATCATTTCTACCCTGAATTGAATGGAATTGGTTTTTTGGGGCTAGAAGACCGAAGTCGGGAGACCGAAGAAGGTGCTAACCCAACTTATGAATCATCAATAAAAATTAAATCGTAAAAAATTGATCGTCAAACACAATGTGCTACTTGTACTGGATAAACTATTCTTTAGTGTATACTTCCATCTCCCGTCTTCCGACTTCCGACAATTTGAATTTACTCACTAAATTAAAAATAGAACTCTTTGATTAGTAGGGTTTAAAAACCAATCCTATAGAAAGAGGATGAATCTGAGGGCCAAGGTCTTTGTCGAAAACCGAAGATAACTGGTAAAATACGGAAGCGCCAATCCATTTGTAGCCAATTACAGCAAATGGTCCATAATGAAAGTTGTCGATATTGCGCACCTTATACGACCTTTCATCTACCTCTGTTCCGCTTCCTGCCAGGTCGCTTCCTTTGTATTTGGTGTGTGCATCAATACTCCAGCCTACTTTAAAGCCGATAGTTCCGTGGACTTTGCTGCTCGCTTTATACTGGAAACCAAACGGAATGTCCAGGTAGGTAATTGAAAGCTTGCTCTTTTTAACATCTATTGTTTTCCCGTTAAATTTTTTGGGAACATTGTATAAAAAAGACTCATTAACACCTACATTAGGAAAATCCTTTTCATAAATGTTATATTCACCCACACCCAGCAGTGACTGATGATAAAAGTTATGAGCCCCTATTCCGCCGCCGATAAAAAAAGTTACATGCCCTTTTTTATCCATTGGAAAGGTATAGTGAATAAAAGCATCCACTCCCTGGTGGATTGCCCTGGGGTTGATAGAATCAGGTACATTCATCCAGATATCAGTAAATACGCCAAAACCAAGACTTAACCGCTTGGTGATGGATTCGGCTGAAGGTTTCTGTGCAAAGGAAGAGGTAGCCAGTGCCAAAAGGGTGATAATTAAAAACAGGTTGCGTTTCATTTGCTGTTATTTGTTATTAGGAGCTGCGTGGTAATGGATTCATTTAGTACTTGCCGATTTTATGATGTATTCATGAGCCTGGGAATTTCCGGATCAATCTGTGAATATTCAACATCAGCTGATTTTACTGCTATCCCTATTGTTCAGATTATTTTTTCAGGAAGCAAAGATAAAGTAAAAACCGGATAAGAGGCAGCAAAGGATTAAAATGTGAATGTTAAGAAATGCTAATTGCCTTTGCCGGACAATATACCTGCTTGTTGTTTTATATTTGATCATTTGTCAACCGGTGATGGCACAAAAACAGGAATATCCGTGTTTAGAAATATGCACTTTTGATATCAGGTCGATATTGTTGCGGCCAGGCTCTCAGTATTTATCCTGATCGTCAGTTCCTGTGCTCTCGCCGGGGTTGTTTGCATCGAAGGAAGTACAGTTAAAATAGTCTTCCTTCAGACCTTCGGGTCTTTCGAAATCACCACGGTTCAACTGCAATAAATTATCGTTATAAATCCGTTTCATATACAACGCCCAGATCGGCAAAGCCATATTGGCACCTTGCCCCAGCGATGTGCTGCGGAATCGTATGGTGCGGTCGTCGCCACCCACCCAAACACCGGTAACCAGGTCGGGAGTTAACCCCATAAACCAACCGTCCGAATTGCTTTGCGTGGTCCCTGTTTTACCTGCAATAGGATTGGTCAGGCCATATTTGCCCCTGAGGCGCGAACCCGTACCGCTTTCGACCACGCCTTTCATCAATCCTATCATCATGTAGGCAGTTTCTTCGTTCATGGCTTCATCCTGGTGAGGCACAAACGATTGGATCACATTCCCGTTTTTGTCTTCGATACGGGTTATGAAAAGTGGCTGTATGAAAATTCCCTTGTTTGCAAAAGTACTCATCGCCCCGGTCATTTCGTAAAGCGATATGTCGGGAGTGCCGAGGCATATGGACGGAACTGCCGGCAGATAGCTGAAAATACCCATTTTCCGGGCCACTTTAATCACCGCCTCCGGTGAAAACCGTTTGATCAGGTATGCCGATATCCAGTTGATTGAATTTGCAAGTGCTTCTTTGAGCGTGACCATTTGCCCTTCTTTATAGTCGCTCGAATTGGACGGCGACCAAGGCACACCATTTGCCATGATGGTATACTGCACGTTCGGCACCTGCGAACAAGGGTACATTTGCCCGTCCTGCATGGCAACTGTGTAAACGAAAGGTTTAAACGTGGATCCAACCTGGCGGCGGGCCACAACAACATGGTCGTATTTGAAAAACCGGAAGTTTATGCCACCTACATACGCCCGTACGTAGCCTGTTTGCGGTTCCATCGACATCAGCCCGGCGTGTAAAAACCATTTGTGGTATTTTATTGAATCCATCGGGCTCATAACAGTATCAATATCACCTTTCCACGAAAAAACACGCATCGGAATAGGTGTCGAAAAGGCCAGTTCGATGGAGTCGTTCGAGATGCCGGCTTTTTTCATGCTCCTGTATCTGTCCGATCTCTTTTTGGAGGCGACCAGCATTTTATTGATTTCTTTCTTATCCGAAAGGTCGTACGGAGCATGAGAATTTCCTTTCCAGTGCTTATAAAAGGCCGGCTGTAAATCGTTGGCCATGTGCTCGGTAACGGCTTCTTCGGCATATTTCTGCATATGCGAATTGATGGTAGTATATATCTTCAGGCCATCCTTGTACAGATTGTAGTAAGTACCATCCGCCTTTTTATTTTTGGCTACCCAGCCAAAAGCCGGATCGCGGAGCCAGCGCACGGAATCGGCCATAAAATCGTCAGGACTGTCATAATTTTCCTTTTCTGGCTTATCGGCCATCATAGATTCGCGCAGATATTCCCTGAAATAAGTACCCGGACCGCTATTATGATCCTGAAGTGTATAGAGCGACATGTCGAGCGGCAGAACACGTACCGAGTCGTATTGTCTATCTGTAATATACCCGTTTTCAACCATTTGGCTTAATACCACTTCTCGGCGTTTTTTCGAGCGCTCCGTATTGCGCACCGGGCTGTAATACGAAGGTGCTCTCAACAAACCAATCAGCACGGCTGATTCCTGGAGGTTAAGTTCGGCAGGAGATTTGTCGAAATATGTTTTGGATGCTGATTTTACACCGTAAGCCAGGCTGCCGAAATCGACTGTATTGAGATACAAGGCAAGAATTTCTTCCTTGGTATAGTTGCGTTCGAGTTTTATGGCCGTGATCCATTCCTTGAGTTTTGCAAAGCCTGTACCAAAAAGGGTATGGTGTTCCTCGCGAGGGAAGAGGTTTTTAGCCAATTGCTGGGTGATGGTGCTTCCCCCTCCTTTATTTGTGCCGGTTACCATTCCTATTAAAACTCTTACAAGTGCCCTGCCATCGATGCCCGAATGTTGTTCGAAACGAAAATCTTCGGTTGCGATAAGGGCTTTTATCAGCCAGGGCGACAACTCGGAATAATGAACATTCGAACGGTTCTCCAGGTAAAAAGAGCCCAGCACTTTCTGATCGGCCGAAATAACTTCAGAAGCAAGTTTGCTTTTAGGATTTTCGAGTTCTTCGAACGAAGGCATAAATCCTAACCATCCAACGGTAAGGGCTGCAAAAAACAAAGCAATAAACAACAGTGCGATGAAATACCATTTCCAGTACCACTTAACCCATTGGGCTTCATTCAGGTTTTTTTTCATCTGTTTGATAAATTTCAATGCATTGTTTAATCCTTAATCCCCTTGTTTTTTAATCAAAATGCCCACATCCGAAATACCTTTCAGGGTTTCTTTACGCATAGCCTGGTTTACGGCAATGATGTAATTTCCCGCTTTACGGAATCGCACGCCTTTGCGGAACAGAAACCGGTTATCCTTATGTTTGCCCATGCCTTTTCCATACCATTTGCCATCGGGAGCTGCCAGTATGCACTCGGCCGTATCGCACGAAAAAGTATTATCCGGATAATACGCTGTGATAAACAAATAGAGGTTTTGCATGTCGTAATCCGTGGTGTTGCGCACCTCGAAATAAAAATCATACGACGTCAATGTATCTTTGGAGTTAAAAGTATAAAACAAAGTGTCGCCGGCTTTCCATTCATCATTTTTCAAATGCGCCGACTCATTATGGAATACCCCGTTTTCACAGGATGTTGCAATGAATGATACAACGATAAGAAAAGCAAAAAACCGTAAAACCGAAAATCCGGTTATGATATGTTTGAAACCCATGGGAATTCTATCTGTTATCCGGTTTGTGAGGGGATTGTTTCTTTTTATCAAAGCGGAACAGGTCATCGCTGGCCACCACCAGGCCGATTGCCGGTTTTTTGTCCTGCTTGATAGTGAAATCTTCAATTTTTTCCGGAATCTTTCCTGATTTATTCAATGCAATAACTTCTTTTACCCGTTCGACAGTGAGAGAGAACATTTCGTGCTCTTTTCCTTTATAGCCGAACCACATGGTTCCACCAAAAACATCAATTTTTTGTAAAAGCACATCCCCCTTTTTGGTTTTGAGTACCGAATTCTCGTCGGGAAAATCCTTCAGTGCATCGTTATACGCTTCCACTTCGTAGTTGAGGCAACATTTAAGTTTCGAGCACTGCCCGGCGAGTTTCTGCGGGTTAGGCGAAAGTTGCTGAACCCTGGCAGATGCAGTGGATACCGAATGAAAACCACTGATCCAGGTCGAGCAACATAATTCGCGGCCACAGGAGCCAAGTCCGCCTAATCTGCTGGCTTCCTGTCGCATTCCTATCTGTCGCATTTCGATCCTGATCTTTAATTCATCGGCAAGTATTTTAATAAGGTCCCTGAAGTCAACCCTGTCTTCGGCCGTGTAATAGAAAATAGCTTTGGTCCCATCTCCCTGGTACTCAATGTCATTTACTTTCATCTTAAGGCCAAGCTTTAAGGCCGCTACCCTGGTTTTATATAGGGCGTCGTGCTCGTGTGCAATCGCAGTAATCCATTTATCCACATCAGCCTGTTTGGCTTTACGGTATAATTTCCGGATATCTTCTTTTGTCGGATTTGCATTTTTACGTATCATCTGCAACCTGGCAGCTTCACCGGTAAGTGTAACTATACCTATATCGTGACCGGGTGATGCTTCAACTGCAACAATATCCCCATTATGAATCGAAAGTCCGGATGGTATGCGGAAAAAATCTTTATGATTGTTTTTAAACCTGACCTCGGCACAATCGAATTTGCCGGTACTGCCGGGTAAGGGTAACTGACTTAACCAATCGTAAGTAGCTAATTTGGCGCATTTCTGTTCGGCACCCGCGCGGCCAATGAGTGGATTACTGTTTGAACAGCAACCCCTGGTCCCGAAAAGCTCCTTGTTTGGTATATTAATTTGTATATTTTCTTCCATGTTGATTAAAAATGTTTTCTCCACCATCTTAAGCGAAAGAGTAACGGAGCGACTGATGTATTAGTATAAACCCGCAGGAAGGTAAAGCTAAAAAAGAATTCACCGTTGCAGTATGAAGTGACAAATTTACACTTTTTTGAGTTGAATTGCTGCCGGAATTTTCAATATCCTGGCAATGAGGTGCGAGAGGTCGGTTAAAACGATCTGTGCATTGGCATTGCGCTCGATGTGAAAGATGGCCCGGTTAAACTCTTCGTCGAATTTTTCGATGTTTTGCGGATGGATATAGGCAGAAAATTTTTTCACAAAATCGAGTTCCTCGCCATCCAGTTTTACCAGGTGGTGGTTGCCAACATGGTATTGCAGGCAGATGCGGAACATTTCGAGGCTGTATGCCAGCAGTTCCTTCTGTTTTTCGCGGCTTCCGTCGCCAATAAGCAGGGGAATCGTTTCCTGCAGTTTATCGTATTCCTTCAGATCCCTGGCAATGGTAAAACAGCGCCGCATCCATTCTCGAAAAGTAACAAAGCGATCGAGTTCGGCATTGAGCGATACAGATCCCGAGCCGGTTTTCCCAGCAAGCATCAATGCAACGGTGTAATTGCCATCAGCAAGACGGGCTATTTTCAGTGCATCAGTTTGGTTTACCTGGTGCTGGATTTCTAAAGCCTGTTGTATTTCCGAATCCAATAAACGGGGAAACTTAATCAGTTGAGCCCGCGACTGAATGGTAGCAATTATTTGTTCCAGGTTCTCGGAAATCAGGATAAAGAGCGTCTTATCGGGTGGTTCTTCCAGGTTTTTGAGCAGCTTGTTGGCAGCGGTGGGGTTCATTTTTTCCACCATCCAGATAATCATCACTTTATACTCAGCCTCGTAAGCCTTGTAAGCGAGGGTGCGGTTTATACCATCGGCATCTTCGGCATTAATGAATCCCTGTTTTTTTTCGATCCCAATCTTTTCGTACCAATCGGGCAACGAAATATAATAATTATTCTGAAGCACAAATTCGCGCCAGGGGGCGATAAACTCTTTACTCAGTACTTTTCCGCTGGCAACATCTTTTGTGCTGTTGATCGGATACAGGAAATGGAGGTCAGGGTGAATAAGTTTGCTGTATTTTCTGCACGAAGGGCATTCGCCGCAGGAATCTTCGGAAGTGCGCTTACGGCAGTTGATATATTGTGCGTAGGCCAAAGCAAGTGCCAGTTTGCCCGAACCTTCAGGGCCAAGAAAAAGCTGTGCATGGCTCACACGGTTATCGGATACAGTGCGTTTAAGTCGCTGTTTGAGAGGCTCCTGCCCAACGATATCACTAAATTTCATAGGTTGATGTGTGGTGAAAATGTACAGGCAAAGATAAGGGTTTTGGGCAAGTGATAATGGATAATGGACAATGGATAATGGACAATTGAAAATGGTTAATCGTTAATTGAAAATGGTTAATCGTTAATTGAAAATGGTTAATTATAAATCGAAATCCCGAATTAGCAGTGCCATGCGAAAGGATGCGCGCAGTAGCAAGGTAGGTTAGCGAATGGAATAGGTAAATCAACTTTTATCCGAAACATGAATAATCGGATTCAGGCTACAAATGATATTATCTCTAAATTGTGATTCGTATACTTTATAAAATCCTGGTCATCAGTCACTATTTTCCATTTATTGATAGTTGCTAATTCAATATAGTAACCGTCATTGAAATCAACGTCTCCAAAATGATTTAGAATATTATCTATTGTTATTGAATTGAAATTATCAGTTTGTTTTTCGCAAAGGGCTATTATTTTTCGCAACGAATCTTTAACCTCAGCCACTGTATCCAGATATCGTTTAGTGCCCACATAATCATCTTTAAATTTCGCATCAGGAAAGCCGCTTGACTTAAGCCATAAAGCAAAATCCATCCGTAAATAGCGGTTAGCAAATTCCGACAGAATTAAACTTGAAGTAAAAATAGTGCTCTTTGCAGTATCAACACTTTTTAATAAAGCTGAGTAGTGTTTCTGTCTTGACTTATTATACTCTCCTAATGGACAGAATAAGTACATCCAGATATTATTATCAAAAAAGAAAATATCTAATCCCTTTGCTGTATAGGTTTTTACATCAATAACTCTAGCTGCCATATATTATTTCATTTGCAGTATCCTCAAAATCGGTATGATGGCTAAAAAAATCTTTTGCTCTTTCAATAACTTTAATAAATAGTCTGGTATCCTCAGGTTTGATATTTTTAAGTTCTAACTTCTGATTCAAGTCATCACTGGAATATTTACTATACAATTGACCGATAGCTGCATTAAGGAATGCTGTAATTATAAGATCAATGTTTTGGAAATCTAGTTGAACAGATAGCCCTTGTGATATCGCTGCATCTATTTTGCGGAAAATATTCGTCCCATCTTCAACGCTGATGGCTGAATTTCCTCCGACTTCTTCAAAAATTGTGATAATGAATTTATCGTTGCCCATGCTGCAAAAGTAATTAAAATTTAATTTCTTCAATAACCTCTTCTTTCAAATAATAAAAGGATGCATCATCAAGGTTGAATTCTATATTAACAATTGTACCAGGAAATTCATTTTGCATCGTTTTCGACATAATGTTACCTTTATTCGATTCCCAGTATCCATCAGAAGAAACAATCTGCAGTTTGCCATTGTTCAGGCGTACAAACTCAGTTATGATTTTTAATCCTAAACCACCAGGTATATTGCCGGTTATGGGTTTTGTGGAATGATTCTCTTCAACTGCCCATTCAACTGCTTCTTGCCCTGTATAGGATACGTTTAAAAACGTGTTAACATTATTTTTAATGGTATTTCCCAGATCAACAATTGTAAAATCAATTCTGGGTGGAACCATTCTAGGGAAATATTGTCCGCAGCTATAAACAAATTCGCAACTTCCATGAAGAATAGCATTGCTAAAAATTTCAAAAATGCTTCGTTCAATTTCTTTATGAGCCAAAGGGCTGAGTTTAGGGAATTCCTGTTTTCCCAGGAGATCGTTCGATAAGAAATGATGTATCAGCTTTTCATCCGTTAACCTGTTTTTCCGGTATTTTATCGTTGTATTATTAAAGTCTTCTATCTTTTCGCCTCCAAAAGATGCCAGAAAATGATTTCTGCTTAGGATATCCCGCTGTTTGCCCGGGACGTTTTCGAACTTAATATTATTGAAGTTATCCTGTGCTTTGCTAAACAATGCTCCAAGAATGGCACATAGATTAGCTTCGAACCACGTATTGTCTTTAAAATCAAGGATAATAACGTCGAATAATAATTCTGATGACAACTTATTCAGGCTGGCCAAATAACTGTATCCTTCAAAATCACTACATACACGGTAGGGCAATTCAAAACGCATTTTTCTAAATATTTTGATCAATCAAATGTAGTTATTTTTACCTGATTCGTTCTTATTATAGACAATTAAGCAATATCAGTATGGTAATGCATTTGTCTTATTCCCAATTTCAAAGATACTTCTTCATTACCGCTTGTTTCTGTTCTGTGGCGCCACTAATAACTACCTCGCAATCCACAATTTTTTGCTCTAAAATTTCTATCTTTTTAACCAATTGAGCTTGTTCTTTTTGCGAGGGTACAGGGATTTTATAGCTTTCATAAAATGATGCGGGAACTCTTCTGTGACCGCTTGCTCCTGTAAAGTTCTGTTCTGCCTCTTTTCTCACTTTCTCACGGTTTAACATAGAAAACAGGTATTTGCTTAAGACCTCTCCCTTTGTTCTGATAACATGAAACTCGGAACTTCCCATCGCAATACCATTTGTCAAACCTATTGCCAGAGCACACTTTCCGTTTTCCATGCACGGAGTTATCTTCGCAATAATAATATCATTATCAGCAAAATAAGTGTAACTGCCTTTTTTTAATTCTTTTAATGGTCTGTCTGTTTTAAAAACTATATATCCCCTTTCGCTTACTGAAGCCATTTCAACAAATGAAACAATAGTATCTTCATCTACCTTTCTGATTTCGGTTTTAGAAGGATTAATAAAGGCTATCTCCGAAATTTTCTTTTCAGGAGCGTTTTCAAATTCGGCTTCAACCAATTCCTCAATTTTCCTTTTTGAATCATCAATTTCCTTTTTTGCATCAATTGCGGTATTATAAATTGTCTCACATTCAGAGACGATTTGTTGCTGAACTGATGGAGGTGGTAATGGAATCCGAAAGTTTGAAAGTTCAGTTTTTGATACTTCTTTAAACGTCATTCCTCCTGCTAATGCAGCAATATCCTCAGAATAATATTTAAGAGCTTCGTACAGAAATTCATGTTTTATTTTTGACTCATCACAAATAAAGTTTTTATATCCTTGATTCGTTGATGTTTCAACTTTTGCAATGGAAACTTCTCCAATAGTAGCACGGCTCGAAAAAATCACAGTATTGACCGGCAATAATTTTGCACTACTGTTTTTTAAACCGTCACTCGTTATCTTTCTTTGAGTTGAGTAGAGATATCGTTCTTTTGTATCAACTAAGGTTGCCCAGTTTATTTCCCCATCCCAAAATTTTGGCTCAACTGAACTTGGCGTTCCTCCTGATTGAATTTCAGCTATTTCTCCCAATTTCACAAGGTCCCATTTAGATTCAATGACAAAATTTTTCTTTGGTGTTAGCGAAATTGCCTTGTTGATATCCTTACGCGAAAAATCAAGAAGATCTTCCAATTTTGCAATTGTAACAAAGGCTTGTAATTCATCCGGAATATTTGAGAGCAAACCTTGATAATTCTGTTGAATAAGGAAGTTTATTTTATTGGCATTGCTACGGTTTAGGGGATCGAACATGGGTGTTACAATATCATATATGGTTTCGCCGCCATTGTATTTAATGCCCTCGCTGCCCTTTGCACCGCTCCACTCATAACCCAAAAACTGCTTTTGTTCTTTATTTTCTGATGGGCTTTTCACAATCAGCACTTTTTGCGAATTGCTATCTGCCAGCATAAAGTAATAGAGCTTGCTTTTTTCGATATCAAGCAAGTATTTTAAGAATCGTTTATCCAGCTCAACTTGCTGTTCGGTTTGCAACCTAATTCGTCGTCCTGCTATGTCGGACTGCACTAACCGTTGCAAATCAGCTTCTGAATACTGTGTTTTATCCTCCTTTTGCTTTTTTCGCAATTCCGTTAAAATGGTCTTAGGCAAGTCAACTAATTTCTTTCTAAAGCTGTCTTTAAGGTTGATTATTTCGGTGCTTTTGTCAAAATCATGGGTATAGTCCTTAAACATTTCATACTGTAGCAATACCGTTAACTTGCTTATAGGTTGTGTATTGGCAACAAGCAGCAACCTGTAATCATCAAACGGAATATCAATATGCTTACAATATCTTTTCACCACATCTATGTCTAAGTATGCTCCCCCTCCCGATTTCTCTTCATCAGCCCAATTATCAAAGAAATCTAGAGTCCGGTTCCAGAAATGAACGGCAGGTTCCGGGAGTTGGGCTTTTCTCTTGAGAAACAAAATAACAGTATTGGTTCCGGTTTTACCAAACGTACCACTTCCCAGTTCAACAATACTTACAAAGTCAAAATACTTTAAGAGTATTTCACGTGTTGCAATATGCATGGTATCCGAATTGGATAGTATTGAGCTAGGCACTATAATTCCGGCCACTCCATTACCGGCTAAAAGCTGTTTTGCCCGCTCCAGAAAGAAACATTGTATATTCTTATTGCCAAGATCCGAGACGGTATCTAGAAGTTCGTATTTTTCCCGTTCTGTATCTTCCAGAGTCATTAAAAAATCCTCAACCGCGAAAGGAGGATTGGCTATCAGCACATCGAAATTGTCATTTTTTATTTTTGGATGGGTTGCTAAAGCATCGGAGTCAATGATGTTAATTTCTTCATGCCCATACATAAATGCCGAAACTTTAGCCACTTTGGCTAAGCGGTCTTCTTTTTCAATTCCATAAATGTTTTTATAATACTCCGAAGGTTCAACTTGTTTGTACTGCTTAACCAAAGGCTTTATTTGCAAGGCATATTCGGTAAGGAAATGGCCTGCGCCGCATGCATAGTCAATCACTTTTAGTGTTTCGTTGCTTTTTTCGAGCTGGCTTTCCAAAGGAAGCGACATAACGATAAATTTACAAATCGGAATTGGAGTGAAGAATTGCCCTTCTGTTTGTTTTATGCCGTTATCTAAAAAGTATTCAAACATATCGCCCAGTATCTGGTGTTGCTCATTTGTTTTCAGGCGTAAGCCCTGCCACATTTGAATAATCTCCAGAAGGACTTTGGCATTTTTATTAAAATACTCTTTGTTATGCACCTTTATAAAATCAAAATCAAGTCCTTTATAAAATTTCAACTCCCTGAAAATCTCCTTAATCCTTTGTTTGGTTGCATTCCGTTTTTGCTTTACCGCCCAGAATGCGTCGTCAATCTCCTTAGTGCTTACATATACGATGTCCTGGTGCAAAAACTTACCCATTCCAATTTTGTAGAGTTCCTGTAACCTGTCGACAAGGTCAAAATAATTATCATAGGCAATACCCTTCCAATAAAACTTGAGCTCAGCTGAATTTTCAATTTCATCTACAATCTTGCAAAGAAACAGGTTCACTAATACTTCAAAGGCATTTTCGCGTCGTGAAACATTATATTTTCTGAGTATGGTGCGAAATTGGTGATACTTGCCTTTAATGTTCAGGGTATCCAACACTTTTGTATCGATGGCAAGCGTATACTTATTCTTACCAATCTGGTATGCCTGTATGTTTTCCTCGAAAATTCCCTGTTCTGTTGATTCCAGTTGATATGTATCTTTCCAAGCTTTAAACCGTTCCTTTACATTCTTAGCATCTTTGAAACTTTTAAGTTTGGGATCATCCGTTAATATTATTTCGTTGTCCTTATGCGAAATAATCCGGTGTTCAATATTTATTGTGTTTGTCTTCTCATCAAAATCAGAGGCATAGAGACATACAAATTCAATATCTTTTTCCTGTTCAATATAGGAGAATACCTGAGCACCATCCACCTGGGTATCTTTCCAGGCATTTTCAAACTCACGTCCTGCCGTTTTGCACTCAATTATCAAAAGAGGTTTGTTTTGTTGGTCTCTTACAAAAATATCAGCACGCCCACCACTTGGTCCATGTCCAACTTTCCATTTAGGTTCAAGTTCTATATGTTCAGGCTTATATCCTTTACTAAATAAACGATGAACGCATTCGAAAACAACAAAATTTTCAAAAGAAGCAAAGTTGCAGGTTTGCCGTTCATTTATTTTAAACCCTTTATCTTCAGGATAGATAAGCTCATTCGTATTGTAATCGGCTTTCAAATAAAAATCTCCCTTAGGAAAATGCTTAGTATAAACATTACTTTCTAACTCAAAACCGAGTGATATCAATAGTTGTTTAAAAATCTCTTTGTTTATCATAATCCTTAAATATTCAGATCCCTAGGTTCGCAAAGATAGCTAAACAAGATGTTTGGGAACTCTTATTTTTAATGCCTATCAACAAAAAATCCCCGCCACCTCTCAGCCGCAGGGATTTCTCCTTTCTCCTTACTCCTTACTCATCTCTCATAACTCCTTACTCATCTCTCACAACTCATCACTCATCTCTCAAAACTCCTTACTCACTCACCAAATCAACCACCACGTTACACAATTCGCCGTCAACCACATTTATCGTTTTAACCTGTGTAACATACCCAAGTTTACTAATGGTAAGTTTGTAATTACCTTCGGGCAATGTTTTAAGGGTGAAATTGCCTTTGGCAGCAGTGCGTTTCATAAGTTTAGCTAATTCGGAGCCGGTTTTTATCCTGCCGTCGTCCGCTAATATTATCAGCACATCCGCGTTCGGTATGCCTTCGCCTGTGGCAGCATCTTTAACCAGGCCTTTCAGTGCAAGCGTGCCTTTTCCTGTAACAACAACTTTACGCAGGTTTTTATACGATTGGAAGAATACAGGGGTGCCGACTTTTTCAAGTTCAACCAGTGCATCCATCTTATGTAAAATAAGGTCGTTTTTCTTAAAAAAACCTTCAAGTGCAGCCGTAACCTGCTTTGTTTCGTCAATACCCAACTTGGGTTGTGGCACGGCTGCGGCATAGGCCGTTATGGCATCGCCCAATTTTGTAGTTAATTCAGCCGTAACGCCATAATCAACCAAATTTGCTGCATGAGTAGTGGCAAGTGTAACCACAGCCATAAGTTTAGGTGCTAGTTTGGTGTCGGCAAGCCTGCGGAGTTCCGTTTCAGTCACCTTTGCTTCCTTTATAAGCGTAGGGCTTTCCTCAATGGTAGCGTAAGCCACAATCCGCTTTGCCATATCAAGCCCGGCAACAATGGCTGCCTCACGCTTTATTTCCTTGGTGTCTGCCAGGCCACTTTTATCAACACCCTGCCTGGCAGCAAGGGAGACAATTTCAGTGCAGTTTTCCCTGAATTCGCAAACGTGCCGGTCGCCACCTGGCAAAGCCGTTACCGTGGCCGAGTTAGCGGTAAATAGTTCATCCAGTGTTTTGTACGTGCTGTTTTTGCTTTCTTGTAGCTGGTTCATAGTCCGATTTTTTAAAAATGAATTAGTATATGAATTGGTATTTATTAAAAAGCGAAATAGAGTAATACAAATATAAAAATATTTCAGATGTTGAAAATAGCAGACGAATATTTTTTTTAAAATGTCAAAATATCAACAGTAAACAGAGCTTGCTCCCAGCCAAACCGTGATAGATTTTTATAAAAGGAGCTTAACTGAATTTAGGCTGCACCCGCTTTCAGATAAAAGGCGTTTGCTTGCTTGTAATCGGTGTTTGCTTGCTTGTGATCGGCGTTTGCTTGCTTGTAATCGGCGTTTGCTTGCTTGCAATCGTCGTTCGCTTGCTTGCAATCGTCGTTCGCTTGCTTGTAATCGGCGATTGCTTGCTTGTAATCAGCGTCTGCCTGAATGTAATCGGCGTTCGCTTGTCCGCAATCCCCAATCCCCAATCCGCAATCTCCTTGCGGCGCTTTGCTATAGTTCAATCTGTTCTTTTAGCAAGATATTGTCGGAAGATGAACCAATAAGTATTTCGAATTTGCCGGGTTCGAGCACCCATTGTTTCTTTGCCGGGTCGTAATACTGGAAGGCTCTTTTATCCAGGGTAACTTTCAGGGTTTTTGATTCACCTGCTTTCAGACTGGCTTTTGCAAAGCCTTTCAGTTCTTTCGTCGGGCGGGGTAATGCCGATTCCAAATCCCTTACGTAAACCTGTGCAATTTCTTTTCCTTCAAGGTTCCCGGTGTTTTTAATCTCGAATGAAACCACACAACTCAGTGGATCCGTTTTCTGTATTAAATCAACTTTGCAATTTGTGTATGCAAATGTGGTGTACGACAATCCGAAACCGAAGGGAAACAATGGTTTTACGTTTTTTGTATCAAAATAGCGGTATCCCACCCAAATATCATCCTTATAATTAACAACACCATCTTTCCCGGGGTATTCGCCCAGTACAAAGGAAGGTGAATCTTCGAGTTTAAACGGCAAGGTATAAGAGAGTTTTCCCGAAGGATTTACATCACCAAAAAGCACTTCGGCCAGAGCCGTTCCTGTTTCCATTCCCAGGTAACTGGTATAAAGCAAGCCTTTCACATCCGATATCCAGGATCCCATTTCAACCTGGCTACCGGCAATCATAATCACAATTGTATTTGGATTGGCTTTTATCACGGCTTTTATGAGTTCATCCTGTCCAAAAGGAAGCTTCATATCGGGTTTGTCGTCACCTTCGCAATCGAGGCCAGGCTGGTGGTTCAAGCCTCCGAAAATCAGCACGGCATCAGCCAAAGCTGCCGTTTTTACCGCTTCTGCGATCAGTGACTTGTCTACGGATTTGAAGTTTTTGGATGCATTATACCCTTGCACAAAGTTGATTTTTACCGAATTACCCAACCTGCTCTGTAATCCTTCGAGCGGGGTGATTTCGTATTTCGCCTTGATGATGGTGCTTCCACCGCCACGGGCATGTTTGCGCGTTGCATTATCGCCAATTACAGCAAGGGTTTTGATGTTTTTCAAATTGAGGGGAAGAGCCTGCTTGTTTTTGAGCAGAATAACAGATTCCTCGGCAATTTTCAGGGCTGTTTTTGCCCGATCGGGTGTACCCAGCAGGGATGCCATACCGGTGGTGTCGGGTTCTGCTTTACCCATGATATTCAGCTTTAGCATTACATACAGAATTCGTCTTACTTTATCATCAATCGCTTTTTCGTCAACAGTTCCGGCTTTTATTTCTTCAAGCAGGGCCTGCCCCATGTAATAATCCTTTTTACCATCTATCGGGTACATTTCAAGATCAAGTCCGCTGTTAGCTGCCTCCAAGGTGTTGTGAACGGCTCCCCAATCGGACATAACCAGGCCGCGAAAGCCCCATTCGCCTTTTAAAATATCCTGCAAAAGATAGGGATTCTGGCAGGCAAACCTGCCCCTGAATTTATTGTATGCACCCATTACACTCAGTACTTCGCCCTCTTTTACCGAAGCCTCGAAAGCAGGCAGGTAGATTTCGCGCAAGGCTCTTTCCGAAGCTTCAACATTGATGGTTCCCCTTTCGAATTCCTGGTTGTTCAAAGCATAGTGCTTGGCGCAAACTGCAATTCCTTTCGACTGTACCGCTTTTATATAATTCACTGCTATGCGCGAAGTTAAATACGGATCTTCGCTCATATATTCCCAGTTTCTGCCGTTGAGCGGCGTCCGGTTAATATTTAAGCCGGGAGCAAGCATAATATCTTTACCCCTCACAACTGCTTCTTCGCCGTACGCATTCCCGAATTCGGTCGCAAGCTCCGTATTCCAGGTGGATGCCAGCGATGTGAGCGATGGGAAATAAGCTGTGGCATCGTTTGTCCAGTTAGCTGACCCCCATCTGTCGGGCGCATTCTCCTCCCTTACGCCGCATGGGCCATCCGAAAGATGGAGTGCAGGAATGCCTAATCGTGGAATAGCCGGTGTTGTAAAATAGGTGTTCCCGTGAATAAGCGAAATCTTCTCCTGCAGCGTGAGTTGCGATAAAAGCTTTTCCACTTTTTGGTCAGTGGACTCTGTAGCTGTAAATGAATTAAGCATGACGACTGAAAATACTGCGAGCAGAAGAAGGTTGTGCCTGGTTTTCATAAAGATTTAGTTGTTGATTCTCCGATGATTATGTATGATAAGTTCGCTCATAAATGGACAAACAGATTATGCTCAAAGTTAAAATATATTCTATTGACAGATTACGGAAAAGGAAACTTAGAGAGTATAGATATGCCAAATATTTTAATGTATTGATATTCAATAGAATGCTGCTTCTTTCAGAGATTGGAGATGATAATATTTCTTACTTTGTCGGAGAGTTCATTCGAGTCCATTTTTTTAAATTCTTCCGGCATCAGCGGTGGAGAGATAATAACATTCACCCTGGCCGATTTGATCATCGAACTGCCTTTAGGCATAATATCCTTTGATCCGTTAAAGGTTACCGGCACAATGGGCACATTTGCCTTTAATGCTAACTTGAGGCCTCCGGCCTTAAACGCACCAACATTTCCGTCAGCACTGCGGGTTCCCTCGGGAAATATTACCAGCGAATGTCCTTCCTTCAAACGTTCGGCAGCCTGGTTTATGGCTGTAAGTGCCTGGCGGGGATCGTTCCTGTCGATAAAAATGCAGCCGAGGTACTTCATCCAACGGCTGAAAGTGGGAACTTTTAACAACTCCAGTTTAGCAATAAAACCCTTATCACGCGGAACATGCCCGATCAGGATAGGAATATCGAAATTACTCTGGTGATTGGAAACAAAAAGCACTCCGCCGGATTTTGGCACATTTTCGGTTCCGATAACTTGTATCGAGGAGCCATTCATAGCAAGACCCGATTGTGCCCATTTCCGGGCAATTTCGTGCGCACAGGCATCTCTTTCGGCTATTTTTCCCTGCCTGTTCAGTTTCTTCAGTTTGAATCTTGGTATTAACATACTTAACCACAGGTATGTAAACCAATTAATTGTTTTTAGCACAAGTTTCGGCTTTTATTAAATGTATGTGATTGTTTCATTTGCTTAAGTTAGAATCCTTCTAACACAACCGTACAAAAATACGTTAATTCTATCAGTAATAGAAGATGTCTCTTTTCACCATGGCATGTCATTGAAGTGTTTTATTCATTTGTCTTTGCATCAAATAACTAACTTATCGTGATATCCTATTACTCACTCCTCCTTGTTACCAAATTCGAAAATTCTCATTGATAAGCGAATCAACTAAAGAGAGTCTTTGTATTTTATATTTTCGTATTATATTGACATTAAGTATTTTAAGCCAGTAAATACATTTTGAAATAAATTAAATAAATGTACTACACTTGAATATTATGTCATTACCTTTGATTGATTTTATATATATGTTATGAAACGATTTTTAGTAAGCATTAATGCTATTTTTAGAGGATTTCTTTTCACAGGTGTATTAATTCTCTCCACAAGTATCAACAACAATGGATTTTGCCAGCCCACTTTCCAGCGACTTTATGGATCAATGGATAATGATGAAGGGTATTCAGTCACCCGATGCTCTTCGGGTGGGTATCTTGTAAGTGGTTCTACCTCCAACTTTTATACCACTTATCCTGACTTATACCTTCTCCGTCTTACCGAAAACGGTGACACGATCTGGACACGGTCGTATCTTAGCCCGGAAATCTCCGATTGGGGCACCATTGGCATCGAAGCCTTAGATCATTCATTTGTTGTTGGATTTAATTGCTCATGCGACACTTCATACATTTCATTACATAAATATGATGATAATGGTAAGAGGTTGTGGGCAAAGAACTATAATCTGAATATTGATCCTTATATACGATCTGTTATCAATACTCCGGATTCCGGAATTGTCTTTTGTGGTATTTCAGGCTGGCCCGTGGAAAATATCTTTATTATCAGAACTGATAAAACCGGCAATGAAATTTGGCGAAGGTCCTACGGCGGAAATTATTATTTTGATGATTATCGTAGCCAAAAGATTATGAGAACATCAGACAATGGGTATATGGTTTGTGGAAACAATTATGTTGATGGCGGAATAGATTTTGTTCATGGTATTCTAATAAAAACTGATACTAGCGGAGTAGCAACCTGGATAAAAGAATACCCAAGTACTGATTATACCCGGAGACATTTCACTGATGTTTTGCAAAACCCCGACAACAGCTACATTATTGCAGGCTATGATGCTTATTCCGACTTTATGAACCGTGATTTTTATCCATTCCTCATGAAAACTGATCAAAACGGGAATATTGCCTGGACTCAGTTCTATGATTTTGCTAAGGGTATATATTCGGTTTTCCGCACCAACTCAAACCAATACACTATTACCGGCGGTATTTACACCGACACGGCCGTCGTTGCAAAAACCGACCTCGACGGTAACCTGTTTTGGTCAGCATTTATTACTTCGAAGTATCAGAACTCGATTTTTAATGCATCAATACCGGCCTCCGACAGTGGGTACATTTTCACCGGAAGTGCTGCATCAAATTACGGTTATGGCGGAAAGGATGTATTGGTACTTAAAGCTAACCAGGAGGGTATTATTACCTCGTTACAGGATGATAATTCTTCAGTTAATAACAACGAACTTACAGTGTGGCCAAACCCTTGCACCGAAAAGATTGAAGTAAAAAGCGAATGCACCATTAATTTATTATCCATTTTCGACTCACAAGGAATCTGTTTATATAAAAGTAGCAGCGGGACCGACTTTAGGAACGGTCACATCATTCAAACAGGAACTTTCCCAAAAGGTTTGTTATTTATACAAAGTATTACAAATCAAGGTATTTATTCACAGAAGTTCATAAGGCTTTAATCTATGATTGTATGAAAAACGCAAAATTTATTATCTTATTCATTGTCTTTACCAATGTGATTCTTTTATCAGCGAAAGCACTTGCGCAGGATTGGAAATGGGCATTTGGGGGTTCAGGCATCAATCAATCGACCCGATTATTGGGCACAGATAAATTTGGAAATAACTATTTCGCAATTTTGTATAGCGATAGTCTTACTGTTGGCGGTCAATCCTATTATCATCAGCAATATTATGCTCATAATAGTTTGGTGGTAAAACTGGGCAAGCAGGGTAAGTTGCTTAACCAGATAGATTTTTACTCGCCGATGTCTACCGGTAGTTCGATGTGGGGAATGAAACTGGTTACGGATTCAATCGGGAACATTTATATTGGTGGAGAGTTTTCCGTTCGTGTTTTTATCGGTGATACGGTTATCAATCATTTGCCTTTACCCTATTATGAAGGGCCTTCGACTTTCCTGGTTAAATTTGATTCCGGTTTAAAAATGAAATGGGCGAAAGTGATGGGTTGCGAGCATTATGTGACTTTCCAGAATATAATCATGCGCAACGGCCATATTTCATATACAGTCTACCCCCAATCATGGGCATCACCTAATCCAACCACACTGTATTGTTTTGGCCAGGATACATTGTATTTCCCTAAAGACCAGGAAAATTTTGTCTTCTTTAATATTGATCTCGATGGGAAAATACTATCGCACAATACTATTCATGCAAATCAAGCTTATGTGGATGAGGAGATAATAGCAGAAAATAACCACAGGTATTTGACGGGAATCACTTATGATAGTTTATATGTCGATAATAAACCCGTTTATATCCCACAAACCTCGAATTACGATTATTATTTTCTGCATTACGATAGCAACGATTCTTTAGTTGATGCATCAACTGTAAATATAACCAATAATACGGCGGCCTTATTTATTACCGGTGTCAATTCGGAGAATGAACTTTTCTTCCGGATTACAGCTTCTGACGGACTTACAATTGGCAATACGACAATCCCTGCTAAGTATTCCGGCAACTGCATCATCGGCAAACTCGATGCACAACGAAATGTTGCATGGTACGAAAGCGTCGGCGGACTTAGTAATCTTTGGGATTTGAATATGAAACCCTTGCATGATACTCTTTTTGCCGCCTTCGATTTTTCATACCAGTTGAAACTAAAAGATACCACTTTTACCAATTATACCGGAGTTTTTCAGAGTTATATTCTGAGTTTTGCTCCTGATGGAACCTTGCTGAACCAGTATCCGGCCATTGCTTCGGGCGATGTGCATTCAACCAACATCGACTTCGATAATTGCGATAACATTTTGCTTTCGGGTAATTACAGAGGAACAGCATATTTTGGTAACGATACCCTTGTTTCAAAAAGTGCACCGGCCTGGCAAGGCATTTTTATTGCATATCTGGCAAATGCTAAACAAGAATTTGATCTTGGCAATGATACCACCGTATGCGGGCAGTTTGAAATCCTTGGTCCGACAGGCTTTGATCATTATTTGTGGAACGGGGGTGAAGGAAATCAAAAAAACCTGTTGGTTACTAAAACCGGGAAATACAAACTTACGGCTTGGACTGACGCATGTTGCTTTATGGAAGATTCGCTGAATGTAGTCATCCTTTCCTTCCCTTTCGTTGATTTGGGAAAGGATACAACCTTGAAACAAAGCCTTACACTGCAACTTTCGGTTGCGTCCGGATATGATAAATACACATGGTCGAACGGAGCCGAAACCAATTCTTTATTACTCGAAGGTTCTCTGCTCTCATTGGGTATGCATACCTTCTGGTGTGAAGTGATAAACAATAATTGTGTCAATACCGACACGCTTTTGGTAGAAGTAATTGATGATTACGGTATTACTGAACAACAGGGAATTGATATTCAGGTAAAGCCAAATCCTTTTTCTGACAAGTTTTCGGTTTCATGTGAAAAACCAATAAAAAATGTGCAGGTACTTGATTACTCAGGAAAGCTAATAGCCAGTTTTAATACAGCACAGTCATTTATGCAACCCGTCCTGATAACACTCCCAACTATGGGAAATGGATTATTGATTCTGAAAATCAAAACCGAGAACGGAATTTATTATAGAAAAGTGCTACAATTAAACAATCAACATTGAAGGTGCCTAAAAAAGCTATAATCTTATCTTAGGCAAATTTCTAATTGTTAGAGACTTGCATTGTGCATGACCGAAACAATACAAGGATTATATTGATTATGATTCATTCATAAGGAAATGAAAATATTCCAGATTGATGTAAATTAATTTGCAATGAAAATTCTTTCGGATTTCAGGAAAAACAATCAGGAGATGCTTTGATGGTGTAAAATAGTTTTAAACAACTACCCCGGCAAATCTTTTTTTATCCTATTTTCGCACTATCAAAATCAGAAAAACAGAGATATGGAAATTATTGGAAAAATAGCCCAGTTGTTGCCACTGGTGACCGGGCAAGGCAAAAATGGCGAATGGCGTAAGCAGGAATTTATCATCGAAATTGCTGACGGACAGTTCCCTAAGAAAATTTGTTTCTCCCTTTGGGGTGACAAAATCGACCAGGCTGGATTAGCTGTGAATGAAACGGTGAAAGTATTTTTTGATATCGAAAGCAAGGAATACAATGCCCGCTGGTACACTGAAGCAAGGGCCTGGAAAGTCGAAAAACAAGGTTCGGTTGCACCTGCAACAACCTATACAACGTCGCCCCAGATACCTACAGAACCATCGTCCTCTTTCAACGCCAGTCCTGTTGAAGACGATTTGCCTTTCTAGTCCTGGGATTTTAGAAGAGGCGACAGGGAGAAGGGTGACAAGGTGATGATGAAAACGCAGTTTTTTCAAAATCATGATTTTGTTTGATGGCTGTCTCCTTTAAATGGGTGATACCCGGAGGACAAAGAATACAAAAAAAGAGGTAAGAAGTTCACATGAATGAGTGAGCACTTTTTCTGCCACCTATTAACAAATTATTTAGTGCTGATCCCTGATTCCAGAGTCAGGGATTTTGCTTTTCTGAATCCGCGTATTTTTATTGTTTCAGCTGATACCGTTACAATTGCATAGCTGCTGCCCCAGGGATATCTGCCTCTTACAAGACTGCGCAGGGTATAGTAGGGTATGCCGTTATTTTCCGAATAGTTGCCTTCGTGATAGTGTCCCTGGAAAACACATTTCACCTTTCCGCTGTTTTCGAGTACGGCACGCACCTGCGCAGCGTTTTTTACCTGGTAAGATGCAGCCCCGTCGAGCAACTGGTGAATAAAAATAATAACAGACTCGTTCGATTCTTTCAAATCATCTTCCAGCCACTTCATCTCCTTTTCAGGGATGTTGGGATCGCCCCAGTTGTAGTGGCCATGGTCGAAATCCTGACCTGCTGAATCATAATTGGCATCAAGTACCACGAAATGAAAACCTCCTGAATTGTAAGAGTAGTATGATTTTTTAGTGTCAATTCCGCTGTTTCCGCAGATGGAGAGAAACTCCTCTTTCGAAATGCAGTCTTCATCGTGGTTGCCCAAAACGTGGTATCGCGGGCCATCGAAACTGCAGAATACCTCCTCAACCTGTTTCAGGAATCCCAGCGTTTTCTGTTCATCGGGAGGTTGGCTCATATCCTTGAAATCGCCCAGTTCAACCAGGAAATCGACCTTCTGCTCATTCATAATGGCAGTACATTCCTTTAACTTATCAAGTGATTGGGTATACCTACGGGTCCCGCTTTTCGGTATTTCAGCGAAATGAATATCGGTCACTATTCCGAAGCTAAGCTGCTGTGCGAAAGTATATCCCGAAGGGAAATACAGGAAAATCAGAAAGGAAATCCGGATGTATAGCTTTTTCATTTTGTTGACATTTGCAAGTAAATAATTCCAAAAGAAAGAAAAGGGGGCACTGATTGGCGATTTGCAAAGTTTGGTATAAGGCATTGGTATTCAGTATTATACAAAAATAAAGAATCGTTGATTCTTGATCTTGAATTATTGTAAAACCAATCTTCAAAGTTCATCTAATTTTATTAAAAGTCACGGGTGGTACTGTTTATTTTAGCGCATTAAATTTGGCGGATGGTTTATTGTCCTGTGCCTGGCTTTCTTTTGCTTTTGCGGCCTCTAATCTCTCCGCCATTGTGGAAGTAGGTTCTTTGTCCTTTTGAGCCTTTTTTGCCTGGTGAAATCCTGATGTGTAAGGAAGCTGAATAATCTGAGGTTTTTCTTCAAGCAATAACCTGTCACCGGTGGGCTGTATTAATTGCTTATCATTTTCACAAGGGTTTTTAATCTTCGGATCGATGGGATAGGCATTCATTAACGTGGAATCGTAATGGCGGAGCATTGCGGTGATACGGGATAATTCTGTTCCTGAATTGATCCATCGTTTGGCCTCACTGTCAGTAAGAATGACAGGCATGCGGGTATTACCGATATGGCGGAGTAAGCTGTTTGCGGTGATTGTTACGATGCAGAAGGAGTTTTCGGGAAAACCTGTTTTGGGATTGAGCCAGGTATCCCATATTCCTGCCATGGCAAATGGGTTCTGGTGCTTGCGGAGGTATACCAGGTAGGGTTTTGAGAGACCAACATTTGAAGGTCCTTCGATAAAGGCTGAGGCAATGACTATGCAGCGTTGGGAACGAATGGGTTTGCGGAAAGCTTTTTTTAGAATGATTCCTGCAGCTCCGCGGAATGTGGGGTTGTCGTCTTTGTTGAAATCGCCTTCGGTGCGGGCGTTGATAAGATTCATCTCGGATTTAGCCCAGAAAGGGGTCAATCCGAATTTAAAGAGCTGGATTTCGCGAGGTTTTTCGTTCGTGATGACCGGTGCAAACTGGCCGGGAGAGATATTGTAGTTATTCTCAACAATAACGGATTGAGGTGGAAGAGCGAATTTGGACACTATGTCTTCAGGAGTGGTAGAAAGGATGTAGCGGGATGACATGATTAAAAATTAATCAGGGATTTGGCTACAAGATAAGCAAATAATTTGAAAATTTGAGAATGAGTTAATTTGAAAATTGGTGCTATGGTCTGGAGAAATGGAATATTTGAACAAAATACATCAGGAAATAAGGTTTACACCAGTAGGAGTGCAAACATAGCGGACGCGGCTTGGAAAATATTCCAAACGCAATACAAAATTAAGTAATCAATCAAATTGCCTGTTATGGCTGAAGATTATTTCTTCTTGACCTCAATACCGAATGTAAATCCTGCATTCACCCTTTCAATCAATTCCGGCAAAATATCCTGGTATTCCCCTACGATTCCAAAATCAGCATTATGAAAAATATGTGCTTTCGGGTTATGGTCGATGGCGATAATTTTTTCAGATTCTTTCATGCCGGCAATATGCTGAATAGCCCCGGATATACCAATGGCAATGTAAACCTTCGGGCGAATGGTTTTACCGGTTTGTCCGACTTGCCTGGCATATTCGGCGACTCCTTCGTCCACTACCGGGCGACTCGACGTCCATTCGGCATTAACACCCTGGCTAACCAAAGCTTTCGCAAGTGCTTTTACCAGTCCTAAATTGTCAACGGTTGTTCCCCTGCCGCCCGAAACTACTACATCGGCTTCGAAAAGATTTTGTAACCCGCCTTCGCCTCTCACTGTTTCCAGGATTTCAACAACAAAATCTTTTTCCTTCAAAACAGGTTCGAAACTGGTAGTAATACCTTTTCGTCCTATTTTTTGCGCAGGAACTTCAAATGTGCCGGCTCTTGCCGTTGATATCTGGGGACAAACAAAACCAAGAATAGTGGCAAGTTTGCTTTCGCCATACGTCGGACGCCTTGATTCGAGAATAGGTGTATAAATTACTTTTTCTTTTTTATCGATGTACTCGCCTATTTCAAGCCCGGTGCAGTCTGCAGTAACACCGCTATCGGTTTTCATGCCGATGCGGGGAGCCAACTCGCGACCGGAAGTAGTTGCAGCAAAAAGAGCTATTTCAGGTTTTCTCACCTTTATCACCTGTTCAAAAATAGATGAAAATGGCAGAACGAGGTATTCTTCAAGCTTATCATTCTCAACAAAAATAACCTCGTCCGAACCGTGTTCTATAAGCGTTTGAGCCAAAGCCTTCACGCTTTTACCTATAATCAAAGTCATTATTTTGGTGCCGTTTCCTAATTGCTTAGCCAAATTCATAGCTGGAGTCAACAATTCAAGCGAAGGTCTTGAAATTTTACCATTTGTTACCTCGGCCCAGGTGAGAATTCCTCTTGAACCATCCCTGAAGTCTTTATCAGGGAAATCGGGACGATCAATGTCTTTTTTAGCCTCTTTTTCTTTCTTCTCCAAGATATTGCCGCCTTTTTTGAAGTTTGCGATCAGGCTATCAACCAAAGCAGCTTCAGTATTGCCTGATGACATTGTAATCGGCGCACGTTCACTGACAATATTTATAACTTTCGCAACGATAGTAGGGGAGCCGTTTATACCAATTTTCTCGGTTCCCAAACCGATATCATCAATTCCGAAAGTCGTAATTTTTAAGGAACGGGCTTTGATAGCTCCGCTTAATGAAGGCTTGCGGGGAGGAATTCCGGTTGGAGTTAAAGAAATGACGCAGGGCATGGGTAAATTCATCATCTGGTATCCGCCTTCGATAATCCTTTTCGCAATTACGTTTCCTTTTCCATCGGATTTTACACTTTCGACAAACGTAGCCTGCGGAATTCCGATACTTTCGGCCACTTGTGAAGGAACATGTGCAGTATCGCCATCACTGGTTTGGCGGCCCGCTAAAACGATAAAGGGTTCTTTCGAATCTTTGGTGAAGCCTAAATGTTTCAACATAGTCGAAATCGCAAGGCCAGTGGCATAGGTATCACTGCCGCCTAACTTGCGGTCCGATAAAAGGTAGGCTTCGTCATAGCCCATCGAAACTGCCTGTCGCAGAGAAGCCTCAAACGATCCGGGACCCATCGAGCAAACGATGAGCCTGGCATCGGGATATTGTTTCCTGAGTTGTAAGCCGGCTTCAAGACCAAACTGGCAATCAATATTGATGATTGATTTTGCCTTTGTACGGTCCATTAATCCATCATCACCCATTCGCATTTCGCTTGGGAGCGGTACTTGTTTTATTAAACTAATTATTGTCAAAGCCATTGTTGCAGTTTCTTTAAAATTCAAGCATTATTCCAGTGATTCTTTTCATTTGGTTTGAAGCCGGGAGTCTGAAGTCGGAAGCCGGGATACCAAAATGAACTCATTTATTTTTTTGTTCGAAAGCAAATCGAAAATACATCCATTTTGCAAAAATCTCACTTCCGACTTCTGTCTTCCGACTTCCAGCAAAAATTAACATATTCCATCTGACTTCCCATGCTGACCACCCGATAATTCTTACATGTTCTGAAATTCCGGACCATTGCCGCCGTTAGGCACTACCCATGTAATGCCATCACCGGGTGACTTAATGTCGCAGGTTCTGCAATGCATACAATTTTCAGCATGAATTCTAAGTTCTTTCTTTCCGTCTTTGTCGATATGAAGTTCGTATACTTCGGATGAACAGAAAAATTGCTCAGGAGCACCATATTCTTCAATATTAACCGCATCAAATTGTTTTTGATTATTGATATGAAGATGCACCAGCTGTTGCTCGTCGTGATGGACTCCCGAATGGTAAACATCAAAAGCCTTATCGAAGGTCAGTACTTTGTCGAACTCGAGTTTGCCCTTAAATCGTTCTTTAAAAGGCTTTGCTTTCAGTTCGCCCAGTTTTGATGTTGTATTAGAGTCGGCTTCTGATTTCAGCCTTCCAAAGAACCCGGCACCGCCGGTAATAAGCTGGGTTCCGAAATGCATTCCTCCCAGGATTAAACCCTTGGCAAATCCCTGCCTGAAATTACGGACAGGATACAATTCCTGGTGAATCCAGCTGTTGTTTACAAGTGTTTCATATTGCTGCAGGCTTTTCTCTGAAGTATCGTTATTCAGCAATGCATTGACTGCCGTTTCAGCTGCCAGCATTCCGGATTTGATCGCAAGATGTATGCCTTTTAAAGCCGGCATGGCCAGCATTCCTGCGCTGTCGCCAACAATGAGAGCATTATCAGTATAAAGTTTAGGAATTGAATAAAGACCTCCTTCGGGAAGGGTTTTCGCACCATATTCAACCAAACGGCCTCCTTTTAAAATCTTCGATACAAAAGAGGTTGTTTTCCATATCTGCATAGCATCATGGGTGTCGAACGAAGGATCTTTGTAATCAAGCCCTACAACTAGGCCTATAGCAACTTTATTGTCGTTTAAACCGTAAATAAAACCACCTCCGAATTCATCCATATTCAATGGATAGCCCATGGTATGGTATATCTGGCCGGCTGCTATGTTTCCTTCAGGAACTGACCATACTTCCTTACACCCTAATGAATAAACCTGTTCGTTTTTACCTTCATTTAAGTTGAATTTTTTGATAAGCATTTTGGTCAGGCTGCCGCGGGTTCCTTCGGCAAAAATGGTAATCTTAGCCTCAACACTTGAGCCTGCCTGAAAATTCTCCAGTTGCTTGCCGTGATGATCGAGGCCTGTATCTTTGGTTTTGGCACCGATTACTTTTCCATCTTTATAAAGAATCTCGTCAACGGCAAAACCAGTATAGATTTCCACGCCTTTTTCCTGGGCTTTAACTGCCAGGTACCTGCAAAGTTGTCCCAGGGATGCAGTATAGTTTCCAATGTTGTTCATGTAAGGAACATGAAAGGGAAAAGTAATGCTTCCATTTTCAGTAAGCCATACCGTGCTGTCCTTTGTTACTTTGGCGTTTAAGGGAATTTCAGAGATATCCACATCGGGCAATAATTCTTTGAAAACGGCAGGTTTAATTACCGCGCCCGAAAGAATATGGCTGCCGATTGAGCTTCCTTTTTCGACCAGCAATATTCGGTGGTTCAGACCCTTTGCTTTTAACTTGTCAGCTAAATGAATTGCCGTGGCTAAGCCGGATGGTCCTCCGCCGATAATTAATACATCTGTTGATACTACATCAATATTGTTCATTTGATAACCTCAGGGTTTACTGTTTCTTTTCTAAAATAGCCCGCTGGAAATCAGTATCAGAAAGCAATTCTTCTCTTTCTGATAAAGCTCTGCGAATTCCCGGCAAAATTACAATTAAATTAGTATTTATGTACTCAATTGCATTAAATATATTGTAAATCTCTCAATACTCTTTAAATAATGGTTTGAATATAAAAAAGTAAATATTATGATCAGTGCGGGTGCAGGCCTTTGGTTGGTAAATGTGAAAGTGCAGGCAGAAATTGTTCAAGATACAGATCACAAAGGAAGATTCGAAGTGTCGGGTTTATTACAATTGAGGGTTTGCTTTTAAATCCATCATTATCAATGCTTTTCCTGCTGTTTGGAATTATTTGCGGAGGCTAAATCCGGTTTGGTCCTTTAGCATAAATTTTTATAAACGGCTTTCCTCTTCCGGTTTTTCCCGGATAGAGTTTGGGTTGATTATAAATTGATGTGTGAATTATGTAACTCTTTTCTTCAATTATGTAACGCTATAGACCTGTAACTGAATCACCTTTGCATCGTGAAAACGAATTCACAATTTACAGCGAGTAGCTGAAAAACTTAACTAAAATTATTACAAAATGAATACTACAGGAGTAATCGGTAACTGGAATGAACGAAAAGGAAGACTCAAACAGAAATTTGGATTTTTAACTGACAATGACCTTATGTTCGAGGAAGGTAAAAAAGAGGAGATGCTGGGAAAGCTTCAAATCAAACTGGGAAAAACAAAAGAAGAATTGCTTAAAATAATCGGAACTCTTTAAATATCAATGACATGAAAGCAAGCATTTTAATAGTAGCCGTTCTTACATCTCTTGCTGCAATCTCATTTACAAGTTGCAATTTCTCAATTGATCAGAAGGCCGAAACACTTGAAAAAGCGAAAGCAGATGTTGAGGTAGCCACCCGTGAACTGGAAATGGCACGCGAAGATTCCGCTGACTACGCCAATTATAAAATTGTGTCGGAAATAAAGCTCAGGGAAAATGAACTCCTGATTGCCGATATGAAAGATAAAATGAAATCTGAAAAAAGGGAATCGGTGACCAAATACGAAAAACAGCTTGACTCCCTTGATTTGCAGAATTCACGCTTACGGACAAATATGCGAATGTACAGAGCGGAAGGCAGAGCCAAGTGGGAACTGTTCAAAAAGGATTTTAACATGGAAATGGATGCACTGGGAAAATCAATTTCCAGGATGGCTGAAAAGAATATGAAAAAGAACGGGTCAGGTACAAAAGTTGGGGATTAGACTAAAAATTGATTCCTTTGCAAAAAA
>JBAXBJ010000014.1:0-77045 GCA_037142075.1 Bacteroidota bacterium
GACCCATCAGGATCGGACCTATGGCATCGGCACCCGACAGTTCCTGTATCAGTTTATAGGCAATATTCCCGGCAGTAAGGTATGGAAAAATCAAAGTATTGGCAGCACCACCCACTAATTTGCTGAAAGGGAAATGTTCGGTAAGCATTTCATTATTTATGGCAAAATTCGCCTGCATGTCGCCATCTACAATCAGGTCAGGATGATCGCGGTGAAGTATGGATACTGCCTCGCGTACCTTGAGCGGAATATTTCCTTTAACGGATCCGAAGTTAGAGTATGACAACATGGCAATGCGGGGTTCGATGTTAAAAGCTCTGACAGCCTGTGCCGTCTGGAGGGTAATTTCGACAAGTGTTTCTACTGAAGGGTTCATGTTCACGGTGGTATGGGCAAAAAAGAAGGGTCCTTTTTTGGTGAGCATAATGTACATGGCCGAAATGATATTGGCATTTTTCTGTTTCCCGATGATTCGCAGTGCCGGGCGTATGGTTTCCGGGTAGCTTGTGGTTAAGCCCGAAATCATTGCATCAGCGTACCCATTCTCGACCATACTGGGTGCAAAATAATTACGGTTGCTCATAAAATCGAGTGCGAGTTGTGAATTAACACCCCTGCGCTGACGTTTTGTATAGTATTGGCTTGCAAACAACTGCCGCATTTCGAGTTGTTCCTTCTTGGTGGGATCAATAATTTCGACGCCGGGCAATTCGAGATCATATTGTGCGATCAATTCTTCAATTATACGTTTTTTACCCAGCAGTATGGGTATTGCAATTCCTTCTTCCAGCACAATTTCGGCAGCTTTCAACACCTTATAGTTTTCGGCTTCTGCAAATACAACTCTTTTTGGGTTGGCTTTGGCGCGGGCTTTTATCTGTTTGATAAGCGGGTTGGTAAGGCCGAGTCGTTTGCTGAGTTCGGCTTCATAGGCGGGCCAGTCGGTGATTGGCTTCCTGGCGACACCGGTTTCCATGGCTGCCCTGGCAACTGCCGTCGCAACATAAAGGATAAGGCGTGGATCGTTGGGTTTGGGAATAATGTATTCGCTGCCGAATTTCAGGTTGGTGGCATTGTAAGCAATATTCACTTCTTCCGGCACAGGCATTTTTGCCAGTTCAGCCAGGGCGTAGGCAGCAGCCAGTTTCATTTCTTCGTTGATGCATTTTGCCCTTACATCCAGGGCGCCACGGAAAACATAGGGAAATCCAAGTACATTGTTCACCTGGTTGGGAAAATCGCTCCGGCCGGTTCCCATAATAATATCGGGGCGAGCCGTTGTTGCTTCGACATAGGATATTTCGGGGACTGGGTTGGCAAGTGCAAAAACGATAGGATTTGGCGCCATTTTCATTAAATATTCCGGCTTCAAGGCACCGGCCACCGATAACCCAAGAAACATATCGGCTCCGTCCATTGCCTGCTCAAGGGTGTCGATGTTGAGTTCGGTAACGAAACCTGCCTTGTATTTATTCAGATCGGTACGTTTCACATTTAACACACCTTTGCTGTCGAGCATGATTATATTTTCTTTAAGTGCCCCCAGTTTTACATAAAGTTTAGTGCACGAAATAGCTGCTGCACCTGCTCCGTTGACAACAATTTTCAGGTCTTCAATTTTCTTGCCGTTGATCATCAAGGCATTCAATAAACCTGCTGAGGTTATAATGGCTGTACCATGCTGATCGTCGTGCATTACAGGTATATCCAGTTCCGCTTTCAGGCGTTCTTCTATCTCAAAACATTCAGGTGCCTTGATATCTTCGAGATTGATGCCTCCAAAAGTGGGAGAAATGGCCTTAACGGTTTGAACGATGCGGTCAATGTCTTTTTCGTTTATTTCGATATCGAAAACATCAATATCGGCAAATATTTTAAACAGTAAACCTTTGCCTTCCATGACCGGCTTCCCTGCTTCGGCGCCTATATCACCAAGACCAAGTACGGCAGTTCCATTCGAAATAACGGCTACCAGATTGCCTTTGGCAGTGTACTTATATACATCTTCAGGATGTGCCTGTATTTCGAGGCAAGGCTCGGCCACTCCGGGCGAATAAGCCAGCGAAAGATCACGCTGGGTGCTGTGGGGTTTGGTAGGGACTACTTCAATCTTTCCAGGGCGTCCTTCGGAATGATAGGAAAGTGCATTTTTTTGACTGAGTGTTTTCATGTGGTTATAATTTATTTTATACGGGTCACATGGAAGTCGCCACGCCTGATACTTCCTCTGTGTATGAAAATTGCGGGCGTGGCTCGTTTCATGATAACCTGTTGTTTATCAAAAGAATAAATATATATTTTTTATACTGCAAAGTAACAAACAAAAGCGCGGTTTAATTGATACTTTTAATTAAAAACTATTTCAAAAACTGCAATTTGAATTGTGTCTAAATTAGCTGACGAAAATCGACGATTGGTTTTTGCTTGCGGTTGAAAAGTAAAGATACATCAACTGCACAAGGTTAAAGCGTTTGCCGGCAACCACAGTACCCTGTTGGTGAATTGAACAGTATTCCTCTTATGATAAATATCAGATCCGCGAACTGCTGGCTGTGGAATAACATCTTACTATCTATAGTGATTGAGTTTAATGAATCCCTGCTGCATTATTCAGGCTAAATTCCTACTTTTGCAATGCATTTAAGTTGTAATTTGTTGTATCTGTTTGATTGCGAAGACAGGAATAAATTATCAAAAGCGTTTCGAATGGAATTTAAAATTTAGTAACTAATCAATCTGATCAAAATGCATTTTTGCCACAGATTACACGGATTACACAGATTTTAAACTGCCTTTATCAGTTTTTCAATTAATTTCAATTAAAACTGATGAATAATTTTCTGTAAAATCTGTGTAATCTGTGGCATATATTTGTTTTTCAATACTTTAGATAAACTGATTAGCTACAAAATTTATACTTGCAATAAGTCGGGTAGTTAAATCCGCTTATTTTTCAAATCACCTGGCATCCTGATCATTTTCATCATAACAATCTGATATGTATTCATTTATCGAAGGGAAAATAGCCGACCTAAATCCGACAACCGCCGTACTGGCTTGTCAGGGAATAGGTTATTCCATTAATATCTCGCTTAACACATATTCGCAGATTAACGGGAAGGAATCCTGCCGTTTACATACACATCTGATAGTGCGTGAAGATGCACTTATATTATATGGATTTGCCGATACCAGCGAAAGGCATGTTTTTCAGCAGCTTATATCCGTTTCCGGGATAGGACCTAATACAGCACGGCTTATTTTATCATCGCTTACTCCGTCCGAAGTTGCTGATGCTATTGCCACCGAAAACGTAAAATTACTCCAATCAATAAAAGGCATAGGGGGTAAATCGGCATTGCGCATTATTATTGATCTTAAAGATAAAATAATGAAGGACCTCCCGGCAGGCGAAAATTTAATAAGTCAGCACAATACTGGCAAACATGAAGCGTTATCTGCTTTGGTTATGCTTGGTTTTAACAGGCCGGTGGCAGAGAAGGCTCTGGATCAGGTTATAAAAGCCAACGGAGGTACGTTACAAGTTGACCAAATGATTAAATATGCTTTAAAAATACTGTAAAAAACCACAGTATCCGGAGCGGTTTCGTTACTAAAATTAAATAGCCAGCCTGTAATTGTTGGCATTATGATGATAAAGATTACAGCGGTTTGAAGAGATATATCAACTACACTTTCAGGCTTACTTTCTTTACAATTCTTATATCCCTTGTGTGGGGTGTAAGTTCATCTATTGGCATATCCCCTGATGAACTGGAACAAGGTCGTTTTATAATTCCTCCCGACTCTGTCGGACCCGATGGTCCGCTACGGTTTCCCATTCCTGCCAGCCAAAATCCATACGACAATAATGCTTCCGGAGGTTTATTCCTTAAAAATCCTTCCAATGAGAAACAGGACGTGATTTACGATCCTATAAATAATGAATACACCATTACAGATAAAATAGGGGCATTGGATTACCGTAACCCGGCATCTTTTTCGTTCGACGAATACCTAAAATGGGATACACGCCGTTCATTGGACAGCTACTGGCGCGAACGTGCCAAAACCACAACCACGGCAACAAGGCTGGGTGTGATTCCTCAAATACGCGTGGGAGGCGAACTTTTCGACAGGGTGTTTGGCGGAAATACCATTGATGTACGTCCGCAAGGAAGTACCGAACTTACTTTCGGCGTTGTTTCCAATCGCCGCGACGACCCATTCATCAGCCAGCAACTACGAAGAACCACGAATTTTGATTTTAAAATGAAAATCCAGATGAGTGTGATGGCAAAAATTGGCGATAAAATTGAATTCAATACCAATTACAACACCGAAGCAACATTCGATTTCGAAAATACACTGAAACTTAAATACGAGGGAAAAGAAGACGAAATCATCAAACTCGTCGAAGCCGGGAATGTTAGTATGCCTCTTAACAGCACACTTATTACCGGCAGCCAAAGCCTTTTCGGATTAAAAACCCAGTTGCAGTTTGGGAAAGCCACGGTTACGGGTATTTTTTCGCAACAGCAAAGCCAGGTTGAGAACATAACCGTGCAGGGCGGGGCACAAACCCAGAAATTTTCGGCTCACGCACTCGATTACGAAGAAAACCGCAACTTCTTTATCGGTCAGTATTTTCGCGGGCAATATGAACCTGCGCTTAAATCATTGCCTGTAATAACTTCAAATATTAATATTACCAAGATTGAAGTATGGATAACCAATATTGGTGCCGCCATTACCGAGAACCGGAACCTGGTGGCTTTTCAGGACTTAGGCGAAATAGCCCCGTACAATCAAACCGTCCATGCTTCCGCCCAGCAACCTTATCCCGACAACAATACCAACGACCTACTGTACAATCTCGATACTACCAAGGTCAGGAATATTAATGTCGCGTCCGATTACCTGATACAACAGGGATTTGCTCCCGGAGTGGATTTTGAAAAAATTGAAAGTGCCCGTAAACTCAATGCTTCGGAATTCACTTTCAGCCCCAGGCTGGGTTTTATTTCACTCAACTCATCCATAAATCCCGATCAAACACTTGCTGTTGCCTACCAATACACTGTTATAGGCAACGATAAGGTATACCAGGTTGGAGAATTTTCCGATCAGGGAGTGCCTACTTCGAGCTGCCTGATGCTTAAATTGTTAAGAAGCACCGCTGTAAACACACATATTCCTTTGTGGAATCTGATGATGAAAAATGTTTACAACCTGGGTGCTTACAATATTAACAAAGAGGATTTTTTGCTTAACATACTTTATTCAGGTAATAGCAGCACGGTACCAACAGGTTTTTTTACTGATGGCCCGACAGGTATTAAAGGAATACCCCTCATCCAGATTTTCGGATTAGACAACCTGGATCCCCAGCTTAATCCTAATCCGGATGGCATCTTCGACTTTATTCCAAATGCAGCACGCGATGGCGGTTCCATCCAGGCTAACAACGGACGAATATTTTTCCCGGTGCTGGAACCTTTCGGGGGTTATCTGCGCAACAAAATCAACGACAAGTCTTTTGCTGATAAATATTGCTACGATTCGCTTTATACCATGACAAAGACCGGGGCGCAACAATACCCCGACAAAAACAAATACCTCCTTGAGGGGCAGTACAAATCGGAGTCGGGTTCGGATATTTCGCTCAACGCCCTTAATGTGCCTCAGGGTTCGGTAAAAGTTACGGCCGGGGGAGTGCTGCTGGTCGAAAACTCCGATTATACGGTTGACTATACACTTGGACGGGTTAAAATCATCAACGACGGGGTTCTCAATTCGGGGACTCCTATTAATATACAGCTCGAAAATAATTCCATGTTCAATGTTTACAGTCAGACCTTGATGGGAGCACATGTGGATTATAAGCTTAACAAAGATCTTTTACTTGGCGGTACTATTCTAAATCTTTATGAAAGACCGATAACTCAAAAAACAAATTATGGCGATGCACCTATTTCCAATACCATTTGGGGAACGAGCATCAATTACCAGAAAAATTCGGATTTCATCACCAAACTGGTCGATAAACTACCTTTTATCAGCACCAAAAGCCCGTCGAAACTGAGGGTGGATGCTGAATTTGCTCAATTTATCCCCGGTCATAACAGGGCTGTAGGAAAAGCCGGAACATCCTATATCGATGATTTCGAAGGCTCAAAATCGACCATAACCCTCACCAATATTGCATCCTGGTCGCTGGCCAGTACACCGCAGGGGCAAACGACACACGCCATGTTTCCCGAAGCTGCTCCCGGAACCGGTCTGGCTTACGGTTATAATCGTGCACAAACTGCCTGGTACTCAATTGACCCAACTGTGTTTTACAGTAAATCAAGCACGTATAGGCCTAAGAATATTTCCAACGACGAACTTTCTAAAAACTCAACCCGTGTAGTTTACGAAAATGAGTTATTCCCAAATCGTGAAAACCAATATAACCAGCCACTGAATATAAATATTTTTAATGTTTCCTATTTCCCCGATGAGCGCGGGTCGTACAATTACGATGTTAACCCGAACCGGTATTCGCGCGGAATTGATGAAAAAGGTGCGCTCAAGGATCCATACTCCCGTTGGGGAGGTATGATGCGAAAGATGGAAACTTCCGATTTTGACGCTGCGAATATCGAATATATCACCTTTTGGCTGATGGACCCGTTCTCGGAATCTCCAAACCAAAAAGGGGGAGAATTATATTTCAACCTGGGCGATGTTTCTGAAGATATTCTCCGCGACGGTCGAAAATCATACGAAAACGGCTTGCCTGCCAACGGGGTTGCTGCAGACGTTGACACAACCATCTGGGGCATTGTGCCTACCAAACAGGCAATTACCAACTCCTTCGACAGCGACCCCACAACTCGCCCTTTTCAGGATGTAGGATACGATGGATTGCAGACATCATCGGAACAAACTTTCTTTTACAACGAGCTGATCGACAAAATAATATCCCGTTATGGCGTATCCTCCGATGCTTATATCAACGCCAACAACGACCCTTCGACTGACAATTTTCATTCTTTTGTTGGCGACGATTACGACAATAACAGTCAATACAGTAGTGTAGTTCAGCGGTATAAGCGTTTCAACGGTCCCGACGGCAATTCACCTGTTAATGAAGGTAACAACAGCAATTCCATTGGTCAGCGCAACCCCAATGTTGAAGATTTGAATAATGACAATACCCTGAGCGATCAGGAGAGGTATTTTCAATATGTGGTGCATCTTCGTCCCGAAAACATGAAAGTGGGTGAAAATTACATTACCGATATGTATGCATCTGGCACCCTGGCCACCGACCCTAATGCTGCTACTGTGGAACTGGCAAACGGGAAAAAAGGAGGTGTAAAATGGTATCAGTTTAAAATACCGGTTCAGCAACCCGACAAGGTAGTAGGTGGCATCCAGGACTTTAAATCGATACGGTTTATGCGTATGTTCTTTAAAAACTGGGACTCGGCTGTAGTATGCAGGTTCGCCTCCCTTGAACTGGAGCGCGGCGAATGGAGGAAATATTATAACAGTTTGCTTACACCTGGCGAATACATTCCGGATCCTAACCAGGACGCTACCACTTTTGATATTTCGGCAGTTAGTGTCGAGGAAAACGGAAGCAGGATTCCCGTTCCTTATGTAACACCTCCGGGTATTGAACGCGAAATAAACGCGGCTACCACCAATTACACAAAGATGAATGAACAGGCAATGGTAATGAAAGTCTGCAACCTGTTAGACGGAGATGCCAGGGGAGCCTTTAAAACCACAGACTTCGATTTCCGCGATTATAAAAACCTGAAAATGTATATTCATGCCGAAAAAAGCATTGAAGATCAGGAACTCCAAACCGGCGACCTGACGGCATTTGTCAGAATTGGCTCCGATTTTACTTCCAATTACTATGAATACGAGATTCCTCTCTCATTTACACCCTGGCACACTTCGGCATCCGACCAGAATGCAATATGGCCGGCATCAAATATTATGGATATTGAACTGGCTAAGTTTATAAACGTAAAGCAAGCCCGTAACGATGAATTAAACCGGCCAGGATCGGTCATTAGTATTACCTCTCTGTTCAGTATTCCTGACGGCGAAAACAAGATTACCATTGTAGGCGCACCAAGCATGAGCGATGTACGGGCCATGATGATTGGTATCCGTAATCCAAAACGAAATCCTAAAAAACTTAATAGCGACGACGGGCAGGCAAAATGTGCCGAAATATGGGTAAATGAATTACGCCTTACCGATTTCTATGAAAAAACAGGTTGGGCTGCCAATGCAAGAGTAGCGACCAACCTGGCCGATCTTGGAAATGTTATGGTTTCGGGTGCCTACAGTTCGGCCGGATTCGGAAGCATCGAAAAAAAGGTGAACGAAAGGCAGAAAGAGTCTATCTCCCAGTTCGATGTGGCTACAAACCTTGAAGTTGGTAAATTCCTGCCCGAGAAATCAGGCATTCGCATCCCGGTTCATTACGATTATTCGCAAACAATAGCTAATCCTCAATACAACCCGTTGGATCCCGATGTTTTGTATGCCGATCAGGCTAACGGTATGAGCAAATTTGAGCAGGATTCGCTGAAACAGCTCACGACTGATGTAATTAAAAGGCAGAACCTTAACTTTATGAACGTGCGTAAGGACAGAGTGGGTGCCACCGAAAAACCCCAGCTTTGGGACATAGAAAACTTTGACCTTTCGTATGCCTATTCCGAAATAAACCGCCATAACATTGATGTTGAGGAGAATTTCAAAAAATCGCACCGGGCAGGGCTTGGATATAATTTTTCGGTAAATCCTAAAAATGTCAGGCCATTTGCACGATCTGTAAAGTCGAAATCGCTGGCGGTAGTGCGTGACTTTAATTTTTATTACCTCCCCAAGCTGCTTTCGTTCCGTACGGATATGTTCCGCGATTACGAAAAAAGGTTACTGCGCAACAAGAGCGGGGCTCAGATTATACTCCAGCCTAATTACACGAAGCAATGGGATTGGAACCGTATTTTCGATTTGAAATACGATTTCTCACAGTCACTTAAATTGGATTACAGTGCCAATATCAATAGTTACATTTATGAACCTGCAGGCGGTTACGAAAAACAAAACAGCAACTATCAAGCATACCGCGACACCGTTTGGAACTCGATAAAGGGCTTTGGGACTACAAACCGTTTTAATCAGCTAGCAAATATTAACTATTCGGTTCCGTTCAACAAAATACCGATACTGAACTGGATTACCGTAAATGCCCGCCTTGGCGTGAAATACCGCTGGGAAGCATCGCCAAGGTCGCTGCAATCAAGGTTCGGAAATACAATCGACAACGCACGCGACATACAGCTAACCAACTCGTTCCGCTTAACAACTTTGTACGACAAAGTGCCGTTCCTGAAAAAGGCACGTATCGAACTGCAGAAGAAAGCACCCGCACAACCGGGTAAAATGCCGGGGCGTGAAACCGATAAAGAAAAAAATAAAGACCCGAAACTTGCTGCTGATAAAGGAAAAACATCAGAAGCCGATAGTACGGAGAAACCTAAGAAAGAATATCTGAAAATTGCCGGAACCTATACTTTAGGTTTATTAATGATGGTAAAGGATGCAACCCTCACCTATTCGAATCTCCAGGGTACTATATTACCCGGTTTCACTCCCGAGCCAGGTCCTTTGGGTAACAACTGGAGTTTAGATGCTCCAGGTTTAGGCTTTATTTTTGGCAGTCAAAAAGACATTAAAACCCAGGCTGCCACTTCCGGTTGGCTTTCGAGCGACACATTGCTGAATAATCCATATATAACCCGGGCAGCAGAAAATATAACTTTCCGTTCAACGGTTGAGCCGGTGCGGAATTTCAAGATAGATGTAACAGCCGAACGCGCCTATTCATACAGCCACCAGGCCTTTTTCAAAGCTAACAGTAACGGCACTTTTGGTGAATCGTCGGCCCAGGAGCGCGGTATTTTCAGTATGTCGTATTTCATGTGGCCTTCCGCCTTTAAGAAAGATGATAAATACAATGTAAGCCCTGTATTCGAACAGATGCTCGATTACAGGTTACCACTTGCCCAGCGCTTGGCGGCAGAAAACCCTAATTCGGTTGGCGTTGACTCTCTCGGGTACCCCAATGGGTATGGTCCAACCCAGCCGCAAGTACTTACGGCTGCATTCATGTCGGCTTACGGGGGGAAAGATCCTGCTAAGATCAAATTCAATGCTTTCCCAAAAATACCTTATCCTAACTGGCGTATCACATACAATGCCACCCAGGGTATTGCATACCTGCGTAAATACTTTCAGTCCTTCAATATTTCACATGCCTATCGCTCGGCCTACTCGATTGGAAGTTTTCTTTCAGATATTAATTATGTAGATGTTGGAGGTTTCCCTGCTGCATTGGATAATGCAAAGAACTTTATCCCCGAAACCCGTGTGGATGTAATTGTAATTACAGAGCAGTTCGGCCCCTTCCTGGGATTCGATATGACCATGAAAAACAGCATGATCGCCCGCCTGGAATACAAGAAATCGCGAAACATATCATTGAGCTTTGTCAATAACCAGCTTACCGAAGTTCGTATCAATGAAATCATCATTGGAACAGGTTACAGGTTTAAGAGTGTTCCTTTTAAAGTAAAGTCGCTGGCCACCGGCAAAACAGTGAGTCTTAAAAGTGACCTGAATGTTAAACTTGACTTTTCGATACGCGATAATATTACCGTACTGCGTAGGATCGAGGAAAATAACAACCAGATTTCGACCGGTACCAGGCAGATTTCGATCAATGCATCAGCTGATTATATGATCAGCCAGAAGATGAATATCCGCTTGTTTTATGATCAAACGATCAGCAAACCGCACGTTTCGGCTCAAATACCTACTTCAAATACGAATGCCGGGCTTTCACTACGGTTTACATTAGCGCAATAGCAGGGGTTTAGACTGTTAGACTGTTGGGCTGATGCTCACGCGTTATTCATAATCATTCTATTTTGAGATTTATAGGTTGCAGGTAATATACAATGCTTAATTTTGACAACGAAAAAACCAAGAACAATGAATATTCCCGAAAATCTTTATTACACCAATGATCACGAGTGGGTCAAGGTAGAAGGCAGTACCGGCCTGGTAGGTATCACCGATTTTGCACAGCACCAGTTAGGCGATATCGTTTTTGTGGATGTGGATTCTGTTGGCGAAACCCTCGCTGAAGGCGAAACTTTCGGAACTATCGAAGCCGTGAAAACCGTTTCCGATTTATTTATGCCCGTGGATTGCGAAGTAGTTGAATTCAACGAAGCGCTTGACGGCGAGCCGGAACTTGTCAATAAAGATCCGTATGGTGCCGGCTGGATTGTAAAAATTACGATTGCTGATCCTTCAAAGCTGTCAAAACTCCTTACTGCCGATCAATACAAGGTTTTGGTCGAAGCATAACTTCCGGAGTCTGGAAACTGGAGTCTGGAAACTGGAGTCTGGAAACTGGAATCCGGCCCCTTGACCTTCGACCTTCGACTTTTGACTTTTATAAATCAGTTGATAAGTTCAAAAAAACCCTTATCGGCACTGTAGCTGTATATTTCGCCCGTTTCGATGATGTAATACCAGCCAATAATGTTGAGCAATCCCTTTTCGTATTTTTCGGCAATAAACGGATAGGTCAGCAAGTGGTGAATTTGTTCCACAACATTCATCTGTTCGGTGAGCCATTCCCTTGATGCATCGTTGCCCTGCGGCAACAGTTTGAGCACTTTCTCCTTTACCGGTTGAGCAAGTTCAAGCCATTTCCGGGTGTGTGGTATTTTATCAAAATACGCTGCTGGTTTGTATAATGCAGCACAACCGCCACAGTTCGAATGGCCACACACAACAATATTCTCCACCTCTAGCACCTGAATTGCAAATTCGATAGCCGAAATGGTGGCAAGGTATTCGTCAGAGCGTTGGTATGGGGGTACTATGTTGGCAACATTCCTTACGATAAAAAGCTCGCCCGGCATGGTAGTGGTTATCATTCCGGGTACCAGCCGCGAATCGGAACAGCCGATAAAAAGTGTATGCGGTTTCTGTTCTTTCCCTAGTTCCGAAAACAACTGCTCATGTGTTTCAAAATCATTTTGCCTGAAGGCAACAGCTCCTTCAATTAGTTTCTTCATATAAGTCCGATTCCGGTAAAAATTAGTAACTCATTGCAAATATAAACACCTGAGAAGCATTTTTGTAATGGAATTACGTTAAAAATTATAAATAAATATCAGGCACCGGAAATATATTCATATATCTGTATATTTGATTGTTATAGTTTTAAACAGTACCATTCAGAGCTCATAAATTTCATAAAATGCTCCTCGTCAGGGAAGCAAACAGTAAAAATTGTCGCACATAAAGAAATAGGTTGTAATTTTACAGCCTCAACTAAAACTGCTTTTTAACAGAATTTGTATGTCAAACCAGGTACTCAATACTATTTTTAACATCATTATTATCGTCATTCAGGGCCCCCTGGTGAGTTAGGAATGTTGTTTGGAATAGCAAAACAGAAAACCTCTCTCACCCATAGTGAGAGGGGTTTTTTGTTTTAATGGGGGACAATTATAAAGCATCAGGGTAGAGCATAACAGCAAAATTTGATTTATGAAAATTCCACTGCGTAGCAATACATCAACCCAGGGTCGCAAAATGGCCGGAGCAAGGAGCTTATGGCGTGCAAACGGTATGAAAGAAGAGCAATTCGGCAAACCGCTAATTGCTATAGCCAATTCGTTCACACAATTTGTGCCAGGTCATGCACATCTGCACGGTATCGGTCAGTATGTAAAAGGACTGATTGAAGCCCGGGGCTGTTTTGCCGCCGAGTTTAACACCATCGCCATTGATGACGGAATTGCCATGGGCCATGATGGAATGTTGTATTCCCTGCCTTCGCGCGACCTGATCGCCGACAGTGTGGAGTATATGGTACAAGCACACAAAGCCGATGCGCTTATTTGCATCAGCAATTGCGATAAAATTACTCCCGGCATGCTGATGGCAGCCATGCGATTGAACGTGCCAACCATTTTTGTTTCCGGCGGTCCCATGGAAGCCGGTGTTTTAGGCGATCGTAAACTCGACCTTGTGGATGCCATGGTAATGGGTGCCGACGAAAATGTCAGCGAAGAGGATCTGGCAAAAGCAGAACAGGCAGCCTGTCCGACCTGCGGTTCCTGTTCAGGCATGTTTACCGCCAACAGTATGAACTGCCTTACCGAGGCTTTGGGATTGTCGCTACCCGGAAACGGAACCATTGTAGCTACTCACCGCAACAGGCTAAAGCTTTTTGAACACGCGGCAGGCCGCATCGTGGAAATGGCCCGCGAATATTACGAAGAAGGGAATGAAACTATACTCCCCCGAAAGATCGCCACCAGGAATGCTTTTTTAAACGCAATGACCCTGGATATAGCCATGGGAGGATCCACCAACACGGTTCTGCACCTGCTTGCCATTGCGCACGAAGCCGGCGTTGACTTCACTTTGAAAGATATTGATGCGTTATCGCGGAAAACACCCTGCCTGTGTAAGGTTTCGCCAAGTTCGCACTACCACGTGGAAGATGTAAACCGTGCCGGTGGAATTATTTCGTTGTTAGGCGAATTGAACCGCGCTGGGCTTATGGATGTTTCTGCCTTCAGGGTGGACGGATTAAATCTTGAACAGGCTATTCATGTCTTTGATATTGTAAGTCCCGGTGTTTCAACTGAAGCGATGGATTTATTCAGCAGTGCACCGGCTCATAAATTTAACCTGGTAATGGGATCGCAAAATACTCAATATGCGAAACTTGATGACGACCGTGTTTCCGGATGTATCCGAAATATTGAAAATGCATACCACACCGATGGCGGACTTGCCGTCCTTTATGGAAATATCGCAACAAAAGGTTGTATTGTAAAAACTGCCGGTGTTGATCCGTCCTTACTTCATTTCGAAGGGGTTGCAAGGGTTTTTGAATCGCAGGAAGATGCGGTGAACGGAATTTTACGCGGCCTGGTGAAACCCGGTGATGTGGTGGTTATACGCTACGAAGGTCCGAGAGGAGGCCCGGGAATGCAGGAAATGCTTTATCCTACCTCCTATTTAAAGAGCCTGAAACTGGATAAAACCTGCGCATTGCTCACTGACGGACGTTTTTCGGGAGGAACTTCAGGACTTTCCATCGGGCATATATCGCCCGAAGCAGCTGCCGGTGGTGAGATTGCCTTGATAAAAGACAATGATAAAATTGTAATCGACATCACAACCCGTTCCATAAAACTTCAGATTACTGATGAAGAGTTAAAACTTCGCCGCGTGAACGAAAAATCAAGGAATCAAAATGCTTACACGCCTCAGTTGAGAAAAAGAAATATCTCCGATTCGTTGAAAATCTATGCCATGCATGTTTCCTCTGCCGATACAGGCGCCGTGAGGATGATTGACTAGAATAAAATTTCGAAACTGTCAGGAAGAGATTCCAGCGGGAACCTCTTATTAATAATTATCCATCAGAATAATAACCAAAACACCAAATTATGACGGCTAAAGACAAAGAAACCCGCAGATCGAAGCAGCAGAATGTGGAAATATCAGGTAGCGAAGCAGTTATCCGTTCACTAATCGAAGAAGGGACCGAAATTATTTTTGGCTATCCGGGAGGGCAGATCATGCCGGTGTATGATGCCTTATACGATTATCGCAACGCTTTGAGGCACATTTTAACGCGCCATGAGCAAGGTGCTGTGCATGCCGCCCAAGGTTATGCCCGTGCTACCGGCAAAGTGGGGGTTTGCCTGGTAACTTCCGGCCCGGGTGCTACCAACCTCATAACCGGTATAGCCGATGCCATGATCGATTCTACGCCCTTAGTTTGCATTACCGGCCAGGTGGCCTCGCATTTGCTGGGTTCCGATGCTTTCCAGGAGTCGGACGTGATTGGCATTTCGATGCCTGTTACCAAATGGAATTTCCAGATTACGAGCGCGGATGAAATTCCTTCAACCCTGGCACAGGCTTTTTATATTGCAGCCTCAGGCCGTCCGGGACCCGTACTCATCGATATTACAAAGGATGCGCAGTTTGGCAAACTAAAATACAAATACGAAAAATGTCATAAAATAAGAAGCTATATTCCTGAATTCCCGGTACATAAGGATAAACTGAACCAGGCAGCAGAGTTGATAAACGGCGCCAAAAAACCTTTTCTGCTTTTCGGGCAAGGCGTCATATTGTCGGGTGCGGAAATGGAATTGCAACATTTTATCGAAAAAACGGGGATCCCGGCAGCCTGGACCCTGCTTGGATTGTCGGCCCTCAATACGGATCACCCTTTAAACATGGGAATGTTGGGGATGCATGGCAATTATGGCCCAAATATAAAAACCAACGAATGCGATTTGCTGATCGCTGTAGGAATGCGTTTCGACGACCGTGTTACCGGCAACCTGAATACATACGCAAAGCAGGCCAAAATTATCCATATCGAGATTGATCCGGCCGAAATTAATAAAATTGTAAAAACCGATGTGGCCCTGCTGGGCGATGCTAAACGAATTCTCAGGATGTTAAAAATCCTGGTGAAAAAGAAGAAACATCCTGCCTGGATAAAGGAATTCAACCTGGCCCGGGAAATCGAAAACAAGAAAATAATTCATTCTGATCTTAACCCTGTAAATGCGGGTTTGAGCATGGCCGAAATTGTGAATACTGTGGCTGCGTTGACAAACAATACAGCCATTGTAGTAAGCGATGTAGGTCAAAACCAGATGGCAGCGGCACGGTATTCTAAGTTCACTTCTTCCCGGAGTCATATTACATCTGGCGGATTGGGAACCATGGGGTTCGGTTTGCCGGCGGCTATTGGGGCCAAATTTGGAACGAAGGACCGTGAAGTAGTGCTTTTTGTGGGTGATGGCGGTATGCAGATGACCATACAGGAACTGGGGACCATTGCACAGGAGAATCTGCCTGTTAAAATCGTGATCATGAATAACCGTTTCCTGGGAATGGTGCGTCAATGGCAGGAACTATTCTTTGAAAAAAGGTATTCGTTCACCGAAATTTTCAGTCCTGATTTTGTGAAAGTTGCCGATGCCTACGGAATACCCGGCCAATTGGTAAAAGAACGCGAAAACCTTGAAACTGCCTTACAAACCATGCTCAGTGCCAAAGGCCCGTACCTGCTGGAAATTATGGTTGAAAAGGAGGACAACATCTTCCCGATGGTTCCTGCCGGGGCATCCGTATCTGATATTCTGCTTTGCGCAGATGATGTTAAATAATTGGCAATAAATGACTGTTTTTACTCCAATTTAAAAGGTGAAATTGTATTGCCGGAAGTCGGAAGACGGGAGTCGGAAGTACTCAAAAAGCCATTAGATTAACCTATGTAGCACAATGTAAAATAATTACCATTCTTCTGCTTCTTTCCCATCAGATGAATGTAATATTAAATCAGCAAATATTTCGGTCTCCTGACTTCCGTCTTCTGACCAAAAAATGACAAGAGCCCTTCAATTCGTGGTTGAACCAAATTAATTAACCAAAAATATGAAACAAGAATATATAATCTCCGCTTACAGCGAAAACCATATTGGTCTCCTGAACCGCATCACTATCATATTTACCCGTCGCAAAGTAAATATCGAAAGTATAACTGCCTCCGAATCAGCCATTGAAGGTATTTCGAAGTTGACTATTGTGGTAAATGACGAAAAGGATAAGGTGGTAAATATCACCAAGCAGATTGAAAAGCAGGTGGAAGTCCTGAAAGCTTTTTACCATACCAACGACGAAATGATATTTCAGGAAATTGCTTTGTACAAAGTGCCCACACAGGCCCTGATGGAAACCAATCAACTGGAAACACTTATACGGCAGCACAATGCGCGCATCCTGGAAATCACACCCGAATATACTGTAATCGAAAAAACGGGGCATAAAGAAGAAACCCAGGAACTGTTTGACGGATTGGTCGAATACGGTGTTTTACAATTTATACGTTCGGGGCGGGTGGCAATTACTCGTTCACCTATTGAAAAACTTTCGGTTTTCCTGAATGAAAGAGATGCTCTGTTGGAGAAAATGGAATCCAGAAGCAGGTTGCGCAGTCCGAAAAAATAATGCCCAAAAGCGAAACCTGATTACAAGTCGATCAACTTATATTCAAACCCAACAGTCCGTCCTAACAGCCTAATAGCCTCACAGTCTAAAACCTAACAGCCTAACAACCTAACAGCCTTATTATCTATAACTTACAAAAAAATAAAAAAATGGCAAAAATTAATTTTGGATCAACCGAAGAAAATGTTGTTACCCGCGAGGAATTTCCATTGGCAAAAGCCTTGGAAACCCTTAAATATGAAACCATTGCAATAATCGGCTACGGCGTACAGGGTCCGGGTCAGTCGCTGAACCTCCGCGATAACGGTTTCCGTGTTATCATCGGGCAGCGTAAAAATTCCAAATCATGGGACAAAGCTGTAAATGATGGCTGGGTGCCTGGTGAAACACTTTTCGAGATTGAAGAAGCCTGCCAGCGGGGAACCATTATCCAGTTTCTGCTTTCGGATGCCGGTCAGATTGCCTTGTGGCCAACAATCAAAAGAAACCTCACAGCCGGGAAAGCCCTTTATTTTTCGCATGGTTTCGGCATCACTTACAAAGAACGCACCGGCATTGTTCCTCCGGCCGATGTGGATGTGATCCTGGTGGCACCAAAAGGTTCAGGAACAAGCCTGAGGAGGATGTTTCTGCAAGGCCGGGGCTTAAATTCGAGCTTTGCGATTTTCCAGGATGCTACCGGCCATGCCTGGGAACGTGTGGTTTCCCTGGGTATTGGCGTGGGCTCTGGCTACCTTTTCGAAACGGATTTTAAACGTGAAGTTTTTTCGGACCTTACCGGCGAGCGCGGCACCCTGATGGGGGCTATCCAGGGAATTTTCGCCGCACAATACGATGTTTTGCGAAGCAAAGGGCACTCCCCTTCCGAAGCTTTTAACGAAACCGTGGAAGAACTGACCCAAAGCCTGATGCCGCTTGTGGCCGAAAACGGAATGGATTGGATGTATGCTAATTGCTCTACCACGGCACAGCGCGGAGCACTCGACTGGTGGAAAAAATTCAGGGATGCCACCAAACCAGTGTTTGAAGAATTGTACAAAGAGGTTGCCAGCGGAAATGAAGCCCAGCGTTCCATCGACTCGAACAGCAAAACGGGTTACCGGGAGAATCTTGAAACAGAATTGAAAGAACTCCGCGAATCGGAAATGTGGGTAGCAGGAGCTGCGGTGCGGAAACTGAGACCGGAAAATAATTAATTTGGAAATGTGATGATTTGGAAATTGAATCCCACTCCGCGAAGCTATTTACCCTCTAAAACATGAAAGCTCAGAGCTATACAAAGGATATCATCAGATAACATTCATTTGTACTCTTTTGTGCTCCTGCACTTTTGTGGCTTTTCGGAGTGGGTTCAAATGTATTAAAAACACAAAACATTGAACCTTGATTTTACAATCTTTACCAGATTGCATCCTTTCCCTGATTTACCCTTGCGGATCATCCGAATCTTCTTTCTGCATATTGGTATAAAACTCTTCCACTATAGCTTTTGCCTGTTCAAAGTCTTCGAAAGCCACATAAACCTTCATCGAGGCAGCTTCGGTTGGCATAATATTCCATGGGAGAGAGGAAGCCTGTTGTATAATAGCTTCAATATCATTGTCTTCGAGTATACTTTTCAGTAACCCGGCTTCCCATGCTGTGCCCGCGAAAACCTCGTGAGGTGCCAGGTTCTTATCTTCTTTTTCCATAATCAAATTTTTAATGTTTGTTAAAATTACAATAAATACTGCTAAAAATCAAGCCGGTAACGTTCAAATAACAATCGACCGACATTTATAAAACCAGTCAGAACAGAGTCTGCGTTGAGTAAATCAATGTCTTAAACAGCTTGAAGAGACAACCTGCATTTGTGCGGCAATCAAAATCTGAGAATGAGCCAGTTAGCAGGCAGATCTCATTTTAGAAAAAATAAAAACCAAGTACCAGGCAGGCTACAAAATTATAAATGGCTTCGAAATAGTAATACCATTTGATTTTATTTTGCATGTGTAATATCCAGGCTTCAGTGCAGAGATATCAAGAATCCTGGAGGCCCGGCCATCACTGTCAGTTGTAAACTTTATGGTGCTTATGACTATTTTTCCTTCTCCGTTAAAGACTTCCAGGTTATAAAGACTTTGTTTTTGCAGTAAAGCCTCCACACTTAACTTTTCCTTTGCAGGGTTAGGCGAGATATTCAACACCAACTTGCCGCTCACTGATTCTCCGACCCCGGTATAGTCGACAAAAGCCGGGAAAGCGATGAAATCGACCCATGCGCAATCACTTCCGGCATTTGTAGCATTATCTTTTGAATATACCCACTTAAAGGTGTGAACTCCTGCCGTCACCGGGTAGCTATGCCGCTGCCATGGCAATGTTCCTGACCACTCTCCCATCGGCTGTATATCGATGAAAAACTGAAGTTTATCAAAAATAGGTTCAGACGAAACTTTTGAATAGAACGAAATGCTATCAGAGCCAAGCACGCTGAGAGATATGGACATGGCCGATTGTTTTCCATTTCCAATTTGTCCCGACTTGCCGCAATACAATCCTTCTAATGGCGAAATATCGGTAACCGTCCACAAATAAAACCCGGATGTGTTCCACGGAAACTGGCTGAAATTGCCTGTCTCAAAATCCTCAACAATAAGCCAAACCGTTGGATAATAAGACGCAGATGCGTGATAGCCTCCGGAAGAAAGCTGGTAATTAAGTTCGGCAATTGTACCTGCCGGCGCACTATTGCTTACCGTAGCCTCAAACTGTGCATTAACCGGCGACCCCGCAGCCATGGTACCTAACTGACAAACCGGCGATGCAATGCTTACCCAGGGATTGTTGGTAGTAAGCGTTCCTGTGGTATTCGGGCATACACTGCCGCCATTGTTCATGGAAGGGATTTTGAACGTCACTGTTTCGCCGGGATCGAGTTTCCCGTTGCCATTGCCGCCACTTATGTCATCAATTATCAGGCCGCCTGCTGCCAATGATGGAGCCAGGCAAGTGATAGTAAACTCCGAAAGCCAGGTTGCTCCTGATGTAGCTTTCAGCACAAAATGCACTACGTGTCCATTCGGAACAGTATCCGAAATTTTAAAAGTAAACGCGTTGGCAATGCTAACCGTATCGCCGGCAGCTATGGAATTGTATAGTTCAGTACTGTCGGTTATTGTGATGTAGGGATCGGTAGTAGTAAGTTTCACCAATACACCCGAAGCGTCTGTGCCACCCACATTGCGCATCCCGGCTGTCAACAATATAGTTTCGCCAAAATCGGGCAAACCATTCTGATTACCCAAAAGATCATTTAAACTACTGTTGGCATAAATCACATACGGTCCTGCAACTGTTTCAAAAGCAAAATTGTAAGAAACGGGTACACAATTATATCCTGAAACAACAAGTTGAGCACTGCAGGGATCTGTGATCATTACATCGAAATTAATGACGGCCTGACCTGAAGCATCGGTTACTGACTTCCCTATGATCGTTCCGTCTTTCATGGCCACACAGGTCAAACCAGCGGCGGGCGAACCACCGGAAGTGATATTTATGTTAATTGAAGTTGTGCCAACTGAAACCGTAGCGGGATAGGTCGTATTTATCGTAATAGGATTATCAGTGAAAACGGCTAATGCCGGGTCGCCCAGCACGTTGCAATCGTAGAAACACCAGCGCAGAGCACCGGGTTCCCATTGTCCGGGAGCGGTAACAAACGAAGCTGTTGCTATTTTTGATTCCATGTGTGCCCGCCCGATACGGTTGAGGCTGTCGCTGTATAAGGCGTCCATATATTCGCGATGCAGGTGAGCCGACGGGCCTTCGGTCTGTCCCTCGTTAAACCATCCATAACGGGAGTTACCTACAAAGGCGGCTGCGAAATTGTCGATCGACACCATTTTTTCGGCTATGCAGTCGTTGTAATCGAAAGCACCGCATAAGCAGCCATGCGAGTATATAATTGTATAATTATGAGTTACGCCATTCAAACCCGAAAAATTCGCATTGGTAATGTCCGAATTATACATTTTCATTGTATAGGTTTCATTGGCATGTCCCACATGGTTAAACATCGGGCGCCCCTGGTTGAGGTGATTCATCAGGTCCTGGGCCGACCAGTTCGTGGTTTCATCGTACATATAATCAAACGGATAGGCAGTCGGAATACCGGTGGTTGTATAACCGTTGTCGGTGCGTGTACCTTTGAGCAGTTCAAGGTAGTCGCTTCCCCAGGTATCCGGATTCGAGTACAGATTTTCGCCAGCCATCAATACATTGCGGAATTCGCTCAAAACCGGAGTAAACTGGTATTTATAGCTTTTATTAAGCATGCGGTTCAGTTCAGCAGTGTTACTGAACGACATACGGGCTACTGCAATATCCGGCAACAGGTCGTCTTCGCCCGGTTCGCCCCATTTTGCATCACCATCGGTATTCCAGTTTCCATCCAGGGCCGAGTAATACAAATCAGCAGGTATATTCTGATCGGTGTAACCCGAACCCGAAATTACCGAACAATAAAATCCACGGTGTGGTATCAATTCGTCGTCACCAGCCAGCAAAACGTACTGAATTCCGTGGGTCTGGTATTCCTGTATAATGAAATTCCTCATTTTTTCAGGCAGATCCATGCCCGTCATTAAAGTATTGATACTATCAGTTGTCGCTACCAGCGAGGTGATGCCTTCTTTTAGATAATTTGATTTAAAACTGCCAAAAGAGTTTTTAAAATTGGGGGTAGTGATAATGAGGTAATCATAATTGTTGGTCACGGACCGCTGCCTGTTGCTATAGGCCTGATCCATTGCTTTGTTATCAGCTAATTTTAAAGCACCATCATTGCGAATGGCAAGGTTATCTAATGCTTTTATTGCTTTTGCATCAGGAGAAGTGCGAACCACAACCCGGGCGGTGGCATAATACGAAAGTTTCCCGGTAACCGGGTTGTACCTTACCGGGGTAAAAGTAGCAAGGGCAAACGATCTTCCATTAAGAAAAGCAGTTATCAATTGCCCTTTCGAATCGGCAGGAAAGGTAGAATTTTTGGAATAAACGGCTTCATCTTTCAAAAAAGCACCTGAGCTACCTATCGAAACAGGGCGTACTTCCTGTTGCGGATACAGGTTGAATTTTCCGGAAAGTGTTACCTCATCCGAAAAGACAATTTCAATTCCCGTAGCCGACTCGCCCGGAGGAAGCATCAGATTTACTTTTCGGTAAGGCAAGGCCGGCTGTCCGGGCATAGAAGTAAGCAGCGAGTTGCTAAATTCAAGCATTTGATATTCAGCATTATGGCGTAAGACAGGATTAGTGAATTGATAAACCTGTTCCACTTTGCCGGCTATGCCTGAAAGTGAAAGAAGAAGAAAAAGACCGGTTAGAAAAGTAACTGATTTCATGGGAATTAGTGTTTTGTTGAAAGTGTTATTCGGATGCCAAATTTCAGTAAAAAAGCAATATACTTTACAAATATAATCAATTGAAGATGAAAAGAAAATACGCAAGATGAAGAACATCTGCAGAATGCTGAGATGAATTGAATTTGTATATTTGCTGTATCAAAAAATCAAATTGCTCTCAACAACAATTTATAGTGCTAATCGGATTGCCTGAGTTTCGGATATGCCTGATTTAAAAATATATTTACTTGCCCTTGCAGCAGGAACCAATTATCAAAAAAACTTGAAAAATCACTGAGAATAGGCCTTTTATGCATAAATTAAGCACGGTAATAATAACTCTGAACGAGGAAAAACGCATTCGTCAAACGCTCGAATCGGTGAAATGGTGCGATGAAATCATTGTTGTCGATTCAGGTAGCACCGATAAAACCCTCGAAATTTGCAAGGAATACAGCAATTGCAAGGTTTATAGCCAGGTTTTTCTGGGATTTGGACCTCAAAAGAAATTTGCTGTCGGCAAAGCCTCACACGACTGGATACTAGCCATTGACGCAGACGAAGTGGTTACCAATGCTTTAACAGATGAAATTTGTGGAATTCTTTCACTTCCGGTTATTGCTAATACCGGTTTCTTTATACCTATTACTCATATCTTTATGAAAAGGATATTCAACCATGGAGCCGAAAGCAAGCAGCCTCATCTCCGTTTTTTTAACAAGCAAAACGGTAATTTTAACACATTAAAATTGCACGAAGGCGTTGAAATCAGCGGTTCACAATCGTATCTCAAAAACGAAATACTACATTACAGTTACACTGATATTTATCATTACTTTCAGAAATTTAACGATTATTCCGAAACATTCAAGAATGAAGCGGGTAAAAACGGCAAAAAAGCGGGTAAACTAATGCCTGTTTTCAGGCTTCCGCTCGAATTCCTCAAACAATACTTCGTCCGGGGTAACTTTATGAATGGATATCCCGGCCTTGTGTGGTCGCTTTATTCTGCATTTTATATTTTTGTTAAATACACAAAACTTTACGAATCGAATCTTAAAAAATAGACTATGCTGACCACATTTATACTTTTCGTTCTTATCCTCATGGTAGTTGTTTGCTTGTTTCTCACCATACAATACAGCCTTTTTCTACCTCCTGTTAAGGGTTTGCCGGTGCTGATGTATCACAAAGTCAGTCTGGACACTAACGACCCTTTGACTATATCCATACAGAATCTCGAAAAGCACTTCGGGTATCTGAGCGAAAATGCCTATACCTGCCTGGATCTGAACCAGGTTATTGACAACAAGACAGTTAAGCTTCCGGTACGCAGTTTTGTGCTTACTTTCGACGATGCTTATCTGAATAATCTTGAGTACTTATATCCCCTGTTGCAGAAATATGGTTTTCATGCAACCATCATGCTTCCGGTGGGTTTTTTAGGTAAAATTAACGGCTGGGACCAGGGCAGCGATCCGATCATGTCTTACCAACAACTACTTTCGATGGACAGCCGTTTTGTTAGTTTCGGGTTGCACACTTACGGGCATATATCGCTTAAAAATTCGTCTTTTGCTGATATAACTGCTGATCTGGATAAAAGCAAACAGGAATTAACCAGCCATGGAATTCGTTTTTTACCCGTACTTGCCTATCCTTACGGTGCTTACCCTAAAGAAAGCGTTCAGAAAAAAGCACTTTTCGACCTGCTCGAAAAATCAGGCATCCGGTATGGATTTAGGATCGGCAACAAAATCAATAAATGGCCGATTAAAAACCGCTACGAAGTAAAACGTATTGATATCAGGGGTGATGATTCGTTCTGGACTTTTAAGACAAAACTTAGGAAAGGCCGTGTTAAAATGTTCTGAAACTAAATACTGTTCGAATGGGAATGATGTATAAAGCCTGCATGGGACAAAAAAAATTCTATTTTCCTAACCTGGACAAGCCAGAACCGTTCGGCTGAGCTCACGCCTAAGCCAAAAAGGAACGCAAAACACATAACATTAAATTAAAATTGAAAAAGTTAGAGGCTAGAAATACTTTTACATTTTGTGTTCTGTGTTTATTTTTTTAACTTCTTAACGAATATTGTACCAGAAAAAGCATCAAATTAAAAGATAACACACTAATCACCGATAATCTGAAAAATTTTGAGTACAAAAAAGGAGAATAAAAACGCTTATAAACTGGTAAAATTCCGGGCCGGAATTTTTCAGATTAAAAATACGAACAACGGCAAAATATATCTGCAAGCCAGCACAGACCTCGACAGGGGTTACAATTCCGATCGCTTTCAGTTGAACGCGGGACTTCATCCGAACAAGGAACTGCAGAAGGACTGGAATGCATCAGGCGCGAACGCCTTTGAGTATAGTCTGGTTGACGAATTAAAAACAGCTGAGAATGTTACCAATTCAGAAATTAAAAAAGACTTGCTTGAATTTTTGGAATTGCATCGTTGTGAATTCCTGAAAAACGGGAATATACTGTATTAACCTCTGATATTGCTAATTACAATAAACCTGGGACAACAGAATGAAATTAACCAAACTTTTCATCGATTTTTTTAACAGCGAAAAAGCCGGCGGGCTGATTTTAGTTTTCGTGACCCTTCTTTCACTCGGACTTTCAAACTCTCCTGTTCAGACAGGCTATATAAACTTTTGGCATATAGACCTGGGCGGACACAGCATAGTTCATTGGATTAATGACGGGCTGATGACTATTTTCTTTTTATTGATTGGCCTGGAATTGGAAAGGGAAGTATACCAGGGAGAACTTTCCGACCTGAAAAACGCGGCTTTGCCTATCTTTGGAGCACTAGGTGGAATGCTGGTGCCAGCTGGAATATTTCTACTCTATAACTTTGGAACAGCTACGCAGTCAGGTGCAGGCATCCCGATGGCGACCGATATTGCTTTTGCTATTGGCATTTTATCTCTTTTAGGCAATCGCATTCCGGGCTCACTCAAGGTTTTCCTTACAGCCCTGGCAGTAATGGACGACCTTGGGGCTATAATTGTAATTGCCATTTTTTACACCACAGCGTTAGCGTTTATAAATTTGTTTATTGCATTAGGAATTTTCGGCTTTCTGCTCATTTTAAACCGCTTGAAAGTTCACAACCTGATCCCATATTTAATTGGTGGAGCGTTTATGTGGTATTTTATGCTGCATTCCGGAGTTCATGCTACCATAACAGGTGTTCTGTTAGCTTTCGCCATTCCTTTTAGTGACGGCGGAGAAAAATCACCGTCCTATATTCTTCAGCACTTCCTGCATAAACCGGTTGCTTTTTTTATTCTGCCTTTATTTGCCATTGCCAACACCTGCATTGCCATTGGCAGCAATTGGCAAAGTGGTTTAAGACAGGCAAGCAGTTTGGGCATTATCACAGGACTCGTGATCGGGAAACCACTCGGCATCTGGCTTTTTTCCTTCATTGGCGTCGGCTTGGGATTTTGTGTATTGCCAAAAGACCTGAAATGGAAAAATATAGCCGGAGCAGGATTATTGGGCGGAATTGGGTTTACCATGTCAATCTTTATCACACTCCTTGCTTTCAACGAAGCCGACCAGATTAATAATTCAAAAATTGCAATACTTGTCGCTTCGTTTATTGCAGGGGCAGTGGGTTTTATATTCCTCAAAATGTCCCTGAAAACACGGGCTGAAAATGAAGAAATAACCTGACTCCTGCATATTTTTACTTGGAGGGAAGAAGCTTTTTAAAAGAAGCGCCTTAATCACTACCTCGCCGCAAGCGGACGAGGCATACAAGTTGAATTTATTTTCATTCGCCACAAGTGGCGGGGAATTTACCCTAACCTGGATTATCCAGAACCAAAAAGGGAAGATAATTCGAACAGCAAAGTTCGAACAACAAAGTTCAAAAAGGCTGATACTAAATAAGCTGTTTTTAGAATTACACTGTTACCTGGTTTAAGGTTCTTATTTATCTTTATACGTATTTGATTAATTTTGAGGCTATCGTATGCTGTTGATTTCATCAAGGTTTGCTTGACCGTAGCCACCAATACTATAATAGTTATTCTCTTCATCCTCACTTCCGATTTCTTCCATTTTATCATCCATTTCGGAACCCGGAACATCCAGTTCATAGCCCGAAATATCTTCATTAAAGTTTTTTATTCTGTTTAATTTAATGTTGCCATTGTGTTCTTTGGTTTTCGAAATGTCTTCCGGATCTAAATCCTTCATTTCGTGATAACTACTGTAAATATCCTCCTGTACCGGATAAGCCGGATAGCCTGGGAAATTGTTTTTCAATACAGGGGCCAACAGTTTTACTGTTGAAACTTCTATTTCAGAATTATTGTTCAAATTTTTCATCGTTCTACTTTTTAACTCTATTTCGATTTAGATGGAATAATGACAAGCGGTATTGAAATGGTATGTGCGACCTTTTCGGTAACACTTCCTAAAATGGTGGTTTCAAGGCTGTTATTGCTATGCGATCCCATAACGGCCAGGTCAATACCGTTGTCGAGGACATAGGTCAGAATTGATTTGCTATGATCGCCTTCGATTACAACAGTCTCGATGTCTTTATCGCCCAGGTGCAACTTTGTTTTATCCAGGAATTTCTGTGTCGCTATTTTCTGTTTTTCAGCCGTAGCCAAATGAGCGATAAAAGTGTCTGTTTCGTTGCCTGAACCTACAATGGGCTGAAACTCTTTTTGAGTATACTGGTGAACCTTATTAGATATTACATTTAACAGCACAACATCAGCATTCATGGTTTTTGCAAGGGCAAAGCCTGCTTCCGCAACTTTTTTCGATGACTCGTCGTTTTTGAGGGCAATCATCACTTTTTTCATAGTATTTGGTTTCATCTTATTATTGGTTTTCATCCAAGGTTATGTACTAAAAGTTTGATGTAAAAGTACTTCATCGCTTATGTATGCGAATTACACAATTTTAAAATTAAGTTACATTATTCACACATCCTGATTTTAACACCAACCCGACCTGTGAATAATGTAAGTAATATCCAAAAATATGTAACAGTTAACAGAGTCTGTGATAAGACCTTTGCACAATCAAATTGAGTATTGACCAGGCTGCTTACCGGAATAGAAAGTTGCAATCAATTTAAAGGTAATATGAGTTTAATGAAAAGTAATCTGGCAGGTAAATATCTTAATATCAATGTTTAACCTAATCTATTAAAACAATTTTATGAAAAAGTTTAAATTGAGTATGATCATGGTAGCTTGTATAGCCTTACTCTTTGCCGGATGTTCATCATTAAACAAAACACAGAAAGGCGGAGCCGTTGGCGTAGTTGCCGGGGGTGCAATGGGTGCTGTAATCGGCAAGGCTTCAGGGAATACAGCCCTGGGCGCCATTATCGGAGCAACTGTAGGAGGTGCTACCGGTGCCGTTATCGGTCACCAGATGGACAAACAAGCCCAGGAAATTAAGAAAACCGTTCCTGATGCAAAGGTCGAACGCGTGGGTGAAGGCATTGTTGTTGAATTCAGCAGTGCTGTTTTGTTTGGTTTCGACAAATCAAATTTGTCGGCAGATGCAAAAGCCAGCCTGGATAAACTGGTGACCGTTGTCAATACATACCCTGATACGGACATTGAAGTGCAGGGACACACTGACAGTAAAGGAACCGAAGCTTACAACAACAAACTTTCAGTAAGCCGGGCTGCTGCGGTTTCCGATTATCTGCGTAACAGCGGAATATCAACCCACCGCATCTCTATAAAAGGATTTGGCGAAAGTGCTCCAAAATACACTAATGCCACTGCTGATGGCCAGTCGCAAAACCGCAGGGTTGAGTTTCTTATCACAGCAAACGAAAAAATGAAAGCTGATGCTGAAAAAGTAGTCGTGAAATAAATTAACCATAGTAAATAAAGCTAAATATAATGAAAACAAAACTGATTTCAACAGTAATAATACTCATGCTTTCAGCTTCCATGGCAATGGCCCAGGGCACAGCTAATGCAAAAACATCTTTTGGTATTCTGGGAGGTGTAAATTTACAGAATCTGACCGGAACAGATGCCAGCGGCGATAAACTTACAAACGATATGGTCCTGGGTTATCACGCCGGGGTAAACATCCAGATTCCTATTGTACCGCAATTCTATTTCCAGCCTGGATTGCTGTTTACGACCAAAGGGGCAAAAAACATCTATAGTTCAGTTACAAGTACAACAAAGCTATCGTATGTCGAAATGCCTTTGAACTTGGTTTACAAGGGTTTGCTGGGTAATGGATATTTCATGCTGGGATTTGGCCCCTATGTGGGTTATGGTGTCGGTGGCAATGTAACTACCGAAGGTGGCGACCTGGCCCTGGAAACAGATGTAGAATTTAAAAATGTGGTCGAAATCGGCGACCCTCTTCTTGTTACTTATTATAAAGCATTTGATATAGGCGGAAATATTTTTGCCGGTTATGAGTTGTCGAACGGTATTTTCGCACAGTTCAACACCCAACTCGGCATGGTAAAAATTAATCCCGAAGACAAACGAATCACCAACGACGGATCATCAGTAAAAAACACAGGGTTTGGGCTTTCGCTTGGATACCGGCTTTAACATCCGCTTGTAAATGAGCAGTATAGATCGTTTCTCCATATCAGAAACGGTCTTTAAAACGGAAAATAGTTCAGAATGGACAAGATTTAAATTAAATGAAATTACAGGCAAATCCCTTCAGACTTCCGACACAGCACCTTCAGTTTTTATAAATTTCATCTTTGCAAATACACATAGATTATGAATGAGAAAAAACATGGCCATTACGAATCGCCCAATTTAGGTAAACTACAGGCTGTTGAAATTGACCACAAGACGACCATTTTTATTGCGCTGGATGCTGATCCCGTGGAAGCCAAGCAACGTTATTTGTTCAGGACTGAACCTAAGTCAGCAAATCCTGCTTTCTGATTTATTTTTGGTGTTAGATGGGTATTTGTTGTCGGTGCGAAATCAAAATATCGGAATCCTGTTCCGGACTCTGCTTAGGCAATCTAGCAGGAATCCAGGATTAGACGCGGTTTTTTTGAGAAACAACGAATCGAACAGAAGCGAAGAGCGCCGTTTAATAAACGGCGCTCTTTTGGATGTGCCAGTTTTAGCCAGGAAAGACCAGTGTTCTTTGTTACTGAATTACAGTATTTTAATAAGCCTCTAATGTTTTTATGTACTTCATATCATGAAACGATTGCAAACTATAAGCGAATAATTGAATCGAATACAGGAAAACAAAAAAGTGCTGCCCGAAGAACAGCACTCCTTTACAATAGTTATACATTTTGATGCCGGAAGGCGGAAAAACAGTAAAGTAATCAAGCCGGAAACCGGCTGAATATCACATCCTGTCCATATACCAGTTTAAAGTCTTTTCAATTTTACGGGTATGAAAAATGGTGCTCATCGACTGTTTTAACCGTAAAAAAGCCGTTTCGCTTTTTACTACATAATCCGAAGCTTTGTGGAGCATACAGTCGATGGCTACTTCAATTTTATCCTGCGACGAGAGCATGATAACCGGAATATCAGGATTGAAGGATTTAATTTTATCCAGTGTAAATATACCGTTCATAGCTGTTTTATCAATTCCATCGAGGTGGTAATCCAGGATAATCACATCCGGGTCATGCGACAGGCCGGCAATGCACAGTTCACCTGTAGCATAGGTTTCGATTGTAAAATCAGCCTGCTCCATCAATTCAATTTCCAGCAGTTTCAAATACAAGGCATCATCGTCTACCAGGAAAATCTTTATCTTTTTCTCGTTACTCATCAGTTTGCGTTTTTTATTATTGTGTATTCAGCTTCCAATTCCACACATGCCTGTGTACAAACGGTATCAATTTGTATAACAAGCTCAGATATCCCATCGGATTGCTGTTGATTTTTTGCAAAGTCCTGCACTTTTCGGGCCATGTTCTCATAATCTGCATTTATTCCCATTATAGCAAACGAAGGAATAATCTTATGTACTGAAGCGTATAACGAAGCCCAGTCCTTTTCCTTCCAACTCTTTCTCATCAAGTTGATCAAGGGTGGAGTTTGTTCGAGGTAAAGCGAAATCATCTCCATCATCAATACCGGGTTCGATTTGGTACGCATCATCAGGTAATGCAGATCGGTGTATTTCAGCGCTTTAAATTCAGCTGGTTGCGCCTCATTGCCTTTTTTTTCATCGTTTCCGGAATTCCCATTAATAAGCAGGGTTCTTTTAAATTCACTTACAATTTTACTGTACAGCAATTTTTCGTCAACGGGCTTGGCGATATAATCGTTCATTCCCACGGCCTTGCATTTTACAAGGTCAACCGTAGTTACATCGGCAGTTAAGGCTATAATTGGAATGTTTGACTTCATTTCGTTACGGATGTAATCGGTAGCTTCGAAACCATTCATTACAGGCATCTGCAGATCCATTAAAATAATGTCGTATTGGTTGGATTGCAGTTTTTCGATGGCTATTTTACCGTTTGCGGCAATCTCGCATTGAAATCCGAATTCGTCCAAAAGTGTCCGCATCAGTAGCTGATTGAGGGCAATATCTTCAACTACTAAAACGCTTATGTTATTGATTTCGGAATCCAAATCCATCAGTGCATCATCAAGGGCGGCATCAGCCTTGGTTTTCAGAAAATCCAGGACAAAACCGAAGGTTGAGCCTTCGTTAAGTTTGCTTTCTAGAGTAATGGTACCATCCTGTGCTTCGACCAATTGCTTTACAATGGCAAGGCCTAATCCGGTACCGCCATATAACCTTGAAGTGCCGCTGGATGCCTGCTGAAAGTTATCGAATATTTTTTGTAATTTATTCTGGGGAATTCCTATTCCGGTATCTTTTACAGCAAATTGTATGGTCGCGCTGGTTTCATTTTCTTTTATCAAGCTAACGCTTACGGTAATTTTTCCTTTATTGGTAAACTTTACTGCATTGCTTACCAGGTTTAAAATAATCTGGTGCAATCGCACCGGGTCGCCAACCAATACTTCGGGAATAGCGGTGTCGTATTCTTTAACCAGTTGCAGGTTTTTTTCATGAATTTTCGGTTCAAACAAATGAAGCATGGCCGAAACGGACACGGCCATTTTAAAAGGTGTTCGTTCAAATACCATTTTCCCGGCATCCACTTTTGCAAGGTCGAGAATATCGTTAATAAGCACGATTAATGCGTCGCCGCTCAGTTTAATGGCCTGCAGGTATTCTTTCTGTTTTGTCGATGTATCAGTTTTGAGTAGCACTTTCGTAAAGCCGATAATCGCATTCATTGGTGTACGGATTTCGTGGCTCATATTTGAAAGAAACTGCTGCTTTGCTTTTACGGCGGTTTCGGCAATCAGCGTAGCGCTTTCGGCTTTAATTTTTGCTTCTTCAGCTATTCCTACTGCCAGTTCAGCAAATACAATGGCTTCGTTTAATTCGGTTGCAATTCGTTTCTGTTCGGTTATATCGCGGGCAACTATTACCACGCCCAATACATTTCCTTTATCATCTCTATAAACGGATCCATTGCAAAGCACATCGATCTTTACACCATCAGTAATGGTTAATGGAAAATCGGCGATAAAGCCTTTGGCAAAAACCTCTTTATATGCTTCGCGTGCTTTATCGGGGTCCGAAAAATAGGTAAAAAAATCGGTGCCGATTATTTTCTTGCGCGGCACGCCCGTAACTCTTACTGTTGCTTCATTCAGATCGGTAATTTTACCTTCGTTGTTAATGGTAAAAAGAGGATCCCGGCTTGCTTCGATAAGGCTGAGCGAGTATTGGGAAGCCAATTTCAACGAATCAGTCATTGCTTCAAGTTCAAAATTGGCAATTTCCTGTTTTTCCTTTTCTTTGATTTGATAGAGCAGTTCTTTGTCGGCCAGTATTAACTCAGCAGCACGTTTTCCTCTTTCCTCTCCCAGGAAGATACGTTCTTCATTGGCAATGATCAACTCGGCTGCACGTTTTTCTTTTTCATTGTTTTGAAAAAGAAGTTCTTTGTTGGCGATGATTAGCTCGGCTGCCCGTTTTTCTTTTTCATCGTTCTGAAATGCAAGTTCAATATTGGCAATGCTTAATTCCTGTGCCCGTTTTTCTTTTTCATCGTTCTGATAGGCAAGTTCCTTGTTTGCATTTTGAAGCCCCATAGCCCATTTTTGTTCAGCAATATCGCGGGCAACAATTACAACCCCCAGCACATTTCCGGCGGCATCCTTGTAAACCGAACCATTGAATGAAACATCGGTAAGATTTCCGTTCCTATGGCGAAGTGTAAGTGGTTTATCAGCAACAGATCCTTTTGCAAACACTTCCTTGTAAACTTCACGCGCCTTATCGGAGTCAGTAAAATAAGTGAAGAAGTCGGTGCCCTTCAGTTCATCTCGCGTAAACCCGGTAATGTTGGCTGTGGCTTCGTTCATATCGGTGATCTTGCCATCGGTATTTAGGGTAATTAAAGGATCGAGGCTTGCTTCGAGCAGACTGAGCGAATAATTGGAGAGCAATTGTTGTGAAGCAGTGTGTGCTTCTAATTCAATATTTCTGATTCTTTGATTTTTGATGATAATAAACACAAGTATAAAGATGAAAATAATGAAAATCAGCAGCATCATTAATATCAATTGAGAATAATCACTGCTTCTGGCACTTTCTAATCTTCTTTGCTGAAGCACATTAAACTCTTCTGCATTTATAGCTGCAATTATGCCCCTTACCTTGTCAGTTTGAATTTTTCCTTCCTCAATTGTTTGAATTTTTCCTGACTGGCTAAATCCATTCTGCATCTGTTTTGCAATTGCATACTTTGTATAAGCCAATCTTTTTTCGACTGCAACTTTTAGCGAGTATACCCGAACGCGTTGGTTAGGATTATCAAAAATATAGCTGGCCAAATCTGCTAAATGGGAGTTTATCGTTTGAGACCCTTCGTTATATGACTCCAGAAAAATCGGATTTCCTGAAAGCAAAAAACCCCTTAAGCCTGTTTCAATGTTAAGTATATCCAACAGAACCGTATTGCTCTTTCGGAGTGCTTCCTGCGTGTGCACAACCAGTTCGCTGTTTAATTTTACTTTTTTGGTATTATAATAAAAGCTCACAACCACCGAAACCAGTATAATGGCAGCAAGGAAAAGGAAGAGTGTTGTTTTTTTTTCTGCCAGGAATTTCATGTTTGACTTAGAGTTAATTTGAGATGGATAAGAGGATTGAGGAGATGGAGGGTTTCAGGGTTTGAGAGTTTCAGGGTTTCTGGGTTTCAGGGTTTGAGAGTTTCGGGGTTTCAGGTTTCAGGTATCAGAGTTTCAGGTTTCAGAGTTTCTACCCTTCAGTTTCCAGTGTCCAGTTTCCAGCCACCAGATTCCAGTTTCCAGATTCAAGCTTCCAGTGTCCAGTTTCCAGTGTCCAGTTTCCAGCCACCAGATTCCAGTCTCCAGATTCCAGATTCCAGATTCCAGATTCAAGTTTCCAGTTTCCAGATTCCAGTTTCCAGATTCAAGTTTCCAGTTTCCAGTTTCCAGTTTCAATTCCCAATGTCTTCAATCGGGCTGCGCCTCTTGTCCTTCAGTTGTTTGAAGTGAGAAGGCGATAGTCCTGTGACTTTTTTAAATTGATTGGATAAATGAGCTACGCTGCTGTAATGCATCATCCAGGCGATTTCGGTAAGGTTCACTTCATCATAAATAATCAACTCCTTTACCCTTTCTATTTTATGCGAAATGATGAATTTCTCGATGGTGGTTCCCTCCACATCCGAAAATAAGTTAGCCATATAAGTATAATCGTGGTTCAACTTCTGGCTTAAATAATCCGAAAAGTTAACTTTTGGCTGTTCATCCGTGTAATGAACCATTTCGACAATCACAGCTTTTATTTTTTCGATCAGAACGGCTTTTTTGTCGTCCATCAGTTCCAGGCCTGATTGGAGTAAGGCTTCCCTTATCTGGCTGCGCTGCTCAGGGGTGATATCCTCCATGATATCCGCTTCGCCCATATCAACAATAAAGTGAAGGCCGAGTTTTCTCAACTCTTCCTTTACCAGCATTTTGCAGCGGTTGCTGACCATGTATTTGATGTATATCTTCAATGGAGCCGGGGGTTAGGGAAGGAGTGAAAAGTGAAAAGTGAAAAGTGAAGGGTGAAGGGTGAAGTGCGAACGGGAGACTGGGCAAGGGTGACAGGGCGAGGGGCAAATTGTGAGGGGCGACAAGGCGACAGGGCGAGGGGCGTTTGTTTTTAGTTCAAATTCTACATGCTCAAGGTTTTAACCATTTACGATTTACGATTAGCGATTTACGATTAACATTTTTCCATTAACTATTTTCCATTAACTATTTCCCATTAACTATTTCCCTCCCCTTTCACTCCAATAACCCATTGCTAATGAGAATTATACGTCTGCCAGAAAACAATTCCGCCAATGCCCATTATTGCAATACCGGAAACAGGAGATAAGGTAAAGTGGAAAGGTTTGTCGCTGGTGATTTCAGTTTTATTCTGATCAATCACGTTCCTGCTTGCGAAATATTTTACAGCAGAATAAATAGTTATCCCTAATCCAAGCAGGATAATGGTACCGCCAATTTTTCTCATTTTTCAACGATTAGTATTTGTTTGAATTGTAGGACAAATTCAAACGCGTCGAAAGTGCGGGAATCAGCGCGTCCCCAGGTAAGCTTTACGCTTAAAAAAGGGAGAAAGTATAGTTTGAAATCAGAACTTCTGTCTATTGCTTTCTCACCTAATTTGTGGAAAAATTCTTGTATAAAGGTAATACAAAAACTCACGCAATTAGGTTATTGTTCCAGTATTTTAAATAATTCTTTCAGATCGGGCGACAGGATAATCTCTGTACGGCGGTTTGCGGCGCGGCCTTCGGGAGTATCATTGCCTTTTACAGGATGAAGATCACTTCTGCCGGATGCAGTAATACGATTCGAATCAAAACCATACTCGGTTGTGAGAATACGTACAATTGAGGTTGCCCTGGCTGTACTCAAATCCCAGTTATCTTTAAAATGGCTGGTCTTAATCGGAACGTTATCCGTGTGGCCTTCAATCATTACAGTAATGTCTTTGGTATTGTTCATCACCTGCGAAAGGGTCTTGAGTGCTTCTTTTCCTTTAGGGTCAACCACATCGCTTCCCGATTTGAACAATAGTTTCTCCTGGAGCGAAACGTAAACATTCCCGTCCTTGATATAAACTGTTAATTCGTCCGAGGTATAATTGAGCAACGCATCGGCAATCGAATTTTTAAGCTTATTCATCACATCTTTCTGCGATTGGATCAGATTCTGTAGCGTTTTTAAGCGCAATGCCTGTTCGGCAATAGTCATTTTCGATTCGGAGGCAAGTGCTTTCAAATCATTCTGCGACTGTGCATTTTCGCTTTGCAGAGCTGATTTTTCGTTAGCCAGGTTTTTCACCCGGACGTTGCAGCTGTTAAGCTGGTCGTGGGTATCAGCACTGTCTTTTTGAAGCTGACTTACCCTGGAGCGCGATTCCACCAGTTTTTTGCCGGGGCCGCATGATGTAAAAAGCAAACCCATAAGTAAAGTTGAGATTGCAAGTAAGTGGAATGTGTTTTTCATTTCGGTCTTTTTTTTAATTGAATTAATACTGTACAAAGTTGAGTCGAATGCAACCGGAAAGTGTTACATAACTTTTGTGTTTTATTACATAATTCACACATTTACAAAGCATTTATACTGCAAACAGGTTGATTTCCGCATTCATGAAGTCCCAAATTTCAAAATTCAAGTCGTAGATTGAATCCTATACCCCGAAAATCCCTGTTCATCAGCCTTCAGTAATTTTCAATCGTTGTGCAGTGTTCGAATTTTGAACTATTTTTTCTTGATTTTTTTCAATATCGGTTCAATTCCCAGTAACGAGGGAGATGGTTTTGCATCGCCTAATAAAAATCCCCAGGGTTTTAGAGGTTCTATATGGTCGAAAATGAGTTTAATTATGGCAAGCAGCGGAATTGAAAGAAACATGCCGGAAATGCCCCACAAAGCGTTGCCTGCAAATACAACTATAATGGAAAAAAGTGCATTGATTTTTACTTTTGAAGAAACTATCAGGGGTACAATCAGGTTATTATCAATGAGTTGAATGATATAATAAATCACCAGCACATACAAGGCGTACCAGGCTGAGTCTTTGGTGGCAAAAGCGATCATCATGGGCAAGGCAACAGCTACCAGTCCGCCTATGTATGGAATTACGTTCAGTAACGCTCCTATGATACCCAAAAGAATGGCATACTGTATTCCAAGTACCAGTAATGCAGCAATTTCCATTAATGCAATCATCACCGCTTCAATTATCAGACCCGAGAGGTAACGTTGAATAAGCGTCTTGGTCTGGTTCACAATTTCGCTTACCTGGGTTTGGTTACCCGATCCAAAGAGCCTGTGAATGAATTCGATGAGCAGGGAATGGTAATAGAGTATAACAAAAACATAAACAGGCACTAAAAGCATCACCATCAAAGCGTTACCAACCACAAACAAGGTTTGCCCGATGGCTGCATTGCTGTTGCTGAGTAGTTCGGTTTTGGTTTTCACAATCCATTGATGAACATTCCATGGGTTTATATCGAAATACCGGGATACCCATGTTGTAGCCTGGCTGAGCATCTGTGTGAATTTATCGACCAGCACCGGCCATGTTTCGCTAAAACGGCTCACCTGGTTGGATATGAGCAATCCAATTGCCCCAACAGCTAAAAGAGTAAGAAGTAATGTGATTATTATGGCAATAATCCTGTGAATTTTGAGTCGCACAAAAAATTCCACCACCGGGTGCAATACTATGGCAATGATTACGGCAAAAACAACAGGCACAATAATGCTTTGGGCAATGTAAAGCATGCTGATAAAGACAAACAATCCGACCAGGAGGAGTGAAGCTTTCGCATAGAACGGAAATTTTATTTCTTTAGCTATCACAATTCTCTGGTTTTATTTGTGTTATGATTAAAACTGCCTTGAAAATCATACATTCCAAGGCAGTTTTATCTCTTCATTAATTCAGCTTATTTAGCTTTTGCCTTTTCGGCAAATTCCGTAGCTTCTGATTTTGTTTTTTCGGCAAAATCGGTAACATCTGCTTTTACCTTATCAAATTTTCCGGCAACGTTTTCCTTGAATTCGTCAAATTTGTTTTTTACTGAATCCGAAATGTCTTTCCCTTTTTTTGTTATTTTGTTTCGGGTTTCCGATCCTTTGTCTGGAGCTAATAAAACTCCTAAAGCTGCTCCGGCAGCTACGCCGGCCAATACGCCTAATACTACTTTTCCTGTACTCATGATTTCTGTTATTAAATTGTTTAAAATAAAATGATTAAAAGCAATAAGATGATAATTATCGCGCCTGCTGAAATATAGATGCCACCGCCCATTTCGGCGGCCTGCTTTTTGATTGAACGGACTTCTTTGCGCAATTCGCGTTTTTCCGACGAATTCAGATTCGACTTGTCCATGTTGTTTATTTCGTTGAGCCTTAATTCCAGCACTTTAACTTTTGCGGCGTCAGCAGCGTTGTACACAACTTCTGATTTTGGCGTTTTTTTTGGCAAAGTCGAAGCATTCGATTGGCCCGGGTAAAATGTTAACGACAAAAACATTGCCATTACAATAAATGTGATTTTTTTCATGATGTCAGCTTTTTATTTGGTTAAACTTATAAAATATTCCTGCCCTGAATTACCCGTAAGATTATGGCAATAAGCGCAATAACAAGAAGAATGTGTACTAATCCGCCAAAACTATAGGCGAAAAATCCGATTGCCCATGCAACAACCAGGATTACTGCGAAAATGTAAAGTAGATTTCCCATGACATTTATTTTTATAGGGTTAAAGTTTTTTTTGAGTAATAATTAATTTCATTGGCTATTACATGAGACAATGTGTGTTGATTATTACAGGAACAAAGGTATATCGGGCTACACCCCGCAGCATTACACAATTTAGCCAATAAGTTACATCATTCACACATCTGGAAATTGAAGCATCTGCCATCTTGGAGTAAATTGAAACCTGGAAATCACTGCTTTCAAGGCTACTGGCTGGAGAGACCGGTTAAAAGGAATAAAAAATGCCCGCAGCTTTCACTGCGGACACCAGGCGGCCTTAGATGCCTCCACTGTTAAGCGGATACACTTCAGGATATAAACTTATTCGTGTCTTATCTTTTAATCTGATGTTTTTTCTTGCATAATCTTCGTTAAGGAATTAAAAACATTGAACATAGAACACAAAATGTAAAAGTATTTCAAGCCTTTTTACTCTTTCATTCTTAATTGAATGTTATGTATTTTGCGTTCCTTTTTGGCTTCGGCGTGAGCTCAGCCGAACGGTTCTGGCTAGTCCAGGTTAGGAATCGCATTTCTTATAGGGCCGCAGCCTCCGAAGTATCCTTTTCGTCAGTTTTTGTTTCTTTGTCACCCAAAAGGTTCTTTATCAAATGAAAAACTGATTTACCCCACGATTTCACTGTTTCAGGGTTTTGCGCCACCAGGTTTTTAATTCCAAACATGATTGCAGTGCCCAGAATCTTTTTTACCGGGCTGCCAGAAATGCTCTGGAATAGAAGTTTGGAGAGGTAACCGGTAGAAAGACCGATAGTGGAATTGATGATATTATCTTGTAAATCAGGTGATTCCGCAGCTTCCCTGAAAATATTTTTAATCAGGTTGACAGGTTTTATACTTTCGACCGTAACAAGGAATTGTTCCTTCAGCAAAAAGCTTTCCTCGGCTTGCCTGCTTTCCAATGCGAGTATGGCATTTCTCAGATCGGTTTCTGTAATGATGGTTTGCATAACACGATTTATTGAAGAGCTTGTTTAATGATTAATTCACTGATAGGCCTTTTAACCCATTTGTGCAGGAAAAAATGCAAAACTATTCCGGCAAGCATATAAAAGCCAGCAACCACAAAGAAACCGTAATACGATTTTCCGAGAACATCGCCCAGCCAGAGTGCCACGCCTATGCTCAATACGAATGAGAACATGGAAATCATAAGTATAACACTCAGCCTTGCAATTACAGATGACACAACTATATTGGTGGTTTCCAGTAGCTTGAGTTTTGATAACTCGTAGGTTGTTTTGCCATACGCTTCCGCTCTCTCAAACAATGACTCAATTGAATTTGCCGGTGTTTCCATGCTCCTTTTTACATTTATACTTTTTAAACTAGAATGAGCCTCTTCAGGGTGATCATTTGGTTTTTGCCTGTTTAAGCCTGTCGTTTTCCGATATAAGATTAACCTCTTCCACCATTGATTGAAATTGTTCGGTGATGTTGTCGATCAGATCATTGAATTTGCTTTCCAGTTCATCGGTATAGTCATAGCTTCTTCTCGAAAATCTCTTCCTTGTAGCCGACCCCTTTTCGGGCGCATATAAAATTCCTAATGTTGCTCCGGCTGCGACACCAGCCATCACGCCTATTAATACGTTCCTGATACTCATGATTTTTGTCTTATGGTTTATTTGACTAATTTCTGATTACAAAGTTCGGTCTCTATCTCTCGGTAAGTGTTACACAATAAATTAAAAGAGTTATATTATTCACACATAAAGGCCGAAGTCTGATAAGCGTATTGTACTGCATTATTTTTCAGCAAACTGCATATAAACCAAGGCCACCGAAGCTCCGGTCATCAGGATGAGGGCAGCAAATCCGAAAATATTCGACATTTTACCATTTGTATGTGTTCCCATTATCTTTTTATTGTTCGAGATGTGAAGAATGATAGCAATTAAAACCGGTGCAGTCATCCCATAAAGAATTGCTGAATAGATAAGCGCTTTAATAGGTGAAATGCCAATGTAATTCAGTGACAGACCAAGGATAAGCGAAATGGCTATGATTACGTAAAATCCTTTTGCCTGGTGGAATTTTTTATCCAATCCCTTTTTCCAGCCAAAAGTTTCGGTAACAATGTAGGATAATGCGCCACTCAGAACCGGAATAGCAAGGAGCCCGGTACCAATTACTCCCACTGCAAAGAGCAGGTAAGCCGCATCTCCTGCCAGCGGCTTCAGAGCCTGGGCAGCCTGTTCAACAGTTTCAATCGTATGAATGCCGCCGTTGAATAAAACCGACCCGGTGGTGAGCAGGATACAAAACATGGTAAGTATGGAGAACATCATCCCGAAATCGACATCTTTTTTCATTTCGCCAATTACTTTCTTATTTACCACCAGGATCTTTTTTTGTTTTTTGTCTTCTACCTCCATGGTTGCCTGCCAGAAGAACAGGTAAGGCGAAATGGTAGTACCAAGTATGGCAACCAGGATGCTGATAAAGTCTTTATCAAATCGTATTGTTGGAATGAAAGTGGCTTTCAGCACGGCCAGCCAATCCTGTTTATACAAAAACGGCACAATAAAATAGACCAGCAAAACAATGCACAGATATTTGAGAATGGCAGCAATTTTTTGAAATGGCAGGTAAATAATAAGCACTAAAAGCAGAATGGTAAATCCTATACAGAAATAAGTAGCATGAATGGATGGAAATAGCAGGTTACCTACTGCTCCCATTCCCGCTATATCCGCACCAATGTTCATTATTATAGCCGGTGCGCTGAATAAAAGCATGAGGTATGAGACAGGTTTCGAATAGTTCGCTTTCAGTGTTCCGGCCAGTCCATGCGAGGTCACCAGGCCAATACGCGCGCACATTTCCTGTAGTGAAGCCATCAGGGGAAATGTAAGCAGGGCAGTCCATAACATGGAGAGCCCGAATCCGGCTCCAGCCTGTGAGTAGGTCGCAATTCCCGAAGGATCATCATCACTCGCCCCGGTAACAAGTCCGGGTCCAAGTATTTTGAAGAATCGTATGATCCTGGATGGGTTTTTTTTTGTATTTGTCATTTCCTGGTTATTGCTTTTTTGTAGGTATAAGCAAGAATAAATGTTCTTAATTCTACTTTACTAAAATAAACCTGCCAGATATTTTGAACCACATAGACACAGTAGAGCACATAGAAAAGGATATATAGGCGTTCAGGACATTATAAAATTCTCAAAACAAGGTAACTGCCGGTAGAAATAACAACTTACCTATGTGTTTTTCTATTGTGTCCTATTGTGGCTATTGTGGTTTTTGTTTAATCTGGTAAAGTAGAGTTAATATAAAAGAAAAAGGTTCAGGATGTTTGTTCAAAACGAACAAAAACCCATTTCAAACTGAAACAGGTTTCTGGTGAATAACTTTGCCATTTATTTAATAGCAAACTCATTTTTTAACGAAATGACAGTCCAAGAGTGGTAACGCCAGTCGACAAGTCAAGGAATAATCCTACACTGCTGCTTAAATGGTATTCGGCACCTAAGTGCAAATCGAGGATCAAAGGGCTTACATCCTGGTAATATGTTTCACCTGAGTAGCCTGCATCCCAGGATGCGGTTCTTACTGCAAATCCTAATGAACCACCTAAATAAAAATCCCAGTCAGGACCGGCATTAAATGCCTGGTCAAGATAGTAAGTGCCTTTAACACCAAGTGGGAGGATGGTTTCACGGTAATGGTCATTGTCGTTCCTGTAAGAATAAATGGATACAAAGGGGGCCAGTGTAAAATTCTTCGCCACATCAAATTCGTAGTTGATATTTATAACCGGTAACGAATGGCCTACATGGTTATAATATCCATAATACCCGCCAACGCCCAGGCCTAAGTTAAGGGTATGGCCGTGACCTCCACCCGAATTGCCCGATTTCTGAGCAAATACACTAGTTCCTGAAAGGATCAGGGCTAACAGTAATGATAAAGTAATTGTTTTCATTTGTTTAATTGTTTAGTTAGTATTTAGTTTAATTGTATTTATTAAGTCTTTAAAATTGATGGTATTAGTCTAATTTCAGGCAACTACTTCTTTTTGCCGTGCTCATTACCGTGTTCATTTCCGCTTTTCCTACTATTGTTCCCGTTTTCATGGTTTTTACCATTGCCTTGGTTTCTTCCATTGCCCTGGCCTGACTCGTTGTTATAATTGTGGACGTTTGAATGTACATTTGATCTGATCTTCTCTTTTTCCGGCCTGTTACCAATATTTTTTTGTGATGGGCCACGGTACCCTTTGGCATATTTATACTTATGCTCTTTATAATGAGTGTAGGGAGTGTTGCCGTGATAATCTGTCATCACCACTTTATAGCCATTATAGAGGTCATAATGCCTGTATTGTGTCGGGAGGTACGTCCTGTGAATCCACACGCCGCCACTCTGGTAAATAAACATCGACGAAGGGACATCATAGTAGGCTTCTACATCGGGCAGGTAATAATACTGAACATTACTATATCCGACTGGTCCCCACATGGGAGGCGAACCTATATTCACATTCACTGATACCTGAGCCTGTATTGATCCTGCCAGGAATAATGCCGATGCGATAACAATTAATTTCAGAGTTTTCATACTATTTGATTTTTTAAGTGGGATGATTTTCACACTGCAAAGGTGAGACCTATTGGACAGGATAGTGTTACACAATTGCAGATAATAGTTACATCATTCACACTATACACTTGATAAACGATTCACAATTTACGATTGCGGATTGCGGATTTTCGATTGCGGATTGTGGATTTTCGATTGCAGATTAACGATTAGCCTTTTTCGATTAACTTTTAAAAATAAACCACGGAGGCACTAAGGGCACAGAGAAACACGGAGAAATAAATTTCAGAGATCGATTTTCGAATAACTATTAAAAAATAGCAAAAGAGGCTATCTGAAAACAATTCAGACAGCCTCTTTCCACTCTATTAAGCTATTGTTTTACTCTACTTTTGGGGAACTATATCGATAATAACGGTACGGTTATAAAAGCGTTCTTCAGGATATTTGTTTTCGAACGGTGCTGATGATTCAACTTCACCAAGACCGGTGGATTCAAATTTAACGTTAGTTTTATTTGTTTTGACAAGGCTGGTTTCGAGAATGCCTTTTACATCATCAGCCCTGGCTTGCGACAGTTTAAGGTTATTCTCTTCGCCTCCGATAATGTCGGTATGGCCCTGCAAAACAACGGTTGCTCCCGATGGAATGTTAGGTGATACTACTTCGGTGAGGTACTTTTCGTATGTAGTATTTGCTTTCGATTTATTGAATTCATAAAGAACACTATATCTCATTGCTTGGGTGCTGACAGGTGGAGTCCAGAGAACAATGTGCATAGGCGCTTCCTTTTCAATTATTTTTCCACTTTTGGTTTCGCCTACCATTTTCACCTTGTAATCGCCTGAAGGCCTTGTGCCCAGAATTGCTTTCCCTGGTATGCTGGCTTTTTCTTCCGTGAAAGGACCAAAGTTCTGATTTGTTCCATTTTCGTCTCTTATTTCCAGCCTCCACGAAGTGTAAGCTTCTTTTGCACCTTTATTCTCGAAAGTTACATAGCTTTCAGCCGGAGCTTCCTGTGAGTCAGCAATTTGAACAGGTTTCAGCGGAGCATCGGAACCCGTCTGGAATTCCATCAGCAATGCCAGCGAACTGCTTTCGATCGAAACCCTGCGGTCGCCTTCACGAAGAAGAACGAGTTCTTTTGTTCCGCCTGGTTGTTCAGAAGGTACATCCGGTTTGGTCTGTCCTTCGGTAGTAATCCTCGAAGGTTCAATCCCGAATACATTTACCAGGTATTCTTTAACCGATTCTGCCATTTCGCGTCCATCTTTACTGCCTTTTTCTGATGATCCAACCAATGTAACTGTGGCTGAAGGATTTTTCACCATCCGGTCACCAAGGATATTCAGTATGTTATAATAGACTACCATTTGACGCTCTGAACGGCCTGAAAGGTTTTTAGGTGCTGGGGCCTGTATCTGATCTTCTCTGAAATCTTTAACCTGGTTTTTAGTAAGTAAAACATAACGGGCAGGTATTTCATTTGATCCTAAGTCGAAGAACACATAATTGCGGACAGGGAATATTTCAGTTACTTTTCCTTCTACAGGTGCATTTTTTGGCGAGTTAATGGTAAACTGTGTTTCCGGTTCAACAAATACAACTTCAGCCGGAACAACAACTTCAACCTTTGGCGGTTTGGGAATTTCGTGTCCGCGACCAAATTTCAGGGCGGCACCGGCTCTTACAGTTGTGATATTTAATGTTTCGATTGAACGTGGGGTTTGTCCAAAATAAGGCTGGAAGGAAACAAAGGGCGAAAGAACCCATTGAGTCTGATGAAACTGCGATGAAAGCTGTATATCGTATCCGGCTCCGACCTGCATCGAAATCTGGGTGGAATTCACATCACTGAGGTCGCCAGTTACATCAGCCGTAGGTTCCTGTTCAGGATAAGCAGGATTTATTCCCAACTTATACGTGAACGATTTTGACAGGTTATAGGCAAACCGTGGGCCTGCATACAGGTAAAAATCTGATTTGAAAGGGGCGAAACGCAAACTCGGTTCAACGGTAACGTAAGTTAAGTTGGTTTCCAGGTCGGCTGGGCAATTACATGGTGTTGTTACCTGCTCAAATTTAGCTTTGCGATTGTCGTATCCAGCTTGAAACATAAAACCCCAGCGTGAATCAGCCGGATGAAATTCTACAAGCGGAGCAATAAAGAGTCCAACGCCTTGTCCATTATGAAAAGTTGCAGGAGGAGTAAAAGCTGCATTTAACTGGTGAGTTGATCCCTGGTAGAAGTTGAAGTTTGCACCTCCGGCCACTCCAAATAACCATGAAGGCCTCGTATATTCGGTTTCCTGCGCCTGAAGAGGTGCCTGGATGCCTGTCAGAATAAAAGCGCCTATTGCAACACTTTTCACGATCAGGTTATAAGGGGACCGCGCCTTGCGCAGTCCCTTTTTTAAATTAATTATCAATTTCATATTTTTAGTATTTAGTTCTGTTTTTTATTTATTTGATTTATCGGCAGAAATCATGCACAGTTTTGCCATAAAATTGCCCGGCTCTATCCCCAATTCTGATTAGGGTGCAGGAACGTTAACAGTTGTGTTTACCATGGTAACTGAAGCAATCAGTGAAATTGCACGGCCATTCAGTACCGTTTGTACGGCATTTCCCGGTGTTGAGAATGTAACACCTGCTGTAGCAATTATGGTTCCCGACATTATGCCGCCACCAGCTCCGTTAATAGTAGCTGCACTGCCAACATACCAGAATACATTTTTAGGTAAGGCTCCGTTTATCAGTACAACACTTCGTGCGCCTGTCGGTCCGGCAATACCTACTGTTAAACCAGCAGCTGTCTGAAATACCCATGTAGCATTCGGATCACCCTGCGCATCCAATGTAAGTGGACCGTTCGATATTTTAAACGTACCGCTGGCTGATTTATAAACTCCGGGGGCTAAGGTTAATCCGCCTAATTCGCCGGCACCCGGATCGATACCACCTGGCATTAATCCCGGGGAGATAAAGAGATAAGCGGCATTGGCATCAATCAACCCCAAGGTTGCAATAGCCTCTGATGTAGCTGTTCCGGGGAAAGGGGGTGCAGTAAAGATTCCATTGGTGACCAGACCCACATTCAGAGGCGTTTCTGTATAAACATCACCTGTAAGTCCATCGTGGAAACCAGTTACCAGAGTAGAAGCGGCGGTTGTAGCAATTGCTCCGTTAACCACCGTATTTATTCCCTGGTTGGTTACACCGGCATTTCCACCAAATGCTCCGAAAATTGCTGCGGATCCGAGATCAATGACCGGAGGTACTACAGCCGCGAGGGTAGTAAAGCTCCAGATATAGTCATTTACCAATGAAACACCAGCCAGGTTTTTAACTCCTGTAGTAACGGCAGCCGTATAGACAAGTCCATTAACAAGGTCGTTGGTTGGATTAAACAATGCAGTGGTACCGCTGTAAGTCACCGTTCCTGCAACAGGAGTGGAACCTTGTTTCAGCATAAAGCTTGCCGAGGTAAGAGTCGTAGGATCCATTTGCATATCGAAAGTAGCGCTGACAGTTTTATTCAGTGGAACATCTATAGCATTGTTCAGCGGGTCGGTATTAATCACAACAGGAGCTACTACAGCAGATGAAGTAGTAAAAGTCCAGACATAGTCACTAACCATAGTCACACCGGCTGCATTCTGTACGCCATTGGTGACAGTGCAGGTATAAAGTGTATTGGCTAATAGCATACTTAAAGGATCAAACGTGGCCGTTGAGCCTGAGTATGTTATGGTTCCTCCTATCGAAATTGTACCATTTTTCATTGTGAAAGTAGTCGCATTGATAGTCGAAGCATTCATAGGCATGCTGAAGGTTGCTGTAACCGTTTTCAGGAGGTCAACATTCAGGGCATTGTTATTAGGATCAGTCGAAATCACGACAGGAGGCGAAGCGTTACCTAATGTGGTAAATGTCCACACGTAATCTGCTTCAAGTGCCAGCCCTGCCAAGTTTTTAGCTCCGGTAGTAATCGTTGCGGTATAGATGGTATCAGATTTTAGATCCGTGGTTGGTGCAAAAGTTGCAGTGGTTCCTGTGTATGAAACGGTTCCGGCAATAGCTACTTTACCTCTTTTTAAAGTAAATGTTGCTGCCGAAAGGGTTAAAGGATCCATTGGTACACTGAAAGTTGCAGTCAGTTTCTTATTCAGTAGTACTCCCGTGGCAAGATTGGCCGGGTCGGTCGAAATTACAGTTGGAGCAGTAAATGAACCGGCAGTGAAGGACCATACATAGTTTTCGGTAAGTGCTGTTCCGTTAACATTTTTAGCACCGCTAGTAATAGTGCAAACATAAAGCGCATTAGGAATCAGCGAAGCTGTTGGGTCAAAGTAAGCAGTAGTTCCCGTATAAGTAACGTTTCCAACAACGGTTGCCAGCCCCTGTTTTACAGTAAAAGTTGCATTGGTAAGTGTTAACGGATTCATTGCCATACTGAAAGTGGCTGAAATTGTTTTTTCGAGTACCACACCTGTAGCATTGTTGGTAGGATCGGTTAAAATCACTGTCGGACCAGCTAACGAACCGGTTGTGAATGACCAGGTGTATTCATTTTCGAGAGGTGTACCTGCAACATTTTTAGCGCCGGCGGTAATAATTCCGGTATAAACAGTATTAGGCAACAATTCGCCTGTCGAAGTGAAGGAAGCTGTTGTACCTGAGTAAGTGCCGGTTCCGGCAATCACTGTAGTCCCTTGTTTCAGGTAGAAATTCGTTGACGTTACAGTGAGCGGGTTCATAGGTACACTGAAAGTGGCAGTAACTACCTTATTTATAAAAACGCCCGATGCGCTGTTTACAGGGTCGGTTGCGATCACAGTTGGCGACAGGACTACCCCGGTGCTGAAGGTCCAGACGTAATTGGTCTGAAGGGCATTCCCATTCATGTCTTTAATCGTTGATTTTACAGTACCCGTGTAGGTAGTGTTTTGCACCAGCGATGTGGTAGGCACAAAATTTAAAGTTGCATTCGTGTTATTGTAAGTAAGTGTGCCCGAAACGGGAACTCCTGCTTTCACCCCCCCCGTTAATGTAAAGGATGCCTGTGTGATAGTAGCGGGATCCATCTTTTCATTAAAAGTAGCTGAGATGATCTGGCTGAGAGGCACATTGGTAGCAGCATTGGCTGGATCGGTAGATATCACAAGGGGACAAACACCCACAACTTCAACGTATTCGTCTTTTTTACATCCAACTATAAATGTTACGAGTAATAAAGAGGCTACGATTGCTGTCATCCATAATCGTTTTCTTTTTGTTTTCATGTCTTTTCAGTTTATTTTGTGAATAAATTTTCACAGTGCAAAGGACAGCCTTAATGTTCCCCAAGGCGTTACACTATTATAGTTAATACTTACATCTTTCCCACATCTCCTGATCCCTGACCCTTATAACTACATGAACATCCATGATTTAATGTGTGAATCATGTAACTTATGGGAATAGTTGTGTAACACTTTCACCCTGGCTAGCCTGTAATTTTGCTTCAATTCAAATAGCGTGGAACATGGCTTCCGGTACTGGCTATTTAGGAATTTAAAAATAAACGAATCAAACAGCTTATAGTATCTCACACCAAAGCATGAATAGAACAATAAGATTGAACCCTGTAAAAAAGGTCATTCCGAAAATCCGGGTTGCCACAGTGAAGTCTATGAGCAAGCTCAGCGATAAAACACTGGAAAAGACCGAAGCGGCAAGCAGTTTTTTAACGGATTTGGCCGATGTGATCCTGTTCATAACACGTATCATAAAAGAAACATTTTCGCGCGACTTTGAATTCAGGGAGTTTTTTCGCCAGTGTTTTCAGATAGGGTACAAATCATTACCATTGATTTCTGTTACCGGGGCCATCATGGGCCTTGTTCTTACTATTCAATCCCGTCCGGTACTTGTCGATTTTGGTGCACAAAGCATGTTGCCAGGAATGGTGGCAGTATCGCTGATCCGTGAAATGGGCCCGGTTATAACAGCCCTGATCTGTGCCGGGAAAATCGGTTCGGGAATGGGAGCCGAGTTGGGTTCCATGAAAGTAACCGAGCAAATTGAAGCCATGGAAGTATCTTCCACCAATCCCATGCGATTCCTGGTGGTTACCCGGGTACTGGCAGCAATTATAATGATCCCGCTTTTAATACTGTATGCCGACGCTTTCGGCATATTTGGAAGCTGGGCTGGGGCAAATATTAAGGGCGATGTAACCTTTTCGTTGTTCTTCTCACAGGCTTTCAGTTCCATCGATTTTATGGATTTTTTACCTGCCGTAATTAAATCCTTCTTTTTCGGGGCCGTGATAGGTTTGGTAGGTACATATAAAGGATATAATGCGGGTCGCGGTACTGAAAGTGTTGGCATTGCAGCTAATTCAGCTGTTGTGCTTGCCTCGCTGCTGGTAATTATCGTAGATGTAATCGCAGTACAAATTACTGATATGTTGTTGTAATGAAAACAGAAGAAACAGAAATTCTGGATAAACCTGTGCCAGCGAACAAAGGCAAAGAGCCGGTGATTGAGATAAATAACCTGGTGAAATCATTTGGTGCACAGCCTGTATTAACAGATCTCTCGCTGAAGCTTTTTAATGGGGAGAATCTGGTTGTGCTTGGTAAATCAGGCAGTGGCAAATCGGTTCTGATCAAATGCATTGTTGGTCTGATGCGCGCCGATAGCGGAACAATAAATGTGTTCGACAGAGAAATCAACAAATTGAATAACAATGAATTAGGGGCACTGCGTCAGAAAATCGGTTTTCTTTTTCAGAGTGGTGCACTTTACGACTCCATGACGGTGAAGGAGAACCTGGAATTCCCATTACGCAGGATAAAAAAGAATCTATCGGAAAAAGAAATGGCAGATAAAATTAGTGAAGTTCTCGAAAATGTCGGCCTTGCTGATGCTTTAAACAAAATGCCTTCGCAGCTCTCGGGCGGCATGCGCAAACGGATCAGCCTGGCGCGCACTATTGTTGTGGACCCGCTTATCATGCTGTACGACGAACCCACAACAGGTCTTGATCCTGTGACTTCCGACGAAATAAGTGAACTCATCAATGATGTTCAGAAAAAGTATAATACATCCTCCATCATTATAACACACGACATTAAATGTGCACTTGCCACTGCAAACCGGATCATTATGTTAGCGGATGGCAAAGTATATAAGGAAGGGAAAATCAAGGACTTCGAAAATTCAACCGACCCGTTGATAAAATCATTTTTCAATTAGAGGTAATTTTCGAACAGAAGATCAAGTTGCTGGTCACTGGTCACAAGTCGCAGGTCGCTAGTCGCTGGTTGCTGGCCACTGGCCGCAATTCACCAGTAGCTGATCACCAGTTACCAATCACCACTTACCAATTACCAGTTACCAATCACCAATTACCAATCACCAATCACCAGTCACCAGTCACCAGTCACCAGTCACCAGCCACCAGTCACCAGTCACCAGTCACCAGTTACCAGTCACCAATCACCAGTCACCAATCACCAGTCACCAATCACCAGTTACCAATCACCAATCACCAGCCACCAGTCACCAGTCACCAGCCACCATCCACATCTCATAACTTATAACTCAAAGTTCATAACTCAAAAACACCCCAATGGAAACTCATTCACAAAAATATAAGGTCCGCCTGGGCCTGTTTGTCGCCGGAGGCCTGGCTCTTTTCGTGCTGGCAATCTTTATTATCGGGAAACAGAAAAATCTGTTTAACCCTGTATTCAAACTTACCACGACATTTTACAACGTGAGCGGGTTGCAGGTTGGAAACAACATCCGATTCTCAGGAATAAATGTTGGCACTGTGGATCAAATCATTATAATCAACGATTCCACGGTAAGAGTCGATATGTTGGTTCGGAAAGAGGTTCACCAGTTTATCAAATCCGACTGCCAGGTGGCAATTGGCTCCGAAGGGATTATCGGTGACCGGCTTTTAATTATTACCCAGGGAAGCACTGATGCTAAATTAGCAAAGGAGGGACAAAAACTTGCTTCAACTGAGCCTGTCGAAACAGATGCCATCATGGCAAGCCTTGATATTACTGCCTATAATGCCGGAATTATTACAAACCAACTGGCCGAGATCATGACAAAAATAAACAGCGGTAACGGAACACTTGGCCGCCTGATTGAGGACTCGACGATAGCCGAAAACCTCAATCAAACTATTGTAAATCTGAAAACCAGTTCCAAAGGACTGGATGAAAATATGAAAGCAGCAAAGCATAGCATTTTCTTTAAAGGGTATTTTAAGAAGAGGGCTAAGGCTGCTGAAGAAAAGAAAGCTGATGCCGCAGATAAAAAAGCTGAGGAAGAAAAAAAATAAGAAAATTAAAGTTATTTGGTATAAATTGCAATTTCAAAATTCCGGATAACGGCAAATGCAAAAATGGTCCAAAATTCTGTTTTTACCGGTTTTTGTTTCGATTTTAACAAGTAATTCTGCATTTGCCCAAAAAATGCCGGTAGCGAAAGATTCAACGAAAGTATATCAGAATATTGAATCGTTCTCAGTAAAACGAAAGTCGACCAGGTTTGTGTATCAAATGCTTTTTAGGCCTATAGTTGTTAGTTCACAAAAAAAAGATGCCAACAAGAAACTGTATAAAAAACTGATTCAAAAGCCCTACAGTGCGTTCGAAGGTAAAATTATACGGTATATTAATATCGAAACTCTGGATCCATTCGCATATTCCATCGCTGATACAATTGAGAAGAAACAGGGCGCTTTTGCCAGGACCGGTAACAGCCTGCATATAAAAACAAAGCGGATAAATATCCGTAATCTCCTTTTAATCAGGCAAAACCAGGTATTCGATTCGTTGCTTGTAAAAGAATCGGAACGCCTTGTGCGTAGCAGCAGTTATGTTACCGATGTTTCCTTCTTCGTGACAAGTACAGGAAGGGACTCTGTCGATATTTTTATCCGCGAATTAGATAACTGGAGCCTGATACCGGGTGCTTCAGCTTCCAATTCCAGTTACACTGTGAATCTGACAGATAAAAACTTTGCAGGCTTAGGTCACGAATCTAAGAATGAATATACCTGGTATCCTGCCACCAACAAATACGCATACAAGGTTAATTATTATGTCCCCAATATCCGCAACACTTACATCAACTCGACCCTGCATCTTGAAAAAGGTGAAACGGGAGATTATGTAAGAAGTGCTGCCGTGGATCGCCCGTTTTTTTCGCCCTTCGCAAAGTGGGCGGCTGGTATTAAATATTTGCAGGAGTTCAGGCAGGTATATATGCATACTGACGATTCTGTTATGAGCCTCCAGCCATTTAAATTTAACATTCAGGATTATTGGGCGGGTAGTGCCATGCAGGTTTTAAATGGAAATACCGAATACAACCGTACTACAAATCTTATTACGGCCATTCGTTATGTGCATGTCAATTACAGGGAAAAGCCTGATGCAGAATATGATACAAAAAATTATTTTTCAAACGAAAATTTTTACCTGGCAAGTATTGGTATCTCGACACGAAAATATGTACAGGATAAATATATGTTTAAATTTGGCCTTACCGAAGATGTCCCCATTGGTAAAGTTTACAACCTTACAGGCGGTTATCAGGAAAAAAACAATGCCGGTCGGTTTTACCTGGGTGCTCGCGTCTCGACCGGCAATTATTATCCCTGGGGTTACCTAAGCTTTAACTGCGAGTACGGAACGTTCTTTCAAAAATCAACTGTGAGTCAGGGTGCTATCATGGCAGGAGCCGACTATTTTACAGGATTGATGGAAATCGGGAATTGGAAATTCCGACAATTCGTTAAACCTCAGATTATTATCGGCATGAACCGTTCAGAATTCGATAGCCTGACAATGAACGATGGGTATGGAATTAACGGATTTTCGAGCACATCTCTGCAAGGAACCAGGCGACTGTTATTAAAATTGCAAACACAATCCTATGCTCCATGGAATTTTATTGGGTTTCGGTTTGGACCATTCGTGAATCTTTCATTTGGTATGCTCGGCGATGAAGTTTCCGGTTTTAGGAATAATAAAGTGTATTCTCAAATTGGGTTTGGAGTTCTGGTAAAGAATGAACACCTGATCATTAATACATTCCAGTTTTCGGTAGCATATTATCCGATGATGCCGGGTACAGGACAAAATGTTTTCAAAACAAACTCATTCCGGACAGTTGATTTTGGCTTCCGGGATTTTGAAATCGGGAAACCCGCGGTGGTTGATTTTCAATGAAGTATTGGAAAATAGAAAATCGTTAATCGGAAATGGGTAATCAGGGAAATGGAAAATAGAAAATAGAAAATGAAGGTTAGAAGCTGAAACCCTGAAACCCTGAAACTCTGAATCCTGACTCTGAAACCCTGAAACCAGAACCTCTTTTTTATAACATCACAATCTCCTAAAAAGCATAAACAACCGGCAAGATGAACCATATCGACAAACTTAGAATAAGAGTTAAAGTAAAATGGTTCTTTCATCTCCTGAAGGAGACTTATAACGGGTTCATAGATGACGACGGAATGAAATTGGCTGCCGCTTTGTCGTATTATACTATTTTCTCATTGCCTCCGCTGCTGATTATTATAATAAGTACGTCAGGTTTCTTTTTTGGAGCCGAAGCCGTTCGGGGCGAACTTTTCGGGCAAATCAACGGGCTGGTGGGCAACTCTGCAGCCATTCAGATACAGGAAATTATAAAAAATGTGAAGCTTTCGCATACCTCAGCATTTGCAACCACCTTTGGCATAATCATTTTGCTTATCGGGGCTTCAGGGGTATTCGCCGAAATACAGGATTCTGTAAATTTCATTTGGGGACTCAAAGCGAAACCTAAACGCGGACTTATCAAATTTATCAAAAACCGCCTTATGTCGTTCTCTATGATAGGATCGGTAGGCTTTTTAATGCTGGTTGGCTTAATAATAAATTCGTTGATGGACATACTGAACAACAGGCTTGCAGGATTTTTCCCGAAAGACATAGTTTATTTGATTTATATATCCAATTTACTGGTTGTTTTTGGCATAATTACACTTTTGTTCACCGTAATTTTCAAAACCCTCCCCGACGGGCGACTGGCTCTACGCGATTGCCTTATCGGGGCATCTTTTACCGCTTTTCTTTTTATGATTGGCAAATTTGCGATAGGTGCCTACCTGGGCCGTTCTGCCATAGGTTCATGGTACGGAGCCGCCGGCTCTGTAATCCTGATACTTGTATGGGTTTATTACTCAGCCATCATACTCTATTTTGGTGCGGAATTTACACGGGTTTTTGCCGAAACCCATGGAAACAAAATAATTCCAAATGGTTATTCTGTCCAGATTATCAAGCATAAGATTGAAGTCGAAGAAATAAAAATGGCGGAACCCCTGAAAGAAGACCCTTCATTGTTCAAAAGCTCAGTCGGAACAGATGTGAAAAGACATGAATAGACACTTGTCTTCCTGTTTTCAGTTTTTTAAATGCCTGAATGATATTGCGAAATCCGCTATTCGTAAAGGTATTATTTACCTTCAGGGACAAACAGCAGGATTCCCATATCGCAAACTGGAATTACTCCCGTTTGTGTAGATCTTCTTTCCCGGTCTGAATACATGGAATGGAAAAGCCAGGTTTATTTTACAAGATTTCCATCAGCATCTATCAGCCTGATTTCGTAACCGGTTTCTTTGAGTGGTGTTTCAATGACGGATCTGTCGCCTACAATAACCCAGACCATCTGATCTGGTTTTATCGTTTGCGAAGCCAGTTCCTGTATATCCTTTGTTTGAACGGATTTTAACTTACGGGCATTTTCGGCGAAATAATCGTCTTTTAATCCGTAGGTAACAATCTGGTCTATGGCGTAAACCACCGAATTTGTAGTCTCGTAGCTGCCGGGTATCTGAAGCAGTTTGTTTTTCTGATTTCGGGTTACTTCTTCATCAGTAGCCGGATTTTTAGTAACATAGGCGTTCAACTCCTTGTAGATTTCCTGGAGTGTTTCTTTTGTTTTATCGGTTTGCACCGAAGTATAAACGATGAAAGGCCGCTGTCCTTTTGCATCGAATACCAATGTCATCGCTCCGTAACTCCAGTGTTTATCTTCGCGGATATTCATATTGATCCTTGAAGTAAACTCGCCTCCGATAATGCTGTTTGTAATCGAAAGAGCAGGTTCGTTATATTGCCCGTATGGTTTAATCAGGTTTCCGGTGATAAAGAGCGATTGTACCGAACCCGGCCTGTCCATGAGATAGATAACAGATTTTGAAAGTGCCGGAACTGTTGCAATTTTCTTGGTTGGTACATTAGCTTTTTTCCAGTCGCCGAGCAGTTTTTCGAGTTTGGGTTTAAGTTCATCCAGGGAAATATCTCCGCCAACTATCAGAGTAGCATTGTTCGGTCTGATCCAGGTTTCATGAAATTTAATAAGTTGTTCCCGGGTAATACTATTAACACTGGCTTCAGTTCCCGAACCGGTTAACGGGAGCGAGTAAGGATGTCCTTCTCCATACAGATACTTAGGCAATAGCCGGAGAGCCATACCGGTCGGTTCGACTTTTTCGCGCTGTATGCCAACAATTTGCTCCTTTTTCAAACGATCAAAATCACTTTGCGGGAATGTGGGATTCTTAACAACATCAGCAAAAACGTTCAAACCGGCATCGATATTCGATTTTAAGCTGTTAAATGAAATATACGATCCGTCGAGTGAGGAATATGAATAAACCGAGGCCCCGATTTTGCTGAGTTCGTCGCTTATTTGCAATGAGTTGCGATCCTTGGTTCCCTCATCCATCATGTTCATGGCAAGTTTTGCAATGCCGGGAACAGAGGTGATGTCTGTCGAAAACCCGGCATCAAACGTTAAAAGCATCTTTACATCCGGTATATTATTCCGCTGAACTAATATAACTGAAAGCCCGTTCGATAAAGTCGTTCTCTGAAATTCGGGAAATACCAGTGTGGCATCGGGTCCCAGAACAGGCATCGCTGTCCTGTCGGCGTCTTTAGCCTTATTCTGCACTTCTGCAAATGGTTGAACTTCCAGCACATATTCGCCGTCTGACAGCCAGTCTTTTGCAGCTCTCTGTAAATCGGCACATTGTAAATCTTCCAGTTGTTTTAACCAGGTTTTGTAGTATTCAGGATCACCAAAATAGACCTGGTAGGATGCCAGTAAATCAGATTTTCCGCCAAAACCACCTACCCGTTCCAACCCCCTTATGAAATTAGCGTAAGTATTGGTTTTCACACGGTCAAGTTCTTCCTGTGTAGGCCCATTCTTTATGAAAAGAGCGATTTCTTCGTCGATGGCTTTTTCAACCTTTGATACTTCTACGCCCGGTTTAACATCAGCAACAATGGTGAATAATCCGCCTATTTCGCGACTGTCAGCATAGCTGTATACGGAGGTGGCTATCTGTTCGTCATACACCAGTCTTTTATATAGCCGTGAAGTCTTACTGAATGACATTACCATACTGGTCAGATCAAGAATTTTAGATTCCGGTGTAATATCACCGGGGATATTCCATACTTTATATAAGCGGGGTTGATTTACCCGGTCCTGCATATATTGGCGCTGCGTTCCCGTTCGTTTGGCGGTCCATCCCTGGTATTTGGTTATGGGGGGACCTGCCGGCAATCCGCCAAAATACTTTTTAACTTTCTCGAGCGCTTCCTCTGTTTTAATATCTCCAGCAACCGCTATGGTTGCGTTATTAGGACCGTAATAAGTCTTAAACCACTCTTTAACATCAGCTAAAGATGCTGCACTCAGGTCATCCATTGATCCGATGACTGTCCATGAATAAGGGTGTCCTTTGGGGTAAACACTTTTCGTCATGTATTCATCAACCAAACCATACGGTTCATTTTCATACTGTCGTTTCTCGTTCTGCACAACCCCGCGTTGCTCATCCAGGGTCTTCTGGTTGATGGCATTTACCATATAACCCATGCGGTCGCTCTCGAGCCACAGCACCTGGTCGAAGGCCGATACCGGCACTGTTTCAAAATAATTAGTCCGGTCGTTGCTAGTGGTTCCGTTCAGATCAGTAGCCCCTATTTTATCGAGTGCCTTAAAGTAATCGGTATTATTATGTTCGCTGCCGTTAAACATAAGATGCTCGAAAAGGTGCGCAAAACCAGTTTTGCCAGGAAGTTCGTTTTTTGAACCCACATGGTACCAGATGTTAACAGCAACTACCGGTGCTTTGTGGTCTTCGTGAATAATAACGGTGAGCCCGTTGTCGAGTACAAATTTTTTGTAAGGTATATCGACACTGGCAAATTTCATGTTTCCCTGGGCAACTATTGAAGTTATAAGTACCAGGAATACATTCGTTAGAAAAAAATGTTTCGTTCCCATAACAATAAGTTTAAAGTTAAATTAAAACATCGAAGAAAAGTTATTTTCGTAAAATACTGAATATGTAAAGATAGTGAAACTCTGTATAAAATCGACCTGCCTGCTGATATTTTTTATTCTTCCACGTTGATATCCAGTCATGTGCATCAGAGTACCTTTTTCTCTATCTGCTTTTATTGCTCTTGTCCAATGCCTGGAGTTTGCCTGGTAAGACAGGCTAATGAATCAGTTTTCGCCGGCCAGCATTAACCAGTTTGTGAAGTTGAAGAAAAGCAACATTCATCTAATTGATTTTATTTCAAATCCCTTTTATTCAAAATAAAAACGATTGAAAAAAGATAAATGGCGAACCACACCGTGCTGCTGATAATTGCTTTGAGCGGAACAAAATCATCAATTTCCATAAAAATATACCGGCTGAAAGGAAAAGGGATGAGACTATTCAATGATTTTATCGGCAAATACTGAACAATTCCCGGCATAATACCGTCCCTGAAATAAGGTGCATTCTGGAATATGGCAGTAGCTATCGGCTCAAACATAATGGTGTACAAAAACAGCGCAATAATAATGAAACCAGCTTTTTTCACGATAAGCGACAACAGGAAAGCCAGCGTGCAGTAAACAAGAATGTCATAAAAATAGGCTGCCAGGAATTCCATTTTGTCGAAAATGTATTCAGCGCCCCAAACATGCGAGTAAATTGACCCGTTTACAAGCCCGGCAACAAATAGAAATAGCGTGCTGATGGCAGCCATGGCCACGATAAATGACAATTTGCTCAGGAGGAATTCTTTTTTGCTGATGCCGTCGATTACGTTTTGGCGCATGGTGTTGTAAATCACATCGTTGTTAACGGATATAATCACAATAAACGCCAGCAAAATTTTATTAAACGAACCGAGATACGCGATATTTTGCCATATATCGGGGAAATCATAGATCGGTAGAATAGTGGGGTCAATTCCGTTGAAATCCACACCTTGCCTTTTCAACCATGACAAAAACAGCCCGCCGCCTGAAGCAATCACGACCAAAGCCAACAGGTACATCCCGATTAATATCCAGAAAAGGCGGTAGTTCTTAATCTTCAGCCATTCCAGTTTCAGCGCCCTAATCATGTTCTTTCAGTATTTTAAGGAATTCTTTTTCCAGGGAATTGGTCTGGGTGACCAATTTCTTTAAAACGATCCCTTGTTTAAAACAAAAATCATTTATTTCTGCCGAGGTAAAATCCGGTTTCAGCGCAACAAATAAGCTGTTACCTGTTTTTTGAACGGACTCGAGCCCGGGGAAACTGCCCAGGCTTTTTTCAAGCTTTTCCAAATCCTGGCTGGCAACTTCCACGCGGTTAATTTCACCTAAAGTATCTTCAACACTGCCTTGATGAATCTTAACTCCCTTCCTCAAAACACAAAAGTGGGTGCAAACTTTCTGTACTTCGTCCAGCAAGTGGCTTGCCATAATAATGGTCTTTCCCTGGGCCGCAATCTCTTTAATCAGGTCGCGCACTTCGGCTATCCCCTGCGGGTCGAGACCGTTGGTGGGTTCGTCTAAAATCAGGACTGGCGGGTCAGAAAGTAAGGCTGACGCTATGGACAACCGTTGCTTCATCCCCAGGCTGTATGTTTTAAATTTATCATCTTTTCTGTCGATCAGGCCGACCAGTTCCAGCACCGGTTCAATTCTCCCGGTTCCGCATTGCTTGATGTGAGCTGCGATTCGCAGGTTTTGCACCGCTGTGAGGTAAGGATAAAAACTGGGTGTCTCAAGTATAGAACCAATATTTTTACGGGCTTCAACAGCTTTCACATTGTTAAACCACAGGAATGAGCCCCCGCTTGGAGCAACTACTTCCAGTATCATCCCGAGTGTAGTGGTTTTACCGCTCCCGTTAGGCCCGAGTATGCCAAAAATCTGGCCCTGAGTAACCGTCAGGTCCAGCTTATCCACTGCCTGTATTCTGCCAAAGCGTTTTGAAAGGCTATTTATTTTGAGGACGTCTTCCACTTTTCTGTTTGTTGAGGTCAAAAATATTGATCATGTCATCCGCTTGAAAACTCTGCATTAAAGCCGGGATTTTCTCCCATCCAATCCGGCCCCGCAAATAAAAAGCATACATCGCATCCTCACTTTTCATCACGCCAACAAACTGGTTTTCATCTTTGTTTTCTTTTCCATACAAAATGAAATTTGTTTTTCCGCCAGCCATGGTTACATATTCCGCAAATCCGATTTTCTTATACGAAGTGATAAGGCCTTTATAGGATTGGCTGGCTTTTGCTGCCGAATCGAGTGTATAGACCAGCAATTTTTCAATTCCGTTCACCAGCTCATTATAGTCGGGGTTTTTGGCAATATTGATCATACGCAGGGTGCTTGCATAAAAACAGAATTTCCTGTCTTTGTGCGCGTCAGCATATGCTTTAAAAGGGGCTTCCTGTGCTTTGAGGGATGGCAAAATCCCTGTTAGTAGCAAAAAAAATAGTATTAATTTACTTATGTTTCTCATCATCAATATGTTTCATCTGGTCGAAACCGGGTACACGCATTTGCTGTGCAATCTTCGAAATGTTTTTCAGGTCAATGTCGCCATATAAACTTATCATAATAAATTGGTTTTTCCCTCCGGCAACCATAATCAATTCCGAAATTATGCCCTTGCTTTCCTTCGTTGAAAAGAGCATGTTTCCCCGGGAATCGTTTACTGACACCAGCTCTTCGTAAGTGGCTTTATTTACATCGGCAACTGCCTGCTTATAAATAGCCGCAGAATTTGGAATGCTGTCGGCCATCAGCACTTTCAGGCCTCTCAATTTGCTCACAGCTTTCAGAAATTCCTTTTCGGCAGCGCTGCCTGCTTCCAGGTTAGTAAACATCGAGAACATTTTCTGGCTCACCGAAACCTTTGTAAATTTCTCGTTACCCGCATACTGATTCATGTATTTCGTGATAACGGTTCCTTGTCCCATCATAGTTAACGACAAGAGGAACATGCTGACTATTAAACTGATTTTTTTCATATTCTGTTTCTTTTATGAATTGTTTTGTCTTTATTCATTTTACTGCTTAGAAGTCGTATCATCAAGAGTTTGACGCCAATTATATAAACCGGTTACATTTAAACGGATAATTAAAAATCTGGTTCTTTTTAGAATCATACTTTTCTATGAGCTATAGATATTTCAATGAAGCTATTCAATCTCAGCCTGGAATTGCAACTATGCGAAAGTGCATAATTACAAATATTAAGCATATATTAAAATCAACTTATTTTATTTCTTTTTAATGCACCATTCCCTTTTACTGCATCTTCAATCGCAAAACCCTTTAATTACAAGACTTTAAGGCGCAAATGTGGTAAAATGAAATTCAATTTTATTAACAGAAGAAGGTTATTTGAATGATCCTTGAAGTGAAGCTCTTAATAACGGGACCCTCCGTCTCGCTTTGGTCGCCAGATGTTTTTCTTTTCCGTTTGTTGCAAAGTAAGAAAGCTGCAGTGAAAAAACACTACGTTGATCAAATGGATGCTGTTAAAAAAATATTTGGGACTCAGTATTTTTTAGAAGCTGAAGAGTGCGTCATTTAAGGGTTTCGGGAATTTTCCTTACCTCGCTTCCTTACCCCGGTGATTTAAGGTCACAAAAAGGCAAAAAAAAAGTCAGTGTAACACACTGACTTTCAACGAGTAGCGGGGACAGTGCTATTATAAGTATTTGTATGTATCTGTAATTCAAACACATATTATATTTAAAAATATTAGGGGACGAATAGGGGGACTCTCTAATATTGTCAAAAACCTATTATGAACTCCCATTATTGAGGTGATCTGTCAGATTTTCGCATACAATCTCAGCAATTTTATGTTTTTATCATCAGATGCAACCACTAATTTTAAGACAAAAATAATGGTTAATTGCAATTCCTAACGAGTTTTATTTCCTTGTCAGTTTTTGGATAATTATGAAATCTGTTCAATGATCTTTGGAAATTGATTTTTACGAACAAATTTCCATGAAATAAATTTTGGGTTGATAAAAAATTATTTTTTCCTTTGTTTAGAAATATTCCTAATTTTGAAAAGACAAATCTGCTTCATATTGATGCAAATTTTTGATTATAATTCTTGCTCATTAGTTTAAAAATATTGTAAAACTCAATACCCCTTGCCTATGAAATAACCCCCAATTCCGTACATATAATTTTAGCGTTGCTACGTTACTCTTGCAAGAAAACCGCCAATTTTTAACGAGAAGAGAGACAAGCCGTGGTGATGCGTCCGAAAGGGCGTGTTTCTAATGCTGTTTCAGTTCTTCTCAGGTGCTTGGCGGTACCTCTTGTAGGCTGCGACGAGGCGGAGGTTCACGCCCGAATTTTTTGTATTATTCTGAATTTCATTATTAACCGCCCGAAAGACCTCAAGGGTAAAAACAAATCTAACCTATTTATGAAAACCAAACTTGTATTATTCGCTTTAGGCATATCACTTGCCTTAATGTCATGCAAAAAAGAGGAAACCTCACCTGTTTCAGCTTTCAGTTTCACTGTTAACAGCACAAAAGCCCCGGTAACAGTTTCGTTTATCAACACTTCGCAAAATGCGGATACTTATTTATGGAATTTTGGCGATGGCACTTCATCATCCGACAAACAACCTGTACACACCTACATTGCACAAGGGCAATATACAATTGCACTGGAAGCAAAAAGCGGTGGAAAAACAAACTCATCAGTGCAATACATAACAGTATTGAAACCTGACGAGCCTTTACCGGCTGTGAGTTTTTCGTTTACGGTCAACACACAGTACGCTCCTTCCATTGCCACATTCACAAACAATACGACCAATGCAGTTTCGTACAGTTGGAATTTTGGCGATGGCAACACATCAACTGAAAAAAACCCTACTCATACCTACACTACACAGGGACAGTACACAATAACCCTTGAAGGGAAAAATGGAGAAGGTAAAACTGCCTCTGCAACTATGTCGATAACAGTTCTAAAAGCAAACCTGCCATTGCCGGTGGTTAATTTTACATTTACCGGGAACACAGCCTTTGCTCCGTGTCCTGTAAGTTTTAGCAATACAACAACTAACGCCACTTCATATAGTTGGAATTTTGGCGACAACTCTGCACTTAATACTAATCAAAACCCATCTCATGTTTTTTCAGTTGGAGGTACGTACAGCGTGATACTTACTGCAACAAATGCCGATGGTGCTTCGGTTAGCCTTACAAAAAACGTAACAGTTACAATGGCTCCAACAAAAGTAAATGTTAAACAGCTCACATTATTGGCATTCCCGGCTACTACTTCGACTGGAGCAGGTTGGGATATAGGAAGCGCAGCCGATCCGTATTATGTTGTTTCAGACTATCCAAGTACAACAACCTATTACACAAGCGGATATTTTACGGATTTACTTGTTACAGCCCTGCCTAAAGCATATTCTGCATACACCATTAGCCTGAATAGTGTTGACGCAAATTATCTGTTTTCTTTTTTGGATGATGATGGCGTTTGGACACCTGAACCTATGGGTGGCATTTATTTTAAATTCAGACAATTTATGCCTACAAATGGCCAGGCATACCCAACAGAGTTAACCATCACAGGTACTACCGGAGGTTTAAGTTTTAAATTGCTAATTGAATGGAAACCTTAACAATTTAGTATGATAAAACAGGTAGTATTCAAAATCTGTTTTTTGAACTATCTTTGCATAAACCATTGTGGGGCTTGGCCGTTTCGGACGTTAGGTCGGAGGGTTGCCACAAGCGATGCATCCGTCCCCCTCAATGGTTTCGAGTATAAAAACGATTCTATCCATCAACTGGGAAATTAGATCCCTTTACGACATGGGGAATCGTTTATATGAAAAGAAGGCTACAAGGGCTTTCTGTCGTTGACGTGCTAATGTCAAAGGTGACGGATTGACTTGTAGCTTTTTCTTGCTTTTTGGAGTAACTTTGTATTCACAAAACATCGGGTAGCGGATGAGCATGTAAATCATTTTGATTGAGAGGCTTTGGGCGTTATCCGGTGTTTTTTCACAAATGATATGCTTAACTATATAACAATTAACTATCTTTGCATAAACCATTCGTGGGGCTCGCTCGTTTCGGACGTTATGTCGGGGGGCTGTTAAAAGCAGAGCATCCGTCCCCCTCAATGGTTTTTTTCTTTTGGAAATACACTTTCAATGAAGAATTACTATCTTTGTATCACAAAAGACTTGTTTACATCCGGGGTAATTAAACAACGCCGGACAGCCTGACAGGCTTTTTAATATAATCTAAACGCTTTCTTTCATCACATCGGGGCAATTAAACAGCCCCGGCAGGACTGGGGAAGCGTTTTTTATGCAATTATTTTCCGATTCCACTTGCGTAAACCAACTTTTCAAAACTTACAATAGTTTCAAATTCTATCGTAAACTTGATTTTTACTAATTTTTGAATTGGGTAAACAAGGGTAAAAATTAGTGTAAATTTAGCCCTCTTCAAAAATAAAAAACAACTTGAAAATAGCCTATTTAGCCTATAAAAGTGTTTTTGCAAATTTATCATGTATCTGTATATCTGATATATAGCTATTATATTATTATTTTATCTATTTCCTGCATTATTCGGGCAGTTTCGGATAATGCTACAATGATTTTTTGATAGTGCAGTATATCCTCAAACAGCAGCTCACGTTCTTTCCGGTCTTTTAACCATTTCTGGGCAGGTTGGTAACCACCAATATAAAACTCCCAGGCTACCTGTGGCACGTTGGCAAAGTATTGGGTTTCGTTAATATACACGTTGCCATTTTCATAGCGTATTTTGCCTACAATGTTGCTTCCACCCACCGGATATTGGGTAATAAGTTTGCTTACAACCTGACTTTCTAACAGGTGTATTTGCCGTAATTCGCCTCCAAGTGCCACCAATTGCCAAAATGTAGCAGCATCCTTTGGATATGGCACACGCGGAAAATCAATTTTCAGGAACTCTTTGTATTTATCACGGTAGGTTGGCGAGTGTAGAACTGCATAGATATAATCCAAAATATCAATCGGGGCAAAAGTATCCGGTGTTTGCTCCTTTTCGTTAGTGAAGATTAAGCCTAACTTATCCGCTATCTGCTTTACTATTTCGGGGTTTAGGTTGGGTGTGCGTTCGGTGGTTTGTTCTATGGTTAGTTGGGAGCTTTTGTCAACGTAAAGATAAAGAGGACTTATAAAGTAATTACCGCAAACAAGTGAGCCCTTCTCCGTCATTACATTTGTTACAAGTGTTACAAATTCCTCATTAAGATTGTTCTGACGTAAATGAATTAAACCAATATTTCTACCTACCAAGAAATTACTCGTTACTTCTTTTCTTGGATAGGCTTGAAACCCTTTTGTTTTACCAGTGTAATATGTGTATCTAAAATCAAAAGGTCTGTAGTGTATTTTTATTAAAACAGGATTATTTTTTAAAATATCTTCTTTGGCTAGTTGAAGTTTCCAATCTCGTCCATCTATTGCTATTTTATATTTTTTTCTAAATTCTTCAGTATCCGAAAATCTAAACTCATTTATTGTTTCTTCTAACTCTTTTTTATTAAAATGAATGACTAAACTATCTCTTTCTGTCTTAATACCACTTGAACCACTAACAAACAATTCATTAGTTGAGAAGCCTTTCTCATAATTACTTGCTTCCAAAAAATCTTTTTTTACAAAAAAATAGTTTGATTTGTCGAATCCTAAATTATTCCATCCAATTGTCTTTATTGAATTATCATTTAAATAATCATACTTATACTCACGGCTACCTTGTAAATCTGAGTGCCAAACATTACTCAGTTCACCTTTCTTTTTCTTACCTGTTTTCACAAAAATATTAATACTCACCCCCTGCATTATATCAAAAACGTTCTGATCAGGAGATCCATCCGGGCAAACTTCCTTTTTCTTTGCATTACCGTGCAAATCGAGGATATATATTTTATCAAAACTCTCCAGTAAATGTTTCCGCATCTGGCGGTGAATAATGCCATCGAGAAAACTGTTGTTGGAAATATAGGCCAAAATTCCTTCACCGTTTTTATCAATAAAATGCTGCCCGAAACGGATAAACTTTATGTAATCGTCGGAAAGAGGTTGGATATTCCTTTCGTTCAAATCCTTTTTGTAGTCGGCTGTCAGCTTTTCAATCCATTCGCTTTTATTGGTGCTGCTAACACTATACGGTGGATTCCCGGTAACCACCATCACAGGTGTATCCCTTTTCACATGGTTAGCCTCGTTGGCTTCGGTACTTAGCCAGTTGGCAAATAGGGTTCCGGTATCGGCATGGTGCTCTTCGAGGCTGTTGGTAAGGTATATGCGGAAACGCTGCTCGTTTTTTGGCACATAGCCGGTCTCCCTCAATAGCAAATCCAGTTTAAGGTGTGCCATTGCATACGAAGCCATCAGTATTTCAAACCCATTCAAGCGGGGGATAAGGTGTTTCTCCACATAATCGCTCCAAATACCTTCCTGCCCTTTAAACTTGGCGTGAATCTGCTTTATAAGTTCAGCAATAAAAGTTGCCGTTCCGGTTGCAGGATCGAGGAATTGCACACGGTGAACCAGCTTTTCAATCTGATTTTTTACACCGGGTACATTTACCTTAATGGTAGTCATTGAGTTATCGGCCAAGCCAGCGGGAATGCCAAATTCGTTAATCAAAATGTAATCAATGGCTCGTACAATAAAACTAACAATCGGTACAGGAGTGTACCATACGCCACGGGCTTTGCGCAAAGCAGGGTCGTAGCATGTTAAAAAGGTTTCGTAAAAATGGATAATCGGGTCCTGGGTTTGGGTTGCGCTGCCAAAGTTTTTCAGTAGTTCGGCCACATCGGTAGCACGGAACACATCGGCCAGGCCATCCACAATCCACGAAATACGGCTGTCCAAATCGTACCCAGCCACATACTGAAACAGTTTGCGAAGGAATGGGTTTGTTTTCGGAATCAAATCTGCTGCTTCCTGCCGTGTAAAACTGTCTAAAGTAGTATCGTGCAAACGTGCTGCAAACATACCGTAGGCAATGGTTTGTGCATACACATCGGCAAAACCTTTGGCGTTTATGTCGTGTATAAGTATTTGCCTGAATGCAAGAAACTGGTCTTTGAGCGAACTGTTTTCCTCATTTTCCTCATCGCTGTCCAATGCTTTCTCAATCACATCGGCAAGCATACGTGCTTTGGCTGCCATCATTTCGGCTAATTTCCGTGAACTCTTTATGGTTTGTCCTTGATAAGCACAGAAATCTTTTATCAATGTTTCAAACAAGTCGAAATTGTCGGGTAACGGAATAAGTTTGCCGTTCCGTATTTCGGCAATCCGCACAGCAGTTTTATACCCGCCATCAATGTAAAATTGAAAATCAATGTAATCCGTTATAATCAGGTTGTCGAGCGATGCTTTGTACCGGTCGAATTGTTCCTTAAAAAGTTTGTCGTTCAGGTTTTCTCCTATGTTTTTCGCTTCAATGTATCCTGCCGGGATGCCTTTACGTGTTAGGATATAATCGGGCGCACCACAGCTTATCCGTTGGGGTTCGTTGGTGGCTGCAATGCCTGTAACCATACCCTCAAGCAGTTGTTGCAAATCGCCCCTGTAAGTATGTTCGGTAGCATTGCCAAGCGAAAAACGATTGCTGATGTTTTTGATGTAATCTTTGATGGTAATCATATGCAAAACAGCCTTTAAAATATGAGAATTAGTGAATATCAGGTATTCAGGGCTGCAATTTACAAAAGTATTGAACAGGTTTTTGCCTATTTGCGAATAAATCAGACACAATTATTTACATTAAGTTTACGGTAAGTCATTAAGCTGTTAACGCAATTACTCTTCTGGCCTTTCCGGTTGCTTATTCAACAATCCACTGAAATAATTTAGCATACCAAATGCACCCAAACCGCCCAATGCTATCATATTTCCTGTGCGTTCAACTTCGTGCATTCTTTTCGCATGAAGTTTTGCCCTGTCTGCTTTAACCTTTTCGTATTTCAACTCCCTTTCGTGTTGCTCTTTCGACTCCCTTTCCTTCTTTTCTTGGTTAAACAATTCTTGTCTTGCTTGAGCTTCAGCTTTGGATTTTTCAAAATTGGCTTGCATTTCTTCCAACCTTCGGCGGTTTTTTTCATTGGCAGCATGTATTACAGCCTGACGTTCGGCTAATTCCTGTTCCTCGGCTCTGCGCGAACGGCAAGCAAGGGTTTTGCATGAGTCGGAACAATATTTTGCAGAATCCCGCTGGGCTTCAAATTCGTTTCCGCACCGATCACAATCTTTTAAAAAACTCATTTTTTGGGGTTTTTGGGTTAATGGTTTTGAGAATAACAGTAAATTAGTGGTGTTTGCGCCTGTGTCGGCCAAAGTTCGCATCGATGATGATTGGCGGTTCTATTGGCGGTACTATTGGTGTAACTTCTGGTTCTGAGGCTGGTTTATCATGTGCATCATGACACTGGTTTTCTGATTCTTCCCGGCGAAGTCTTTTGATGTCATCAAGGGTTAAAGTTTTTACCATTTCAAAAATACGCCTTGCCAGTTTGTTTTGCTGGAATCGGATTTGTTTCAGGTAGTTAATTTTTTTGTTGTTACAATTGGGGCAATATCCGGCTGATGAACGATTGTACAAATAGTATTCATCACAAAATGGGCATTTTTTCTCTTTTCGGGATTTCATGGGATTGGTGTTTTTGTTTATAGTGGGAAGTGAGTGTGTATTATTCCATCTGTTCCAACATAGTCCCGACGGACATCTTCTCGGTTTGGAATTGGAACAAACTGAGGTTTGGATAATGGTTGTTTGATAGAAGTATGAATGTCTTGTTCTGATAATATTTGTCTGAATTTCCAATAATTAAACCTCGTGAGGTAATCGGCTAAATCTAAACCGCTGTTTATTTCGGCTGGTGTGGCGTTTCGTTCCAAAAGATCAGAAACAATAAACTTAGTGCCTGGAATCTTTGCCTTAAGTTCCTGGGTTCGAGTGTTCCATTCCTTAAAAGCGTTCAGATCAGGAAATAATACTACTTTGCGTCCTGCCAGTGCTTTGCATTTATCAACTGTTAAGGTTTTTTTGTTGTAAACTGCCAACCATAACAAAGCGGTCGGACTTTCGGGCAATCCGTAATACAATGCACTTATTATTGCCGTTTTAGGAGCTTCAACCAATGCAACCGGGTTTGATGGGTATTCATTCAAAAGGTGTTCGCCAAACAGGCAGGTAAATTGTTTTTCATTCTTTGTGAAATCATTCAACCAACCGGGCAACTGTTTGCCTTGCCTTGCATATCCATTTATTAGTAAACAAGATATTGTGCATGGTTTTCCTTGTGTGTGGTTTGTTGCATCGAATTTTTTAACCTGAATTGTGCGAATGTTCCCGGATCTATCTATAAAGGGGAATGTACACGCACCCAATCTTTCACCCTCGCCAATAGTACCTAACCGATATAATTCAATTATTTTTTGAACATCTTCGACTGCTGCCAGGTTTAATAAATTTTGAACAAAAGTATTTTTATCGTAATCCTTTAGGGTTTTATTTAGAACGCTTTCAGAGATAAAATAAAGGGGTTGTGGCTTTGCTGTCTGCTGAGGTATATATTCGCTGTGGTTGGTTCTTTCAGGCTTCCTGTGGTATTGGCAATGGTCTGAACGGTCACATTTTCCGTAAATTTCAGGAAGCAACTGTTTGTCTTCATTATCGAAATAGCGAACAAACCTTTTCTTCCCACAATTAGGGCAAATGTGTTTTTTGCTGCTTTTGTCAAGTTGGTATCTGTAATTGCTTTTCATACGCTTTGTTTTTCAAATCCGTACTCTCGTACTTTCGTACTTTGCGTATAGTGGTACGTTTGGTACGTTTATTTTTCTTTCGTACCATTCGTAAACAGGTACGATGGTACGAATGGTACGTTTGTACGAATTATAGAGTTTTTTTAGTTTCCGCTTTTTTAATCCACTTCCTGACTGAACCTTCAGTTACACCGTATATATTGGCTATTTCAATATTTGATTTTCCTGAGTTTCGCAATTCGAGTACATCAATCAATCTTTTTGCTTTATCTGTATCGGTTTGCTGAATAAGGTGTTCAGCTTCCGCATTATAGCCGATAAATTTAAATTGGAGGAAATTGATCTCCTTTATTAATTCGTAAGTACAAACGTTTTCTGAATCGTATTCAATTTCGCACGAACGGCATTTTAATTGCTTCACATATCGAACATTTTTATCCTTACTGCTTCGACCAATCGTAAAAGCGGCATCGGCAAAATTGGCTTTCATCTTACTGCCTTGCAAATCATTCAATGAAATAGGGTGGTAACTATCTGTTTTTCGGGTGTGTTCCAAACATAGGATACTTAATTGATATTCAAATTTCAAATCATTGAGCCTATCCATCAAAGGTTTTGCTGAGTTGGCTTTATCGGTATCTCCTGAAATCAACCTTGTCATATTGTCTATGATAACTACCCTTGCACCTGTAGTCTCAATCAGTGAACGCAAACTTTCAATGAAATAATTTTCATAAGTAGTGCCAGTCGGAACGGTGTACCTTGATTTGAAATTTATCCTATAAAAATTATCTCGAAAAATATGTTCATTGGTATAATTATCCGAATAACGGTTTTGGAATTGTTTATCTGAAAGCTCTAAATCCAAATAGAGTACTTTTCTGATACTGCTTATATGTTCGGCTATCTGGACTGCATAAATGGACTTACCGGCACCAGTATCGGCAAACAGAATTGTAAGCTCGTGTTCAAACCAAAGGGAATAATATAATTTTTCCGGTATTGGCTGTGTTTTCGCATCATTAATACATTCGTTGGCAGTTCGTATGCTGAAAAATCCTGCTTCATTTGATGTGCAGTCTTCATTTTTGAATGGGTTTATGTTTGTGAATGTTTCAGCGTTGTTTAATGAATGGCTTTTTGTATCATCAACCACCTTCCCTTCAAATCTTAACTGAGGGTTTTGACTCATTTGGAAATGTATTTGGTTTTTTGCCTGAGTGCCAGTTCTAACTGATCGGCACGGTAAAGCACCCGCCTACCAATAAAGTAGGCAGTCAGTTTTCCGCTTTTGGTGTGGGAATTTAGGGTGGGGAGCGTGATTTTAAGAAACGCTGCTGTTTCTTTTCGGGACTTATACTGAACTTCTTCTGGCTGCTTTTGATTTATTTTATTTGAATCAAAATCAATCATTTTTTTTGACCAAAATTTTTCGAGCAATCCCTCGAAGTTTTTGCAATTCAGGTCAATGAGACGAGTGTCGTCTCCAGGGGCTTGATAAAAGGGTTTTCTTTCCATTTGTGGGGTTTAGTTTATCCCTGCAAATGTACACCTCATTTAATCGTATTTAACTCATATACAGTTATTTCACTGTTGTAACAGTAGTATCACAGTGGCTCAATCTAAACTTTTGTAGATAGGTTTTTTTTAATCGTAACCCATTCTTTGCCTGATGAAGTAAAGCCTGGTGATTTCAAAACCTGATTATAGAAATATACAAAAGTGGTCTCATCTGTCTTTGTTAAGTTCATTATTTGGAATGCTTCAAAAAAAAGAAGAGCTAACCTGCGTTTTGATATTTTTTTTGACTCTAAAATATATTTCTTTTCGATTAATTGTTGCACAAGGTATCCAAGTTGTGCAGTAGTGCCTAACCATTCAATTTTTTCTTTTGCCATAGGCATTTGAGTATCATTAATAGCATCAATTCTTTTTTGTAAGTAATCAATTTTTTTTACTGCTAAAAACTGGAGCATTATTCGCCTAATTTGAGCATTATAGCCATGTTCTTGAAAATTCATTTCAGTGTCGTAAACCTCTTTTGAGATTACAAAAAAGGACAACAAATCAGATTTAAGTTTTTTCGTATCCCGGACATCGAAAATCTCATCATAGTCCCCATACTTGATGTTTAGTAGCCTTGCCAGTACTGTAATTTCATCTTCAGATGTATTCTTAAGTTTGATCTGGATTTTACGTGGGAATGTTTTAAATTCATGCAAAGCCTGTTTTTTAGCTTCCTTTAATATCGTTTCAACCATTGCTTGGCACTTTAATTCTCTATTGTTAACAGGTTCCATGTGCAATTACTATGAAGGTTAAAGTTTAGTTGCTTTCTATTTTTTTGAATTTTTAAAAAATGGGTTATCCATCAGTTTGATAGCGTTTTCTTCATCGCTCATTTGGATATACCTCATAAACGCTTTTTCGGTTTTATGTCCGGTGATTCTCATGATTGAAATGGAAGGGATGCCAGACAAAAACATATTGGTAGCCCCGCTGCGCCTTGCAGTGTGTGATGAAATCAAATCATATTTGTAGCTTGTTTTTGTATCCTTTTTACCACCTTTCATTTTTTCAATGCTGATTTGCTCATCAAGTTCAGCTTTTTTTGCTAACACTTTGAGATAGTCGTTCATTTTTTGGTTGGAGATACTCTTGGGCAAACGGTGATCGTACTTATTCAATATTTCCAATACTTTGTAGTGTAAGGGGATAACAACGAGTTTTCCTGTTTTGGCTGTGTTTATCCTAAGAAATGTTCCCGAATCGTTTGTATAAAAATTTTCAGGACGGATATTTGTGAAATCGGCAAAGCGGAGACAGGTATAGCATCCAATCAAAAATAAATCCCTAACCCTGTCGAGGGATGGGTTTTTAGAAAGGTCGATGCTATAAAGTTTATCTAATTCTGCTTCTGTCAGGTATATTTTAGCAACATCCTCACTAACAACTGCAAATTTGGTACTTCGATATTTAGTATTGACATTAATCCCCTTGTCAGTGGCTTCGTTCAGAATGGTTTTTAGTGTGCTTATGTGTTTGCCAACTGTATTGTCAGCCATTTTTAAAGTTTGCGTTGGATTTGGTTTTTTTGCAGTTGGTCTTAAAAGTGTTTTAGTTCGCAAATAATCAACAAAATTTTGGTAAAAATTCTGGTCAATAGTATCGAAGTCAGGTTCTTTGAGCTGGGTGGCTGCAAAGTCCTTTAAATGCCGGAATGTAGTTGCATATCTTTGTTTTGTGCGGTTAGTAACAGGATAGGGCTGCCCCCCTTTGTAAATATATTTCAGGTTCTTTATGAAATCTTCAAAAAATACGAGTAATGTTTTGGGCTGTTCAATAACTGCTGAGGCTCTGGTGGCCTTCCGTTTCAAATCCGGGAATATATCTGTTCGCTTATCTAACTCCTTCCGTAGAACATCAAATGTTATATCTACCTTATCGTTAACGAGTTTCCTGTAAATATTGGAAGCCACGTTTTCAATATTTTTGATACATTGGTTTAGTTCGTCTGGATCAGGGGCATTATCTTTTTTTATTCCTTCATTCTTTTTAATATTCCAATTTTTCGGAATCCACTTCAATCCGGTCGAAAACTTGAATCGCTGGTATGACCTATTTCCTACATTATCCACTTTGTAAGTGTTATATCGCATTATCAGATAAATGAGTGTTGGTTCACTGCTCTTCGGCTCTTTTAAAATAAAAGTAATTGAATGTGCCATAAGACTGAATTTTGTATATGCAAAGCTAATTTAAAACTTAATAGGGGACGAATAAGGGGACGAATAAAGTTTATTTTAACCTATATTCATTTAATCTCACTTTATCCTAAAATGAAGAAAGCCCTGTATTTACAGGGCTTTCAGGTAAAATCAAATAAGATAAAGTTCATTTTTCGTAGCGGGGACAGGATTCGAACCTATGACCTTTGGGTTATGAGCCCAACGAGCTACCTCTGCTCCACCCCGCAATATATTTTTATAAACAATGAACGTTCTTAATTGGGAGTGCAAAAGTATATTTTGTTTCTTTGTAATCCTAATTTTAACACAAATAAATTTTTTATGACTCATAAAGCCGGTTTCGTCAATATTATAGGGCATCCAAACGTCGGAAAATCGACGTTGATGAATATGTTGATGGGCGAGAAACTCTCAATTATTACTCCAAAAGCGCAAACTACCCGCCATCGCATCCTTGGCATTGTGAACGGCGACGATTACCAGATTGTATTTTCCGACACTCCCGGTATTGTTCGTCCGCACTATAAGTTGCACGAATCGATGATGAAATTCGTACACACAGCCCTTCAGGATGCCGATGTTTTCATCTACATGACCGAAGCCAATGAGACGAGTTTTGATGAAGAAGTGATCGGAAAGATTAAGGCTTCGGGAAAACCTCTCTTATTTCTGATCAATAAGGTGGACACCATTACGCCTGTTGAAATGGAAGCCAAAATAAAATTCTGGCAGGAAAAATTTTCAGATGCCCAGGTAATTCCCATTTCAGCTAAACTGAATTTTAATACGGATAAAGTTACAAAAGAAGTACTGCGGCTGTTACCTGAAAACGAACCCTATTTCCCCAAAGATGATGAACTCAGCGACAGACCTTTACGATTTTTTGTTTCGGAAATGATACGCGAAAAAATATTCCTCCTTTACCAGCAGGAAATCCCGTACTCGGCCGAAGTTGTCGTTGATTCCTATAAGGAGAAGCCCGAAATTGTGGTGATAAGTGCTACCATTTTCGTTGAACGCGATACGCAAAAAGCAATTATTCTCGGGCACAAGGGCGAAGCAATAAAAAAGCTGGGCACCCTGGCACGTAAAGATATTGAAGCTTTTATTGAACGCAAAGTGTATCTCGAACTCAGCCTTAAAGTAAGCAACGACTGGCGTGAGGATGCTAACCAGTTGAAAAGGTTCGGTTACGAGTTTTAAAAGCAGTAAATCTAAACTGTCAGAATTTACAACCATATCATCTTGTGAGATATCCACCTCTTTTTCATTCAAAGAGGGCACGTTAGGGCTTTTCTAGAAAAAGGAACAACATAATTAAGGAACATAAAAAACCCCGCCAAAAGCGGGGTTTTAAGAATTTCTTTGTTGTTTAGAATGGGCAGCAATCCATTTCTCTGACATGACCTCCGCGGCCACCCGGATTAAAACCACTTGCATTTCCCCCGCTAAACAGGCTGAAATTATCGAATTCGAAGACCAATGAAATTTCATGAGAAGAGTGACCCGCCGTGTTCATATTGGTAGAAATGACGTAATCGTATGAGTACATGATCTTCATACGCGAATCTTTGCTCCACGGAGCATTAACTCCAACTGTGAAGATTGCATCCTGTGCCTTGAAAAAGTCGAAGGACTGGTTGCGAAGCCAGGCACCAAAATAAATTGATGATTTAAGAACATTTACACCCAGGGAGAAAGTCGAAAATTCAGCTTGTTTTTCATACGAAAATCCCGGGTTGAACTTGAAACTGCCGTTTGAGCGGTACGAACGGTATGAGGAAGCCCGACCCTGTTCGATTTCAATTACCAGATCACCATTAAGAACAAGTTTACCCGGCAATTTTGATTCGAGACCTAAAAATGATTCATTAGGCTGAAAAACATGATGATAGGCAGCACCTATTGTACCTTGTATATTAGAGTTACTTGCGCCTGTTTCAGCAAAACGATAAACTCCACCAACAGTGAAGTCAGGGTACGAAGCACGGTTTGATGCCGGAAACTGAAACTCAGTAGGTTTTATCCTTCCATAACGGGCATCCAGCTCATCAGTAAAAACTAAATCACCCCAATTCACCGTTTTCTGCACGTACGAAACCATGAAGCCCACTTGCGCAACCATATTTTCATACAAAGGAATACGGGCAGCTGTGCCAATGCCTACCTGGTCAGTTTTAATCAAACCGGTACCTGCCCTATCGGAAGAAACCAGTAATCCGAGGCCTCCCGAACCCGGAATGGCGCGTTCTGCCATGTCCATCGAGAAACTGTAGGTTTTGAAACTTTCGGGTAAACCAGTCCATTGATTACGGTAATTGAAGCGGCTTCGTATCCCGGCATTCAGACCTATGTATCCCGGATTGTAATAAATCGGATTGTTATAAAACTGAGAAAAGATAGGATCCTGTGCTTTCAGTTGCCCAAAACCAGCTATCAGAACAAGAAGCAAAATTGCCCTGAAAAACCGATTTTTGCATATGTAGTTGTATGTCATTGTTTTGTGCTTTTGTAGTGCTGATTATCAGGTAAAATCCCTTCAGTTTTACCTCTTGCAAATAAGTGTCTAAAATTACAAATTATTTTGGTTTAACAATTTTTTTCAGATTAATGTTTCGAAACCTGTTATTTAATGGCATGTACTCCTTTTCTGGTCCTTACGCCGCTTCCCTCATCAGGATTCGTGTTTAAGGCAATAAGCCAATTATTTCCACAAAGATACATTTTGTTTTATAAAATTTCAGTGATAATTCTCAGGTAGAAATAGTATTTTTGTGAGCTGTTGTTTAATCGTTTTACCTTCTCCAGACTTTTGAAATTGCTTATTTGTAGTTAAATCAAAGGCCGAACTGTTCAAAAATAATTTGCAATTCGCTGTTTTAGCATAAGGATATAAAGACAAACGCGGAATCATGGCATGCCTGCTGAATATGCGGATTTCCAAATGAGGATGCTATAGTGGTCGGTGCAAAAATTGGCAAAAAACATGGTATATACCTGATTATAATCACTAAATATTCCGAGTAATCAGTAAGCCAGTAATTATTTTTAGCGTAAATACTTCTAATCTGATGTTGAGACACCTGTTTATTTCGTTGGCATTTGTTGTTGCTTCATCTTTGTTGCAGGCTCAGACTTCTCTCGATACAGCAGTCAATTTTACGGTTAAAGATGTAAATGGCATCACCTATCACCTGAATGAATTGCTGGAACAAGGCAAAATCGTGGTGGTCGATTTCTTTACCATTACCTGTGGCGCTTGTACCACTTATGCACCAATGATAAGTGATTCGTACAAGCATTTCGGCTGTAACACTTCAAACGTCGTTTTTCTCGGGATTAACTGGGGAGCCGACAACGCCGGAGTTACTGACTTTGGAATTACAAACGGCGTTGATTATCCCGAAATCAGCGGCACCGAGGGCAATGGCAACCATGTAGTAGCCGACTATCAGGTGCTTTCTTATCCTACCGTTATTTTGATCACGCCTGATGCGTATATTGCCGAAAAATACATATGGCCGCCCACAACAACTCATCTCGACAGTATAATTGCGTCGTACGGAGGTATTGCGTCAAACTGCTATACCCCTGTTTTGCCGTCAAGCAAAGTCACATCTGTTAAGAATAAAATTCTCTCTGTATTTCCAAATCCAGGCAGTTCTGTTGCAACGTGCATAACCTCTGTTACTTCAATCAGCTCCCTGGAAATCCGTTCGCTAACGGGGCATGAAGCGATGAACCATGCAACTGTATTGCCAGGCGAAATCACTCATATTAATATTGGAAAATTGTCGCAGGGGTTTTATATGCTTTTACTCCGAAACAAGGATGGTATTATCATAGATAAAAAACAGCTCATTGTTCAAAGGAATTAATCGTTTCATGTTGCTGAAGCAGATAACGGACAAGATTCATATGGCTCTGAATAACAATATTATACAAATTTATATTTGTTAAAGACAGCAAAATGATTGAAGCGCAAAAAATGGAAATACCAATTAATTATAACAATCTGAACAATTATGGCTATTTTTCGGCTAATTCTTATTTTGAGGTGCTATTTATTTTCAAAAGTAGTAACTTAGCCTAC
>JBAXBJ010000015.1:0-75029 GCA_037142075.1 Bacteroidota bacterium
AAAAATGAAAAAGTTAGGGGCTTGCAATACTTTTACATTTTGTGTTCTGTGTTTACTGTTTTTAATTCCTTACCTTTTATTATGCGAGAAAAAACATCAAATTAAAAGTAACACACTAAAGTGCCTCCTTAATGTGATAAAAAGATAGCAAGAAGAAACCTTTTCTCCTGATTATCCAACATGTCGAGGTTTTGCATACCATTCAACACTTTCTTATACAAACTTATTGGCATTTAAGCTAAGTGTTACTTATAACTTTAGGCACTTTAGGCATTTTAGGCACTCAAAGCATTTTAAGTACTCTCACAAAAGCAACTCATGAGTTGGGAAAAAGGTTACAATATTTGTATTATTTTGAGAAAATAGTATCAAATTGAAAAACAATAGTTAATTTTGGATTAAATACTATTTTTATGAATACTCCACTGATTTTCGTCGTTGAGGATGATGCCTGGTATGCTGATTTACTGGAATACAATATTAAAATGAATCCTGATTACGAAGTCGAAAAATTCTCGAATGCCGAAAACTGTTTGTTGAACCTTTACAAACAGCCCATGGCCATCACGCTCGATTACTCCATGCCCGGTTTATCCGGCCAGGAAGCATTGGCCCGGATTAATAAAGCCAGTCCATCAATACCTGTGATTATTATTTCAGGGCAGGAAGATATTACTACTGCTATCGATCTGTTAAAAGAAGGTGCCTATGAATACATTGTTAAAAATGAAGATGCTCCTAAAAGATTGTGGCGCGCCTTGGCTAATATCCAGGAAAACTACCAGCTAAAGCAGGAAAATGAGAAACTTAAAGAAGCCGTTACCGAAAAATATTCATTTTCGAACCTAATTATAGGGCAGTCACCACAGCTCAAATCGGTTTTTGCCCTCATGCAGAAAGCATTGAATAACAATATCACCGTTTCTGTTTTTGGCGAAACCGGTACAGGTAAAGATTTGGTGGCTAAAGCATTGCATTATAACTCATCGCGCGAAAAAAATCCTTTTGTTGCCATTAATGTAAGTGCCATCCCGGCTGATTTGATTGAAAGTGAACTATTTGGGCACGAAAAAGGATCTTTTACCGGAGCTGTTGCCCAACGAATCGGCAAATTTGAAGAAGCCAATAAAGGAACACTCTTCCTGGACGAAATATCCGAAATGGATTTGAACATGCAGAGTAAAATGCTCCGGGTATTGCAGGAAAGAGAGATTATCAGGGTTGGATCGAACAAACAGGTGAAAATTGACGTCCGTATTATCACCGCTTCTAATAAAGATTTGGCTGCCATGGTAAAGGAAGGCTCATTTCGCATGGATTTATACTACAGGCTTATGGGCCTGCCGATCAACCTGCCTCCGCTGCGCGACAGGGGTAGCGATATATTGCTGCTTGCAAACTATTTTGTTAAATTATTCTGCAAGGATAACAATATGCCATTAAAATCACTTTCGGCCGACGCTCAGAAAAAAATTATATCTTATCGCTTTCCAGGAAACATAAGGGAACTGAAATCAATAATCGAATTATCGATAATACTCTCGGATGGTAAAGTCATTACGCCTGATGATATACAAATACAGTCCATGATGGATAGTGATAATTTCCTGGAAAAAGAACTCACCCTGGAAGAATATAATGTTAAAATACTGGAACATTTTCTGTCGGTTTACAATAAAAATGCAATCCTGGTTGCTAATAAACTCGACATTAGTAAAGCTACTGTCTATCGCATGATCAGCAAATACAACCTGTAACCTTGCGCTCCTGTTTTTCGCATCAAATTATAAAAATGGCATTAGTTCTCCCGTCTGCAAAACCACTTGTGGTTGGAGCAGTATTACTTTCGCATACAGAGTATATTAATAATCGTATTATTAGTCATTCTTAACACTACATTCATCCTTATGCATGCCTACACTATGGATTATGCAGCCTCTTGTTTGATTGTAATCGTGTTACCGATTGAATAATTTACTCAATAGCGTTCTCAAATGGAATTAAAAAGCAATCCCGAAAGCTGCTTGCTCGAAATCGCAGTTTCAATCGGCACTAGTATAGGCACAGATTTTTCGGATCAGGTACTTCCGCTAGTTATTGAAAGATTATCCTGCAAGGAAGCATTGATTGTGAACTGTAATGACCAAACTGCCAGGTTGGTTGCAGTTACTAAATTGCCTCTAAACAGGCAGCATTTGTTGATTCAACAGTCAAAGGATTTATATAAAGGTTTCTCTCTAAATGAGCTATTCATAACAGTCCGACTAGAGAACAGCGAATACACTGCTTATCGGTTAGCCGATTTCGGCCTGCTTTTTCTTTGCTATCAGGACGCTCCTTCATCCGAGCGTACTCAGATGTTACAACCGGTATTAATCCAATTGGCACATTCCCTTATAATCACCGAAAAACTTACCCGGCTTACAGCCGAAAATACTGAATCCCTTCGTAAAAGCGCATTGCTTCATGCTATTATCGAAAATATCCCCGACCCGGTTTATGTGAAAGATTTGGAAGGCAGGAAAATATTACTCAACCAGGCAGAAGCTGACATACTGGGTGTTGCCGATTTCAGAGACTGCGTTGGCAAAAAAGATAACGATTTTTATCCTGAAGAAGTGGCCCTAAAAACAGATGTGGAGGATAGGATGATCATTGAAACCGGCAACCCGGTATTACACAAGGAAGGAGTTTTAACAACCCTTGGCGGACAAAAAATATGGGTTCAGGGTACAAAAATTCCGTTTCTCGATGAAAATGGAAATGTAACCGGAATAATTGGTATCAGCCACAACATTTCGGAGTACAAAAAAATTGAAAACGAGTTGCGTTTTGTTGCTGACAAATATCAGTCTATCTTTAACTCATTCGTTGACTTATATTATCGTTCTGATTTGCAGGGTACTATCCTTGAACTTTCACCATCTGTGTATCAATTATCCGGCTATAAACCCGAAGAACTGATAGGGAAGTCAGTCAGTGCTGTTTATTCTGATGCCAAAAGCCGTGACCGGATGATACAACTACTGGTTGAAAAAGGCTCGGTTAACGATTACGAAAACCTTTTTGTAAACAAGAACGGAAAACTTGTTCCGGTGTCGATCACAAGTCACTTTGTTAAAGATTCCGAAGGTAAACCAGGCTACATTGAGGGAACCATCCGTGAAATCACTGAACGAAAAGAAGCAGAAGAAAAAATCGGTAAGATGATGAATCTTCAGAATCTGCTTACCCAGATTGCCACGGAATTTATCAACATGCCGATTGGAAACAGTGATGATGCTGTAGATAAACTACTTTCTGTAATTGGCAAAGGCAATGACATTGAAAGAGTATATATTTTCGAATACGACTTCAGTAAAAACACCATGTCGAACAGCCACGAATGGTGTGCCGAAGGTATTTCGCCCGAAAAAGATAAGCTGCAACAAATACCGACAGAAAAATTTCCATCCTGGGTAAATGCCCATTTAAAAGGAGAGATGTTAGTTGTTGAAGATGTGTCCATGCTGGAAACAAATGATCCTTTATACCTGGTTCTTGCGCCCCAGGGGATCAAATCACTGATTACCCTGCCACTTGTATTACATGGCGACTGCATAGGCTTCGTGGGGTTTGATTCAGTAAAAAATGTTAAATCTTGGAGTACTGACGAAATCACATTTTTACAAATACTTGCCGACCTGTTGTGCAACATTAATGACAGGAAAAGAACAGACGAAGCCCTGCAAAACCGCGAAGCTTACCTGAAGGCCATTTTCAATAATGCACCTTACCAAATGTGGCTGAAGGACATAGACAGCAGATATCTGGCAGTTAACCAACCTTTTATAGACTATTTCAGTATTGCAAGCGAAAGTGACATACTGGGAAAAACAGCTTCTGATATTTGGAGCAGTGATATTGCAGACCATTTTATTGCACAGGATGAGTTGGTAATGCATAATCTCGAATCTATAAGCGTTGAAGAGTTTATTGATTTTAAGCATAAGACCGCCTGGTTCGAACTTTTTCGCGCCCCGATCATTGATCAAAACGGCAATTTGCTGGGAACAACAGGGATAGCCCGGGATATAACCAATAGAAAAAATACCGACAAAGCTCTTCAGCAGGCTGTTGAAGCTGCCGAATCGGCCAACAATGCAAAAAGCAGGTTCCTGGCTATCATGAGCCACGAAATCAGGAATCCACTAAACGCAGTAGTGGGTATGGTACGCATGTTGAACGAAGCGGGTATAACAGGGCCAAACGGTATACTCATCGATAATATAAAATCGTCATCCGATCAACTGCTAACAATAATAAATGATATTCTCGATATCTCTAAAATAGAGTCCGGAGAGATGGTTCTCGAAGTAACATCATTCAATATTCGCGAAGTTTTAAAACGGGTTTTCGATTCTAACATATATTTTGCCAGGGAAAATCAAATCGAACTGAATTTAGATATTGACAAACGCATTGGCCCGCTTCACAAAGGGGATTCGTTACGACTTCAGCAAGTAATCGCCAACCTGACAAGTAATGCCTTAAAATTTACGCCAAAGGGAAAAATCGATATACGAGCCCACTTCGAAGGTCAGACCGGGCCGAACATCAGGATTCGCTTCGAAGTGGAGGATACCGGTATAGGGATAAGCGAAGAGAACCAGGAGAAAATATTTGAGAGCTACAAGCAGGAGAATGATACCATTTCGCGCACACATGGTGGTTCGGGACTTGGCCTTGCCATTAGCAAGCAAATTGTTGAATTAATGGGGGGTAAACTATGTATCGAGAGTGTCAAAAATAAAGGTTCCAGATTCTACTTTTCAATCATCTTGCAAACTACTGAAGACCAGTCAAATCAAAAAAGCGCAAACAACATGGATACTGAATACAAATCGCTCGTAGGGTATTCCCTTCTTTTGGTCGAAGACAATAAGCTCAACCAGATACTTGCTACAGCCATGCTCAAAAACTGGGGTGCCAGGGTAGTTGTTGCCGGAAACGGGCAAATTGCGCTTGACATCCTCGGAAGAGAATCATTCGACATCATATTGATGGACATACAGATGCCTGTAATGGATGGAATGACAGCCAGCCGACTGATCAGAGAAAATTTAAAATTAACGATACCCATACTAGCACTTTCAGCCAATGTATTAAAAGGAGTAGAAGAAAAATGCAAAGAAGCGGGTATGCAGGGGTATATTTCAAAACCATACGAAGCGGATGATCTGTATAGGAAAATTGTTAATTCCATTGCACAAAGCAAACAAAAGCCTGAAATTGACGATGATATAAGCTCTGACACCATTATAGCTGATGTAACACGACTGAGAAATATGATAGGATCCGACCCATCGGAACTCAAAAAAATGATCCTTAAATTCCTCGAAATAACTCCCGCCTACGCAGACGAACTTAACACTGCCGATTCGGCTAACGACCTAAATGCCATCGCTTTGGCTTCCCATAAGATTAAATCAAGTATCGACCTGGTTTCGACACAGGTACTCCGTGACCTTATTACGAAAATAAATTTTTCGAGCAAAGCAGATGGTAATCTTAATGAATTAAAAAACCTGATTGCTAAATTCAATAAATATTACAAAATACTGGAAGAACAGCTGATTAAAATGACAGAAAACTGAAACGGGAAATTGCTGTTTTACTTTGTTTATATTATTTGGCTCTACCACGAAATGAAAGGAAATGCTTTATAAAAGGCCAGAAGACCGAAGTCGGAAAACGGAAGAAAGTGCTAATTTGAAGTTTGGTACTATGAAGGGAAAATACCCGAATAAGGACAACAGGCCAACATTGACCTACTTTCAAAGATAAAAGAAATTTTCAGAGTAGCTTCTGACTCCCGTCTTCCGACTTCCGACAATTTTAATTGACCCACTAAATTAACTTTAGAACATATTATTTGATTCAATACCTATCAGAGTTCATTTTTGCCAGTGCGTTTGTAATAACAAAAACACGCAGCTATCCACAAAAAGCGGATAGCTGCGTGAGGGATTCATAAAAACCTGCAGCAAGTTAGCCAACAAGGAATTTATTCTTCGGCTGCTTCGCGAACAACATACACTTTTCTTCCGCCGTAGGCAGCAGCCAATGTCAGCAAAATAAGAGTACCGCTTCCAATGGGCGCACTTGGACCAACCGGATGATTGCCTGGACCTGGAGCAACACCCCCGTTTGGATGAGGCTGAGCAAACATAAGCAAAGGTGCAGTTACCAGAAAAGCTGCTATGATCAATACTTTAAGGTTCCGTTTCATATCTTTTTGTTTTAATTTATTTCTACAAGGGTTTGGGGGTTAGGTGTTGGGGGTTAGGGAGTTTCCCTCCCATCACTTTTTACTTAATAAACACCTTCTTAACCTCAGTATTGTCCTTAGTAATAACTTTTACTATGTAATTGCCAGTCACGTTGAGACCGATTTCTGTCGTTCCCTGTACGGATACTTTGGATGTTATCAGTTTGCCTGAAATATCATAAACAAAGATATCACCTTTTACCTGATCTTTCATGTTCACATAAACAGTTTGGTTGTTGCTGTATATATTAGCAACTGTACTTTCCTTTTCGTTCACCGAAAGAGCACTGAAATGCAATATAAACCTTTGCTCGTTTTCACCAGCAGTAAAGTTAAAAGTATAAGGTTTTACCGAAAGATCCGTGAAAACACCGGTCTTTGTATCTTCGAGAGTGACATATTTCAGATCCTTTAACTCAAGAGCAGAAAGTGTATATGAGCCGCTTGTCTCTGCATGAATACCCACAGGAACAGAACTTGTTTGCGGTAAAGCATTTATAGCCAACGGTATATCCCCTAAAGTATATATTTGAGCAGCTTCTTTTACATCTCCATAAAGTTTATGTGCATCATATTTTCCATCAAATTGAGCAGTAGCATCCGAAAGGAACCTGACAACAGCTTCGTCAGAATATCCATTACCGCTAACTTTCAACCGGACTAAGTTGTTAACCACATCATCCGAGTTTTTATAAAATTGGGTAGCATTGTGTGCCTTTGCAGCAGCGGTGATTGCTAAAGCCCCACTGCCAGTAGCTTTAACAAGAAAGCCCTGACCTGGAGCGATGTATTTTTCTGTTCCCAATGGATTTCCAACTCCGGCAATATAAGTTGCCCAGTTAGCAGCGTTTACATGGCGATAGGTTGCATTATTAAGTGAACCGGGTTTTGTTACTAAATTCCAATCGATACTTGACGGGTAAGGATTACCAACCAGGTTGTACCCTTGGTTCGATGCCGTGTAAGTAAAGCTTTGATCAGAAGTATTTAATAATCCTATATAATCAATAGTATAACCTGTTTCGCCATATAAAGCAAATCCTTTCATGGGTGTTAAAGGGGTTGCATCACTTGTTATATCAGTGTATGCGTTAGTCGATTCGGTTAGTTCCTGCAGGTATTTCCCTGTAAACATCATTGCAGTAGCATTTGAAACCGGGGCAGAAATTAAATGCCACTCAAAACCAACCATAGCACTTTGAACCGAAGCAGGCACTCCGGTTGTGCTTTCGATAAGCGAGCCACCGGTATTGACAATAAGACCGGTTGTTCCAGAGAGGTTAGTAAGCGTACCGGCAACAGTCAGTTGCCCTCCTGATGCTATTGTAAGTTTCCCGCCGCTTTCGATGGTAAGGTTGGCAACGACTTGGCTAGTTGCGCTAAGCACGGGTGCTGTAATTTCAAATGAAGGAACAGTGCTTTCTTTCGGTATAAATGCATTTTTACCGGATGCGGGTACCACATTTTCGCTCCAGTTTCCTGGTACAGCCCAATCCGTTGAAGGAGTACCAAGCCAAATATAACCAGGAGTCTTGGTAGTTTCGTACCTGAGGAAAGGATAATCACCATTGTATGCCCATATTTTACCAGTTTTTGTAAAATCCCACTGAGTAGTCAAACTTGCATCCAAATAAGTGCTAATAAGCTTCATTTCGGCAGTAGTTTTTCCTGCACCAAAACCATTATCTGTAGCGTAAATAGATATATCCCAGAAACAATCCGTAACGCCACCTGTATTATCCCCAACCAGACCACCAACGGGTGGAGTTCCGGAAACAACCCCTGTAAAATAACTACTATAGAGTAGTGCAGCATTCATGCCAAATAGCCCTCCTACACTGCTGAAGCCAGTCACATTACCTGAAGAATAACAATTATTTACAAGATTCAAACTTATTCCGCCTAACCCTCCAACATAATCTCCTGATCCAACAACGGTGCAAGTGGAATAGCAATTGTTTCCTGTACCAATCCAACCCCAAAGCCCACCAAGGTTTTCAACACCATTTACCGTTCCACTGGAAAAGCAATTGTCAGAAGAAGCAACATCACCTCCAATTGCACCAACCCAAGATTTACCGGTAATATTTACGTTTACCAAACCAAGGTTTAAAATGGTGCCTGGACCAATACCTGGTGCAGTCGCACCAAACAACCCAACGTAATCCAATCCAGGCCGGTTAATAAAAAGATTGGAAATGGTATTACCCTGACCATCATAGCTGCCGGTGAATGGTACAACAGGTGTTAATGGATCTCCATCTTCTCCAATAGGCAGGAATCCCTGATTCGGGGCAACTCCCCAGCCGGATGTTGCAGAAGCATCAATATCCGCTGTCTGTATGAAATATTTTCCCCAATCATCAATGTCTACCGGGTTACTCAGGTATGCCAGGTCAGCAAGAGTGCCTATTTTAAAAGGATCTAGTTCTGTTCCTGTTCCACCTGAATATTGCGCTGATACATTACTACTCCAACCCAGTAATAGCAGGGTGAATAGAAGTTTAAATACGAATGTAACTGTTTTTTTCATGTTTATTGAGTTTTGCGGTTTTCTATCTAAAATTTCTTTTCTTTTTCACAACCAGGTCTTTGCTCTCATGGAACCCGATATATGTTTAAAAGTTCATATAAATATACAAATCTTTCAACCATTTGTTTTAGCTTATCTTTTAACTTAGTCTTTTTTTTGGTATACTAATTCATTAGGGGATCAATAACATTAACACAAAATATATATGTATTGCAAGCCCCCTGACTTTTTCATTTTTAATTTATTATTAAGTATTTTTCATTGATTTCAAGTTCTGCTTGTCTAGGTTAGGTATTTCATTCAGCTATTCTTTTCCCTCTTAAGAACAAAAAACAATACTTTTAATTGATCTCTTCTCCCTGAAGACTAGGATTTAGCCCGATCTAACCTCTCCCTTCAGTCTATAGATAAAGGGAGAGGAGAGGCAGGTTAAAGGCATTATTTCCTGACTACGACTTTGCGTTTTACTGACAGGTCCTTATTCGTTAATACAAGGGTATAAACACCGTTTGCCACATCCCTGATATCAATACTCTGTTGCATTATCCCGGTAACCGTGATATCCTTAAGCTCAAACACCTTCACTCCCAGGTTACTGAAGAGTTGCAGGTTGTATGTGCCGGTTTTCGGTGATGAAATAACAGCTGTGAAGTATCCATTACTTGGATTAGGATAAGTACCCAGATCAACACTCTCCGAATCAATAATCAACGGGTTGAAATTATTGCTTATCGGGCTAGGTTCGATGCCGGCAGATTTGCATGCATTTACCGTAACATTCTTGATGGTGGGTGCCGAAGCTGAACATCCTCCAATATTAGTGTAATTAATGCCAATATAGTGTGGTCCGCTGGTTATCCATTTTACAACCGCCGTTTTTGTTCCCTGCCCGCTTACAATTGTTCCATCAGTTGTCCAATTGTAATTTAACTGACCTGAGGCTGTACTGTATGTTGTATTAACATTGACGCAACATGTACTGCTACCGATAAGCAATGGCACAGGGACAGGATTAACAACTACATTAAATTGTTTAGGCGAGGCGGCCGTGCAATTGGATGCGTTGGTATAGTTAACTTTCAGAGCCTTTGTACCAGCTGATGTCCAGGTGATAGTAACATAATTATCTGAGGAAGAACCTCCGGCGGTAACGGTACCTCCGGCTGGTATTGTCCACAAATAATTAGTCATTGAAGCTTCAGTAGTGTACGTATTTCCCGTTGTATTGACGCAAACAGGAGTTGGTCCTGTGAGTGTTACTACAGGTACCGGGTTCACTACAATCTCGACACTATCGGTTTTGTTACACCCTGTGGCTGCTACAGTTTCAACCAGTTTGTAAGTGGTTGTTACCAGCGGCGTCACTGTAGGATTGGCCAAAGAAGATGTAAATCCGGCAGGTCGCGAAGTCCAGCTATATGTATTACCTGATACAGCTGCTGCTCCAAGGGTGGTGCTGGTGTTGGAACATACAGCTCTGTTAGCTCCTACTATAGCTGCAGGAAGCGGATTAACCGTTACGTTAAATACTGTTGGTGTGGCAGTGCAGCCAAAACTATTGGCGTACGTAACACTCACGGTTTTTGCTCCTGCAGTGGTCCAGGTAACAGTTACCGAGTTACTTGAGGTAGCACCTCCGGCTGTAATAGTCCCTCCTGCAGATACAACCCAGGAATAGGCTGTTTTTCCGGCCTCGGTTGTATAAATATTTCCGGTGGTATTTGCACAAACTGAAGCTGGTCCTGTAAGGGTTGGAACAGGTTGCGGATTGACTGTCACATTTTTTACAGTTGGAGTTAATGCTGAACAACCTCCTGTATTGGTATAATTAATACTTATCCAATTTGCTCCGGCATTTGCCCATCTTACGGTAGCTGTTTTAGTTCCCTGGCCGCTAACGATAGTGCCACCATTTGAGAGCACCCAAATGTAATTCAACTGTCCTGAGGCGGTATTATACACCGTATTTGTATTGGCACAGGCAGTACTATTGCCCAGCAATAGCGGAACAGGTAACGGATTAACGGTAACATTCAACGTCTTGGCATTAACAGCAGTACAACCGTTACCATTGGTATAATTCACCTTGATAACCTTTGTTCCGGCTGTTGTGGTCCATGTAATAGTAACGAAATTGCTTGCACTAGTTCCACCTGCTGTTACTACTGCTCCTGCCGGAATTGTCCACAAATAATTAGTCATTGAAGCTTCCGTAGTATAGGTGTTTCCTGTTGAATTGAGACAGACAGGAGTTGGCCCTATAAGTGTAGGCACAGGCAACGGATTCACAGTAACTGTAACGCTATCGGTTTTAGCACACCCTGTGGCTGTAACTGTTTCAACAAGCCGGTAGGTGGTGGTTACCAGCGGAGTTACTGTCGGATTGGCAATAGCGGATGTAAACCCGGTTGGTCGCGAAGTCCAGCTATAGGTATTACCGTTCACGGCTGAAGCACCTATTGTTGTGCTGCCGTTTATACAAATGCCTCTGTTTGCACCTGCAACGGCAGCCGGTAACGGGTTAACCGTTACATTATAAACGGTAGGAGTAGCTGCTGTACAACCAAAACCATTGGTATAGGAAACACTGACTGTTTTTGCCCCGGCTGTAGTCCAGGTAACAACCACAAAGTTACTGTTTGTTGTTCCTCCACCTGTGACGGTGCCACCGGCAGAAACAGTCCACATATACCCGGTCATTCCAGGTTCGGTGGAATAAATATTCCCGATTGCGTTAACACATGCGGCAACAGGACCCGTAATAGTTGGAACAGGTTGCGGATGAACTGTAACAAGGAAGACTGTTGGATAGGCAGGAACGGATCCGTTTTGATCTGTATAAGAAACACTTACTGATCTGGCTCCTGCAGTTGTCCATGTTACAACAACAAAATTGCTGTTTGAGTTTCCGCCTCCGGTGATGGTACCTCCGGCAGAAACTGTCCATATATACGAGGTCATACCAGACTCTGTAATATATTGATTACCTGCAGTGTTTTCACACACAGTATCAGGCCCTGAAATAGTTGGAGCGGTTACATCATAAACCATTACCCTGAATATAGTAGCAGAATTACCCATGCAACCATGCCCGTCGGTATAATTTACGCTAAGGCTTTGTAACCCCAGGCTTGTCCAGGTTACTGTGATGCTGTTACTGCCTGAGGTTCCTCCTGCTGTAACAGTGCCTCCGGTAACTGCCCAGGTATAAGCTGTCATTCCGGCTTCGGTAGTATAAACGTTTCCTGGTGTATTTATAATCGTAGTTGCAGGTCCGGAGATTACAGGAATAACGGTTGGATATTCTGTAATGATTCCTGTCGTAAGCACGCTCACACCCACATTGTCAGTAACCGTAACCGAGTAGTTACCTGCTCCGGCGGTGAGTGTTTGCCCGATATAACCATTGCTCCATACATACAGGAATGGTGCTGTTCCACCTGTAACATTAGCTGTTAAAGTTCCATTATTTACTTTATAACAGGCAGATGTAGCTGCAATTGAAACTTCGAACCCACCAATAAGTGCAGTTGCCACGTTATCATCAGGATTAAATTCCTGGACATTAACATCCGCAATCTTACCTATAATTGTAGTAGAGTTATCTGCTACAACCCAAGGCATTGTTAAAGGAACGCTTGTATGAGCGAATACCGATATTGGTGTTTGCCCTATCGGGATTGTATCACCACCATCAGTTAAATAGTAGAATTTAACATTTGCAGTAGCATTCACATCGCCGTTATTACCGATCACGGAATTGATATTAATGTATTCCTGTAATGCCGGATTCGATTTCGACGGGGCAAAGCTTATGAAATGGAGATTTGCACATTCCCCTACTATAATGGCTCGTGTGGCCTCGTTGTTCATTTCATTCAGTTCAGGAACCTGGTTATCGGCATCAATGATGGCCCTGATAACATGTGCTCCGGGTAGATTGGATGCCCACTTTGTCGGAATTGCAATGGAAGCATGATCGCCGTATGCTAAACCTGAAACCGGGTAAATCTCGTCGAGAATGGTATTGTCTGCGATCACTTTCAATTTCATTACGTCGTTAACATTGGAATTTCCAATATTCTCGTATGAAATTATGTAGGAAACAGAATCGCCCACTCCCGGATTTAATGGATCCGGATTTATATACTGAGACAGAATGCGCATATCAGCACCTTGAATAACGACAACATCAACTTCAAGTACGTTATTATTTTCATCGCATTCAGTATAATCGTTATCAGGATCTGCCGTCATGGTGAAATGATAGATTCCAGGTTCGAAGAAAGTATAAGGCATTGGCAATACAACACCCCATGGACAATTACAATTCCGGGTAGCATTGTTCAACAAAGCGTTGCCAAGATTTTGCGTCCCGGTTATTCCCGGACCACTTACTTCAAATCTCACCTTAACAGGATTGGCTTCATACAGATGCTGTACATTCAAACCAACAGACAAGGTAGCTGTTTGACCTGCCAGGTAGGTTCGCGACCAGAAATTAGTACCGCAATGAGGTACAGGCTGGAATTCCCAACACATATTTTCTGAGGTCGTATTATCCGCTTCACTCCATTCAAAAATGGCATCAGCCGGATCAATAACAGCAGTGAGAATAGTGGTTGCAGGTACCGGTAAAGGTGCTGTAACAGACACAACTGCCGACTGTCCTGCACTCATATTGCCAGGGAAGTTTCCTGTAAAGGTTCCACCGGAATAAGTAAAGTTAACATTGATCGGACCCGTTGCCGTTGCATTTCCATTGTTGACAATGTTTGCCTTAAACGTTGCCATTCCCGGGAACATTGGATTGACAGGAGCCACCTGCAAAGGGGTACACCCAACAAATGCCAGGTTTGGCCTGATTTCAGGAGGAGGAGGAGGAAGACATTCAACTGAATTTACTGTAACAATGAGTACATTATTGCCTTCATCGCATTCCGGGTACAAATTATCCGGGTCAACAGTCATCCTGAAGGTATAAACTCCGATTTCGGCGAAAGCGAACTGATCGGGTATGGATATAACATAAGGACAATAGCAATTCCGTGTGGCATTTGCCAGCCTTCCGGTGCCAAGGGTTTGCCACCCGTTGATTCCAGGTCCGCTGACTTCAAATTTAACATCAACCAGGCTGGCATCGTAGAGATGGGTAACATTTAGTCCTATATAAATTCCGGTTGTTGAATTTACGCAATGCGTTCCCCAGAAATTACTACCACAAATTCCGACAGGCTGGAAATCATAGCACATATTGTCAGCACTTGAGTTATCCGATTCACTCCATTCGAAAACAGTATTGGCCGGATCAACATAAGCCGTAAGCAGTGCGCCTAAAGCCGGCAGAGGAGCTACTACAGAAACATTGACCGATTGTCCCGGAGCCAGGTTGCCATTGTACTGACCCAACCATGAACCTCCGGACGAGTAGGTAAACAATACCACTATAGGCCCTGTAGCAGTTGCATTGCCACTGTTAACAACATGGGCAACCAAGGTGACATTTTGCTGCGAATGAGGGTTAACAGGCTGCACATCAACCGAATGACAATTATTCAGTGTCAGATTAGGACGGGTTTCAGGAATAACCGGCGGGAGAATGTGGAAATGAGTGGTATCGGTTCCTGTTAAGGTAAAATCAGTTACCGAAGCTGTTATGTGATACGTAGCAACAGAATCAGGTGCAGGGAATGAGATGCTATAATATCCTGCAGAATTGGTATAACCGGTATAGGTCAGACCCGTTTCAGTAATGAAGAAATCGACAGTTGCTCCTGCAACCGAAGTATCATTAAGCTGAACTGCAAGGTCAGTGTACCATGCTCTGCCATACAATGTCAGGTAACTGTACTGATTCGAATACGAAGTAGCCGGTGATACATCTGCCTGAACTACTATCTTGCCTGCAACCTGGTAGTTACCATTTACAAATGGCCGTACCGCCGAGTTATCCAGCTCGTTGTTTTCAGCAATTACATTAGTGTAGTCCACGGTTACCTGCATCGGGCACCAGGCTGGTTCAGCCGGAGTTGTAATGTTCCAGCTTACTGTTGTTGTTGAATGAGCCGGTAAGTTTGCTACCAAAACATCAGGATAAGAAATTAAGGTATCCCATTGATTAACAAGATGACAAACAAAATTCTGGGCAGCAAAATCCGATTCGTTGTGAACTACTGAATAAACAGTAATGTTTTGCGACACAGCCGGATGAGGCACACTAAAGCTGATGTCGTTGGCAAACAGGTAAATGTTTGGCTCATGCAGAACATCCGGGCAATCAAACGGTCCAAAATTGGTTGAACAATTGCCAGTTCCGTTTACCACAATCTTCGATTTCCAGCTTGCGCCGTAAGTCAAACCATTAACTTCGGCAAAGTAGCGCTTTCCATCCGTTGTAGTGACATCTGTAGGATCAGCCGCTGTCATGATTATAACACGGTCGTTAGGATCAGTATATCCCCCGTTTCCTTCATAATCCAGTATCAACCTGGGGTATCCGGTACCCGGCAGCGCATTGGTAGCATCAAAATAATCTGCCTCGAAGTGGAAGAGTGTATAAGACGAACCTGTTGCAGGCGATACTATCGAGCTGGTAAATCCTGCATTCCCGGTATATTCAATGTGCTGAGCAACCGGGTTTATGTTTGGATTATTATCGTTACAATCAAGGCCATTAAGCACATAACCTTGTGGCTGGGTGCAAGCATAAAGTGTAACATCAGGATTACCATATCCGTCACCGTCAAGATCGATAAAATACAGAACGGCAGGGGTAATAGTTAAACTGACCAAGGTACGGCTGCTACTCCTGCACCCGGTTGTTAAATTCCTCGACTCAGCATAATAATTGCCTGCAGAGGAAATTGCCAATGTATTACTATTTACCAGCATCGGGCTTCCCCCGGAGGCGTAGTAATACCAGTCAACTGTGTTTCCTTCGGGTGGTGTGGCAGTTAATGTGCCGGGCAGTGCGTTAGAACAAACTGTTTGATTGCCGCCACTCACCGGAGCATTAGGAAGAGGATAAACCGTCATCTTAATAAAGTTTGAGACAGCCACATTATTGGCTGCGCAAGCCAAACTTGAAGTAACCACGCAGGTGACAGAATCGTTCTGTATAGGAGCGTAACTGTACGTTGGACTGTTCCACCCCGCATTCAGACCGTTAACTTTCCATTGGTAAACAGGTGATGAGCCTCCGTTTATAGCCGATGCTGTAAAGGTTACACTGCTTCCCGAACATACCGGATTGTCTGAGGCTGTGATGGATAAGTAAACAGGAACTATAAGTGTGACGTTCACATTCTTTACAGTGGCATTTCCGGCTGTACAACCATGTGTATCCGTATAGTTTACATCAACCGTTTGACTTCCGAGTGAAGTCCAGTTTACAGTGATGGCATTTGTACCTAATCCACCTGTGATAGAACCTCCTGCCGAAACATGCCATGAATAAGCAGTCATGCCTGCTGCTGTTGAGTATACATTATCCGAAGATGGCACACCACAGACAGTTTCGGGACCAGAAATAACAGGAACCGGCAATGCATAAACATTTACACTCAGCACGATTCCGTTGGCTGGTGAACAACCATTGGCATTAATATAATTAACGCTAACTGTTTTTTCTCCTGCTGTTGTCCAGTTAACCAGGATATTATGCGTGCCTGCCCCTCCTACTATTGTTCCTCCGGATGAAACATTCCATACATAACTCGACATTCCTTCTGCCGTTGAGTAAGAATTGTACAACGAAGGAATGCCACATATTGATGTCGGTCCATTAATTGTAGCCGGGTTGAACGGATAAACAGTAACCGGGTAAATTGCAGGAGCAGCAACGGGACATTGATTCACCGTTGTATATGTAACAGATACTGATTGTGAACCGGCAGCATTCCAGGTAACTGTAATACTATTTGAGCCTAAGCCTGAAGTTATTGTGCCATCGGCAGAAACTGTCCATGAATAATTGGCCATACCTGCTTCAGTGGTATAAACATTACCCACTGATGGGAAACCGCAAATTAATGCAGGACCCGTAATAGTCGGAACCGGAATTGCTTCGACTGTAACATTCTTTACAGTTGGCATTACTGGCGAATTCCCGAAACTATCCATGTAAGTAACTGACACCCATTGCGCCCCGGCAGTTGTCCATTCCACCGTAATAGCATTCGTACCGCCACCCGCAGTAATCAGACCACCTGCTGAAACATTCCATACATAATTCGTCATTCCGCTTTCAGTGGTATAGATATTATCCGGTGATGGAATACCACAAACGGAAGTGTTGCCAATAATGGTCGGAACCGGCAGTGAGAGTACAGTCAATTGTAATACAGCCGGAAGGCTGGTACAACCATGACCATCCGTATAGACTACTGTAACCGTTTTTGGCCCTATTGTTGACCAGGTAACAGTTATTTCATTTGTATCAGCCCTGGAAGTAATCGTTCCACCAGCTGAAAGTGTCCATGCATATCCTGACATACTTCCCTGGGTACGGTAAACATTCCCGCTGGCAAACACGTAAGCAGTATCGGATCCGGTAACGGTTGCCACTGGAAGCGCAAGAACCGAAACGTTATACTCTGTCGCAAAAGTCGCCGTACATCCATTCTGAGTCGTATAGTTGACACTCACATGCTGAGCACCCGGGGTATTCCACGTAACGGTTACCGAATTACTCGATGCTGATCCTCCGGCAGTAATGGTACCTCCGGCAGAAACACTCCAGCTATAGGCCGACATTCCGGCTTCGGTGGTGTAAACATTTCCAGATGAATTCAAACAGACAGTCGAAGGACCTGTAATTACAGGATTCACATCCGGAGCATTTACAATGGTACCTGTTACAACCATATTCAAACCGGTATTATCGGTAACAGTAACGGTATAATCACCTGCATAGCCTGTAAGCGTAGCACCTGCTGCGCCATTATTCCATGCATAAAGATATGGTGCTGTTCCACCTGATACATGGGCAGTTAAAGTGCCGTTATTCATTTTGTAACAGGCAGGAGTTGCCGTAAGCGTAACATCAAATCCGCCGATTACATCTGTGGCTACATTATCGTCAGGATTGAATTCCTGAACATTTACATCAACAATTTTACCGATAATCGTGGTTGAGTTGTCATATACGAACCAAGGCATTAAAATTGTAATGCTATCGTGTGCCAAGACAGAAATTGGTGTCTGACCGGCAGGAATGGTGTCGCCACTATCATTTATATAGTAGAACTTAACATTGGCGGTTGCATCAACATCACCGTTATTTCCAATGCGGGCATCCACATGGATGTAGTCGCCTGTTGCCGGATTGCTGACGGAAGCTGCAAACAACTGGAAGTAGAGATTTGCAGACTCCCCGACAATTATTGCGCGTGTAGCTTCATTGTTTGCTTCATTGATTTCAGGAATCTGATGATCATAATCAATTATTGCCCTGATTACGTGAGCACCAGGAATGCTGCTTGCCCATTTGTTAGGAATAGCAATGGAGGCATGATCGCCTGTAGCAAGACCTGATACCGGGTAAACATCACTTAAGAAAACTTCGTCAACATTCACCCTCAGCTTCATGATATCATCTACATTCGAGTTTCCGATATTTTCATAGGATACAATGAGTGACACCGAATCGCCAACACCAGGATTTAAGTAACTTGGATTGATAAACTGAGATAAAATCCTCATATCAGCTCCATTCATAACCACTACATCAACTTCAAGGATATTGTTTGTTTCATCACATTCGGTATAAATATTATCCGGATCGGCAGTCATTTTGAAATGGTAGGTTCCTGCCTCAAAGAAAGTGAAAGGCGAAGGCAGCGAAACACCCCATGGACACCAGCAATTGCGTGTGGCATTATTCAAAAGTCCATTTCCAAGATTCACGACGCCTGCAATACCCGGGCCGCTTACTTCAAATTTAACTTTAACCGGATTAGCATCGTACAGATGTGAAACATTCAATCCCACGGATAATGAGACAGACTGCCCGACAAGGTAGGTACGTGACCAGAAATTGGTACCGCAATGAGGCACCGGCTGGAATTCCCAGCACATATTGTCGGAGGCGGTATTATCCGTTTCGTTCCACTCGACAACCGTATTCGCCGGATCAATGACAGCGGTTAATATTGTCGTTGCAGGAACAGGAAGCGGTGCAGCCACAGAAACTGCAACTGATTGACCGGGTGTAAGGTTGCCATTATAGGAACCTGTGAATGTTCCTTCGGAATAGGTAAACTGCACATCGATCGGGCCAACTGCTGTTGCATTGCCATTGTTCACGATATTGGCAACCAGCGTTGCCATACCTGGGAAGAAAGGATTAACAGGGGTTACCTGTAAACCGTAGCAATAGGTAAACGCTAAGTTCGGTTTGGTTTCCGGAGGCAGGCATGTTACCGAGTTTACAGTTACAATAAGCACATTGTTGGCTTCGCTGCACTCAGGATATACATTATTCGGGTCAACTGTCATCCGGAAGGTATAGAGACCGACCTCTGCGAATGTAAATGGGTCAGGAAGGCCTACAACATAGGGGCAATAACAGTTTTTGGTAACATTATTCAATGTTCCGATTCCCAGGTTCTGCCACCCGCTGATTCCCGGGCCGCTAACTTCAAACAGAACCTGTACAGGATTGGCATCATACAAATGGTATGAATTTACTCCTATATAGATACCCGTAGTTGAATTTACACATCGTGTACCCCAGAAATTACCACCACAAATTCCTACAGGCTGGAAGTCGTAACACATATTGTCGATGGCTGAGTTGTCGCCGAAACTTTCGTTCCATTCCGCAACCGTATTATTCGGATCGACTAAAGCCGTAAGAACTGTTGATGCAGGAGGAGGTGTGGTAGCTGTAACGGACACATTTACAGATTGACCCGCATTCAGGTTGCCCGCATATGAGCCAAGCCATGTTTCACCGGTTGAATAGGTAAAGCTGACTTCAATAGGTCCTGTGGCCGTAGCGTTTCCATTGTTTGTAACATGAGCTACCAGGGTAACATTCGCCACTGTATGAGGGTTAACAGGCTGGACATCTACAGAATGGCAATAGTTGAGTGAAAGGTTTGGCTTGGTTTCCGGAATAATCGGGGCCAGTATTGTAAACTCATTGGTGAAATTCCGTGTTAAGGTGAAATCGGTAACCGAACCTGTAATATGGTAGACACCTGGTGGTACAGGAGCCGGGAAATAAATATTAATGTACCCCCACGAATTGGTATACCCTGTATAGTGGTCTCCTGTTTCGGTTATCGTAAATTCAACTGTAGCTCCTGCAACCGTTGAATCGGTGAGCTGAACAGCCAGGTCGGTGTACCAGGCCCTGCCATAAAGCTGCAGGTACTGATATTGCGTAGAATAGGATGTAGGTGGCGAAACTGCGGATTGAACTATAATGCGTCCGGCAACCTGGTAATTACCGTTCACAAACGGACGAACGGCAGAGTTATCCAACTCATTATTTTCATCAATTACATTGGTGTAATCTATTTTTATCTGCATCGGGCACCATGCCGGTACCGCCGGAGTAGTAATATTCCATTGTACCGTAGTATTTGCATGAGGATTCAGATTAGCTACCGTAACATCCGGATATACTATTGTAGTATCCCATTGATTAACCAGATGGCAGACAAAGTTTTGCGCTGCAAAATCCGATTCGTTATGAACCACTGCCGAAACGGTTATGTTCTGTGACGGATCAGGGTGAACGACACTAAAACTGATATCGTTCGCAAAGAGATAAATATTGGGCTCGTGCAACACATCCGGATAACTAAACGGACCGAAGTCTGTGGTACAACCGGCATCACCGCTTACCACCAACTTGGCTTTCCAGCTGGTTCCATAAGGCAATCCTGTAACTTCAACAAAATATCGCTTTCCATTACTGGTTGTAATATCCGTAGGATCGGATGCTGTCATCAGGACAACCCGGTCGTTAGCATCGGTATAACTGCCATTGCCTTCATAATCCAGCATCAACCTTGGATACCCTGCACTTGGCAGCGAATTGGTCAAATCGAAATAATCTCCTTCAAAGTGGAAAATCGTATAGGGTGATCCGCTCAGCGGGAATACAATTGAATTTGTATAACCTACATTGCCCGTATAAGCGAAGTACTGACCGGCAGGATTAATATTCGGGTTATTGTCATTGCAATCGAGTGCGTTGGCTACATATCCTTGCGGTTGTTCACAGGCCAGAACAGAAATCTCAGGATTTCCATATCCGTCACCGTCAAGATCGATATAATAGCGGGCAGCAGTATTTACTGTTAAAGTAACCATTGTCCGGGTTAAACTCTTGCAACCGGTCGTCAAACTCCTTGATTCAGCATAATAATTTCCTGCCGTTGAAGTACTGTAAACCGAACTATTTGCTAATAACAGACTTCCTCCGCTCGACCAGTTGTACCAGTCGATTACGCTACCTGCGGGTGCCGTGGCACTCAATAAAGCAGGTAAGGTAATGGAGCATACAGTTTGGTTTCCGCCACTTACCGGCGCATCAGGATGAGTATTAACAACCATCGTTATTGCATTGGTGGAAGTTGCAGGATTGCCCGTGGTGCATGGCAAACTCGAGTTTAACACACAAGTAACAATGTCGCCGTTAACAGGAATGTACCAGAAGGATGAACTGTTCCAGCCGGCGTTAGCTCCATTTACTTTCCATTGATACAATGGGGAAGAGCCTCCGTTAACAGGAATAGCATTGAAGGTTACATAACTTCCGGAACATGTCGGGTTTTCGGTAGTCGAAATGGTAAGGCTTACCGGCATATAGAGGTAAACACCCACATTCTTTACCGTTGGCGCTGCAGCTGTACAATTATGAGTATCGGTATAACTCACACTTACTGTCTGGCTTCCAAGCGCTGTCCAGGTTACTGTAATTGAATTATCGGCCGCAGTTCCGCCTGCGGTAATTGTACCACCCGCAGAAACAGTCCAAACATAGCCCGACATTCCGGCTTCGGTTGTATAAACATTGCCTGCCGAAGGAATATCGCAGATTGATGCATTGCCCGTAATAATTGGAACAGGCAAAGCATAAACATCTACATTTTTAACTATAGGGCTGGCAGGAGAACAACCATTACCGTCAAAATACGTAACGGTGACCGTTTTAGCGCCTGCTGTTGTCCAACTTACAGTGATTGCCTCTGTACCTTGACCTGCCGTGATTGTGCCGCCGTAAGATACAGTCCAGGAATAACCTGTCATACCTGCCACTGTCGAATACACATTCCCGGTGGATGGAATTCCACACATTCCGGTAGGCCCGTCAATTGTAGAAGCAATAAATGGGAAAACGTTAACCGGATAACTTGTCGGAGCAACCGGAACACACCCGATAGCGCTTACGTATGTAAGAGTTACTTCCTGCGCACCGGAAGTTGCCCAGGTTACAGTTATTGAACGTGAACCTGCACCTGCCGTGATGGTACCACCAGCCGAAACAGTCCATACGTAAGATGATTTACCCGATTCGGTAGTATAAACATTACCTGCCGACGGGATGCCGCAAACCAGTGCAGGCCCCGTGATTGTCGGAACAGGAATTGTTTCCACATTAACATGTTTAATGGTAGGATTAGCAGGGGTGCATCCATTTCCATCCGTATAAGTAACTGATACAGTTTTGGCTCCTGTTGTAGCCCATTCCACCGTGATAGCATTTGTGCCATCCCCGGCTGTCACCAATCCTCCAGCCGAAACCGTCCATGAATATTGTGTCATTCCGGGTTCGGTAGTATAAACATGACCTGCCGAAGGGATTCCACAAATGGAAACAGGACCACTGATAGTGGGAACCGGACGTGGATTGACAGTTACATTAAATACTGTTGCAGAAACTGCTGAGCAATTCAAAGCGTTTGAATAGTTTACGCTTACCCAACGCGCTCCTGCCGAATTCCATGTTATAGTAGCAAAGTCACTCGTTGTTGTGCCACCCGAAGTAATTGTACCTCCTGACACCGACCATGAATAATTGGTCATTCCCGCTTCGGTAGTATATGTGTTACCTGTCGAACCAGCACAAACCGGTGTTGGTCCGCTTAAGCCCGGGGTTGGACGCTCATTTACTATTACATCCAATACGAAAGGAGAAGGAGCTGCGCATCCTGCTGCATTGTTATAATTTACGCTAACAGTTTGTGCACCGGTAGAATTCCAGTGAACCGTAACTGTATAGTTGCCTGATCCACCACCGGAAACGATGGAGCCACCGGCCGAAACAGCCCAGACATAACTGCTCTTCCCTGATTCGGTAGTATAAGTAATATTGGACCCACCGACGCAAACTGTTGATAAGCCGGTTAAAGTCGGGGATGGAATTGCATAAACAGAAACGTTTTTAACCGTTGCGGTGGCTGCGGTACAACCAAAAGCATCCAGGTAGTTTACACTAACACTTCCTGCGCCATCCAGAACCCAGGTAACTGTAACTGTATTATCAGTTGGTGTTCCTCCGGCAGTTACTGTCCCTCCTACTACGTTCCATATATAATCTGTCATTCCGGCAGATGTTGTATAAACATTACCGGTTGAGCCAACACAGGCACTTGCGGCTCCGGTTATGGCCGGAACCGGCAAAGCATGAACAGTTACTGCATAGTTGGTAGCTACTGCTGAATTGCAGGCATTCGGATCATTGTAATTTACGCTAACATTCTTAGCCCCTGAAGTTGTCCAGCTTACTGTAATCGTATTATCATAAGGTGAACCTCCACCGGTAATTGTCCCACCGGCCGAAACAGCCCAGGCATAGCTGGTCTTGCCGCCTTCGGTGGTGTATACATTGCCTTGTGAATTCTGACAAACCGAAGCCGGACCTGTAATAGTCGGCGTTGGTGCCGGCAATACCGACATGTTGATTGCATTCGAAGTACCGGAGCATCCGGCACCGCTGGTAACTACACAGGTCACAACGTCGTTGTTTGCAGGCATATAACGGAAGGTTGAATCATTTCCATCGAATAAACTCAGGACTTCTGATTCACATAACGCACGGTTGTAGAACATGATATCATCGAGTTTGCCGTTGAAATGCCTGTTGCCGCCACCCCATTTAGCTACATAAAGATGTGGATTTGAATAGTTAGGTGCATAGCCTGAAGTTATCGATTGTTTCAATTCCCCGTTAACATATGTTTTCATACTTAACGAATCTTTGATACAAACAACATGTTTCCATTGATCCGTTATGAGTGAAAATCCAACGGAACCTACATATGCAATACCAAATCCATAATCCAGTGTATTTGGGCTCTGAATTACCCAGTTCTGGTACGATGTATGATTATTATCAATGATATCGGTATAGTCACCGGTTAAGGCATGCTGGTTTGCCCAGAATGAGATTGAGAACTTATTGTATGTGAACCAGTTACCCAAATCGATGTAATCGTTACTTCCATCGAAGGAATAAGCTTTATTGGGATTCCCAAACCTGTCAGCGATAAGCGTCGGACCTCCATAGGCAGTACCATTGTGGCCGCTTCCACTTTCATCATTTACATTTCCGTTGAACGGATACGAAGCAACCAGCCCGCTGTGTAAACTACCTCCACACGAAGCAGAAGCAGCAGGAACGCCATTTACAAACCAGTGATATTCAGGGTTCATACCTGCACCAAGAGTTTCAGCGGTAAAGGTTATTGTATCCCCCTGGCAAGCCGTATTGCTTCCTGTAATTGCAACCAGTGGTAATGGATAAACCGCAACATTTAAAATGGTTGCTGCTAAAGGCGTGCAACCTCCTGCACCTGTATAATTTACACTTACACTTTGATTTCCGTTTGCATTCCATGTTACTGTGACAGTGTTATCGGTTGCAGTGCCACCCGAAGTAATGGTGCCTCCAGCCGAAATAAGCCAGATGTAATTGGTTTTACCAGCCTCAGTTGTATAAGTGTTGCCTGTTGATGGGAAATCGCAGATGGTTGATAAGCCTGTGAGGGTTGGAACCGGAACCGGATGTACTGTTACATTGGCAATACCAGGATTTGCAACTGTGCAACCAAAGGAATTGGAATAGTTCACCTGCACTGTTTTATTTCCTGTGGTATTCCAGGTAACGGTTACCGTATTATCTGTTGGAGACCCCCCGGCAGTAATGGTACCCCCAGCTGAAACCGTCCAGTTATAAGTGTTCATACCAGCCTCAGTGGTATAAACATTTCCGGTTGAATTTACACAAACCGAAATCGGACCTGTGACAGTGGGTGCCGGTATAGGATTAACGGCAACATTGTAAACTGTGGGAGTTACGGCAGTACAGCCATTGGAATAGTTCACACTTACTGTTTGAGCACCGGTCGTATTCCAGGTTACCGTAATTTGATTGGTCCCGGAACCTGCTGTGACTGTTCCACCTGTAACTGACCAGGCATAGCCCGCCATTCCTGATTCTGTGGCATAAACATTCCCGGTTGATCCGGTACAGGCGGTAGCTGGTCCCGAAATAGTAGGAACAGGAACAGTATTGACTATAATATTCTTCACAGTTGGCGATACTGCATTACAACCATCGTTATTTGAATAGTTGACACTTACAGTTTGAGCACCGGCTGTATTCCAGGTTACATTAATAAAATAATACCCGTTACCCCCCAACGTGACGGTGCCTCCGGCAGAAATATTCCAAACATAATTTGTTTTTCCTGATTCAGTGGAATAAGCATTGCCTGTTGATCCCAGGCATGCTGTTGCAGCACCCGTGATCGTTGGAACAGGAGCAGAAACTGTAATGGTGATAGTGTTGGATAAGGCAGGATTTCCTGACGGACAAGCAATATTCGAAGTCATCAAACACCTGATTTGATCGCCATTATTCGGAACATACGAATACTGATAGGAATTTGTTCCCACAGTATCACCGTTTACAATCCACTTATAAACAGGTGCTGTTCCTCCATTGGATGGATATGCTGTGAAAGTAACCGAGGTACCTGGGCAGATCGTATAATAAGTTGCTCCAATGGAAACCGAAACAGGATTGTTGTAGGATGTTATTACAGCATTACCGTTCATAAAAATCGGATTGCCCAAAGCGGCCATGGCTTCAACCGTGTATGTGCCATTCGTCTGGTTATCCCACGACAATGGACTGCCTGTGCCTGCAAGTGGACTGCCTGAAGCAGCCGCATTTTTATATAATTGATAACTGGTGTTGACATCGGAACCGCTTAAACCAACGCTTAATCCGGAACCATTTGTACAATACGAACCCCCACCCGTAACATTGTAAACGGTGGTCGGTGTCGTTGTAAAGGTCATATCATCACCAACAGAAGTACCTGAAGAATTCGTACTGCTGACCCTGTAATGGTAGGTCGTATTGATTTCAAGACCCGTTAATGCAGCCGAAACTGCGGTGTTTGTGCCACCGGTCAAAGGAGAAGGTGTACCTGCTATAGTAGAACCATAGGCAGCGGTTAGCCCATATTCAAATGAAACAGTACTGGAAAAATAATTAGGATTCACCAGGCCATGTATAGTTGCGCTGCTCACATTGACCAGCGTAGCAGCCGTTGTGGATACAATAGGAGGTCCCGGAGCATGAATATTTACGGTAAAATCCGAACAATTCCCATATTCGTATGAACCACATGGATTGGCTGGATAGCCGTAATAATCGTAAACGGCCATTATCCTGATTCTGGTTTCCCCTGTGAGGGAAGTTCCTGAAATAGTTAAAGGTATGGTTGAAGAAGCGTTTGCATTGATATGGCCTTGTCCGGCAATTTCACCTGCACCATCAAAATAATTGTTATGGTTGTAATCAATCCAGACATTTATGTACAATCCATACCCACTTATGGTTTGAATAGACATTGTATAATTACCGTTCTGTGCCAGATCGGTTATTGACGAGGTATAATCATGGTAATAACTCGGCGTTCCTGAGCAGGGAATGTTTTGTGTTATTGTGTTCAGTTCGATATACGACAAGCCCATATACCACGGAGCATTGCATCCCGAGTTAAAGTACGGAATACAATACAGGGTCGGCAATGACTGGAAGGTCATATCGTCTCCATACGAAGTGCCGGCCGAATTAGTGCTGACAATCCGGTAATGATACACCGTATTCATGGTAAGCCCGGAGATGAACGCCGTGACGGTTTGAGGTGTGTACCCTGTGAGGCTCGAAGGAGTCCCGACAACGTTTGAGCCGTAGGAAGCAGTCAAGCCATATTCAAATGAAACAGAAGAAGCAAGATTATTCGGATTGACGGTTCCATTAAGGTAAGCAGAAACTCCGGCAATTCCTGTAGCAGCCGTTGTAACAACCGTCGGGGGAATCATATCCGTGGTAAATGTCATGTCGTTGCCTAAACTGGTTCCGCCAATACCGGTACCTGCAACCCGGTAATGATAGGTAGTATTGGGTACTAATCCGGTAATCGCAGCACTTACAGCCACATCCGTGTTACCTGTTACCGGGCTTGGAACGCCGGCAACAGTTGTGCCATACGAAGCAGTTAACCCGTAATTAAAAGTAACATTGGTTGAATAATCATTCGCATTTACTATGCCATTCATCGTAGCCAATGTTCCGGTAACACCCGAAGCGGCCGTTGTTGTAACGGTTGGAGGGACAAGTGCAGGCAGTATATTCACCATAAAATCGGAACAATTTCCATAGGTATAGGAACCACACGGATTTGTCGGATTACCGGAAGAATAATTGGTCATTACCCTGAGCGCAGTACTCCCTGTAGGCGCAGAAGCCGAAACTGTAAACGGAACCGTGAATGTGGTAGATGGGTTTGTGCAATATAGATTAGCCACAGATTCGCCCGGATAATCGAATACATTATTTTTATTGTAGTCGATCCAGATTGTCACGTATTCAGAGTATCCATAACCTGTTCTTACAGAAATGGTGTAGACTCCGCTTTTATTCAAATCAGTGGACAAAGGGTAAAAATTGTGATAATAAGTGGGGGCTGTTCCAGAACAGGAAATGGTTTGAGCAATGGTATTAAGTCCGAAATAGGTAACCCCCATATTGTAACTGGCACATCCTGTGGAGTATGTAGGAATACAATAAAGGGTTGGCGAGGAAGTGAATGTCATATCATCCCCGTAAGAAGTTCCGGCCGAATTGGTACTTTTGATCCGGTAATGGTAAACCGTATTCAGGGCTAGGCCTGTTAAATTCCCTGTTATATTCTGAACATAATTACCCGATACTGATGAAGGACTTCCTGTAATGCTTGAACCATAAGCATTAGTTAATCCATATTCGAATGAAACGGAAGAGCTTGTATTATTTGCATTCACGGTTCCGCTCACTCGTGCATTTGTACTATAAATGTAACTTGCAGTACCCGTAACCACGGTTGGTGGTATCACGGAAGTTACAAAAGTAAGATCCCCTCCGTTCACGGCTCCGCTGATTCCGGATGCTGCTGCTCTGTAATGATAAGTAGTATTGGGGGTTAAACCTGTCAAAGATGCTGAAACCAATGTGTTTGTATCGCCGGAAGCAGTTGCCGGTACACCAACAATTGTATTGCCGTATGAAACCGTTGTACCCCAGTTAAATGTTATATTGGTTGCAGTCCCATTAGCGTCGATGGTGCCATTGATATTGCCTGATGTTCCGGTAATGCCTGAAGCTGCTGTAGTTGTAACCGTTGGTAGCGTGAGTGGAGAAATAACATTCACTGTAAAATCGTTGCAATTTCCATACTGTTCGGTAAGCGAACACGGATCTACTGGATATGTATTGTAGCTAACCATAGCCCTCAGTCGTGTTGACCCGGTTAAAGACGAGACCGAGACCGTGAACGGGATAGAATAAACAGTTCCCGGACTGTTGCAATAAACCTGGCCAACTACTTCGCTGGCCCCGTCAAATAGATTATTATGGTTGTAATCGATCCATACCTTTACATAATTATAATAGTACCCACATGTTACGGCAATCGAATATACTCCATTCTGGTATAAATCAGCAGAGCTGGATGTAAAATCATGGTAATAATTAGGAGTCCCTGTGCAGGTAATAGCCTGGTTAATGGTACTTAGCTGGAAATTGGTCAGTCCCATATTCAAAGCACATCCTTGTGAGTAGGCCGGGATGCAATAAGGAGTGATCAGTGTTGTAAATATCATATCATTACCATAGGTAGTGCCTTCCGAACTTGTACTGACAACCCTGTAATGATAAGTATTATTCATACTAAGTCCGAGCACTGAAACATTAACTGCTGCATTGGTATTTCCGGTTAATGAGGCAGGAATTGCAGCTACTGTTGTTCCATACGAAGCATCCAGGCCATATTCAAAGGATACCGGAGAGGAAAACCCGTTGGGATTTACAAATCCGTTCAATGTTGCTCCAACGCCCGATATGGATGTTGCTGGCATGGTGCTGACTAACGGTGCGCCCTGAGGTACAATATTGACGGTAAAATCGTTACAGTTTCCATAAACTTCGGAAGTTGAGCAAGGATCCGTCGGATAACTATAAGAAGAATACCGCGTCATTATCCTGAGCCTTGCCGATCCTGTTAAAGCAGAAGCGGAAACCGTTATTGGAAATGTAAGTGGAGACCCTGCAGGGAAATAGGCCTGTCCAGCTACTTCGCTTGCTACATCAAAAATATTGTTGTGATTGTAATCAATCCATACTTTAATATATTGAGAGGAACCGGTATTGGACTTGACTGTTATATTATATGTACCGTTCAATCCAAGAACCGTGGAAGAAGATGTAAAATCATGGTAATAATTTGGAGTCCCACTACAACTTATGTTTTGTGAAATTGAATTTAATCCAAAATAGCTGATACCCATTTGATTGCCATCGGCGCAACCAGATGAGTAAGCAGGAATACAAAAAGTGCTTACTAACGTGGTAAAGGTCATATCATTACCATACGAAGTGCCGGCCGAATTTGTGGCAAGAACCCTGTAATGGTAGGTAGTGTTTAATGCAAGCCCGGTAATAAAAGCTGATACCGATTGAGGTGTAATCCCCGAAACACTTGCAGGAGTTCCTGAAACTGTTGTACCGTAAGCTGCAGTTAAACCATATTCAAAAGATACATCCGATGCCGTATTATTCGCATTCACTGTGCCGTTCAAAGTGCCAGAAATACCTGAAATAAGGCTGGCAGCCGTGGTTGTTACTGTAGGTGGTATAACATCCACGTTTACTGTTACAGGTGTCCGTTCTGCTAAAGGACAATTAGGAGCTGGTGCAGACCAAGAAATTGCTATTTGCCCGTTGCCGTTTCTAACACCTGCCTGGAAATAAGGATTGTTCAGAGTTCCTGTCCATGACGAACCTCCGCCACCCTGCCCGGCTCCGCAATAAGTACCGGCAGCACCGCCTCCTCCAAAGTAACCACCACCACCGCCACCGGTGGCTCCGCAACCTGAAGAGTTATTGGAAGCTCCTCCAAAACCTAATGTTCCGCTATTGGCTACACTGCCATTAGCAGTGGCTCCAGTACCTCCGGAGGTAAATCCTCCGCCGCCTCCACCACCACCATGGTAAGCCGATCCGCTACTTCCTCCTGTATTTCCTCCGTTGCCTCCGCAGAAACTGTAACCGGAACCCCCTCCACCACCAACATAATTGGCGCCGACAGAACCCCCTCCTCCATCTCCATTGCCTGAAAAACAGCTCCAATTATCTCCGCCTGCACCGCCGCCGCCTCCGGCTACGATAACCCTGTCAGAAAGTGCTGTTCCTCCTATGCGTACATCGCTTGCATCGCCACCATTTGCTCCGCCTCTTCCGCTACCACCTCCGTTAAACAAAGTCCGGCCGCCAACATAAATATTTAATACCTGTCCCGGTACTACTGATAATTCACCCCTTGCTCTGCCACCCTGTCCAGGTGCAAAACCATTCATGCCAATACCTTCAGCACCAAATGCATCAATAGTGAGAAGGTAAACACCTGCCGGTACAGTAAATGTCTGAGAGGTGCCTGTATAATCAAAAGTCTGGGTAGTGTTGCCTGAAGCAATATTTGCTTCGGCATAATACGTTGCTGTACTAGCTGGTGTAACTGCAAAGTTGGCTCCGCTGGCAGTACTGCCTATTGGTGTACCTGCCGTAGGCACTGTGTACCAAAGAATGGTATGGCCGGCTGAGGTAGCATTCAGATTTGAAGTGCCTCCGCTATATATAGTAGATGGTGTAGCTGTTACCGGATTGGGTGAAGCGGGTGAAAGTAAGACTGTTACTGTAATAGAAACCGTGCATATACAAGCGTTTGCATTTGTATAGGTGTAGGTTATTACCGACTGCCCTTCAGACACGCCTGTAACCACGCCTGTTGACGGATCAACTGTTGCAACCGAGGTTGTGGTACTGCTCCAGGTTCCGCCTGCAACAGAACAAGCTAATGTGACAGTTGATCCGGTACATACTGCCGGTATCCCTGTTATTGTTGGGCTTGGGTTTACTATTATATTTAACGAAGCTGCTACGTTAGCTGAACAGCCATAGGAATTCGAGTAGTTAACAGTTACTGTATTGCTTCCTGCAGTATGCCAGGAAATAGTTGCAGTTGAATCAGCAGGAGTACCACCTGATACAATCGTTCCACCTGAAGAAACAGACCAACTATAGGAATTCATGCCTGATTGTGTTTTATAAACAGTGCCGCTGCATCCCACAGAAACCTCTGTAAGGCCAATGATTGATGGAATTGGTCGTGGGTTAACTGTAACAGTTACAGGTACTCTTTCCATTGAAGTACATCCTGCCTGTGGTGTCCATGAAATTATCACCTGACCATTACCCGTTTGAACTCCTGCAATATTGCTTTGGTCAGTACCGGCGTTATAGGATCCGCCGCCGCCGCCAACCCCATAATCAGTTCCGCCGCCACCGCCGGAATAACCGCCGCCGCCGCCACCACCAGTCCAGTTATACCACTCGCCGCCACCGCCGCCGCCAAAGCCACCAGATCCTGCACTTCCATAAGAAGCACCACCTGCCCCGCCATTCACAAAAGATTTACCTCCACCTGGTCCATTGCAATTGGAACCATTGCCCAAGAGGCCACCTCCACCAGCTCCTTCACCACTATATTGTGGGGCACATCCGCCTCCAGAACCATTAGTTCCACCAGAGCCTCCTGTTGTATTGCCATATCCATTTATACCAGAATTGCCAGAATTACCCACACTTCCATTTGCATTTGAGGCTCCATAAGAATATCCTTCATAGTAGCCACCACCGCCACCGCCTGCAATAACCAAAGGAGTATTGCTATTGTCAGTAACAAAACTCCCTCCTCCACCACCACCTTGTATTCCACTGCCACCTTGTCCACCAACGAGGATATTCAGAACCTGGCCTGGTGTAACAGAAACAGCTCCCTTTATATAAGCGCCCAAACCGCCTGCTGAGGTTCCCGATCCTCCTTGTGCACCTTTGGCCTCCACGACAATAGAATAAACACCTAAAGGAACGGTAAAAGGAACTATTGAACCTGAATAGTCAAATGTGTGCGAATTTTCACCCCCTACTACCGCTTCGGCATAATAAGTTGTCGTGCTATTTAATGAAACCTGAAAATTAGCCCCGCTTGCACTGATGCCTATAGGGGTACCAGCAGTTGCAGTTGTGTACCAAAAAATTGAACTTCCTAAAGAAGTACCATTAAGATTTGAATTTCCGCTTTCACATAGTGTTGATGGCGTAGCTGTTACAGGATCGGGGGTGGCGGGTGTAGTTGATACTGCTATATTTGTTAATACCGAGCAAACACAACCGTTTGCATTCGAATAAGTATAAGTTATTACTGCCAGACCCGCCGAAACTCCAGTAACCACGCCTGTCGAGGGATCTACTGTTGCAATATCGGTAGTGGTGCTGCTCCAGGTTCCACCTGAAATTGAAGATACTAATGTGGTTGTCGATCCCGCACAAACTGAAAATATACCTGATATTTCAGCTATAGTTGTTGTAAAATTAATATCATTGCCGTAACTTGTCCCAAAGCTGTTGATAGCATAAGCCCGCACATGATAAGTTGTCCCGGCACTTAAGCCTGTTATATTACTTACAAATGCTCCTATCCCTGAACCGTTGGAAGTATGAGGATCATCCAAATATGTTGGATTTAATGATGTACTCCAGCAAACCCCACTTTCAGTTACGGCTGAACCACCCTGATCTGTGACATTTCCTCCCGAAGTAGCAGTGCATTCATCATTTGCTGTAGTAATGGAAGTTGTTACTGTGGGTGGCTGAATGGAAGGAAGGATATTTAACCCAAAATCGGAACAATTTCCATATTCATTATTACCACAAGGATCAGGCGGATAACCATTGTAGCTGGTCATGGCTCTGAGTGTGGTTGCCCCGGTTAATGCGGATGCAGAAATTGTAAAAGGAACTGTATAAGTTGTATTTGAATTGTTGCAGTAAATACTTGCGACTAACTCGCTGCCAATATCAAAAACATCGTTATGATTATAATCGATCCAAAACCTCACATATTCATAGCCATACCCTACCTTTACCGAAATGGTATAGGCACTGCCTTTGTTCATGTCGGTTGATAGAGGGAAATTATGAAAATAATTTGGTGTGCCTGAACAGGCAATAGATTCAGAAATTGTGTTCAGGCTAAAATAGGTTAAGCCCATGTTGTAAGAGTTACAACCTGTGTAATAGGTAGGAACACAATATAGTGTGCTTAAAGTGGTGAATATCATATCATCACCATAGGATGTGCCAGCCGCGTTGGTACTTCCTACCCTGTAATGGTAGGTTGTATTTAAAGCGAGCCCGGTAAGAGCAGCCGACACAGATTGCTCATAATAGCCGTTAACATGCAAAGGGCTGCCATCAACAGTCGCACCATAGGTAGCATCCGTTCCATATTCGAAGAAAACGGTAGTATTCGAATTATTTGCGTTCACACCACCATGCAAGGTTGCGAAAGTGCCCGAGATATTAGTGGCTGCGTAGGTATATACTAAAGGCGGAATTGATTCAGTAGTAAAAGAATATGTGCCTCCCGAAATATTTCCTCCTTCTCCAAAACCCACTGCTTTATAGTAATAGGTAGTATTTGGGCTTAGCCCTGTTAACGAAGCACTCACATCAGTAGTGATGGTTCCGGTTACCGTGGCAGGATTACCTGCAATCGTATTCCCGAAACCGGGATCCGTTCCATAACGGAATTCAACATTGGTCAGAATATCATTTGCATTAACAGTACCATTCAATGCGGCATCAAACGGTGTAACGCCCGTAGCATCCAGCGTGGTAACGGTTGGTGGTGTATAGGCATCAACAATATTGACAGTAAAATCAGAACAATTTCCATATTGTTCTGTAAGAGAACAAGGATCATTCGGAGCAGCATAGGAAGGGAAGTAATATCTGGACATAGCTCTGAGCCTTACCGGCCCGTTGGCCATGGATGCCGGAACTGTAAACGGGATTGTATAGGTTTGACCGGTATTGTAACAATAGGCATGTCCAACGGTTTCACTTCCAGCTTCAAAAATATTATTATTATTATAATCTATCCAAACAGTAACGTAAGTATCCCAGTAACCTGCCTGCACTGAAATGGCATAATAACCATTTTTTGCAAGGTCAGTCGAAACAGATGATGTAAAATCGTGGTAATAACTTGGCGTTCCTTCGCATAGTATAGCCTGTGAAATCGTATTAAGATTAAATTGAGTTAACCCATATGTATTTTCACTACAACCACTTGAGTAAACAGGGATACAGAATGGAGTTGCGAGGGTTGTAAATGTCTTATCGGCACCATACGAAGTGCCTTCCGTATTGGTACTGACAACCCGGTAATGGTAGGTTGTATTTAAGTCCAACCCGGTAAGCGTATATGAAACGGATTGAGAAAAAGTTCCTGTTATTGGCGAAGGTATCCCGCTTACAGTAGTACCGTATGAGTCCGTCGCCCCATATTCGAAGGAAATCGTTGATTCTGAATTATTTGGGTTCACCGTTCCATTCAAAGTCGCCGATGTACCGGAGATAGGATACGCGGCATCCGTTGTTGCCGTTGGAGGAATAGCACTGGTAGTAAATGAATATGTTCCTCCCGAAATATAGCCCCCCTCTCCAAAACCGGCAGCCATAAAATAATAGGTAGTATTTGGGTTTAGTCCAGTTAAAGTGGCACTCACATCCATTGTAATGGTTCCTGTTACAGTTGCCGGATCGCCGACAACGGTATTCCCGAAGTTGGGTCCGGTACCAAATTGAAACTCAACATGGGTCAGAATATCATTGGCATTTACAGTGCCATTCAATACGGCATCCGTTGCTGTAACTCCCGAAGCATCGAGTGTTGTTACGGTTGGAGCTGTAACAGGATCAATGAGGTTCACAGTAAAATCGGCACAATTGCCATAATTTTGGTTTGTTGAACAAGGATTTAAAGGATACTCATAATAGCCAGTCATAAACCTGAGCCGTGTAGCTCCAGCTGATGCCACATCAGGCACCGTGAAGTTAATTGTATAGGTGCTGCCGGAATTAGTGCAATAGCCAAATCCGACAGTTTCGCTGTATCCATCAAAATCATTGTTCTGGTTGTAATCGATAAACACTGTTACACCCATATTATCATGTCCGGACTGAACCTGAATGGAATAATAGCCATTCCTGCAAAGGTCGGTTGTAGTAGCAGTATAATCGTGGTAATAGCTCGGTGAGCCCGAACATGGAATGGATTCTGAAATGGTATTTAACTCAAAATGAGTCAGCCCAAAGCTGGATTCACCAGCACAGCCATTGATATAAAACGGAATGCAAAATTGGGTTAAAAGTGTTGTAAACGTCATATCGGCACCATAGGAAGTACCTGCATCGTTTGTACTGATAACCCTGTAATGGTAGGTAGTATTCAGAGTCAGCCCGGTTAAATAAGCAGAAACAGGATCATTGGAAAAACCGGTAACGTTGGACGGGTTTCCAAGAACGGTATTGCCATAAGTATCATCCAATCCATATTCGAAAGAAACAGTTGAATTTAGATTATTAGCATTTACAATCCCATGCAACATAGCCGAAACGCCGGATACGGCAGTAGCAGCATTGGTTGTAACCGTTGGCGAAATAGTGCTGGTGGTAAATTCAACATTTCCGCCCGAAACAGAACCTCCGGGTCCATATCCAACCAATTCGTAATTGTAAAGTGTATTTGGAGCTAAACCTGTTATAGTAGTAGTAACATCCGTATCGGTTCCCCCTGTAATAATCCATGGATCACCGGAAGCGCCATCAGTGTAACTGCCAGGCAATCCATAATTGAACCTGGAATGGGTAGGGCTGCCATTTGCATTGATAGTACCGTGAAGAACGGCTAAAGTAGCCGTTATGTCGGTTGCCGAAAGCGTACTAACAGTTGGTGGTGTAAGTGGTTCAATAATATTTACTGAAAAGTCGCAGCAGTTTCCATAACCGGGATCAAAGCATGGATCAATCGGGAAACCGTTTGTTGACGATATAATCCTGAGACGTGTGGCACCAAGGTTGGCCGTTCCCGGAATAGTAATTGAAGTTGAAGTTGTACTGTTAGCGGGACAGTAAAATTGGGAAGCAATTTCCGCATTGTCAAATACTTCATCGCCGTTATAATCAATCCAAACGGAAATATTCACCCCATAACTTACCGCCTGAACCGAAATATCATAGATGCCGTTTTGCGCAAAATCAGCACTCGTACCGGTAAAATCATGATAATACTCACTCGGCGAACCATCGCATAGTATTGACGCCTGGTTGAGATCCCCAAACTGGAACGAGGTTATTCCATAACCGCCCGTGCATCCGTTGGTAAATGAGGGAGTGCAGTATTGTGCATTTACACTGTTGTAAAAGAACAGCACAAAAAGCATTGTCTGGAAAAAGTGTAGAAATTTTTTCATGATTCTTCGGTATTAGGTGAATGGGTGAAACGTAAAACGCTTAAATAACTAAGTATTTTCTGCCTAAATTTAAAGGAAGGCTGGTAGTGTAATTTGTTAATCAAAACGAATTGAAAAACAGAAAGCCGAGGATAAAAGAGTCAGTCAGATTAATGAATGTGTACTTCAGAAAATCAATCTAATCGGATTGAAAAAAATAGAGAGTCGAGGATAAAAGAGTCAGACAGATGAAGTAAAGTGTACTTCGGAAAATCAATCTAATCGAATTAAAAAAAACAGATGGTCGAGGATAAAAGAGTCAGTCAGATTAATGAAATTGAGTGATCTAATTTTAGATTTCCTGTAAATTGTTATCTACAGGAGACCCATATAGCATACGAACAATTAAACATCTTTCTGTTTTAATCCAAATCTAGGACACTTACAGAAAAATAGTTTTTCACGAATGCTAATACCCTCCAAAGGTAAGTAAATATTCTCAAAAACCTGCTCTCTTCCTGCTGTTTTTTTGTTTGAATCGACCTCCTGATAAAGAGAATATTTTTGAAAATACAGTGTGTCAATGTTATACTTTAGTAAACAATCAAATGAATCACAGATAAATAAGGCAAAAAATAAGCCTTAAAAAATAGATACATGACCCAAAGTAATCAAATTACAGGATACAAATATAAACACACATACTGAATTATATGCATATATTATGTTATTTTTTTGTTAAGTTTGCGAAATAAGGTCATCAACTATCCATAAAAACATTGGATTGTAGCACATTTTTTTAATATCCTCAAGCGAAAATTACATTAACTCACTTCAATAGTTTAAAAAAGGCAAGTGAAATTGGCAGTAAAATCAGACTGTAGTTAATATATGAATTCAGATAGTTATTTATTGATTTTCTGCACTTTCACTGAAGGGTAAGATGTCCGCTTACCAACCACCCTGAGAACATAAATTCCCGGAAGTATTTCTATATTTGTAAGGTCGAGTTCACACTGTAACTTACTGTTGCGTTGATCCACGGTTTTATGAAATACCGTTCGCCCTGCCATATCGAGCAATTCGAAAGTAATAGTATCCTTAACTGGCCGCCTGAAATTGATACACAGCTTTTCAGTGAAAGGATTTGGATAAACGAAAAAAGAATTAGAGTTATTATTTATCGTATCCTGTTTGTGAATGGAAGTCAGAGAGCCGTTCCATCTCAGGTTTATGAGTTTGTTATCTCCTGAGCCATTGTATGTTATCTCATCAACTCCATCGGAAACTATACTGCTGAAATTTTGGTCCGATTCAAGATTTAAAGTGAGTGCATATGTCCGCATATTGGCTGGCACGGCCGAATAATCAACGGTGATCGTCAATACGTTTCCCGAAAGAGAGTAGTTTACCAGGCTGTTATCCCTGGCACTCAGGTATTCGTATACATCCTGCGTGGGTGCCATCCAGATGTTATCGGTGCCGCTAATACCATATTGCTGAGCAACTTTCTCCATATAAAATTGAAATAAAGGAAACAGTAAACTGGCACCCGACGACTGAAATCCAACGTGGTGTGTAAAATCACTCCACCAGTAATGCTGGCCGTTTACACTTGTTTCGGCTACATGATCTATTTTCTGCATGATGTTCGATGTATCCTGGTTGGCATCGCTTACTAACATTTTATACAGCTTGAATTCGTGAAGATCAACGGGTTGGTCAACGCGAAAACCATCCGGTGAACCATTATACGCACCATTATTCCCGGTTACACTCAGCATTCCGTTTGCAAAAGCCGGAATTACATAATTCTGGTCGCCTGAGGGAGGAGCAAAGTGAGTAAGATCAATTCCGCTTTTGGTTTTTACATAAGCAGTGTTCCGGGTAATCTGAAACGCATAATCAATAGCAGTATCATTAGCAGCATGCGAATAGCTGTGATTCAACACGTTCCAACCCGCGTTATACATGCTTATTAACTGGCTCCAGGTTACGTAACCTGGTGTATTCACGTGCAGATCGTTGCCAGCAGCATTGACTGAATACCAGGATAATCCGGCCGAAAAGGGAATAGCATTTCCGCATCCGTCGCTGTAGTAATAGCCGGGATACACCGTGTTATTACCTGTTACCAGGCCACCGGTAAGCAAGGGGAAAGCTACCGAATAAGCATCAATTAAACCATCGTCGAGGATAAAACTATAAGCAAATGCCTTGTTGTATCGCAATGATGCCTTTTCGACGGAAATAACGGAAGGCGGTAAATCGAATGTAACAGTGAGTGTTGCAACACCCCATTGAGGAATTTTGGTTTTTGGCTGCGCAAGTACCGAAAGGCAAACCAGATGTAAAAAAGCTGCAAACAGAAATGATTTCATTGTACCATTCAAAAATTATGCTCTCCGCCCAATTCGTTAAGCAAAGAAAGGGTCTTTTAGCCGTATAAATCCCTTAGCCTGCCGGGGGGGAAACATCAATAATTAATATCTAAACCCATAGTAATCTGATGTTTACTCCTGAATTTTAATTACTTTAACCGATGGCAAAGTGTTCTTCCCGTTGGCCGATTTAAGAAGATATATACCGGGATTAAGGTGCGTGTCACCCAAATTTAGTTCAAAATGTTTTACTCCTTTAGCCTGTTCAGCCGATTTGAGAAAGACAGTTTTTCCATCCATATTGAGTAATTCAAAGCTAATTTCGCCTTCCACAATTTGCTGAAAATCAATATAAAGATGGTCTATAAACGGATTAGGGTAAACGGAGATAGCATCCGGAGTTGATTTGGCCATTGTCAATTCACTCTTGTTTTCTACTGTTGCTGAAGCCTTTAAGGGTGGACTTCCCCATTTAATATTAATAAGTTTGTTCAGTCCCGCTCCGTTAAAAGTCATACCCTGTGCGCCACTGGCTACCACATTGGCATAATCCTGATCGGCCTGAATGGCAAGTGTAAGCGCATTCGTCCTCATGTTGGCCGGTACAGCCGAATAATCTACGGCAATGGTCAGCGTGTTCCCGGCTATCGAATAATTCACCACACTTTTGTCCCTGGCACTGAGATATTCGTAAACATCCTGTGTCGGAGCCATCCAGATGTTATCGGCACCACCAATGCCATATTGCTGAGCCACACTCTCCATATAATACTGGAATAACGGGAAAAGCAAACTGGCCCCTGATGACTGGAATCCAACGTGGTGCGTAAAATCGCTCCACCAGTAATGCTGACCATTAACACTTAATGCGACTGCATTATTGATTTTTTGCATAATATTTGCCGTGTTCTGATTGGCATCGCTTACCAGCATTTTGTACAGTTTAACATTGCTGAAATCAACAGGTTGATCAACACGGTACCCATTGGGTGAACCGCGGTAAGCACCGTTATTCCCGTTAACAGTCAGCATTCCGTTAGCAAATGCAGGTGTTACATATCCCTGGTCGCCCGAAGGTATAACAAAATGGGTTAAGTCGATACCACTTTTCGCTTTTACATAAGCCGTATTCTGTGTTATCTGGGATACATAATCGGTGGTACCATTGGCTGCATGTGAATAGCTATGATTAAAAACATTCCAACCTGCATTGTACATGGTGGCCAACTGGTTCCAGGTTATATAGGAAGGTGTATTTACATGAAGATCATTCCCGGCAGTACTTACCGAATACCAGGATAATCCGGCCGAAAACGGAATTGCATTTCCACATCCGTCGCTGTAAAAATAGCCGGGATACACTGTATTGTTTCCTGTCACCATCCCACCGTTAAGCAAAGGGAAAGCCACGGTATAAGCATCAATAAGCCCATCGTCGAGGGTAAAACTGTAAGCAAAAGTTTTGTTATACCTCAAAGCCGCCTTTTGAACCGTAACATTGGTCGGAGGCGAGGCAAAAGTAACCGTAAGAGTAACCGTGTTCGGATTCGCCGCATTCAGCTGAATATTTACCACATCTGATAAGTTTGAAAGCCCGGTATTATCAGTTAACCTGGCACTAATGGCATGTTGGCCGGCACCTGTACCTGGCCACAAATATTCGAATGGAGCGGTATAATCTGAGTTTGCCAGAATGTTATCAACGAAAAAATCAACGTGATCAACACTCGGGCCTCCCGAAACCGAAGGAACAACAGAAGCCACCAATTCGCCGGCACCCCCATTTCCGTTATGCGAATTATCCGTTTTTGATCCGCCAAACCAGGTAAAAGGAGTCGTGCCGCCTGTGAACCTGATTTGCTGTATTCCCAGGTCGAGGATACCGGCGCTTAAGCTATATGGAAGTTCAATCAGCGAAAGCTGGCTGAAATTGATGGACGGATCGAAGGCTGATAAAGGGATTGAGATCGTTTTCCATTGATTGGCAATGCCACCCACAGCCGTTACATACGGCGCTAAACAAACAGGCGCTGCGGCACTGCCTTGCGGCCTGATTTGTATTTTACTCCAGTTTGTATTTCCTGATGCATCTTTCAGGGTAATTTCCAGTGTGGTATTTCCTCCGGCAATTACATTTTGAAAAGGTGAATACAAACTTATCGGACTATATCCAAGTTTAAGTTTGCGATAACCGGTTTCTGTATTGGTAATATGCAGCCAGGCAGGATCGGGATTCGAGAAACCTCCTGCTAAGGCAGTAAGAAGCACATCGGCAGGGCTGTTAAAGTTGCTTCCTGCAATTGGGCTTGTAATAGCTATACTTAACTGGCTGACAGGTTGCGCAATCACATTTATACCAACCAGTGAGGAACTTATCGAAGCGCCATCCACGTACACTGCTTTTGCAGAAAGCTCATAAACACCGGTAGCGCCGGTTGTCCAGCCAATTCCATATGGCTCAATGTTGTCGGAACCAAGCAGTTGGAATCCTGCATAAAAATCAACATGATCCACAGCCACACTTCCCTGCGCGGGTGTGACCAGTTGGGCAAGCAATTCGCCGCTTCCGCCATTCCCGTTGTGTAAATTACTTGTGTGGTCAGGGCCAAACCATATAAAAGGAGAACTGCCGCCCGAGAAAGCTATTTTACTGATTCCGATATCGAAAGAACCGGCGCCGGAACTGTAAGGCAGCTCGATCAGCGAAATTTGCGTAAAATTGATCGTTGCACTAAAGGCTGATAAAGGAATCGAAATTGTTTTCCAACTCGTTCCAAGTCCGCCAGCAGCAGCAATATAAGGTGCTAACAGCACAGGAGTCGCAGTATTGCCTTGCGGCCTTACCGACATTTTGCTCCAATCTACGGCTGCGCCGAAATTGCATAAAGTAATTTCCAGAGTTGTGTTCCCTCCAGCTGTAACATTGTACATCGGGCTATAAAGGTTTACAGCATTATAACCGATTTTTAGTTTTCTGAATCCGGTTTGCGTATTTGTAATATGCAAATACGCCGGATTGGATATTCCGGCCTCAAGTTGAACAATGTTTGATGAAATGAAGGATGAACCTTCAGTTGGACTGTTCAGCGAAATGGTTTGAGCCAAACCGGATATTGAAAATAATGTAGCAAGAAAAAAGGAGTATATGACAGTTTTCATTGTTTAAAAGGCAAAGGCGGCGGTTAATAATTTGGATTAGCAGAGGGCAGAAGGCGTAATTAATAATGAAATCAATTAAATGTTTTTCAAAAAAAAGCTGATGCAAGCTGAATAATAGCATTCTTATGCAATTGCCTGTGAATTAGCCTGCAAATATATGGAATAATTTCAATATGAATGAAATTACACTATTTTAAAGTGAATCAGCCTGGGAACGACTTGAAGTCGCACCCAGGCTAAAAGACTTAATTATACTCAACATACTTACTCGCAACGCGAAATTTATCCCTCCATTTTAGTATTAAAATTCCTGGCGGCATTGTCATCAAACTCTCCTTCCCAGCGTGCAATAACGGCTGTTGCCAGGCAGTTTCCGACTACATTCACCGCAGTTCTGGCCATGTCCATCAGTTCGTCGATGCCAAGGATGATAAAAATGGGCCAGGTGGGAAGACCGAAACTGGCAGCCGTACCCAGCAGAATTACCAGTGATGCCCGTGGAACGCCGGCGACTCCCTTACTTGTAAGCATAAGTGTAAAAACAATAAGTAACTGCTTATCAAATGAAAGATCAATACCGGCCACCTGTGACACAAAAATAGTAGCTAGTGATAAATACAATGTGGTTCCATCGAGGTTAAAACTATAGCCGGTAGGCATCACAAAGGCAACAATTTTGCGAGGTACGCCGAATTTCTCCATCACTTCCATGGCAATGGGTAAGGCCGATTCGGAACTGGTTGTAGCAAATGCGATGGTTGCCGGTTCCGACACGGCGCGGATAAAATTCCGCACCGGTATTTTCATTACCAAAGCCACCGGGAGCAAAACAATTAAGATAAAAATGAGTAAGGCAACATAAAGAGTGGCCAGAAGCTGAATCAGATTTCCAAGGATGCTGAGACCCATGTGCCCGACCGAATATGCAATTGCAGCAAAAACGGCGACAGGCGCCAGGTACATCACAAGGTTGGTAAATTTAAACATAGTTTCGGAAAGGCTTTCGGCAAAATGCACCATGCGGTTCCGGTGCGGATCCTTTAGCATGGCAACAGCAATTCCAAAAATGATACTGAATACCACGATTTGTAGTACCTGCCCCTCATAAATGGCTTTTGCAATATTCTCGGGGAAAATATGCAAAATGACCTCCTCGAATGTCTGCGACTTTATAGTTGGAATCCCTGTCTGGTCTATTGCTTTCGGGATAATTACACCCACCCCCGCTTTACTTATATTTATGGTAATCAACCCGATAAACAAAGCGATGGTAGATACCATTTCGAAATAAACTATGGATTTCCAGCCCATGCGGCCAACCTGGCGAAGATTGGAATGCCCGGCAATTCCTACCACCAGCGTGGCAAAAAGCAGGGGGGCTATGATAGTTTTCACCATGTTCAGAAATATCTTGCTGAACAGGTTGAGGTGAATGGCAACAGAAGGCACATCATGACCAAATTCCGCCCCCAGAACCATGCTGATCAATATCCAGGTGGTGAGGGACTTTTTTCGGAAAGCATAACCCACCAGCACTGTCAAAGCAGCCCAACGACTACCCAAAAGTATTGCATCAGAGATATTCCAGATCGAATACCTCTGGCCAAGATTAACAACGAGGGAAACAGTAAAGACTAAAAAAAGCAGGATCAGGTACTGGCGTTGGGTTACTTTCATCAGTTTATAAAGTTATGAAAAATTTGATCCTGCATTCTGGTACAAGTGCCAAATACAGAACAAAGTATTTTTGAGTGCATATGGCCTATAAGCGCATCAAAAGCTTATCGTGTTCCCGGCAAAAAGAAAACGCGCAATCACTGAAAAGATACAGCACCAATAATGGCAGTCACGAACTGTTTTATAATCAGCATACCTATACCTGAAAGCAGTATTTAGAGCAACATTGCTACTATATTGTTTATCAGCAATATATTACAACATCTTCCAATGGTTTACGCATGGTTACAGTGCGTTTGGTGTAGCTATCGCGTGGATACCCCAGCGGGGTAATTCCAAATACTTTTACCGATTCTTTAAGTCCGAGAGCGCTTCGTAATATATCAGGATTGAAATTAGTTACCCAACACGAACCTACCCCTTCATTAGTAGCAGCCAGTACCATCTGGTGCATGCTAATAGCCAGGTCGGTTTGAAGGGAATTGTACCCATCGGCCCGTTCCCAGGCATGATCCATATCGCCGGTAACTACCAGGATATGTGGTGCATCTTCGATCCATTGCCTTGAATAACAAGGCTTTACTTTTTCCAACATCTCTTTTGACGAAATCAGCCAGAATTCCCAGGGCTGGTAATTGGATGCCGAAGGAGCTATCCGGCCAGCCTCCAGAATCCTTTTAAGTGTATCAATATCAATCGGTTTATCGGGATTATAGTTGCGGATGCTCTCGCGCTTTGTTAATACTTCAGTAAAATCCATAGCTCATTTGTTTTGCTCAAAAATACAATAATTCATTTAAATACAAAGTCACAATTCGTGTTATCGTGGCAATTGTGCAAAGATTCATATGCATCATTATCACTTTTTTTTGCTTTGAATTATATATGTAAAGAAAAAATACTACTTTTGCAGTCCTTTTAGGAAAGAAATTAGTTTGTCCGATGGTGTAAAGGCAGCACGAATGGTTTTGGTCCATTCGGTCTAGGTTCGAATCCTGGTCGGACAACAACGACATAAACAACTGACTGAAAGTGCTTTTTATCATTTCCCGGTAAAAAGTCTCCCTTGCCAAAAACTAATACTTTTGGAGAGGCAACAGAATTCAACAGCTTGCATATTTTTTGTGTATACAGGCTCGTGACGACTAGTGGAGGGGACTTTTGTCCCCTCTTTTATTTAAAATGCACTTTTTACAACCGAAAAACAACAGCATACATGATCAGCGAGCAACTTATAAAGGATCTTACAGCCCAGCATCTTGCGGGTAGCGATCGTTTTGCGGTAAGCATTGCAGTGCGGTCGGATAACCGGATCCGGATATTTATTGATAGCGATACACATGTACTGATTGAACATTGCATTGAACTCAGCAAATTCATAGAGTCGCAGTTAGATCGCGATGCCGAAGATTTCGAATTGAATGTATCGTCATCCGGGCTGGATCAGCCTTACAAGCTTTCGAGGCAGTATATAAAAAATATTGGTCGTAACGTATCTGTTTTACAGAAAGATAACAATAAAATTGAAGGTACACTGATCGCTGCCGACGAAGAAGGTTTCAGCGTGAAAGAAATTACCAAAGTTAAAAAAGTCATTACCGAAACCACGCATAACTTCCTCTATAGCGATATTAAGGAAACCAAAGAAATAATCACAATCTGAACCTCAAATATTGATTTGCCATGGGCGAAATGGAGCACATCAACCTGGTCGAGACATTTTCTGAATTCAAGGAATTCAAGAATATTGATCGTGAAACCCTGATGCGTATTCTCGAAGATGTTTTCAGGCATATGCTGATTAAAAAGCATGGTACCGACGAAAATATCGATATTATCGTGAATGTCGATAAAGGTGACCTCGAAATCTGGCGCAAGCGTACCATTGTGGAAGATGATGAACTGGAAGATGAAAATCTCCAGATATCCTATTCCGAAGCCATCAAGATCGAACCCGACTTCGAAGTTGGGGAAGAAGTGGTTGAAGCCATAAAACTGGCGGATATTGGTCGTCGCGAAATTCTTACTGTAAGGCAAAACCTGATCTCCAAGGTCCAGGAATATGAAAAGGATAACATCTTCCGTAAATACAAAGACCGTATTGGCGACATAGTTACCGGAGAAGTATACCAGGTTTGGAAAAATGAAATCCTGATCCTCGACGACGAAGATCTCGAACTTACCATGCCAAGAACGGAGCAGATTCCCGGCGATTTTTACCGTAAAGGTGATACCATCCGAGCCGTTGTTTCGCGCGTGGATATGAAGAAAAACTCACCTGTTATCATTCTTTCGCGCACCTCCCCCCTATTCCTTGAGCGTTTGCTCGAGGCAGAAGTTCCTGAAATTTTCGACGGGCTGATCACCATTAAAAATATTGTTCGCGTACCCGGCGAAAGAGCTAAAATTGCTGTCGAATCTTATGATGACCGCATCGACCCTGTTGGGGCATGTGTGGGTATGAAAGGTTCGAGAATTCATGGTATAGTTCGCGAGTTGCGGAACGAAAATATCGATGTGATCAATTTCACCGTAAACTCGAGCCTTTACATTCAACGCTCATTAAGCCCGGCCAAAATCACCTCCATCACATTGGATGAGGAAACAAAAAGGGCTGAAGTGTATATGAAACCCGACCAGGTTTCCTTAGCCATTGGAAAAGGTGGCCATAACATCAAACTCGCCGGCAAACTAACCGGGTACGAAATAGATGTTTACCGCGATACCGATTCCGATTACGAGGATGTTGACTTACAGGAGTTTAACGACGAAATTGATCAGTGGATCATCGATGAATTAAAAAGCATCGGTTGCGATACAGCCAAGAGCGTTCTTGAACTCAGTGCCGATGAACTGGTGCGTCGTTCGCAGTTGGAAGAAGAAACTATTCGTGAGGTTCACCGGATATTAAAAGCCGAGTTCGAATAAAATATAATCACAGAGTTTGAGTCTCAAACAGTTAATCGTTTGTAATTCAACAAATCTTGCAATGCTTGTGTGCAAGCCGTAATCTGTAACCAATAACAATAAGTTTGAAAATTAAATCGTACTTTTACTCACTTATTCCGAGCTTCAGGCGAAATTTCGATAAAAGCATGTCAGACGGACCTACATCAATCAGGCTTGGAAAAGCCGCAACCGAATTTAATGTCGGTGTAACCACTATCATTGACTTCCTTCATAAGAAGGGATTTAAAATTGATAGTAATCCGAACACTAAGTTGAGTCCGGAAATGAATACTCTTTTGGTTAAAGAGTTTCAGCCCGACAAGGCTGCAAAAGATATCGCCAAACACATTGAATTGGAGTATCAGGCTCAGAAAGCAGCAAAAGCCGAAGAAAAGAAACCTGCTGACAAAGAAGCATTTGATGCTAAGGTTGTTAAAGACACAGTGGTTAAACCTGTCGTCAGCGATAAACCTTCAATCGAAACAACGGTGGCTCCTAAATTGCCGGAGTTGCCAATCGCCGAACCTGTAAAAATCAGTCCTGTTCAAGTTGAAGCGGAAGTTGTTACTGAAAAACAATCGACTGTTGCTGCTACCGAAATTAAAACACCAATAGTATCCAGGGACGAAGCGTTTATCAGTCCGGAAATTCCAAATGCTGTTGAAGCTCCCAAGAAACATAAGGCACATCCTGCCAAGGCGGAACATGATCAGATTTCAGAGCCTGCTTCTCCTGAGTCGAAATCGCCCGAGGCTGATATTTCGAGTCCGGTCTCCGTTCAACAACCCGAACTGATAAGTATAGGCGACAGCGAAGAAACTGTACATACAGGTCCTAAAGTTTTAGGCAAAATCGACCTGAAACAATTTGACAAGAAACCCAGGAAAAAAGAAATACCCGTAAAAGCCGAAAAGGGTACACCCAAGGAACACAAGAAAGAAGTAAAAATTGCAGTTCCAAAAGGTGAAACACCTGTTGTACCCGAAGAAAAACCGTCAGTGATCGCCGAAACGCCTTCATCACCCGAAGTTCCTGAAAAGATTTTTGCTCCGGCGCCCGAAATCCCTGAAACAATTCAGGCCGAAACTGTTGTTGCAACTGAAACAGCAAGTCTTCGTTCCAACGATCAACCGTCTATTGATGGTACTTACAACAAATCGGATTCCAATTATCTTCAAACCAAATTCACCAAGCTCGAAGGACCAAAGATTCTGAGTAAAATAGAATTGCCTTCGCCATCGCGCCCTGAACCACGCAAACCTGTTGCATCATCGAGTGACGAAGACAGTAAATCGAAGAAACGGAAACGGAAACGCTTAAATAAAGGAAAAACAGGAACTGAGGCTCCGAAAACCGCAACTCCGGGCACTACCCCAAGAGTTGTTGTGCCTGCCAACAGGAATGGTGCACCCGGTAGTAGAACCGGAACTGCAGCCAAACCTAACGACAAGCCGAGAACCAAGCCTGTATTAAAAGGGCAATCACGACCCGTTTTGCCTAAAGCTGAGCTTACTGAAGAAGATATCCAAAGGCAAATCAAAGAAACGCTGCAACGCCTGAGCGGAACCGGAAAATCGAAATCCTCGAAATACCGCCGCGAAAAAAGAAATGTTGCCAGTCAACAAATGCAGGAGGAAGTTGCTAGGGCCGAAGAAGACAAGAAAATTCTCAAGGTAACAGAGTTTGTTACTGCCAACGACCTTTCGGTCATGATGGAGATACCTGTAACAAAAATTATTGCAACCTGTATGGCAATAGGGATGTTTGTTTCTATAAACCAACGGCTCGACGCTGAAACGATTTCGGTTCTTGCCGATGAATTTGGCTATAAAGTTGAATTTGTAAGCGTTGAAGTCCAGGAAGCACTTGATAACTCCGACGAAACAGAGGATCCCGCCCTGTTAAGGCCTCGTAACCCTATCGTTACAGTAATGGGACACGTTGACCACGGAAAAACATCCTTGCTCGACCATATCCGTAGTGCAAATGTAATTGCCGGCGAAGCTGGAGGTATTACTCAACATATTGGAGCTTATGAAGTTCAATTGGAAGACGGTCGAAAGATCACCTTCCTCGATACACCGGGACACGAAGCTTTTACCGCTATGCGTGCCCGCGGGGCACAGGTTACTGACCTTGTAATTATCGTGGTAGCAGCTGATGATACAGTTATGCCTCAAACCAAGGAAGCTATCAACCACGCACAGGCTGCAGGTGTACCCATGGTATTTGCCATCAATAAAATTGATAAAAACGGAGCCAATCCGGAGAAAATAAAGGAAGAACTTTCAAAACTCAACATTCTTGTTGAGGATTGGGGTGGAAAATACCAGAGCCAGGAAATATCAGCAAAAAAAGGCACTAACGTAACTGAATTGCTCGATAAAGTACTACTCGAAGCGGAATTACTTGAACTTCACGCAAACCCGGATGCCCGTGCATCTGGTACCGTAATCGAATCATCGCTTGATAAAGGCCGTGGATACGTGGCTAAACTGCTGGTTCAGAATGGAACGCTTAAACTGGGCGACTTTATACTTGCCGGTTCCGTGTATGGTAAAGTTAAAGCCATGTACAACGAACGCAATTTGCCGGTTAAGGAAGCCGGACCTTCAGCTCCGGTCCTTTTATTAGGCCTTACCGGGGCACCGCAGGCCGGTGATAAATTCAAAGTAATGGTTGATGAGCGCGAAGCTAAACAAATAGCTACCAAACGCCAGCAATTACAGCGCGAACAAGGCATACGTACGCAGAAACATATTACGCTTGATGAAATTGGCCGCCGTATAGCTATTGGCGACTTTAAAGAACTCAACATTATTGTAAAAGCTGACGTTGACGGTTCAGTTGAAGCTTTATCGGATTCACTGCTCAAACTTTCGACTCAGCAGGTACAGGTGAATGTGATTCACAAGAGTGTGGGTGCTATCACCGAAAGTGATGTATTGCTTGCTTCCGCATCCAATGCTATCATTGCCGGCTTCCAGGTTCGCCCGAGTATGAGTGCCCGCAAGTTAGCCGAACGCGAAGAAATTGACATCCGTTTCTATTCGATCATTTACACTGCCATCAACGAAATCAAGCTGGCTATCGAAGGTATGCTTGCTCCTGAAATAGAAGAAAAGATTGTTTGTAACGTTGAAATACGCGAAGTATTCAGGAATTCGAAAGTCGGAGCCATTGCCGGCTGTATGGTACTGGATGGAAAAGTCACACGTAACACACGCATACGCGTAATCCGCGATGGTATTGTGGTTCATGCAGGTTCGCTTGGTTCGCTGAAACGTTTCAAGGACGATGTGAGGGAGGTACTTACGGGTTACGAATGCGGGTTAAATATCGACAATTTCAACGATATCAAAATCGGGGATATAATCGAAGGCTACGAAGAAGTGGAAGTAAAACGCAAATTGTAAATCAATCAGATATAAATTGAAAGACGGCTACTTTACGGTAGCCGTTTTTCTTTCCGTTGGTACTTGTTTTAAAGGTTTAGCCCCTTTTGGTAGTTGAAAAATCGTTGAAGATGGCATTTATATTCGACGGAAGTTCAATAAACATGCAGCTTTTTATATCTTTGCAGTCTGAAATTGAAACAATGCTTCTGAGCGAAATCAAATACCTGGTACTGAAAGATATTAAGCTGGAATTCAAACAGCGGTACGCCATAAATGGCATTCTGCTTTATGTGGTTTCCACCATCTTTGTAAGTTATCTTTCATTCGCCAAAATCATTGATTCTGCTACCTGGAACAGTCTTTTCTGGATCATCATGCTTTTCGCGGCCGTTAACGCTGTTTCAAAAAGTTTTGTGCAGGAAAGCACATCAAGGCAGTTGTATTATTATACGGTTACAAGTCCACAGGCAATCATTCTTTCGAAAATGATCTACAACTTTATGCTGATGGGTGTCCTTTCTCTCCTATGCCTGCTTGTATTTACAGCACTGATGGGAGAATTTGTGGTCAACTACCCATTGTTTATAAGTGCCTTATTACTCGGGAGTTTTGGTTTTGCATCTTCACTCACCATGATATCGGCCATTGCATCGCGCACCAACAATAATTTTGCACTTATGGCCATTTTAAGTTTCCCGGTCGTCATGCCATTGCTTCTGATCCTGATGAAAGTTTCAGCAGCAGCACTCAGCGCAGGAACGGTTTCGGGCAATATGAAATTCCTTGCTGCGTTATTTATGCTCAATGCCATCGTAATTGCCATGTCGTATATATTATTTCCTTACTTGTGGAGGGATTAGGGGTTGGAGTTATGAGTTATGAGATATGAGTTATGAGATATGAGTAGACGTTGGTAAGAAGACTATTGTTGAAAAAACAAGTTACAAATTAGTAAAAAGATAAATGAATAATTTTTTGAAAAATAACTGGTGGAAATTGCTTGGTGTTCTCCTGATTTTATACAGTATTACTGCCGGTTTTCTCATCGATATTCCTAAAGTTGAAGGTAATATCGGGGAGTCGATGCGTAATTTGTTTTTTCATGTAGTAATGTGGTTTGCCATGATGGTTATGTTCGGGACATCGCTGGTACGAAGCCTCCGGTTCCTTTCCACCTTCGACATTAAACATGACGTTTATGCCATTCAGTCAGTCAATGTAGGTTTGTTTTTTGGTATTCTGGGCATAATTACCGGCATGGAATGGGCAAATTTTACCTGGGGCACACCCTGGACAAACGACCCTCAGCTAAACGGTGCTGCCATCACCATACTGGCTTATTTCGCTTACCTGGTTCTCAGGCGTTCGATTGATGAAGAAAATAAAAGAGCCCGGATTGGGGCTGTGTATAATATTTTCGCATTTGTAATGCTGATAGTTTTTATCGGCATTCTGCCAAAACTGGCCAGCGGATCACTGCACCCGGGTGCCGGAGGAAGTCCTTCGACGGTTAACAGCCTCAATGCCAACATGCGGATGGTTTTTTATCCTGCCATTGCCGGTTGGATCATTATAGGATACTGGCTAACCGGGATCAGGGTGAAAATGGACTTTATCAGGCAACACCTGGATAATCCGGAAGAAAGGATTTAAAAAATGATTAAATCCTGATTCCAAAACATAAAGAACTTTACTTTGTTTAATACATACAAACAGTGAAATGATAGAATCGAAAATTTTTGTGGTAATCATAGTTCTTTCAACCGTACTCGTTGGGTTGGCAGTTTATCTTTTCTGGCTCGACAGGCGGGTTTCGAAAATGGAAAAAGAAATCAAAAGTAACAAATACTAAACATGAAGAAGACCCATATATTTATACTCGTATTTGTAGTTGCAGCCATTGGTGTGATACTGAGCCTGTTTGCCAATACAAGTACATACACCGATTTTTCCGCTGCCGTCGAAAATCCGGGAAAGGAATTTCACGTAATCGGAAAATTAGTGAAAAACAAACCCATTGTGTACGACACGAAAGTGGATGCCAATAAGTTTACTTTCTACATGACGGATCAGAAAGGTGCTGAACGGCTGGTAACCTACAAAGGCGCCAAACCACAGGATTTCGAAAAGTCGGAGCAGGTGGTGGTGATCGGGAAAATTGAAAATGATGCCTTCCTGGTAAGCAGCCTGTTGCTTAAATGCCCGTCGAAATACAATGATGAAAAGAAACCGGACTCCTTCAGTGATAAGGATTTCAAAGCAGTTGAAAAACCTGCCGGTAAATAAAAAAAAGAGAAGGCTTCAAAAACCTTCTCTTTTTTTTGGTATATTTTCAAGGAATTCTAATATTCAAAAACTATTTTCAGATCATCAATGTAAATGGGCTTCTTAGCCTGGTTCCACGCATATATTTTAACTACCTGTTCAGGATTCAGCGGCTTGTCGAAATAGAATATGTTCGAAAATTCGACCCATTTCCCTTTTTCGACAAGTGAGTCGGATAATGGGAAAGCCTTCCAGTCGTATGATTTGTCTTTCTCACTCACATCAAGTATAATGGCAAAGTTTGGCTTGGCAACGGTTGTATAAACCCATCCGGAAACGGCAACCTGTTTGGGCAGACCCGTATTGATGTTTTTTATCAACTCAGTGTAAGTATAGCTATATTCAGCGGTATCATTGGTTATACATGCATAATCGCCGGAATGGGCTGCCGGATTTTTAGTCTGAATAACCGTTTTCTCATTCGTCCACGAGGGTATCATCGAAGCGGCACTTTCCATATCGTTGGTGATCTCAATCAGGTTCTGATTTGGTTTTTCAGCCACTTTTTCAGTCTTAGGTGCCGAATTTGAACAGCCATAAAACAGCACTCCTGCAAGGGCAAAAACACATATTTTTTTCATAAGTATTTGTGATTTAGATTAATAATTAGTTTTCATTTTTTTGCAAAATTAATTTATTTTCTCATTTAATTCCCCAAGCAGTAAATATTCTGTTCTACTTTTGTAAAACAGAGGAAATGCTGAATTTTATCACTCCTTTCATCCGCGTTAGCTAATTTTTTGTAGCTTGGCCGGATATCTGAACTTAAAAATTAAAAACGATACTGAATGGCTTTCCCTCACTTACAGGCATTTGTGCAATCACTCGAACAGGCGGGTGAACTTACCAGAATAAAGGATTTTGTTTCGCCACACCTTCAGATCAGCGAGATTACTGACCGCATGAGCAAACACGACGGCAAAGCCTTGCTGTTCGAAAATAATGGCACAGCTTTTCCACTGCTGATCAATTCGATGGGTAGCGAAAAGCGCATGTGCATGGCCCTTGGCGTTCAATCACTTGATGACACAGCCAGGCAGATCGATGAACTGATGGCAGGTTTGATGACGCCGCGCGATTCCTTCCTGAGCAAACTGGCCTTGCTCCCGACTCTGGCCGAAGTAGCCGCTTTCATGCCCCGCCGGAAAAAAGGAAAAGGAGTTTGCCAGGAAGTGGTAATGGATAAACCTGATCTGACCCGGCTACCCGTTTTAACCTGCTGGCCTCATGATGGCGGCCCTTTTATCACCTTGCCGGTGGTTCATACGCGGCATCCCGAAACGGGGATGCGCAATGTGGGAATGTACCGCATGCAGGTTTTTGCCCCTGACAAAACGGGGATGCACTGGCATTTGCATAAAAATTCGGCTGCTCACTTTCGCGAATACAAACGGCTTGGACTGAAAATGCCCGTGGCTGTTGCACTGGGTGGCGATCCTGTTTATACATACTGTGCCACTGCACCTATGCCTGAGAATATTGATGAATATATGTTGGCCGGGTTTTTACGTAAAAAGAAAGTGGAACTGGTGAAATGCCTCACTTCGGATATTGAAGTTCCGGCTGATGCCGACTTCATCATTGAGGGATACGTCGACCCGGAGGAAGAACTTTTATTCGAAGGTCCTTTCGGCGATCATACCGGGTTCTATTCCCTGGCCGATTATTATCCGGCATTTCACGTTACATGCATTACTCACCGGAAAGATGCCATCTACCCGACTACCATCGTCGGTATTCCCCCCCAGGAAGACAAATGGCTGGGAAAGGCTACCGAACGGATTTTCCTGCCACTCATCAAACTGAGCATGTTGCCCGAAATGGTGGATATGGCGATGCCGGATGAGGGGGTTTTTCATAACATTGTACTGGTAAAAATCAAAAAAACGTATCCCGGACAGGCGCAAAAAGTGATGAATTCGTTGTGGGGAGCCGGGCAAATGATGTTCAATAAGATTCTTGTGGTTACTGATGCTGATATCGATCTTAATGACAGCAAAGCCGTGGCTGATTTAATCTGTGAACAGGTTCACCCTGTGGATGACATTATTTTTAACCGGGGACCGGTTGATGTTCTCGATCATTCGAGCAGCCGTTTTGCACTTGGAAGCAAACTGGGAATTGACGCCACTTCAAAATTACCCGGTGAAACAGCATTTTCAAAAAAACCGGAATTTTCGTTTGATGAAAACCACCGAGGGTTGAAGGACTTAGCATGCAATTTTTCGCTTACACAGGTGAAATTACCGGTACTGGTGATCGGAATAAATAAGTTAATGACCGACCTCCGGGTTCTTCATCAAAACCTTTATAAAACCGGTGCCCTTTCAGGAATAAACTGGGTGGTTTATACCGATCCCGAGGCTGTTGACATACGCATTCAGGATATCGTGTGGCTGGTTGCCAACAATATTGATCCTTTACGGGATTGTTTTTATGCAAAATCCGATACAGGTCAGCCCATTTCACCCATGGCAATTGACGGAACCGGCAAATCGCTGGCTGCTGATGGATTTAAACGGCAATGGCCCAATGTGTTGGCTATGGACGACAAAACAATACAAGAAATAGATATGCTTTGGAGTCAACTTGGTCTCGGGCCTTTTATTCCTTCTCCGTCGCTCAATTACAAAGTTCTGATTAAAAATGAGGGGGCGGTGGCGAGAGGGTAGGGTGGTTTAAATGTTTCAGAGTTTCTGGTTTCTGGGTTCTGGGTTCTGGGTTGCTGATTTCAAGGTTTGAGGGTTTCAGAGAATCAACTGAAATACCAATAATACCGCTAACAATTAACTCCTATCTCACAACTCATATCTCACAACTCATATCTCATAACTCATAATTAGCTCTCCTCCACTCTGAAGTACTTTTTTCTCTAGCCTTGCTAATTATTCTTTAATAATTACCTTTGCTACGTATTTTACTTAACAAAATTTAAAAACAATTTTATGCTTAACGAGATCCTGAAAGATTTAACCTCAGCCAAAGCTATCGAGCTGGAAGACAAGTATGGTGCGCATAATTACCATCCGTTACCGGTGGTTTTAGCCAAAGGCGATGGTGCTTTGGTTTGGGATGTTGAAGGCAAGCAGTACTTCGATTTTCTGTCAGCCTATTCAGCTGTGAACCAGGGACATTGCCATCCGAAAATTGTTGGAGCTATGATTGAACAGGCTCAAACCCTTACCCTAACTTCAAGGGCATTTTATAACAATATCCTGGGCATTTACGAAAAATATATTACCGAATACTTTGGTTACGATAAGGTTTTACCAATGAATTCGGGCGCAGAAGCTGATGAGACTGCACTGAAACTTTGCCGTAAATGGGCCTACAAAGTGAAAGGCATCGAAGACGGGCAGGCAAAAATCATTGTTTGCGAAGGCAACTTCCATGGTCGTACCATCACCATTATTTCTATGTCGACCGATCCGGATTCCTTCAGCGGGTTTGGTCCGTTCACGCCTGGTTTTATAACCATTCCCTACAATGACCTGGCAGCACTCGAAAATGCGTTGAAAGATCCGAACGTGGCCGGTTTCCTGGTTGAACCTATACAGGGTGAAGCTGGTGTGTTTGTTCCGGATGAAGGATACCTGGCGAAATCATACGAACTGTGTAAGAAAAATAATGTGCTTTTTATCGCCGACGAAGTTCAGACCGGTATTGCACGCACGGGAAAACTCCTGGCATGCGATCACGAAAATGTTCGTCCCGATATCCTCATCCTTGGCAAAGCCCTTTCGGGTGGTGCCATGCCGGTATCAGCAGTTTTGGCTGACGACGAAATTATGTTAACCATTAAACCAGGCGAACATGGCTCCACTTTTGGAGGTAATCCTGTTGCTGCGCGGGTTGCTATTGCCGCCCTCGAAGTAGTAAAAGAAGAAAACCTGGCCGAAAAAGCCGAATACCTTGGTAAGATTTTCCGCGAAGAACTTGGCAGCATGAAAAGCGAAATGATTGAACTCGTGCGCGGTAAAGGATTACTCAATGCTGTCGTTATCAGGCCTAAAAATGGTTTCGAGGCTTGGGATGTATGTGTAAAAATGAAAGATATGGGTCTTTTGGCAAAACCAACCCATGGCAACATCATCCGCTTTGCCCCTCCTTTGGTTATCAGCGAACAGCAATTACGCGATGCTATCGTAATTATCAAAGAAGCCATTCTTTCGTTCGAATAAGCGACGATTCTCAATAAATATAAAAGCCCGTTAGTTTTACAACTGACGGGCTTTTAAACTATTTTCAATTAACCATTTTCGATTAACCATTTTCGATTAACTATTTTCAATTAACCATTTTCGATTAACTATTTCTTAACCAACGCTTCCGCATACAGTTTCTGAACAAAGTCCCAGTTTGCTACATTCCAGAAAGCCGTTATATAATCAGCCCGCTTGTTCTGGTACTTCAGGTAATAGGCGTGTTCCCAAACATCGAGGCAAAAAACAGGTGTACCGCGTTTTTCTTCGGTATTCATATAAGGATTATCCTGGTTGGCCGTGGAATTGATATACAATTTCCCATCAGCACCCACAACCAGCCATACCCATCCCGAACCAAATCGTTTTACCCCGGCTTCTGCAAATTGTTTCTTGAAATTTTCGAATGAACCGAAAGTCGCATTGATGGCATCACCCAGCTTTCCTGCAGGTGCTCCTCCCCCATTTGGTTTCATGCAGTTCCAGAACATTTCGTGGTTCCAGTAACCTCCGGCATTATTTTTTATTGCTGCCGGCTGGGTTGAAATATTCGAAAAAATAGCAACCATAGGTGTTTGCTCAAGCTCAGTGCCTTTGATGGCAGCCGTAAAATTATTGAAATAGGCTCGGTGATGCCTGTCGTAATGGATTTCCATCGTCATTTTATCGATGTAGGGTTCCAACGCATCATAAGCGTATGGCAGAGGTGCAAATTTGTGGATCGATTCCTTCTGAGCTTTAAGGGCAAAAGGAATGGCTGCAAAAACCACGAGGTAAACCAGGAACTTCTTCATAATTATTTATTTAATATTGATTCGTAACGAGCCTGAACCACTTCCCAGTTTACCACATTCCAGAATGCTGAAATATAATCGGGACGGCGGTTCTGGAATTTAAGGTAATATGCATGTTCCCATACATCAAGACCCAGGATTGGAGTAGCGGGGCAATCTGCAGTATCCATTAGCGGATTATCCTGGTTGGCACTTGAACAAACGCACAAACTGTTGTCGGCTTTTACTGAAAGCCATGCCCAGCCGCTGCCAAAGCGGTTTGCCGCTGCATCGTTGAACTTTGCTTTAAACTCGTCGAAAGAACCGTATTGGGCATTGATGGCATCAGCCAGTTTCCCTGTGGGGGCACCTCCGGCATTAGGAGCCATACTTTCCCAGAAAAGTGTGTGATTGTACAAACCGCCACCGTGATTGCGCACAGGCATCGGGAGCTTGCTTACATGGGCGAAAATCTCTTCGAGAGGAGCGCCATTCATTTCAGTTTCTTTTATGGCCGCAACAAACTTGTCGAAATATGTTTTGTGGTGTTTTGTATAGTGGATCTCCATGGTCAGGGCATCGATATGGGGCTCCAGTGCATTGAAAGCATAAGGTAATTCGGGAAATTGATAGTCCATTTTACTGTTCGGTTTATTAGGTTTTTATTATAGTTTAGAATTAATATAAAGAACAATAACAGATATGAAAAGTTCACAGTTCAGGGTTAAGATTTAACATTTTTAGGGAAAACGCCTCAGAATTCGGCCCCGATTTTTATATTTATCTGCCTCGGCGTAAGATAATTAGGAACACCGTATTGGTTATTGTTGAAATCGCGCACCCAGGTATAGGAAATGGTATTATCAACCTGCAACAGGTTAAGTATTTCGGCTGTAACCCACAGAGTCCTGAAACTTTTAAAGAAACCAGTTTTGGGGCGTAAAGCTTCGCCCCCGATAATTTGCTTGGATAAACCTACATCAACCCGGCGGTAAGGAGGCAACCTGTGTGTATGGGTGTATAAGGGCGTATTGGGTGCTCCGGTAGGCAATCCGCTACCGAAATAAAGTCCTAAATTCATTTTGAAAGTTGGATTCATCGGCAGGTAATCCTGGAAAAACAGCCCGAATGTAACACGCTGATCGGTAGGGCGGGGAATATAACCGGGATAAATTGTCGCGGAATCAACGCGGACGTTATCCACGGTAAAACCATCATGAATCACCTGTCCGGAAGCATTATAGTACTCAACATAAGAATCATCGTACAGGTCTTCCGATGTTTTCATCAGCGAAAGGCTTGCCCACGATTCTACGCCTTTTACAAAATCGCCGTTCACTTTCATATCGATACCGTAAGCAAATCCTTTTGAACCGTTTATACCAAGATATTGAATGCGAACATTATCCACCTGGTAAGGAACCAGATCGGTTAAATGTTTGTAATAGATTTCGGTCACAAATTTAAAAGGTCGCCCCCATGACATGAAATTCCAGTCGCTACCTGCAACAAACTGAATCGATTTTTGCGCCTTGAGATCGGGGTTTATTTCGCCCTGCAGATTTCGTAACTCGCGGTAAAATGGTGGCTGGTAATAATATCCGGCCGAAAAACGAAGCATTATATCTTTTTCCCAATCAGGTTTATAGGATAAACTAAAGCGCGGGCTTGCAATAAATTGCCTGTTATAATCCCAGTATTGAAAACGTATTCCTGCCGTAAAAGCCATTGTGGTGGAATCTCCGTTCATGGTCCAGGTGTTCTGTGCAAAAGCTGTGTACCTGTTCGAGTTGATATTGGCCGCTGTTTTCAGACGGTAATTCAATACAAAATCTGTTAAATTGCCAGGCTGACCCGGTGTCCCGGGATAGTTAGGTATAGAGAAACCCGCTGAATCAATCAGTTGCCATTCACTTATATGGTCGTCGATCATTTCGTGCTGATATTTGATGCCCCATAAAGCATACGATTTCCCTTTGGAATAGCTGTAGCGATTTTCGGCATTTAAAACATTCATATGCAACTGGTTGCGCGCATGGTTAAAATATGCACCAACTCCTTTTGTTTCAACAACTTCTATTGAGTCACCGCTGCTGGGCTGGTTTTCGAGAAGGGCAATATAGTATTGCGCCTGTATGTCGAAAGCTTCGGTTTCCATCGAATTATAAACGGAAGTGATCCATTTTACCTGGAAATTTTTGTTCACTTTTTGTGTCAATGTAATAGCTCCCAACTGGCTGTCGTATTGGTCAGCCTCGCGGCCGTCGAAATAAATTGTAAGCCGCAAAGGAGTGGACAAGGTTCCAAACTTGGTTTCGCGCGATTCGGGCACCAGGTTATAGGTGTTCGACGAAACATACCCTAAGACGCTCAATTCCAGTTTTTCACTCAGATTGTATGTAAACAACGATTGCAAATCCAGAAAAACAGGACTATAACTACCTTTGGTATCCATTGAGTTAAGCAGGTATTGGTTGGTTTTATACCTTGCCCCTGTGAGGTAAGTAAACCGTTTGTCCTTGCTTACACCTTCAATATGAGCTGAAGCTCCCAGCAAACTGACCGAAGCTGAGGCGGCCAATTTTGTTGGTTTCTTGTATTTAATATCCAACACACTTGACATTTTGTCGCCATAGCGTGCATCAAATCCACCTGACGAAAACAAAACGGAGGAAACCAGATCGCTGTTCAGGAAACTCAAGCCCTCCTGTTGGCTGGAGCGAACGAGGAATGGACGATATACCTCAATATCATTCACATACACAAGGTTTTCGTCGTAATTTCCACCTCGCACCGAGTATTGCGAACTAAGTTCGTTGTTCGATACAACTCCCGGCATTGTTTTTAACAGAGCTTCAATCCCTCCCGATGCCGAAGGCAGTGCTTTCACTGAGTGAGGATCGATACGGGTGAGGTTTGTACTGCGGTTCTGACGATCTTCAATTACAACACTTCCAAGTTCGGTTGCAGTGGAAATGATGGTCCGGTTAACCCTGAGTTTTTCGCCGGCATTTAATTTGATGACAGCAGTATCGGTTTTGAAACCTATGAATGAGAACAGAATTTTTATGGTGGTTGCGGCCGGAACCTGCAGGCTATAACTGCCGTCAATAGCGGTAGCCGTGCCACCCGGATGGCCTAATATACTGACATTTACCATTTCCACCGGTTGATTCTTCTCGTCATTCACTTTCCCGGTAATCATCCCTACCTGCTGTGCCGAAACGTAGCTGCTTATTATCAGCAAACCAAGGATCAGGAATGAATTAGAAAAACCGGAAGTCAGGCTGGAAAAAGGTCTCAAAATCAGGTGGGGTTGTTGCAAAAGCTTTTTGAAATGTACAATTATTGATAAAAATAACGACTTAATTGCGAAAGTAGTATAATTTCCGGATTAGAAAAATTTTCCCTGCCGTTTCATTGTTGATAAATTAATAGGTGGGACTCAGATGCAAAAGAAGCTCAGCAAATGAAAAATTATAACTAATCGGTCTGATCAGAATGTTTTTTTGCCACAGATTACATGGATTACACAGATTTTAAACTGCTTTCAGCAGTTTATGAATTAATTTCAATTAAAAATGATGAATAATTGTCTGTGAAATCTGTGTTATCTGTGGCATATATTTGTTTTTCATTACTTTAGACAAACTGATTAGTTGCGAAAAATTTAATTTTTTTTCTTGAAATCGCCGTTTTTCCATGCTTTAATAAACTTTGCCCAGGCAAAAGGGTTCAGGAGGTTATTGGGCATGACCTGTCCGTTATAATAAAGCTTATCCGACTGGTTAGTCATATAGTTACGATAACTTTGTCCGGAGGTATAGCCATACCGTTCGGGATCGTAGTTACGGCCGTATATTTCGCGCATTTCCATATATGCAAGGTTACGGCGAGCAATTTCTATGTCATCGTCAGGAATATTAAGCGTTAAAAAAGCATGCCGGAACTGTTCCTTGCTCGGCCAGGGATAAATCACGGTTTCGGTAAGCATAATAGTATCCGACGACATGACCTGGATAAGCGAATACCGGTTTGCCGAAAGGGTATCTGGTATATGGAACAATCCTGATCTGTAGCCCACAGCAGAAAATGAGATCACGTCATTTTTATGAACCACTATCGAAAAAAAACCATAATAATCGGAAGTTGCGCCACGACCGGTTTTAACGACTGTGATATTGGCAAAAGGCACGGGGCGTAAACTATCCGCAGTAACCACAACTCCCGAAAACTGAACCAGGTCGTCGTATCGCTGGGCGTTCGCTTCGAAAGCCAAAAACGAAACCAGGATAAACAGGGCTATTTTTAAAAATTCCTTCATCAGGTGCAAAGATATTTCTTTTGCTTTGCGAAAATCAGAACCGCCGCTCTTGTTTTCAAAAATTATGTTAATGCGCTCTCGGAAGACAACAAAAAAAGCTGTCACCCAAAAGGGAAACAGCTCTTCTGACATTATTTATATTGTCTTACTTATTTACCAGGAAGCCCTTTGCGCGGGCATCTTTTAAACATGCGCTGATACCATTTTTGTTGATGGTACGCAGTGCTGATGTTGATACTTTCAATGTTATCCACTTATCTTCTTCAGGGATAAAGAAACGTTTGGTCTGAAGATTAGGGTAAAACCTACGTTTGGTTTTAATATTCGAATGGGAAACGGTGTTTCCAACAATCATTTTCTTTCCGGTTAATTCGCAAACTCTCGACATGGTTTTAGGCTTTTCAAAATGGAGTGCAAAGGTCTGTATAATTTTATAAATATCAAAACAATCTGAAAAAAAACTTTAACCGTATGCTGCTGTTTGATGGAATCTGGTTAGCCTTAATGCTATGTATCTGATAAAGTGCCTTATAAAATCACATTTCCAGTTTCGGAATTTGAAATCAGAAAGAATGGCATACCCTGATCTCAGAAACTTCTCAGTAATCATTGACAAAACTTCTAATCAACCAATTTTGCTCGCAGCATATTCAGTGCAGCAATCGAAGCTTTACGGATATTTCTGCCCCTGTGTTCACCGAAAAGGAATTTTCGGGAAATAGTTCCGGTTGGTGTTGCAATGGCAATCCAGGTAGTGCCAACCGGTTTTTCGTCGGTTCCGCCTGCCGGACCTGCAATACCCGACACAGCAATGGCATAATCGGTCGAAAAACGCATGCGGATTCCTTCGGCCATTGCCATCACCGTTTGCTCGCTTACAGCACCAAAATCAAGAAGTACCTGGTGAGGAACTCCAAGGAATTGCTCTTTTATTTCGTTCGAATACGCCACAACCGATCCTTTGAAGTAATCGGAACTTCCTGCAATACTGGTGATAAGCTGGGCTATATTGCCACCGGTACAGCTCTCGGCTGTGGAGAGTGTCATTTTCTTTTCGCGCAAAAGGTGGCCTATAACCGATTCCATGGTATCATCATCAAACCCGAAAATGTATTTCCCGGCATAGGGAATGAGCTCTTTTTCTGCTTTGTGAATGGCTTCCTGCAATTGTCCGCGATCCGTTCCATAGGCTGTAAGCCTCAGCCGGACCATGCCTGGCTGAGGCAGGTAGGCTAGCTTAACAAATTCCGGAAGCGAATCCTCCCAGGGTTCGATGATAGTTGCCAGGTGCGATTCGCCCACGCCTTCGGTAAGTATGGTGCGGTGAATGATAACTTTATTTAATTTGCCGAGAAGACGCGGGATGATTTCATGCTCCATGATGGCTTTCATTTCGAAAGGCACACCAGGCATAGAAACGTAAATGCAGTCATCCTCAGCGAACCACATGCAGGGTGCAGTTCCGTTAGGATTGGGAATAACCTTGCAGTTTGCCGGCACCATAGCTTGTAACCTGTTCAGCTCCGAAACGGCAAAACCACGGGCAGCAAATAATTTTTCGACATTTTGATACACTTCTTCGCTGAATACCAACGATGTGTTAAAATACCTGCAGAGTGTTTGTTTTGTGATATCATCTTTAGTTGGACCCAAACCTCCAGTGATAAGGATAAGTTGAACCCGTTCAGAAGCTTCTTTGAGCGTTGTAAGTATATGTTCCTGGTTATCCGAAATGCTGGTAATCTGGTGAACCCTGATGCCGATCATATTCAACTGTTCCGCCATCCAGGCCGAATTGGTATCAATTACCTGCCCGATAAGGAGTTCATCCCCAATAGTAATTATTTCTGCGAGCATATTTTAGATTAAAAAAAAGGTTTGTTTATTTAAATTAGCGCCATGTGCCGAGTGCCCAGTGCCGAGTGCCTTGTATCTTTTGTATTTTACCTGATACTTTTGTTTTGGCGTTTCAATTTTTCATAAACCTCTGAAACCAGCAAACTTTGAAACGCTAAAACCCTGAACTTCGGCTTCGCTCAGCGCCCTGTAAACAAGAAACCCTGAAACATTGAAACATGAAACTCTATGAACAGCTCAAAGGTTAAAATTTATATCTACGAAAACACAGAAGTATATCCCAGTTCTTTAGGAATGAGCGACAGTACTGGGATTTCCGACAGGCGGATAAACTCCTGCGCATGCGAACCTACAAAGTATTCAACAATGCCAATTTCCTGCTGGGTAAGAATGATTACCAGATCAATATCGCCCTGTTGTTTTGCGTAAGCAAGAATGGATGGAACCAACGTTCTTTCGCCACCCTGGCTTTCAATCACTTCAAAGGTACATTCAACGCCGGCACTTGAAATAAAGTTTGTAACCTGTTCGCCTTGCTGATAAAGCCGGCCAAGGATTGCCGGGTCTTTTTTCGACCACAAGGCCGATACCACCTTTATGCCCGCACCGTATATTCTGGCAATTTCAATTCCCATGGTAACCTTCTGCCGGGTTTCCTTTGTGAGATCGAGCGGCAAAAGTATGTTCCGGCATCCATGGAAAAGCTGTTTGGAGTTTATCGTTATAACCGGGCAGGTTGCCGAGCGGATTACCTTGGAAGTATTGGCTCCGACACGATTTTCATTTTCATTGCCTTCGGTTACGCTGTGCGTTCCCATCACAATGTACTTTGCACCAATCTCTTTGGCCACATCAATTATCTTTGAATATATGCGTCCTTTTTCGAGATGGTAAGAAATGGTCAGCCCGGATGCAATATTTGCTTTACCGGCTAATTCGGCGAGCTTTTCGTCAATTTTCGAAAGCATCTCGTTATTCTGTTCATTGCTGAACATGCCCGCGAAAATACCGGATTGTTCGTGTACATATAACAATACAATTTCAGCATTAAGCAAACGGGCCAGGTTATAGGATTGTTCCAGCGCCAAAAGGGATTGTTTCTGAAAATCAATAGGTATGAGTATTTTATTCATTACTTTAATGATTTGTTTACTTTTGCTGACAAAATTACCTTTTTACTTTTTCATACGCTAATTATGGCCCCGATTGCTGAATCAGAACTTATCTTAAATCCCGACGGGAGTATATACCACCTGCACCTGAAACCCGAAAACCTGGCTGATACCATTATAGTTGTTGGCGATCCCGGGCGTGTGAAGGAAATTTCAAAACATTTCGATAAAATCGATTTCGCCGTTCAGAACCGTGAAATAAAGACTCATACCGGTACCATCGGCAATAAAAGGCTTACGGTCATGTCGACAGGCATGGGAACTGATAATCTTGATATTGTTATCAACGAGTTGGATGCGGTGGTTAATATTGACCTGGTTTCGCGTGAGCGTTTGAGTGAGCATAAAAAGCTAAATATTATCAGGCTGGGAACGGCAGGTGCTTTGCAGGCAGATATTGAACCGGGCACTTTTGTTGCTTCATCAAATGGCATGGGACTTGACGGCCTTCTGTATTTTTACGATAAGGGTAAAAGCGTGATGAATACCGCGATGGCAGATGCTTTTGTGAAACATGTAAACTGGGATGCCAAGCTGCCGGGTGTTTATGCAGTGCCTTGTTCGGAAGCACTTATGGAGAAACTGGGCAGGGATCTTGTTCACGGTATTACCCTCACCGCACCAGGCTTTTATGGTCCGCAAGGCAGGGAACTGAGGTTAAAACTGGCATTCCCAGAGTTAAATCACCTGATCGAAAGTTTCGAATTCGAAGGAAACCGGATTGCAAATTTCGAAATGGAAACTTCGGCTTTATACGGATTAGGCAAAATGCTGGGGCACGATACCCTTACCATCTGCTCCATTGTAGCAAACCGGGTAAATCACACCTATGCCAAAGATTACCATAGCGATATCGAAAGGATGGTAAAATTGGTATTAGGCAGGTTAACGGAATAGCCAGGGCGTTATCAATATGAATATTGCCTTATTCATGCATAATTTTAGTTTAGAAAATTAGCTTTCCCGGGGCGGTTTCATCCGTTAATAAATAAATCGTTTGTTGTGCTGAATTGCATCTCTTATAGCTACTTTCAGAGATTCTGAACATCGCATAACCATGTCAAAATCATCAGGAAACGGAGCCGGGTTGCTTTTGATAAGCTCGAGTTGTTTCGTGTTAAGAGCCTGGGTGTCGCCAATGGCGCGTGCAGAAATATATTCAAAATTGGATCGGGCACCGATTGGATCTTTTTTCAGCACTTTTTGAGGATCAGCCTGAATTACTTCAACAAAACCATCAATCTGACATGCCTTTAACTGAACTGACTGTACCAGTGCGCATTGTAAGTTTTTGTACTTTTTAATTTTAATATCATTACCCAAAGTATCTTTCATAACATTACCCTTCCTGTCGAGGGCATAAGTAAATCCATCTTCAACTTCCTTTTTAACAACCGAGTCCTTTTGTACCACCTTGTCAGGACTCACCGCAACGTTATTTACATTTACGTTGACGAAAAAATCGTATTGCGTATTATTACCCATATCCCGGGTATAATACTCAACCCATTCCGAGTTAAGTCTTGGAAGATCGAGTGAAATAAGATCGCGTTCAAACTCCGGCGGAAATTTTATAATTGAGTTATTCTGCACTGAAACAAGCACTTTACTCATTCCCCGTTGTTTGGCATCCTGTATTTTAGCATTTATACCTTCATAATCGCCCATATACTCTTTTGCCCTGACAAATTCGGCATACGCCTGCCGGTAAGAATCCTTCTGATTGTTCTTCATCAGTTCGATACCATGAGCATAATAAAAATCGGCAGCCCTGCGCTTTGTGGCAATCATGTCGGGCATATAATCAACGTACTGGTAATCGACAGTTTTGCCATTCAAATTGAGAGGAGTCACCGTTTTTACAAGTGCCTGCCTGTCGTTCAATGCTCTGTAAAGCTGGTATATTTCGTCCCAGTTATCAGGTTGTCCTTCCATTTTAAGGAAACGGATTTGTTCATTATCCCTGTCATTCGCCTTTGTATAGGCCTGGTCGAGTATTTCGATCTGCTTGGCATCACTGCCATCTTTCCTCAGTTGTTTTACTGCTTTTTCGATGGCGGCATCGTAATTGCCTTTCTGAAGTTGTTTTTTTGATGTACTGCATCCTGACAATATGATGCTTAAAATGAATACTAAGGGCAAAATTCTTTTCATCGATATTCTGTTTTAAATGTTTGTAAAGGTATCAAAATTGGGTAAGATTGATATTCACATAACTGACATGAAACTTAAATGTTAGTATGAAATCAAAATGTAAAACTCAGTTGTGTTGGTTAACAGGAACCAAAGGATTGCCTTTCAGTAATCATGGCTGCATCCAAACTATGCACTAAGGTTTAAAACCTTTGATATCCGATGTACCTCAAATAATATTCCAAATATAGACATTTAGCCGATTTGCTCCCTATAAATTCAATTGTAATAGTACTTTTGTGTCAAATTAGTCTGGAGTACTTACAGCCTGATAAGTAAAAAAGAATTGCTCGTTTGTCTCAAAAAACCTTTTTCGGAAACCGGAATATCAATTTGAAAATGAAAAAAATCCAACTTTTAATATGCTCTTTAGTTTTTTTATTTTCTGCTGTCAGTTACAACCCAATCTGTGCTCAAAATGTAAACCATTGGGAAATGGTAGTTGCTGCTGCTGATACATGGTATTATTTCCCGGGAACTACTGAACCCCCTGTTGCATGGGCAGACAAAAATTTTAACACCATTTCATGGGCTTCTGGCCCCGGTGGCATCGGATTTGGCGATGGCGATGATGGCACTACCATAAGTCCTGTTCCGTCAGTTTTTCTCAGGACTAATTTTACCATTACTGATATTTCAAATATTTCGTGGGCTATACTCCATGTCGATTATGATGACGGATATGTGGCTTATTTAAATGGGCATGAAATTGCCCGCGCAAATATTGGTATTGTTGGTGTGCGGCCATCATTTAACTCTTATTCAATAGTTGAACATGAAGCAAAGTTGTATCAGGGTGGAATTCCAGAAATGTTTATCATTCAAAAAGATACAATCAAAAAATATATGTTGGAAGGCACCAATGTTCTGGCTGTGCAGGTGCATAATTTTACTGCAGCATCTTCAGATTTGTCTTCAAACACATTTTTCTTAGTGGGTATAAAAAATGCCGGTTTAACTTATCGTCAGGTTCCGACATGGTTTCAGGACCCGATTGCTGTAAAATCGAACCTGCCGATTTTACTCATTGATACCAGAGGACAGACTATTATTGATGAACCAAAGATTACCGCTGGCATAAAAATAATTGACAATGGTCCCGGGCAGTTAAATAGTTTTTTGGATGACCCTACAGATTATGATGGGAATATGGGAATTGAACTACATGGGCAATCCTCGCAGATGTTTCCCAAAAAAAGCTATGGGATCGAACTCTGGACAAAAGCTGGTGCCGACACAAGTGCAAGCCTGATGGGAATGCCCGCCGACGAAGATTGGATTCTTGTGGCTAATTATTCTGACAAAAGTATGTTGCGTAATGCTATAACGTATCAATTGGGACGAAAAATGGGAAGTTGGCAACCCAGGTTTAAATATTGCGAGGTGTACATGAATGGCAGCTACCATGGTGTTTATATGCTGATTGAGAAAATTAAGCGGGGGGCTGACCGTGTTGATATCAATAAACTAAAACCTGACGAAATTTCAGGAGATAATCTAACGGGCGGATATATACTGAAAGTTGACAAATTAGCCGGTTTAGCTGCCAATGAATATTTTTATTCACACCCTTCAATTACATATCCCAATACTTCGGATTATGCTTTTACTTACGTAATACCTAAGTTTGACGAAATTGTAACGGAACAAAAATCATATATCCAGAATTATTTACTAACACTGCAAAATACTCTTAACGGAGCCTCATTTAAAGACCCTGTAAACGGGTATAGAAAATATATGGATATCAATTCATTTGTTGATTTTCAGATTATTAACGAATTAGCAAATAATGTTGATGGATACCGGTACAGCACATTTTTTTATAAAGAGAAAGATTCAGACGGGGGTAAATTATTCGCCGGCCCCATATGGGATTTTGATCTTTGTTACGGAAATTTAAACTATGATGCTAACTGTCTGGCTACAAACCAATGGCTTTATACCCGGTATGGCACAAGCGGTAATTGGTGCATGCATTGGTGGGCACGTTTAATGGAGGATCCTGAATACAGGCAGATTTTTTCTGCAAGGTGGAAAACATTGAGGGCTGGACCGTTCAGTAACGATTCCATTATGGCAGATCTGGATGCCAATATTAAAAATATGGGAGAAGCTGTTAGCCGGAACTTCGTTAGATGGCCGATTCTGGGGCAATACGTTTGGCCAAATTATTATGTAGGAACGACATATCTCGAAGAAGTTACTTACTTGAAAACATGGTTAACGAACAGGCTTTCGTGGCTGGACGATAATATTTCGCTCTCAAGAGGCGATTTAATTTCAACCTATAATACGTATAATGTTTCACTTTTTCCTAATCCGGTTAAGGGACAGTTGAATATAACGCTTACTACTAATGAAATTAACCGGATTGATTGCGAAATTGCCGATCTGATGGGGAAAGTAGTTTTTACTTCAGATTATTCACCGTTTTCGGCAGGAGATCAAACGATACACTTCACTATGCCAGTTGTGGCACCGGGTTGTTATATCCTGAAAATTACACAAAAATACCAGGTTATCGGTATTCAGAAACTGGTAATTGGGAATTAATCCAATTATTTTTCATAAAGAATACTTGTCTGATATAGACAACCTGAGAAGTATCGGTGAGGCTGTAGATATTCAATAATTCATTTACGGAATAAATATCCTTGTGCCAATAAATATGCTCCCTTGTTTTCCTCTTTCTCTGCAATAAGATATTTATTATCAACTGCTTGCGCTTTGCAGCGGATATATCCTTACATCAAGGTTGAACCTTTAGTTGACAGTATTTGTTTTAAGTAAACAAATACTTAAATATAATGGTAAATACTTCAATGTGGATTAAAGCATTACGGGTTATTCCACAAATAACAAAAACGGAGTGGAATACACTCGATATCATTTCGCGATGGCTCATCGCTACAAGGGCTGCTGTTTTTATAATGACTGCAACGGCTGCCGCCATTGGCGGGCTATTGGCGTATCGCAGCGGCAATTTTTCGTGGGATCTTTTTATACTTTGTATGCTTGGTATAGTAATGGCTCATGCAAGCAATAACCTGCTGAACGACCTTGTCGATCACAAGAGGGGAATTGATAAGGATAATTATTACCGTTCGCTATACGGACCACAACCGCTAGAACATGGTTTGCTAAGCATGAAAAGTTTCATGATGTATTTTTATGTTACTATCGGAATAGCCCTTGGAATAGGCATTTACCTGATTGCAGTCACAGGCGTCGGCGCTTTCTGGCTCCTGGGAGCCGGATTATTCTTTTTGTTGTTCTACACCTGGCCCCTGAAATATTATGGATTGGGTGAGCCGTCGGTCATTTTCGTCTGGGGTCCTCTGATGATAGGAGGAACTTATTTTGTGATTTCCGGCGGGCTTTGGGATAACTGGGTCGTTTTGCTGAGCCTTGTATATGCCCTCGGCCCAACCACTGTGCTTTTCGGGAAACATACCGATAAACTTCTGGAAGATAAGGCAAAAGGCGTTCGAACTCTACCCGTGGTGATAGGACAGAAAGCAGCCCGGTATTCAACCATTGTTTTCTGGGTTCTGCAATATGTGTTTATTTTTGCGCTTGTCCTCACAGGCCATGTGGGACCTGCCATGCTGATTATTTTATTTGCCATACCCAAACTGGTATGGGCCTCGAAGATATTCCTGAAGCCGAGACCCTCAGTAAAACCGGATAGCCCATCGGGCGAAGTCTGGCCCTTATACCTGGTATCGCACGCTTTTATTTACAACCGTGTATTCGGGATGCTGTTCCTGCTTGGGCTCATTGCTGATGTAATATTATACAAACTTGGATTCGTTTGGAATATATTGTAAACATTTCCTGGTTATAATTAAGGAAACCCGCGAGATTTATAATCTCCGGGGTTTCTCATTTTCAGGGAAATTTACTGGTGCTTTTTAGTGTTCATACGGTGTTGTACATCCATTTTCGTTTTCAACCTCCGTTTGTTGAAAAGTTATTGAAATACCGGTTAAGATTCATGGGTAAGGTCTGTAATTTTAGGCACTCTTTAAACCAAATTCAGAGTGTACCGAAATGGATAAAATTAACCTGCTTATCCACCTGCTTGATGATCCCGACCAGGAGGCATTTAAACAGGTGAGCCAGGAGATTCTCACGCTGGGCATCCCGGCTGTGGAGCCGCTTGAGGAAGCATGGTTTAACACAAATGACCTGTTGACCCGCCAACGGATTGAAGAAATTGTTCATAGCCTTCAATACGAGGATTTATACAGTGAGTTGAGCTTTTGGGTCGAATCGGAATCGCACGACCTGCTTCGGGGATTTATTATTGCCAACAGGTTTCACTATCCAAACCTGGACGCAGTAAAAATTCTTGCCGATGTAAATAAACTTACACGAAGTGTGTGGCTCGAACTAAACGAAAACCTTACCAGCCTCGAAAAAATAAAGGTGCTGAACCATGTACTGTTCAGTGTAAACGAACTATCGGGTGAAATTGACAACAGTCACATTCCGGAACATTTTTTCCTGAACAACCTCCTCCAATCGAAGCATGGAAATGCAATTTCCATCGGAATCCTGTATATCATTGTAGCTGAAAGGCTTAATCTTCCTGTAAAAGGTGTGGATCTGGCCGGAAATTTCATTACCTGTTTTACGCACCTGCCTTCCGATTTTGAAGCTGGTTATAAGCCGGTGAGTGAGGTGAAATTTTATATAAACCCGTTTGCCAGGGGTGCCGTTTTTACCAGGAAAGAAATTCAGCTGTACCTCGACAAAACCGGGATCGAACCTGCCGAAAGCTATTTCAAGCCTGCTTCAAACGTTATAGTGCTGAAGCGCTGGTGCAACCAGCTTTTACACGCGTACCAGGAGCATGGTATGTATATAAAGGCAAAAGAACTGAAATCCTTTATCAGAATACTGAAATAGTTATGAGTTATAAATGATGAGTGATGAGTGAAAAAAAATCCTACATCCCACATCCCACATTTTTTACCTGTAATAGGCTTCGAGAAATTTCTTGATATTGTTTTCAACGCGGGATGGTACATCGCTTACATCGGCACGTTCAAATTTCTCTCCCGTAATATTCTCAAATAATTCGATGTAGCGCTCCGAAACGAGGTTAACAAAAGCATCGTCCATCACAGGAACCTGCTGGTCCTCTTTTCCCTGAAACCCATGATCCATAAGCCATTCGCGTACAAACTCCTTGGATAGCTGCTTCTGAGCTTCGTTTTTACTTTGGCGTTCTTCATAGCCCTCCTTATAAAAATACCGTGATGAATCGGGAGTGTGAATTTCGTCGATAAGGAAAATTTCATCATTCGATTTGCCGAATTCATATTTGGTATCAACTAAAATCAGGCCCATTCCCGAAGCAATCTGAGTACCGCGTTCAAAAATTGCTTTTGTGTATGTTTCAAGCATTTCATAATCCTCCTTACCCACAAGGCCTTGTATCAGTATTTCTTCTTTCGAAATATCTTCATCGTGGCCAACTGAAGCTTTGGTGGTAGGAGTTATGATAGGATTAGGAAACATGTCATTTTCTTTCATCCCTTCGGGCATTGTAACGCCACAGATGCTGCGTTTCCCGGCTTTGTATTCGCGCCAGGCGTGACCGCTCAGGTACCCGCGGATCACCATTTCCACTTTAAAAGGCTCGCACACACGGCCAACGGTAACCATAGGATCGGGAGTAGCTATTTTCCAATTCGGAACAATATCCGAAGTGGCATCCAGAAATTTAGCAGCAATCTGGTTGAGCACCTGTCCTTTAAACGGTATAGCCCGTGGCAGCACCACATCAAAAGCTGAAATACGGTCGCTGGCAACCATGATCAGCAATTCGTCGTCGATATTATACACATCGCGTACTTTGCCGACATACAGGTTTTTAAGTCCGGGAAATGTAAAATTGGTGCTGGTGATGGCGTTTTGCATGGGATCTGGCTTTTACAAACAGGTTTAATTCAGAATTCGGAATTATTATTAACGCCGCAAAATTACAAAGGTTTTTCCTTATGGGATTTTTAAAGTGATGATAGCTTTTTTAAGTTTTCAACAAAAGTTTGATATTTCTTCGAATAAGTGGTTATAAAGATTCAGATAAATGGTTCTACCACCAATTCAATGAAAACAGTATTAAAATGTCGGAAGACCGAAGTCGGAAGACGGAAGAAAGTGTTAATCTGATATTTTATCCTGCAAATGTGAGGGGTTTTGAAGAAAAGTATAACCAGTAAAGTGCCACTTTCATGAATAAAAGAGGTTGTCCGGGTAGCTTCCGACTCCCGTCTTCTGACTTCCGACTATATAAATATACCCGCTAAATTAACAGTTGAACTATTAAAATTATACAAGTACCTTTGTGCAAGAAACATATTTAGCCTTTAATCAAGATGGAAAACTACTTCGAGGGAAAAGCAAATTATTCGAATGGCATTTACAACCTTTCGCCTTTGAAGGCGTACAAACTATGCCTGGAGGGTGCAATAATAGTGGATGTAAGGGAAGAATACCTGAACCGGTTTAAGATATTTGATGTTCCGGGACTTATTTTTTGCCCAAAGAAGAGGTTAACTGAATTTATTGACAAACTGCCTACTGATAAACCATTGATCATAGCCGATGCCAGCGGTATTCATAGTCCTGAAGCCGTGAAAACACTCATAGAAAATGGTTTTAGCGGAAATTGTGCCAACCTATCGGGAGGCCTTGTTGATTGGGAACATTCCGGCTTACCAATAGTAATTAACTATGAGGAAAGACTTTCGGGGCAATGTGCCTGCCAGTTGCGGCCGAGAGAAAAAAAGTAAAATTTAAATTGGCAAGTTGCTGGTTTCAGGTTACTTGCTACCAGTTTCCAGTTTCCAGTCTCCAGTTTCCAGTCTCCTGATTCAACTGGTTTCTTATCCGAAATAAAAAATGCGGTTTGGCCTTTTTCTTTTTGAATTTTAGCCTTGATTCTTCTTATTTATTGCAAATCTGTTCTTTACTCCGGACAATAAATCCTGCAATTTCTTAACAATTCCTAAAAGTTGTGCGTTCTAAATAATTAATGGTTAATTTCGTCCCTTCAAAAATCTTGTTTATTCATTAACCTATATTTTCATGAAAACATTCAGGAAACTGAATAACCTCTTGGGATGGCTCGTATTCGCCCTCTCATCGTGGGTTTACCTGTCCACCATTGAACCTACTGCCAGTTGGTGGGATTGCGGCGAATACATTTCGACCGCGTTTAAATTACAGGTCGGCCATCCTCCGGGAGCTCCTCTTTTTCAGTTACTGGGACGTTTTTTCAGCCTTTTCGCTTTCGGCGATACAAGCAAAGTGGCAATGATGGTCAATATAATGTCGGCTTTAAGCAGTTCGGCTACCATTTTGTTCCTGTTCTGGAGTATTACGATGCTTGGGCTTAAATTCACCAAAGACGAAGAAATTTCGCAGGGACGCATGTTTGCCATCCTGGGAAGCGGACTTGTGGGTGCTTTGGCCTATACATTCAGCGATTCATTCTGGTTTTCGGCTGTCGAAGGTGAAGTTTATGCTATGTCATCGTTTTTCACAGCCATCGTTTTCTGGGCCATCCTCAAATGGGACCAGGTGGCCGATCAGCCTCATTCGCAGCGCTGGATCATTTTGATTGCCTACCTTATGGGGCTTTCAATAGGGGTGCATTTGCTCAACCTGCTTGCTATTCCGGCAATTGCGCTGGTATTCTATTTCAGGAAATATAAAACCACCTGGAAAGGTGTTGTTTATACTTTAGGAATCGCCTTTTTCATCCTGGCATTTATCATGTTCCTGGTAATTCCTTACACAGTAAACCTTGCCGGGAAATATGAAATCCTGT
>JBAXBJ010000016.1:0-73782 GCA_037142075.1 Bacteroidota bacterium
TGTATTGTGTTTGAAAAATCATATGTAAGGCTTTCCGGATCGGGAGGCCTTTTTTAGTTTGTGTGTTTTAGATTGGTCATAAGTTTTATCCTAAAAAAGAATGTTATGTGTGGAATTGTAGGAGTTTTCGATTTAAAAACGGCATCACAGGATTTAAGAATGCAGGTCCTGGAGATGTCGAAGAAAATACGTCACCGCGGTCCGGACTGGTCGGGTATATATTGCGGCGAAAAAGCCATACTTGCTCATGAAAGGCTTTCTATTGTTGATCCCCAATCGGGTGGACAGCCGTTGAAAAGCAAAGATGGAAAGCTGATTTTATCGGTAAACGGCGAGATATACAATCACCTTGACATCCGCAAGAACCTGGCTCAAAACTACGAGTTCCTCACGCACTCCGATTGCGAGGTAATTCTTGCATTGTATCGCGAAAAAGGTGTCGGTTTCCTCGAGGAATTGAGTGGGATTTTCGCCTTTGCCCTGTACGATACCGAAAACGACTGCTACCTGATTGCCCGCGATCACATGGGGATTATTCCTTTATACATGGGCTGGGATAAATTAGGGAATTTTTACGTGGCATCGGAGCTAAAAGCCCTTGAAAGCACTTGTAACCGCATCGAAGAGTTTTTGCCCGGGCATTATCTTTACAGTAAAGACGGCGAGATCCGCAAATGGTACACCCGCGACTGGTCGGATTTTCAGAATGTTAAAGACAACCACAGCAATATTCACGATCTGCGTACAGCCCTGGAAGAAGCCGTACACCGGCAGATGATGTCGGATGTTCCATATGGGGTTTTGCTTTCAGGCGGACTTGATTCGTCCATTATATCGGCAATTGCCAAGAAATACGCGGCCCGTCGTGTGGAATCGCACGATTTACAGGAAGCATGGTGGCCGCAACTCCACTCGTTTGCCGTTGGGTTAAAAGGTTCGCCCGACCTGGCTGCCGCCAGGCTGGTTGCCGTACATATCGGTTCGGTTCACCACGAAATTGAATTCACTATACAGGAAGCCTTGGATGCTTTACGCGATGTGGTTTACCATTTGGAAACCTACGATGTGACCACGATCCGGGCTTCAACTCCCATGTACCTCATGGCCAGGGTCATTAAATCGATGGGGATAAAAATGGTGCTTTCGGGCGAAGGTGCCGATGAGATATTCGGCGGATACCTGTATTTTCATAAAGCCCCCGATGCAGAAGCCTTTCACGAGGAAACAGTAAGGAAATTGTCGAAGTTGCATTTATACGATTGCCTGAGAGCTAACAAATCACTGGCAGCCTGGGGTGTGGAAGGTCGTGTTCCATTCCTTGATAAGGAATTCATGGATGTTGCAATGCGGCTCAATCCCGCAGATAAAATGGCAAAAGACGGCAAAATGGAAAAATGGATCCTTCGCAAAGCCTTCGAAGATTATTTGCCCGAAAGTATTGCGTGGCGGCAGAAAGAGCAATTTTCGGATGGAGTCGGCTATAGCTGGATAGATACCCTGAAAGCCCTCACGGCTTCGCAGGTAAGTGATGAACAACTGGCAAATGCGAAATACCGTTTCCCCATAAATCCGCCGAGGGTTAAAGAGGAGTACTTTTACCGTTCGATTTTTACCGATCATTTTCCCTCGGATACCGCAGCCCAATGTGTGCCTTCGGTGCCTTCGGTGGCATGCAGTACGCCCGAAGCTTTGGCCTGGGATGCATCCTTCCGCAACCTGAATGACCCATCGGGACGAGCTGTGAAGAATGTGCATAACGAAGGGTACAATTAGCATTGATTTAGCACACCGGTCGTAACTATTCTCTGCAGAGAGAAATAGGTGACTGAAATACATAACGTTTCCAGGTGAGCCGCTTTTAAAACTATTCCTTACATTTACGCCGAAAATAAGAATATGCAAAATCTTTTCAGGAAAAAGTCGATTGATATGATCCTTCGATTAACGAATAACCAAAAACTAAACTACGTAGCCAACAAACTACATCCCCTGATATCACTGTTATCAAAACGCCCAAGCACTTCAAAACTACCATCCTCAAACACACGGCCCAGATCCTGGGTTGCAATAAAGGAGCAGGAATGGATATTAGCCAGGTCTATAATATTTATGCCGCCGGTGCGGCCGGTTTCGAGGTAACTGAGCGGATCATTGGTATCGGCTATCCTGATTTTCATCCAGGGCGGACAGCGGAAAATCCCGTCACCAGCCGACCATGCCTGTGAAAGTAATTCAGTCATTCCGTACTCCGAATGAATTTTCTCCACACCAAAACCATTGCACAACTTTTCGTGAAGTTCCATTCGGGTGATTTCTTCGCGGCGCCCCTTCATTCCGCCCGTTTCAACAATAACGGCACCAGGAATTTTAACAGGCCATTTTTCAACCATGTCGAGCAGTGCAAAAGTAACTCCGAAAAGCATTATATTCAACCCAACACGCTGTGCTTCAAGTAAATGATCCTTTAAATTTTCCAATTCATTCAGGTAAAAACCACCCATCTGCCTGTTCGATTGGAGCAGAATTTTTTCAACCATATAAACGAGGGATGAGTTTTTTCGCTCCAGGTAGGATGGTAGCAAAGCAAAAACAGCATACTTTGATAAATCTCCATAGAAAAGTTTCAGTCCCTTAGTAAAGCTTTGCTGGTATAAGCCGGCATCCGCCACATAATGCTTGCTGTTTTCCATCCCGGTGGTGCCGCTACTTTCAAAAATAAGCTCAGCCGGAAAATTTCCGGTACGTATTTCATGTGTTTTAAAAAAACTTACCGGCAGAAATGGAATCTGATCAAGGCAGAAAACCTTTTCCGCATGAATGCCCAAAGCATCAACAAATCTTTTATAAATACTGTTATTTGTGTATTGATACCGAAATAAATGCAGCGCAGTTTCGTTAAATTCGTTCAGGGTCTGCAAATTAAATAGGTTGAGCTTAAATTCTGTCAGATCCATAAGGGAAATTTTGTACTTTTATGCCTTGTTATGCTTACAATGAAATTATATACAAAGATATGCTTTATCCTTTTCATTCTGTTTGTTACAGTACTAGCAGGATGTGTTAAGGAAGAGCAATTCCCGGTAATACCTCACATCGAATACGTCGGATTTGCGACGGCAAAGGATATTACCGGCAAAGACTCCCTGGGAGCAGTTACCATTTCTTATACCGATGGCGATGGCAATATTGGATTATTTTCGTGGGATACCATCGAACCTTATAAATATAATTTTTATTTAAAATTTATGCAGTATGTTAACAATCAATTGGTTGAAGTTAAACCTGTGGATTCGAGCGTGACATTTAATTCGCGGATTCCGATTCTGACACCCGCAGGACGCAATAAAAATATAAAAGGGGAAATTACCATGTCCATCGAACTATATTTCGCCCGGCAAATCCTGGAAAGTGATACTATTGCTTTTGAGATCTACATTAAAGACAGAACCCTATTTGAGAGCAATGTGGTTGAGTCGCCCCTGTATATTATCAAAAAATAAGTTCTTCCAAAACCTTCACTTTCGGGCTGAAGCAAAGCAGTTTTTCTTCAAAACATTCCTTTATCGATCATACAAGAATCTCAAATTCAGCAAATTAAATCTTTCGTTAAACTGAGGGCTATTATGAAAAAGAAGGGAAAAGGCGTACGAAGGATACTCAAAATATTCATGCTTATAAATGGGAGTATTTTCCTGGTTTTAATACTATTAGCTTTAACAACACTTCCCTATTGGGCTTATTACGACCTGGGCACCTGCAACAGCAAAATCACAAAACCACCAACAACCATTGTACTATTAAGCGGTACCGGGATTCCGAGTGAGGGCGGATTAATGCGTGCTTATATTACAGCCCGCCTGGCAAAGTCAAATCCGGATGCGGAGATCATGATTTCGATACCCGGCAGCCTGACCGATAGTACTGAGGCTCCGTTACTAACAGCCAAAGAACTGTTGCTTAGAGGTATAAAAGGGGAAAGGCTCCATTTTGAAAACCAGGGACGCAACACCCGCGACCAAGCGCAGCGCTTAGCGGCAGGCAAAACAACAGCACAATTAAGTTTGCCTATAACGCTTGTGACTTCGCCTGAGCATATGAAACGAGCCGTGCTGACTTTCCGAAAATGCGGTTTTACCCTCGTAAGTGGCCGGGCAACCTTCGAAACCGCACTCGAAACGGATTTAACCTTCAAGGACAGCGACCTGAAAGGCAATAAGTACATTCCGCCCATAGGCGATAATTTACAAGTGCGTTACCAGTTCTGGAACCAACTTAAATTCGAAGTGCTTGTTTTGCGCGAGTATTTTGGACTGGTGTTTTATAAATTGAGGGGCTGGATATAAGCAGGAACTATCTTCCTCTCCCGCCTAATAACCTGTCTGCCAGCGAAGCTTCTCCCAATTTAGCCAGCGATTGCCTGATCCACTGCCGGTTCTCTGGTTTATACCAGAAGAAAAATTTCCGCTGATCTTCTTTTTCCTGACGGCTTCGGGCGGTGAAAACCTGCTCGCCGGTGTAAGGATGAATGCCCGAATAATAAATTGCGCTTGCCAGGGTCAAAGGTGTGGGCGTAAAATCCTGAACCTGTTCCAGTTGAAAACCCATTTCACGGGTTTCGCAAGCCAGGTGAGCCATATCGGTTAAGTCGCTGCCAGGATGGCTCGAAATAAAATAAGGGATGATCTGCTGGCGGAGGCCTTCCTGCTGGTTCAGTTTATCAAATGTTTGTTTGAACTGGTGAAACAACTTGAACGAAGGCTTTCGCATAATTTTTAGGATGTGATCGCTCGTATGTTCCGGAGCTACTTTCAGCCGGCCTGAAACATGGTTTTTGACCAGGTTTCGGGTATAATCCGTTAGTCCGAATCGTTTATCATCCTCTGCACTTCGCCCGGTAAGCATATCGTAACGGATTCCGCTGCCGATATAGATTTTTTTTATGCCTTTGACTGCGGCGGCCTGTTTGTATAAATTAGTCAGCGGCTTGTGATCGGTGTTCAGGTTATTGCAAATCGAAGGAAAAATACAGGAAGGTCTCTTGCATTTCTCGCAAATATCCAGGTCGAATCCCTGCATCTTATACATATTTGCCGATGGGCCACCAAGATCGGAAACATTGCCGCTGAAGTCAGGCATTTGGGTAATAGCCTTGACTTCATTCAAAATTGATTTCTCCGAACGGCTCGAAATAAATTTTCCCTGGTGCGCACTCAATGTACAAAAAGCGCAGCCACCGAAACAACCGCGGTGCATGGTAACCGAATGCCGTATCATTTCGTAAGCCGGCACCGTGCCCCGTTTTTTGTATTTCGGGTGCGGAAGGCGGGTGTAGGGCAAGGCATATACGTCATCCAACTCCTTCGAAGTCATTAAAGGGAATGGCGGATTAATTATCACAGCCTTGTCGCCCGAAAGCTGTATCAGCTTTTTTGCGGAAGCTTTGTTGCTTTCCTGTTCAATGTGTTTAAAAGATTCACCAAATGCTTTTTTGTCTTTCAGACAAGCCGTAAATGAAGGAAGTGTTATTGAATTCACCTTGTTTTCAAATTCCGCTACGGATGCTTCGGGCACTACAAAACCCGTCTGGGGAATATCGGTGATCCAACCCACTTCAGGATTTTCATTCAGCCTTTTTAAAACCTCAACAATTCCTTTTTCGGCCATTCCATAAACCAGCAAATCGGCACCACTGTCAATAAGTATGGAAGGTTTGAGCGTATCCGACCAGTAATCGTAATGTGCCAGGCGGCGCATACTGGCTTCGATACCACCAATTACAACGGGAACATCGGGGTATATTTTTTTTAGAATTTGCGTATAAATAACAGTGGCATAGTCTGGCCGGAATCCGGCTTTTCCTCCTGGTGTATAAGCATCATCTGATCGCAAACGTTTTCCGGCAGTATAATGGTTCACCATGCTGTCCATATTTCCGGCAGCCACGGCGAAACAAAGCCTGGGTCTGCCAAATTTGCGGAAATCGCGCAGATCATCTTTCCAGTTGGGTTGAGGAACGATAGCAACTGTGAAGCCGGCATGTTCAATTACTCTTGCAATTACAGCCGTTCCAAATGCGGGATGATCCACATAGGCATCGCCCGAAATAATCACCACATCCACTTCGTCCCAGCCACGGGCTAGCATTTCGTCGCGTGTTATAGGAAGCCAGGCATTCAAAGGGAGTTGATCCATTGGAGGTTGAAAATTTAGGCAAAGATACGGATTGAAGGAATATCGGCTATCTTTGTGTTTGCCGTACAATTGAGTAAAGGTTAATTGCATTTCAGCCGAAAACCTTACTTCATAGCTTTCCTGGCGAATCACATAGCTTCTCTGCGTTTAATTTTTTTACCGCTAAGGCGCAAAGGGAATGCAAAGAGCGAATAATTTAGAAAACGCAATAGTAGAAATTATGATACAATCCGGTAAAACCCCTTCTGAACAGTTCAGAATTCGCCCTGCTGAAGAAAGTGATGTAAAACTCATCCTTCAGTTTATTAAAGGACTCGGAGAATACGAAAAACTCAGCCACGAAGTAGTAGCTACTGAGGCCAAACTTCGTAAAACCTTGTTTGAACAAAAAATGGCTGAAGTCATCATCGGTGAATTTGGCGGCGAACCGGTTGCATTTGCCTTGTTTTTTTATAATTATTCTACCTTTTTAGGGCAAGCCGGCATATACCTGGAAGACTTGTACGTAATACCTGAAATGCGGGGAAAAGGTTTTGGAAAAACCATGTTAAAGCACCTTGCAAAACTTGCTTTAGAAAGGGACTGTGGCCGCCTAGAGTGGGCCTGCCTCGACTGGAACGAACCATCCATCTGTTTTTATAAAGGATTGGGCGCAAAAGCGTTGGATGATTGGACGGTTTACCGGGTTACGTGGGAAACATTGATAGAAATGGCGAAGATTTAATGGGGTTTCATGGTTTCACGGCTTAGAGACGCGATGCTTCGCGTCTCAAGCACCTAAGAAAAAAACCTTTGAACATTCAAACAATTGCCCCCCGGCCAATCAAAGTCAGCACCTCCGGCACTCGGAACATGGCACCCGGAACCTTCAAATAAAAGCATTATTTTTAACAAAATATAAATTTGAGTTAGAGCAAAATCTCCATGCTGCTAAAAGAAAAATACGATTATATCATCATAGGCTCGGGCTTTGGTGGCTCAGTTTCTGCACTAAGGTTATCCGAAAAAGGATATTCGGTACTGGTTATCGAAAAAGGGAAATGGTTCGAAAGTTCTGATTTTGCCAAAACCAACTGGGACCTGCGAAAATGGCTTTGGATTCCGGCATTAAAGTGTTTTGGGATTCAGAAACTGAACTTTATGCGCCATGTCAGTGCATTGAGCGGGGTTGGAGTTGGAGGCGGATCGCTGGTTTATGCAAATACACTTCCCAAACCCAAGTCTCCGTTTTTTTCGAAGGGATCTTGGGCAGGGCTTGAAAACTGGGAAGAAGAACTCGCCCCGTTTTACGAAACTGCCTGGAAAATGCTGGGAGCATCCGAAAATCCTGTGTTAGCCGAAAGCGATCGTGCCATGCAGAAACTGGCCGAACAAATAGGCAAAGCTGCAAACTTTGGCCCAACCACAGCCGCCGTCTACTTCGGTGAACCGGATGTTACTGTCAAAGATCCTTATTTTGAAGGAAAAGGTCCTGACCGGACAGGCTGCATAAATTGCGGTGCCTGCATGACCGGATGCCGTCATAATGCAAAAAATACACTTGATAAAAACTATCTTTATCTGGCACAGCAACTCGGAGTTGAAATCCTGGCAGAAAACGAAGTTACAGTTATTAAACCTCTAGGCGAAAAAGGGAAAGACGGCTACGAAATCAGTTTCCGGAAATCAACAAAATATTTCGCATCAACACAAACGATCAGCGCAAAATGCGTAATACTTGCCGGAGGCGTAATGGGGACTATTCCCTTACTGCTCAGGCTCAAAAAAACTACCTTACCGGGTTTAAGCAACAGGGTTGGCGATATGATACGTACCAATAACGAAGCCCTTATTTATACCACTACTATCGACACTAAGCTCGAGTTGCACAAGGGAATTGCTATAGGTTCCATCCTCGAGATGGACGAAAACAGCCACCTCGAACCATGCCGCTATGGCGAAGGATCAGGATTTTGGCGAATTACCATGTTACCCATGGTGAGCGAACGAAATCTTTTTTTACGCATCCTAAAACTTATCATTCTGCCATTTACCGCACCCATTACCTGGCTCAAAGTGTTTTTTGTCCGCGATTTTGGCCGAAGTAGCACCGTCCTGCTTTTCATGCAGCATATCGACAGCACATTAAAGCTGCGCAAAGGAATTTTCGGAATCAAAACACGGATTGAAAAAGGCAAGGCACCCACCCCGTTTATTCCTGAAGCACTCCGGGTTGCGCATCTTTTTTCAAATATAATTAACGGCAAACCACAAATCATGGTTAACGAAGTTTTAGCAGGAATTCCTTCAACAGCACATATTTTAGGGGGTGCCTGCATGGGAAAATCGATTGAGGAAGGTGTGATTGACAGCAATAACAAGGTTTTCGGGTACGAAAATATGTTTGTTTTTGATGGTTCCATGATTTCAGCCAACCCGGGAGTAAATCCTTCATTATCCATAACCGCAATTTCCGAAAGAGGGATGAGTAAGATCGCGGGAAAGATGGGGAACTGAGTTAAAGGGTATGTTCCAGGTTCCAGGTTCCAGGTTCCGACCGGCACCCGGCACTCAGCACTCGGCACTCAGCACTGATAAAACACCCAACATCATTTTTTTAAAACCAGCTCAAAATAATTTCCCCCTCATGATAGTAACATCCATAGTTGATCGTCAGAAAGAGTTTTTTAAAAGTGGGAAATCCAGAGATGTGAGCTTCCGGAAATCCAGTATGATTCGCTTGCGCGAAGAATTGGTAAAACGCGAAAAGGATATCGCAAAGGCCATGTACGACGATTTCAGGAAACCGGAATTTGAATCGGTAATGACCGAAACCGGGATTGTGCTCAGTGAACTCAACCTTGCGATCCGCAAACTGGACTCATGGGCAAAATCGCGGTGCGTGAGGCAGGTGCTGGTAAATTTCCCATCTACAAACCGGGTTTATAAAGAGCCTTATGGAACCGTTCTGATCATCGCACCCTGGAATTATCCCTTTCAGCTGGTTTTTTCGCCTTTGATCGGCGCGATAGCCGCGGGAAATACCGTGGTTATAAAACCTTCGGAGCATTCGGCAAATACCAGCAAATTGGTTTCTGAAATAATTGCAGCCGTTTTCGATCCCGATCATGTGACTGTTGTAGAAGGCAATGTTGAAGTTGCCGCCCGCTTGCTTCGCGAACGCTGGGATTATATTTTCTTTACCGGAAGCATTGCAGTTGGTAAAATTGTGGCTAAAGCTGCCGCTGAAAATTTAACGCCGACAACCCTTGAACTGGGTGGTAAAAATCCCTGTATAGTGGATGAAACTGCAAATATACCGCTGGCAGCGCGCCGCATCGTATGGGGAAAGTATATCAATTGCGGTCAAACATGCATTGCGCCCGATTATGTGCTGGTTCACGAAAGTGTGAAGGATGATTTTGTTGAACAATGTAAAAATGAAATTACGGGAACTTACGGTGCAGACGCCCGTCAGTCGCCCGATTACGCCAGGATAATCAACCCTACTAATTTCGAAGTATTGCGCCAGCTGCTGGTTGGTGAAAAAATACTTATGGGTGGATTAACCGATAGTAACGATCTGTACTTTGCCCCGACCTTGCTTGATAATCCAAAACCGGACAGCCTGGTGATGAAGCAGGAGATTTTTGGTCCTATCCTTCCCATTATCAGTTACAAAACGGAAGATGAACTTAATACCCTCATTGGATCGTATGAGAAATCACTCGCTTTGTACGTTTTTTCGAAACGGCGAAGGTTTATCTCACGAATTATAGCTACACATTCGTTTGGCGGGGGGACAATTAACGATACCATTGTTCATTTTGCGAATCACCGCCTGCCTTTCGGCGGAATTGGGTTCAGCGGTGTGGGTGCTTATCATGGTAAACATTCGTTCGATACTTTTACCCATGAGAAAGGAATCACTACCCGTTTCAACTTCCTCGACTTACCGGTGAGATATGCACCATACCAGAATAAAATGAAGGTGTTGAAATTTTTCATGAAATGGTTTTCCTGATTGCACGGGGGGTTCTGCTGGTCAGCATCCAAAATCTTGCATCCCGGCATTCTGAAAAGATGAATCCACCAATGCCGGGTGCACCACAAAAAAAGCCACCAGAATTTCTGATGGCTTTTTAAATTTCAGAAATTTATCCTTACCTGTTTACAACAATCTTTTTAACAACCTGCCGACCTTCAGCGGCTATGGTTGCAAAATACATTCCTTCGGGTAATTGCGAAATGTTAAGCGAATAGGCACGGGAACTGTCAATCCGGTTTGCAGTCAAAACCGTTTTGCCCATGGAATCGGTAAGTTTAAGTTCAACAAAACCTGTAAAGCTGCCAAAAGTTACGGATGTAAAATCTTTGGCAGGGTTAGGGAAAACTGCCACTTCCTGATTTTGTTTATTTTCAAGACCTGTGCAGTATTCGACCCATACATAATTGTTTTTCACCAATGTATCGCTCATATTTCCGTTCGAAACGGTCAGCGTAACATTATACAGGCCTGGGGCAGCATAAGCAACAACAGGATTGGATTCAGTGCTGTTTCCGGGAATGCCGCCGGGGAAAGTCCATGCCCATGAGGTAGTGCCTGCCGTGGAATAATCGTTGAAGGTAACTGAACCGCCTTCGCAGATATTGATAGGGTTGCCCATAAAATTGGCCGTGTAGGGCGACGAAAGTATCCCGAAGAATTCGATAATACGGTGCATGTATTCATCCTGAGTGGAGGGTGCTGCACCATTCTGAAGTCCGCTAAACTCAAAAGCTGAGGCAATAGTTCGGTATGTGCCTGCATCGTTTGCTACTGCGGATATATAGAGTGGTGTTTCGTTTTTAAACAGCGTAAAGGCTGGTGCAATGGGTGCAATATGATCAATAAAATCCTTATCTCCATTGTATGTAAAACTAATTCCATCCATAAATTGACCGGTTTGCCCGATTTCGGTGCTCAGGTCGCTGCTGCCGTCCATAACACCATTGGCATTAAACTTAGGATGTACGGCAGTTTTAGGGTCGTAATACCAGGTATCGCCGCCTTCCATATACAGGTTTCCGCCGGCATCAGTAAATGCTGCAAGTTTCTGTCCTTCAACGGTTGTGAGCACATGTTTTTTTGTGCCAACACCCAGACATACGAACAATGTGGAATAACCGCTGATATCGGCTGGCATAGCTGTTTTATATTCCGCAAATACGTTGTTTGCTACCAACGATGTTTGTATAGCTGGCCCTGAATTGTGATTTAAATCCAAATCAATGACCGCAACCGGAATCTGACCTACCACCACGCTGAAATTATCGAGAGTTTGTAAGCCAAGGTTAGCCGTCATGAGCAGGGTAACCGGGATTACCTGTCCGCTGGGAGTGTTAGCTGGTGCCTGCATGGTGAATGTCTGTGAAACTACTTCGCCGGCAGCCAGATTTCCGTAGTTCATGGCAGGTTGCGAAAGCAAGGTAACGTAAGGGTCGTTGAATGAAATTTGCGCTGTAGTATTGATTGCTGCTGCAGACCCTGAATTTTTCACAAAAACTGAAACATCAAAAGTTTCACCCGGATCCGCTTTGCCGTTGTTGTTTCCTGTCTGCGAATCATTGATAGTGAATGTTGTATAATTTAACACCCCGGCATGGGCTGTAACGGTAAAGTTCCCTGCCCAGGAATCGCTCCCGGATAGAGCCGTATAATGAAAAGTAACCACATGCATGTCAGGAATACTATTGGCAACCGAAAAGCTAAAACTATTTATCAAAGCTACCGTATCACCGGCGGGAATAACTGAGTATACATCGGTTGAATCGAGCATGGTGACAAAGGGATCGTTCGAAGTAACTGTTACCGCTACATTATTTGCATTCAGTACGCCGATGTTAGTATAAACCACATCCATAAATACGGTTTCACCGAAATCAGCCTTTCCATTGTTGTTAAATGCAGCATCGCCGATCGTATTGCCGTTGTATATCAGGTAAGGGCCATTGTTTGGAAGCACAGGCACATCAACTATGTAAGGCGTTTTGTTGAAAGCAGTTATGACTACATGAATGGTGTCGGGCGATTGAAACGCAGGGAAACTTAAGGTAACAAGTCCGTTGCTAACGTATCCGGCAGTAAGAAATTGGTTATCAACACTTAATGCAGCTAAAGCTCCGGTAACCGGGCAGTTTATAATAAACGAAGTTGTGCCCAGGAATACCTGGTTTTCGTGTGTTGCGGTAATGGCCGTTGGCGCGGCAGTGCGAACCATGACCGATGGGTCGCCGAAAATAGTCCAGGTATCGGTCATCTCATCACCGGCACCACCATATGTCTCATTCATCTTATAACAGCCGTTCATCGACAGGCCGCCAAAAGTGCGTTTGATATTTGTAGGATATGATTCAACCAGAATGTCATCCATTTCATCCTGCCCGTCCATAGGCGGATTCCAACTCTGGTTAATTGTTGACATCAATGTGGCAACGGCTCCTGTTGGACCCGAGGCATTTTTAGCCCGCAACCAGGCTTCGGCAAAGCAGGTTCCTCCTGAAAAGTTGCCATTCACACAGGCCACGCTGAAGATAAACGGCCACATATGATTATTGGAAAGTGCTGTCACATTTGTACTCGAAAAACCAGTGGTACCCCACGAATTATCGCTTCCGTGGCCTACATAGTTAACAACCGAACGACCTGCATTTAATTCGGCCGAAACATTAGCTGGTGTAGGATTTCCCGGAAGGTCTTCACCGCCTTGTGTGCCGTCGTACAATTCGGCAACCGTTGCAAAAGTATAACCTATTAAATCAGTACGGATGTTTCGCATGTGCTGATAGTCGTATTCGTTATCGTCTCCGGGGCCCTGATCTGAACCAATACCAATCCCTTTATCGAACCAGTTTGTGGAGGTTAAAGGTTCTTTTTCATACTCAAGAGTACGCTGAACCATGGTGTTAACATGTTCAACCGTTTCGGCCGAAAAACGACCTACGAAAATATCCGGATAATGATCGTTACCAAGCAGGTATCCGTAAGCATTATCGGAGGGACCACCAATACTGCCTGAAGTATTGGTAGGTATCTGGGGAGCATCACCAACCAACAGAAGGAACGTTAAACCATTGGTATTGTAGTAATTGGCAACATATGATTTAATTGCTGCCGGATTAGCACCAACAGTTGCTACATCCACCATTTCGGTTTTTATACCCATGTTGTTTTTCCATTTCACAAATGGTTGCATGGCCTGCATATAGCTTCCGTAGCTTATAATAAGCATCCTCCCATAGTCGCTGAGCGGTGTATAATCGAACGAAGTAGTATTAAGGAATACTTTGCTGTAAGCCTGGCTGAAATCCTGGTCGAGGCGCGAAGGAAACTGGCTGCGGTTTAACGTATTATATCCGTTGCTGTTAATGGTCTTCAGTTTCAAAGTTATGTCGGTATAAACCCTGAGCACTTTTGTTACCGGGTTGTACTGAAACGGATATGCAATCACTGTCTGACCACGGTAATCGCGGAGGATGAACGGGTCGCGCAGTCCCGATTTGGATCCCGGGTAAAACTTGTTTTCGTTATATGCCCTGCCATATTCAAAAGGCACTGATGCAGGGTTGATATCCCGGGTCAGGTTTCCTTTCGAAGGAGCGATTTCCATATTCGCGTAATCCACAAACAACGACGAAACCACCTCTACATCCATCATAGCCATATCGGGAATTATAACCGATGCAGTCATTTTTGGCACATCCGGAGCGCTTTTATCCAACATTGGGGTGGTTTCACCCAACGAAACCGTATATGCAATTCCACGAGGGGTTTTAACCTGGTTTAGAAAGAATCCATCCAACTTGAAATGGACCACCGAAGTGGAAATATCGGACGAAACCAGCGTAACGGCGGCATCAACGGCTTGTTGCGATCGTATAGGTTTCCATTCACCGGCTGTAGAGGTTAAAGCAAGGCAAATCAGCAGGAATAAGGCACTTAAGGTTTGTTTCATATAAATATGGATTTGATAGAACTCAAATTAATTATTTGTTTTTAACCACTTTGGCAAATTGAACCTGGTCGCTACTAACTATTTTACATAGGTAAACTCCGGCAGGAAGATTGTTCCCCTGAAATATGGATGTATAATTTCCGGCAGTTTTCACACTCTCTTCAACAATGCTTATTTCGGTGCCTATTGCATTGTAAATGGCTATTTTAACAGGACCGGCTGATTTAACGGTGTAATCAATGTTCAGCTTGGCGGTGAAAGGATTCGGATAAACCGAAAAATCGTTTTCAACCGTGGGGTTTGTGCCTGTAAAGCCAAATACAATTTCATTTGAGGAAGCGGATTGACAACCTGCATTGCTGTTTGCGATTACATAGTACGTATCGGTATGAGTCGGGTAATAAGTTTGAGAAGTAGCTCCGGCAATTAGCCCCTGGCTGTTGTACCATTGGTTGCCCTGCGTAACTGACGAAACAAGGTGGTCCGAAATAACCGTAATTACTGGTGTGGCAGGTGCTTGTTCAACGTTTACAGTAACAGTAGCGGATGTTGTGAGCAGCGCGCTGGTAACCTGCACTTCATAGGTAGTTGTTTCGGGAGGACTGGCAAGTGGGTTAAATATACCCGCGTTGCTGAGGGTAGAAGCAGGAGTCCATACATAACTGTAAGCACCCATGGCCCCGGTAGCGAAAACATACATTTGCGATTGATTTCCTGCACAGATGGTAGCCGGAACGGCCACTGCACTGGCGGATAATTGTGCGGCTGCAGACTGGCTGAAAGGAGGAAATTTTATATAGTCGATCCATGCGGCATCCTGCCCGGATATAATTGTAGCGTCTTTTTCGTATGCCCAACTGAAGCGGTGGTTTCCTGCCTGTATCGGGTAACTTACCTTTGCCCAGTCCTTGCTGCCGCTCCAGTTGCCCAGTTCGTTGCCATCGAGATAAAATTTCAGAAAGTCGTGACCACTTTGTGAAGAAACTTTGCGGTAAAACGAAATGGTGTCGTTTGATAAAACTTGCCCGTCAAGGAACATTTCACTTTGTTGCGAGTTATTTATGGCACCCGACATGGCTCCGTAATATCCTTCGTATTTATTGCTGCCGCCAACGCCGATTTTCCATGGATTGGAACCCTTCATCTGCCAGTTATACTTCTGGAAAGTACCTGTTTCAAAGTCTTCTACCTGTATGCCTATGGTAGGTGAAAGCGAAGATACCGAATTATACATTCCTGCTATTCCGGCAACATATATCGAAAATGCAGTGCCAAGGGGTGCATCCGGGCTTACCGTAAAGCTAAAAGTTGCAATCCCTGTTGCTCCGGGCGCGAGGGTGCCGAAGTTTACAATGGGTGAATTATTGGTTATATAATTGCACACAACAAATAGCTGCGATGTAACTTCCAACGATGTGCAATGACCTAAATTAGATGTAGGAACTGACAATTGAATAGTTTCACCCGGATCAATACGGCCATTTCCATTGCCTCCTGCGGCATCGCTGAAAGCGATTTCTCCGTTCTGAAGCGCTGGAGCATTGATCAGAATGCTGAATTCCGAGGTAAAAGTATTCGTATCAGTCTGGGTAGTAACCGTGAAAGATGCGGTATGCTGATCAGGAACGTAATTGTTTACCTTAATGCTGAGGGCATCCAGGGCAGTAGCCGAAGAGTTACGGGCAATCATTGGCCATATATGTGTATTGGCTGGAAGCGTTACAAAATTGTCGTTTGTAGTGAGTGTTGTAGTCGCATTTACGGCATCGGAGTTGCCAAAGTTTTCGAATGTCAGATCTACCGTGAGCGGTTCGTCGAACTCGGGCATTTGATTGTTATTGCCGCCATTGTCTTTAACCTGGTAGTTATCCAATACGAGGTAAGGACCGGCTGGAGACGCAACGAGCACGCTGTCAATATAGGGTTGACGGTTTTGTTTGGTAATAACGATGTTTGCAAAACCTGCTTCGGTGAAAGGAAGTAATGATACAATTGCGAGTCCGTTTGCATCGGCTTCGGCTACACCGTGCAGTACATTATTTTTACTGATAGCTACATAGGCATATGGTTCGGTTTGAACTTCAAAAGCTGGCGTTCCCAGTGGAAGCAAAGGCATGTAGTCGACGTTCATAGCCGGTGGTACCGAGAAATAGACCATCGTCGAAGGGTCGCCCATCAGGCAATAAACTTCCCAATAATACTGTTTCATACCCGAATTTGACTCCTGTACGGCGAGATTGCCGGCAAAAACCATCTGATCCATGGTGCTGTACCATTCCGACCTGGGTTCGCCATGTTCGTGAAAAGTGCGGTCGTAAGCACCTAAACCGGTAATTTCGTAAGTCGGATTTGCTATGATAGGGCCATTTCCGACACCCCAGTAGTAATCTTCGTCCCAGTAGCTGTAATCCGAAGCACCGATGTATCCTAAAGCCCCTTTATTCTCGGCTCTCAAAAGAGCTTCGCCGAAAGTTGTCTGGTTGTAGGTATTTGTCTGGCAACAGTTACCCACCAAAAGGCCGTATTTATTGTTATTCTGTAAGCTGGCGACATTCGAAATGGAAAAGGAAGGGTCAGCCCAGCCATCCGGACTTCCGTGAGCGGTATAGTTGGCATACGAAACGCCGGCACTTACATTGTTACGTATATTCTGCGAATAATTGCCTCCTCCCGGCTCAGGCTGGAGATATGTATGTGATACAAGGTTATGTGCTGCGTTAAAATAATATTGAGTACCATAATTTATCTGCCCGTTACCCCATGTCAACTGGTGCGAAGCATCAGCCCCGGCTACCATAACCACTTCGTTCAGATAGGATGGATCCGGCATGAGGTATTGCTCGTACTGCAGGGTTTTATTGATCTGCGGCTGTAATTCAGCCACATTGTTCGCCGAAAACCTGCCATAATATACTTCCGGTAAATAATCGCCGGTATATTCGCAATAGTAAAGATCGGTAACATGCGCACCACAGTTGTAAGCCGGTATCTGGGCCACATCGCCTACGAAAAGCACGAAAGTGGGTGCCGGATCGGCAACGGTGGCCGAAGTATAAAGATTCTGCAGGTATGCCTTTATCGAATTAAACGTGGTGCCGACTGCTGAATTATTGGTGTAGGCTTCGATGACATTGAACCCGCGTTTGATTTTCCATTTTATAAAGGGTTGCAATGCACTTTGGAACATGGGGTCGGAAACGATCACATATTTTACCGGAATGCTCGAAATAGTATCGAGGGGAGCATCAACAGGCTGATAATTTAGCACGCTGTGGAATACGCTGCTGAAATATGGGGATCGGGTTTTGGCTTTATTTTCAGCGGTTAAGGCTTTATCGGCACCGGTAAAACGAATTTCAACAACGAGGTTGTTGTAAACCCTGATCGTATTGGTTACCGGGTTGTATTCAACCGGCGAAATAACCAGGTTTGCCAGTTGAACGCCACGCATATAACCTGCAACTTCAACGCGGGCAAGGACTTCGCCGTAAAAACTGTTTGTTTCGTATAACTGCTGATTGTATGAAAAAGGCACTTTCCCACCGCTTTTTGGTTGTGGAATTTGTGCCGGGAAAAGTTTCTGCGTGATTCCGAAATCGGAAAGTTTATATTCAGTAAGTTCATAGTTGATCACTTTCACTTCAGGTGTTGCTCCTGCCGGTATTTCGATCAGTTTGCTAAGCACAGGTAACTGGGGTGCACCCGGAGTATTGGTTTTTGCATAAGATTCAGCAAGCAATTCGACAAATTCACCTTTCTCGGTATTGAGCCACAGTGTGTTGAAGCTGCTGATGGTGTTTGATACCTGTAAGCGGTTGAATGTGTTTTCGAGCACGTTAGTACTGTTTTTACCCGAAACACTGATAATAATTTCGTTGGCAGCATTGGTTTGCAAACCGGTAAAAAGCAAAACAAATACTGTGAGACCGCTGGCCATCAAATGTAAAAAATTCTTCATACTTAATCTTAAATTAAATGATTGAACTAATTAAGAGCTACAAAGTTATATATTTATTGATACCGTAAAAGAAATATTCAAATTAAGATATGAAGCAGGAAATACTTTTTTTATTACAGGTGCTTGAGCATCTCATTTTGGGATACCTTTGATAGATTGAAACATATGAAATAATCATTGAAAGGCCAACCCCGGATAAAATGTTTGAAAGGCGCATAGCTGGCTCCGGATTAAATACAATTTTCCCATAGTGCAAACACATATCAGATAGATGATGAAGTAGAAAAAAATCAAACTATGCGAAAAGCCCATTTAATAAAATATGTGCTTGCTTTACTCATTGCAATGGCAAGCTTACCAATTACCAGTCAGACCCATATTGTGAAGGGGAACCTCAAGGTTGTTGTGACTAATTTTAAAAATAATAGCGGGCAGGCAGCTTTCTTCCTGTTTAATGCAGGGGATGCCTTCCCCAATCATACTGAAAAGGCGCTGTTATCCGGATATATTAAAATTGCCGGCAATTCAGCCGAATATACTTTTACGAATATTGACATGGGAACCTATGCCGTTTATGTATTTCACGATGAGGACAAAAATAAAGAACTGAAAACTAATTTTCTGGGCATGCCTAAAGAAGGTATAGGCGTTTCGAACAATGCAAAAGGCCATTTCGGACCTCCAAAGTATGATGATGCAAAATTTAATTTCAATAAACCGGCACAAACAATTTCGATTTCTCTAACATACATATAATCGGATATTTGCATATCTATCAGCATGAATCTGAGTCAAAAGCCATGTGTTAAATCGTAAATCTCTTATTTAATTCAAACAGGCAGCCACGAATATCAATTACCTCATTATAGCTTTTTCAACCGTTTTATTAATTATTTGTAACGGCAGCACTTTAATTATATTTGCAGAACAATTGACCTATTTGTGTTGTTTTCAATGATGACACTGCTTATTGGTAATAGTAAACCTTTTCAGATGATGAGTTATTTCCGGGTATTTCTGGTTCTTTTTATAGCTTGGTTTTTATCCACGCAACTCGTATTCGGGCAACAATGGAATTTTGTCAAAGAAAGTACCGGTATTAAAATTTATACCCGCGACGAGGCAAAAAGTTCTCTGAAATCATTCAGAGGTGAGATAATATTCAAGGCTGATATCGTGAAGGTTAACCTTATTGTCGGCAATGCAAACAATATTGAATGGTGGGATAAAGATATTATCGAAAAAAGAGTTCTCGCTTTTGAGGAAGATAAAATGATCCGCTATTACCTGGTATACAATGTGCCATGGCCGTTTTCGAAGCGCGATCTTGCTCTTGAAGCCCGCATTTCTATCGATCCGGTTACCGGCGACAGGATCATTTTTTCGAAACCCATTCCCAATGCAGTCGCCGAACGACCGGGCCTGGTAAGGATTAAACGTTATTGGCAGAAATGGACCGTTCGATCCCTGCCCGATGGCTATGTTCATGTAATTCTTGAGGGATTTGTTGACCCCGGCGGGAATATTCCTGCGTGGCTTTATAATTCGGTAATTACTGAAACGCCTATGCGAGTGATGAAAGGCATGCGCGATCGGGTGCTCTCAAATGTACCTGCAAATAAATAAAAAACGGGTATCTGTTCACCTTCATTAAAAGGTGTTTTAGCCACAGATTTCGCAAATTTCACAGATCTAAACTGGTTTCAGCAGTTTTATAAAATAATATTTGTCTGTGCAATCGGCGTAATCTGTGGCAACTATCTGTCTTTGAGGTTCTCTGCGTACAAACTCCGCGCTTCTCCGCGGTTAAATTCATCTTTACCGCAGAGTTCCGCGAAGAAGACGCAAAGAACCGCAGAGTAATTAATTGTTGAGTCCACCTGAAAGCAGCAAAAGGCATTTTTGCTGTCTGACAAATAAATCGTATTTTTGACTTATGAAAACACTTCATGAAATAGAACTTATATTAGGGAGAAATAAACAGCATCTGTTTGCCGAATACCCGATTAAATCTTTGGCAATTTTCGGTTCTTATGCCCGAAGAGAGCAGAAGGAAGAAAGTGATCTTGATATTTTGGTTGAATTTAACGACAAGATAGGCTTGCGTTTTGTTGACCTGGCCGAAGAACTTGAAAAACTAATTGGATTTAAGGTCGATCTGGTATCACGAAAAGGGATTAAAGATAAATACTACCAAAAAATTCAAGCAGATTTAACATATGTCTGATCGGGATCTTATATTGCTTCTTGAAGATATGCTTGAATCGGCATTGAAAATTGTACGATACACGGCAGATCTGGACTATGATTCATTCCTGAACGATGATAAAACAATTGACGCAGTTGTCAGGAATTTTGAAATTATAGGTGAAGCAGCCAATAGAATTGACCCTGATTTCAGGATAATGAATTCAGAAATTGAATGGAATAGAATCAGGGGTTTCAGAAACAGAATTGTGCATGACTATTTCGGGATTGACTATGAAATTGTTTGGACAATAATCGAAAATGACCTGGTGAATCTTATTGCACAAATTGAATCTGTAATTTCGAATTCACAGGCAAACAACAACCGCGAATAAACCACTGGTCCTCGGCAGGTAGTTGGCGCCGCCACCAAATACTTTTATGGAATGCCGCATATCAACTGCTACACAAATCCCTGCCGAATGACTTCATTGTCGTGGATTTCAAAAATAAGGAGAAAGGATTAGCAAGATAGCAGGGGTGTTGTAGTTTAAAATCGCAATAGCAAGTTATTTTAAAACCTGTTTTTATGAAAACTTTCCTTGAAGCAATTAAAAGAATTATTTCACTGTCAATGATCTTCGTCCTGTTGTTACAACAATACGGATGTGTTACTTCCAACATTATTTCAACTGCAAATCTTCCGGCATATTCTCCGAAATTCGCCTATGCCATCCATTGCCACAAATCAGTCTATGTATTGCAGAAAATAGCAGTCGTAAATGATACCTTAACCGGCAAAATCTATAACCCGGATTTTGATGTATTAACAACAGGTAATTTTATCGGTATATATCCGACAGCAGACTCTTTAGTCAGGATCAGTCCTGCAAAAATTCTTAGTTTACCACTTGCCGGAATACTAAAAGTTAAGAGCATCGAAGAAGATCCCGGGAAAACCACAGCACTTGTCCTGGGTGGAATTGGTTTGGCATTATTAGTATTAGCCGGTATTGCGTTCTCTTCAATGAATTTCTCACTCGACATGTAACCAGAGTATTATTGTGGATTTATAGAACAACGCAGAACTGGAATTTTTGCTGAAAACGCTTATTTTTACGGTTTCTATAGTTCATAGGAACAGAATTACTTGCTGTATAAATACTTGAAAAAACACTATGAAAAAATCAACATTTGCACTATCACTGATTTTCTGGGTTTTTACCTGTTCCGTGCGGGGTCAGTTTGTATCATTAACACCCAAAGGAGGTGTCACCTTTTCTGACTTTTATACTGCAACCTATGCAAAATCTTCGTTTAAAACAGGAATGACTTTTGGAATTTTGGCCGACTATAAGCTCAATAAAGAAAAGCTGTTTGTAAAAGGCGAACTGGGTTTTGAACAGAAAGGAACCAAATATTTAGATTTATATTCAATGGATGCCAGCGCTTCGTCAAGTGGCGGCAGCACTTATTATACGTACAATTATATTAACCTTCCGGTTCTTATTAAATTAAAAATCGGCAGTAAGAATAATTTCTTTTTAAACACCGGAATATACACAGGGTATTTAATAAGCGGGGTCGAGAGATTTAAAGGCACTTTCGAAGGACAGTTCATTGACCAGAAAAATGCCATGAATATGCAAAATCATAACAGGCTCGATTTCGGATTGGCTATCGGAGGTGGTGTAGGCATTCCGATAGTAGCAAAAGATAAAATTATGCTTGAAGCCAGGTACGATTTTGCTTTGACTACTTCTAACAAGAGTGGTTCTCCGCTTGAACCAAAACAGCACACTCTTGAATTTACTATAGGGTACGAATTTGGCTTAAAAAACAAATAAACAATCAGACTGATACCGTGAAAATCCCTGCCATATGATGTTATCTTTATGGATTTAAAGTACAACGCGAAAGGAATAGCGGGACAGTGGGGCATATTGAAAAAAGATAAATCACATTTTAAATATCAGACAAATGAGTTACAATTGGAATGTATTTTCGACAGTGGGACTAGCCTTTATTATTTATGGCATTCTGATTTTATTGTTTCCACCTAAATATGGTGACGATATTTTTGGAATTTATACAAAAATAACAATGAGGACTAAAGACATTTGGTTACACGGACAAAAACTATTTGCATATGCTCTTATAACTATGGGTCTTATCTATTTCATATTTAGTATTTTAGAAAATAGCTACCAAATTAAATATGCGATTGGAGTTATATCTATTATGGTGTTTTGGAAATGGACAAAATATTTGATAAATAAGTTTTTAGCAAATAAATACCTGGACTAACACTACATACCCATGCTACCCTGCGAATCCTTTCGCGTGGCCCTATTATTCCGGTTTTCGCAACTGCACCCCAATCCGCTGTACCGGCAACCAGGCTGCTGCAATACCAATCAGCGCGATGATAATAAAAACAAAGATAAAATCAGTGGCTATCAGTTTAACCGGGTAGGCATTTATAATAAATGATCCACCGCCCTGTAGTTTTATCAGTCCGAATTTTTGCTGCACAAGGCATACCCCCAAACCAAGAATAAGGCCGGCAAAAGCGCCTGAAAGGGTAATTAACAGTCCTTCAATAAAAAAAATCTGTTTAATAAGTATGTCCCTGGCCCCGAGGTTTCGCAAAATAGCTATGTCTTTTTGTTTGTCTAAAATAAGCATGGTGAGCGAACCTACTACATTAAAGGAAGCAACGATAAGAATAAACGAAAGGATCAGAAATACTGCCCATTTTTCGGACTTCATAATTTTGTAAAGCACTTCCTGCTGCTGGAAACGGTTCTGAACTTTAAATCCAGGCCCTAAAACAGCCATAATTTTTTCTTGTACATGTGATGCATCTGCGCCTTTTGCAAGCCGTATTTCTATACCTGTAACTTCATCCGTGTATTCGAGCATGCGACGGGCAAAACGTAGGGGAACCAGCATATATTTATCGTCAAAATCCTGTTGAACCGAAAAAATAGCGATAGGCTTTATAAATTCACTCTTGAAGGACTCTTCGGGTAAACCCGTAAGGTTGCCTTTCCGCTTCGGAATATAAATCGAAATAAAATTGTCGGGGGCTTCCATATCCAGGTTCAGGAAATAGGCAATTCCATAACCGGGAATAGCAAAGTCCAGCTCGCCATCCTGCAGCAGCATTTTACCAGTTACCAGCAATGAATCGCTGATGGGACTGTTCACCTGGAATAGTGAATCCACGCCTTTGATAGTGGCTAAAAATTGCTGGTTTTTGTAATGCAGCAAAGCGTTTTCTTCCACCACTTCGGTATATTTTATCACACCTGGAAGGGAGCGGATCTGATCAGCATTTATCTCGTTACTGTGAAAGGTTTTCCCCTGTGCAACGGTAATTTCAATGTCAGGGTCAAAAACGGAGAATAAAGATATTACAACCGATTCGAAACCGTTAAAAACACTCAGAACTATAATTAATGCGGCCGTTCCGACAGCCACACCAATCATCGAAATACCCGAAATAAGGTTGATGATATTATACGATTTCTTCGAAATCAGGTACCTGCGGGCGATAAAAAAAGGAAGGTTCAAATGTAGTTGTTTAAAAATGCAAAACTGCAATAATCATTTGCAACGCCTTACTTCCATGCTTTCACTACCAGCCCGGTTCCGGTTTTGTGTGCTTGTGTTGCATCAAGGTAATTTAAGACCATGCAAACAGGAAATGTAACAAGGTAGTAGAAGGGCAGAAGGATAAATAAAAGTTTGGTTTTGCCAAGGGCCAGGATTGGGTATTTCATCGAAAGCCGCCAGCTAAGCTGACCGGATTTCCCATACTGGTAGCGTGCTTCGGTACGTTTAAAGCCGGCAAGTTTTAGTTTTTCCTGTATCTCATTAATGTTATAACCATCGCGAACATGTTCTTCGATAAAGGAGGAACCCTCATCGTCGTGGTCGTGAACATCGCTGCCGCCCTGGTCCGAAGGTGTCGAAATCAATGCCATGCCACCTGGTTGAAGTGAAGCGTAAAAATTACGGAACACGGCAACATCTTCGAGTATATGCTCCATTACATCCACCGAAAGAATGAGGTTATAAGCCGAAGCATCGGTAAAAGCAGTCAGGTCGGCGTAAGCGAATGTTACATTTTTGCGTCCGATGCTGCTGAAAAAGGCGTTGCAATCGGCAATCTGTTCCTCTTTCACATCCACGCCCCTGATTTTCCAGTTTGGATTCAGCGACGACATAAAAAAATCGTATTGCCCGAATCCCGAGCCGGCATCCAGAATTAATGCATCCTTGGGAGCAGTGACAGCCCATTTTTTCACTTCGCGGCGCACATGCCACGAGCGCAATAAAAGCAGATCGAGCAGGCGATAAAATACTTTTCGGAGAAACGGAGTGCGGTTGAAAACACTTCCCAGCGAACGTTTAATAGGATCGTATTGCATGTTTGTTTCAGGATATTTTGAATAGTTTTAACATTAAGACGGGGCGAGGGGCGACGGGGCGAGGGGTGAAGGGGCGACAAGGCGAGGGGCGATGACATTCGACATTCGACTTTTGACTTTCGACATCCAACATTCGACATCCCACATCCCTTTCTAACTCTTTTTCAGCAGATTATCAATATTTTCGATATAATCGAGCGAATCGTCGATAAAAAAATCAAGTTCCGGAATGGAACGAACCTGGTTGTGAATCCGGTTACCGAGTTTCAGCCTGATTTCTTTCCGGTGGTCTTTAATATGAGCCAGAAGCTCCTGTTTTTCGGTTTTGCCAAAAAGGCTGACATAAACTTTTGCAAGGAAAAGATCTGGCGAAATATGCACCTTGGTGACGGTAATCATATTACCCGGAAAGGTATCCCGACCCATGGCCTGAAATATTTCTCCTAAATCCTTCTGGAGCAGGCGGGCTATTTTGTTCTGGCGTGTTGTTTCCATGGCGCAAAGGTAAGGTTTTATTGCAGATACATAAACGGGGGTTGAACATATACACAGTTTGCCTGAACCTACTGGACTGTAGAGGTGCGAATTACAAATGAATAGTAATATCGCGGCAATATTCTTTCATCTTTTCTATGCCCCACTTTGTTTCGTTCGAGATCATGTTTTCTTGGTCGGCGAAAGGAGTACGTGTCGATTTTATGGTTAGCCGTATGTAATGATGGATAAAAACGCCTAATGCCATATGAACAGGTTTTATGTCGCCTTTTTCGATATTCCTTTTTTTCGAGCGGATATACAGATCAAAGTCAGCTCCCTGTATACGTTCGTCCCAAAGCCCGATTTTATCGATGGCCCGCCGCCGCATCATCACGGTATTTCCAATAAAACCCTCCCGGGTGGCAAGACCGAATTTCTGAAATCTGTCATTCGCAAACCGTTCCCAGTTTCCGTACATCAGCCGGTGCATCAGCCGTAAATTGAAATCGCTGAAGCCAAACAAAGCCAGCGGGTTTTTAACCCTCAGCCATTTGCGCTTTATCGCTTTTGTAACGGAGTCGTTTTCAAGCATTTCGATTCCCACCGGTGTAATTATATCAAGTCCCGCGGCATCGGCGGCATCGAGTAATCTTTTATCCCATTGAGGCGAAACGATAACATCATTATTGATAAAAACCAAAACATCGTATTTCGCAACAGCAATTCCCTGGTTTTGACAAACCGGGTACGAATAATTAAGCTCATTTTCAATCATTACTGCGCCCACCGATCTGAAAAATTCACGACTGCCATCTGTGCTGTTGTTGTCAACAACGATAAGTTCGAACGGATGGAAGGTGTATTTCTGCAGGTAATGCCAGAAAATCCTGTTCATCGGTAATCCGTTATGCACGGTGGCAATAATACTTATCATCGGGCTGCAGCATTTGAGATTGCAAAGTAACGAATTAACTCTGATTGGCTGATGGTATTTTCAGGCACCTTATTTTTTAATGTACCAAACAAAATTCCTGGCTTTGGACCTCAACTTGATCCGGCTTGAAATTCCAAATAAAATAAATTTGTACATTTGCGCATGAATATAAAAGCCCTCCTTTTCGTAATAGCGTTTCTGCCCTGGTTTATAGCTTCGGCACAGCAAAGTAAAAAAACTGCAAAACCGGCTAAACAGCCTTTTGTTGCTATGTTTTATAATGTGGAAAACCTGTATGACACACAGGATGATCCCAAAATCAACGATGACGAATTTACTCCTTCAGGAAAAGTTCCCTGGACTGAAGAACGCCTTCAAACTAAAATTGATCATACCGCACAGGTAATTACCGATATTGATAGTCCGGGAATGCCCGACCTGGTTGGCTTTGCTGAAGTTGAAAACCAGCAGGTGCTCGAAATGCTGACTTCAGCCCCGGCACTCAGTAAAACCAAATACGGCATTGTTCATTACGACAGCCCCGATGAGCGCGGAATAGATGTAGCCATGCTCTATAATCCGGCCACTTTTAAAGTAATTTCTTCCGAACCGTTAAAGGTTGTGCTTCCCGGAGGCGACCGCACGCGTGACATACTCTATGTAAAGGGTAAACTTAATTCGGGCGAAATACTCCACGTTTTCATCAATCACTGGCCATCACGACGCGAAGGAACGGAACTTTCGGAACCCAGGCGTATAGCTGCAGCTGAAGTTTTGCGCGCCAAACTGGATGAAGTTCAAAAACTTGAAAAATCGCCTAACATCCTGATTTTAGGGGATTTTAACGATGAACCCTCTAACAAAAGCATCACAGTGGGACTGAAAGCTATGAGTCCAGCCATGGAAATCAGTAGTAACAACCTGTATAGTTTGTTATTCCCACAATTTGAAAAAGGTGAAGGCAGTTTGTATTACAAGGACTGGGATTTGTTTGACCAGATAATTGTTTCGGGCAATATGCTGGCAGATAAAAAGGGTTTGCATACTTCGGTTGACGATGCTTCCATTTTTAAAGCTGATTACCTGCTTTTTAAAAATAAAACCGGCGAATCGCGTCCCAACCGCACCATGGGCGATAAGTACTTTGGCGGCTACAGCGACCACCTTCCGGTTTTTGTGAAGTTTACAGTTAAGTAGGAGCAGCTTTCAGGAAACAGGAAACAGGAGACTGGAGGCTGGAGAAAGGAAACTGGAGACTGGAGGCTGGAGGCTGGAGGCTGGAGAAAGGAGGCTGGAAACTGGAGACTGGAGATTGGAAACTGGAGATTGGAAACTGGAGACTGGAAACTGGAGACTGGAAACTGGAGATTGGAAACTGGAGGCTGGAAACTGGAGACTGGAAACTGGAGACTGGAAACTGGAGACTGGAGATTGGAAACTGGAGACTGGAGATTGGAAACTCTGAAACTCTAAAATCCTGAAATTTCTTAACAGTAAAAACGATTATTCTACCGTATCACTCTCGGGGATTTTCGGCACAAGGTCAAAGTTTACTTCCTTTAAAAGCACGCCCGTGGTATCGTAAAAACGCCAGGCTCCAACCCGCGTATCGTCGCGGTACATGCCTTCGATGTATTTTTTCCCGTTTTCGTGGTAGGCGATTCCCAGTCCGTTACGCTTTCCGTCTTTGTACTCGCCTTCGCTCCATAAAGAGCCATTTTCGTACCATGCCTTCCATTGACCGTTCCTTAACAAATCCTTATACCCGCCTTCCATTTTCTTTTGCTTGTTTTCGTAATATACCACCTCGCGCTCGAGGATAAGTTCGCTGCCTTTTTTATGGTAATACTTAACATCCCTGGGGTTGCCGTTTTCGTAAGTCGATTCAACAATTTTTTTCTCGGAACAACCAAATGTGATTGCAGCCAGTATTGCAATGAATAGTAGTCTCTTCATGATTTCATTTTCTGTCGAAAGTTATTCTTAGTCCTTTTTTTGTATCATCTATTTTTCCTTTGTCGAAAACCAGGTGACCATTCACATATGTTTTCTCAACCTGTGCATCGAAGGTTGTGCCTTCAAATACTGACCAGTTGCATTTATAAAGTATATTCTCTTCTCCAACCGTAAACGGATTTTCAGCATTTACAAGCACCAGGTCGGCAAAGTAACCCGGGCGTATAAATCCTCTTTTCTCAATGTTATAGCAAATTGCCGGGGCATGACACATTTTTTCAACCAGGGTCGTAATTTGCATTTTGCCCTGCTTCACCATCTGCAGCATGGCTGGCAGCGAATGTTGCACAAGTGGTGTGCCCGAAGGTGCCTTAAAATAGGTATTCGCCTTTTCGTCAGCCAGGTGCGGTGCATGGTCGGTCGAGATAATGTCTATTTTATTCTCAATCAGTCCCTTTAAAAGTGCTTCCCGGTCGTTTACTGTTTTTATGGCGGGATTCACTTTCAGTTTTGTGCCAAGCCGGGCATAATCCTGATCGCTAAACCATAAATAATGTGTGCAAACTTCGGCCGTTATGCGTTTTTCATTCAAAGGTATATTGTTCTCGAGCAGGCTGAGTTCGGCAGCAGTGGATAAGTGTGTGATGTGCAGGCGGGTATTGTGTTTGCGGGCTAAGTTTACAGCCAATTCGCTCGAACGGTAACAAGCTTCTGAATTCCTGATAACAGGGTGCATTTCAACGGGTACATCTTCGCCGTATTTCAGCTTCATAGCCTCACTGTTGGCGCGGATAATTGTTTCATCTTCGCAATGCGCTGCTACCGGGATAGGTGATCTTTTAAAAATCTCTTCCAATGCCGTAATTTTATCAACCAGCATATTGCCGGTTGAAGCCCCGAAAAAAACTTTAACACCGCATACTGAGAGAGGGTCGGCATTCACAATTTCAGCTATGTTATCGTTGCTTGCACCCAGGAAAAACGAATAATTAGCTAATGATTTTTCGGCAGCAATAGTCATTTTTTGCTCCAGTAATGCAAGTGTAACCGTCTGAGGATGTGTATTCGGCATTTCGAAAAATGAAGTTACGCCACCGGCAACGGCTGCGCGGCTTTCAGTCGAAATATCACCTTTATATGTAACTCCGGGCTCACGAAAATGCACATGGCAGTCGATAATGCCGGGCAAAAGCACCATCCCTGCGGCATCAACCATCTCACAAGTACTATCAGCTTCAATATCTCCTTCGCCGACAGCCAATATCCTTTGCCCGCTAATAAGCACATAACCAGCAAACTGCCTTCCTTCATTAACAATTGTAGCATTATGTATTAATAATTTCTTTTGGTTCATTGTGATCTGTTCGACAGTAAAACGCTGCAAAAGTACTATACTTCGGCTTACTAAACATATCGATTATTCTGCAAATATTTTGCTTAATTTTGATCGTCAGGTATCAGATGTTATGCCGGGAACTGTTACACATAAGGTATCTATCTGATAGTATGAAATTTACTATTTAACAATTATTCAGTTTCGGGAAATATGATATAAGGTTAGCTTCAACTTTGGTCTTCTGTCTCACAGTTCCTGTCCTATTCTATACCCGTTCCAACGAATCCTGTGTAGAAACAGATTAATTCCTTAACCATGTTTTTATTTAAACTTAACACTTTTTAACACTTTGATACAAAAAAAACATACTTTTACGTCCAAATTTGAAACCGAAAAATTTCCAACCTAATTCATCTATTCTCATGAAAAAAAAGCTGCAAAAAATTACCATTATTCTGGTATTTATGTTTTTGAATGTAGGACTGTTTGCACAGGGCTACGTAAAAGGCATAGTTACGGATGCAACTACCAATGAAACATTAATTGGAGCATCTGTTTATATTAAAGGAACTACCACAGGGGCTACAACGGACGCAAAAGGATCCTTTAAATTTGAGGCACCGGTTGGGACGAAAACAATTGTAACTCAATATGTGGGATACCTTCCAATCGAAACAGAGGTTACGGTTAAAAAAGGAGAAACTTCCGATTTAGGTACCGTTCAATTGTCAGTCAATCAGGTTGGTTTGAAAGAGGTAGTCATTATAGCCTCCGTCGCTATCAGCCGGAAGACTCCTGTAGCCATGTCGACACTGGAGCCAAAGATGATTGAAGAAAAGATGGGTACTCAGGAATTTCCCGAAATACTCAAAGCCACACCAGGTGTTTATGCTACCAAGCAAGGTGGTGGATACGGCGACTCGCGTATCAATTTACGGGGATTTGAATCGGCTAATACGGCTGTTATGATCAACGGGGTACCTGTTAACGATATGGAATGGGGTGGAGTTTATTGGTCGAACTGGGCAGGTTTGGGCGATGTTACCCGTTCTATGCAGGTTCAGCGCGGATTGGGAGCTTCAAAAGTTTCCGCTCCTTCCTTAGGCGGTTCTATTAACATTCTTACCAACACAACCGATGTAAAAAGAGGAGGTGCTGTTTCTTACGGTACTGCCAGTAATGGGTACAGCAAAATCGGGTTCTCTGTTTCGACCGGACTTACAGATAAAAACTGGGCTATCACTCTTTTGGGTGCCAAAACAACAGGACAAGGATATATCCAGGGAACTGAGTTTGAATCCTATTCCTATTTCGTAAATGTTTCGAAAAAAATAAACGCTTCACATTCGCTGTCATTTACGGCATTCGGAGCACCACAGTGGCACAACCAGCGGAATAACGGCGATAAACTGCTTATCTCCGAATGGCAAAAGCAACCAAACACTTATAAGTATAATGCATCCTATGGTTTCGATATGAACGGGCAACGTAAAGTTTCGTCGCTCAATGTTTATAACAAGCCACAGATATCGTTAAACCATTTCTGGACCATGAGCCCGAATACAAGCCTCTCGACAGTTCTTTATGCTTCGATAGGTGATGGTTACGGCACAAGCGGACAAGGTTATACTTCGACTGATCGCGGATATTGGTACGGCTCAACCCTGGGTGTTCCAAATACAACTTTCCGCACTGCCGATGGAACTTTTGATTACGGTGGAGTTTATGCTTATAATAAAGCAAGTACAAACGGATCAAAAATGGTTATGTCGAACAGCATTAACCAGCATAAATGGTATGGGTTAATATCAACCTATACAACGAAACTAAGAAAAAATCTTGATTTTTATGGTGGTATTGACCTTCGTTACTACAAAGGAACCCACACCAATGTGCTGACTGATTTATACGGCGGAAGTTTCTTTATTGACGCTACTTCAGCTCGTCCGCTTCTGAGCGACCAAAGCTGGAAAACGAAAAAACTGGGTGTTGGCGACATCGTTTATCGCGATTATGATGGATTTGTATTCAGCCAGGGAATATTTATGCAAGCCGAGTATAACAAAGATGCTTTAAGCGCCTTCGTTTCCCTTTCAGGATCAAATACTTCGCAATGGCGCTACGACCGCTTTTACTACGATCCTGAATTTGCCAAATCGGAGACCTTTAATGCGTTAGGATATTGTGCAAAGGGCGGTGCCAACTACAACTTAAACGACAATCATAACGTATTTGCCAACATCGGGGTTATTTCCCGCGCACCCTTCTTCTCAGGAGGCGCTTTCCTGCAATCAACTACCAGCAATGCCATCAACCCTAATGCAATTAACGAAAAAGCATTTTCCACTGAACTGGGTTACGGATTCCGCTCACAGTATTTTACGGCTAATGTCAATCTCTATAACACAAAATGGATGAACAAAACAATTGTTCGTAGCTCCATTAGCCAGCCAGATCCAGCAGTACCGCCTAAAACATTAAGTGTCAATATGGAAGGTGTAGATGCCCTTCACCAGGGAATTGAAATTGATCTGGTTTCAAAACCAATTAAAGACCTGGAGATAAAAGGAATGATATCACTCGGCAACTGGAACTGGGCGAGCAATGCAACAGGGTATTTATATACCGATAACGGACAACCTGCTGACGCAAATGGGAACGAAGTTCCTTTCGGATCACCTGAGCACGTTAAAATGAATGTTAACCTGAAAGATATTCATGTAGGGAACTCTGCTCAAACAACAGTAGCTTTGGGAGCAAGATATGAAATATTAAGAGGTTTCAGCATCGGTTTAGATGGAAACTACTACGGGCGTAACTATTCTTACTTCAGCATCAACCCTGCTTCGACAGGATATAGCGATCTTAACTTCGACCAACCATGGCAAATCCCTGATGCATATGTTTTCGACTTAAGCATGAGTTATCGTTTCAAAATGGGCGGATTAGACGCTTCATTAGTCGGGAATATCCAAAACTTATTCAATGCCGAGTACATTTCCGATGCAACCACCGGCGTGAATAATGACTGGGAAACATCCCAGGTATTTTATGGTTTCGGAAGAACCTTCTCTACCACATTAAAAGTTAAATTCTAAAAACCGAAAAACATGAAAAAGACATTCTATTCTCTCATATCAGGTCTGGTATTTGTGCTGCTCTTTAGTGGTTGCAATAAATACAACGATCAATTCGACGGCCTTGATGCCAAGACAGCTATAACCAATCTAGCTGCTTATACCTATACATTGGTCGACGCTGACTATGCAGCCATTGCTACTGCAGTTAACAAAGTTGCCAATGACTCGATTACGTTATTGAATAACCAGCTAAAAACTGCTACTTCGCATGCAGATTCAGTTGCTATACAAGCAGATATCACCCGGATTAAATCAGATTCTGCTTATGTAAGTGCAAAGTATGTTGGTGACAATAAATTCTTCAATTCGAAATTGCAGGCAAAAAGTTACGTTCCTTATTTTTTAAATCCAAACTACCTGTATGCCGATAAAGGATCAACCATGAATGTAACCTGTAATATTGTTGATAAAGGTGACACTCTTTCTATTCCGGCAGCAAGCAAATTTACACTTACAACGGATGATTATTTCCTGATGGGAAATGCAGCTAACCAACCCGGCCAATACAATAATATGTCGTCGGTAATGCCTGTATTGAGGTATTTAGATGGCTTTCTGAAACTAAAATGCCCCTATGCAGTTGCAGGTGATGTTAAGATGGTCGTTTATATGTATTACGACTCAAATAAGACAACAAAAAGACAATACCGGATATTGAGATTTGACGGTCTAACCTGGAAAGCAGATGCCGAACAGTTCAATTTCGTAGGTACCGAATGGTTGTATGATCCTACCGTGAAGATGACCATGGTAAAAAATGATTACCAGATCATGGTTGATTACGTATTGGCAACAGATTCTATAAAAATATTTGCGCATCCTTACTACAAAAATGAAGAATATTACTGGGGATTTGCCAGTCGGTATTCCAATACCAGCTTCCGTCTGAGCTACCGTAATCCCTATTTTACAGGCACCTACACTCAACCTGCTACTATTGATGCTCAGTTGTATGCACTTACAACCACCGAGGCTAAAGTTGCTTTAATGTGGAGCAGGCTAAAGGGAGGAATGCAAATATTCGCGCAACTTCGTTATCCCAATGCTGTGCCACAGGTTAGCGGAATTGATGTATATTACAAACTGACTACCTACGTGTATTATGTAGGCGGAACCGGTGGAGGAAATGAATACCACGAGTATGTTTTCCAGTGTATTGCTCCTGCTTCAGGAACCACTCCTCCAAAATTCAAGTATATTTCGGATAAAAAAACAGGTTAATTCACAACCGTATAAGAAAAAATAAAAAGAGGTTAACTCAATTCGTTTTGAGTTAACCTCTTTTTTTACTGCCAAAAGATAATGTGATAATGTGATAATTTGGGAATTTGAAAATGGCATCCTACACGAGCGAAATGGCAACAGGATTGAGTATTAGGGATTTAACCGAGAAGAGGTTTTATGCTTTTAAACCTTAGGCTCATTACGCCCAAAAAGGCTTCTTTAAATATTTTGGAACTCATTTTCGAAGTTCCTTCGGTCCGGTCGGTGAAAATAATGGGTACTTCCGTAATTTTAAAGAGCAATCGCCAGGCTGTATATTTCATTTCGATCTGGAAAGCATAACCCATAAATTTGACCGCGTCGAGATTTATGGTGCGAAGGACTTTTGCTTTGTAACACTTAAACCCGGCTGTAGTATCAGCAATAGGCATTCCCAATATTAAACGCACGTACATGGATGCGCCATACGACATCAGCACCCGCCCCATTGGCCAGTTGACCACGTTGACACCTTTAATATACCGCGATCCGATTGCAACATCAGCGCCATCAACGGCACATGCTTTGTATAGTTTCAGCAGGTCGTCGGGGTTATGCGAGAAATCGCAATCCATCTCGAAAATATACTCGTACCCATGCAACAAAGCCCATTTAAAACCTTCAATATAAGCCGTACCAAGTCCAAGTTTTCCTTTACGCTCCAGGATAAAAAGTTTGCCTTCGAATTCGGGTGCCAGTCTTTTTATAATGGCACCGGTACCATCGGGCGAATTATCTTCAACAATAAGGAGATGAAAATCTTTTGACAACGAGAAAACCTTGCGGATCATCTTCTCGATGTTTTCCTTCTCGTTATAAGTGGGAATTATTACCAGGCTATCGGACACAGAATACGTTTTTTTGACCGGACGAAATTAAAAAAAAATATGGAACGGATTGGTTTTTTTAAGAACTGTTAAGAATGGTACACATTAAATCAGGTGAAGCTGCACTATTCTTCATAAGTTTAAGCTGGGGAAAGTAAGGCAATAAAAAATATTGACAGTGTTATCATGCACAAGATCAATAGTATATGTATTGCGCATCGCTGTTTGCATTCCTCATGCTCCAAAATATATTACTTATTCAACCATTTACTTCAAAATTACTTGTACGTTTGTAGCCCCATTTTTGATGCGGTGAATTTACCGTGCATAAAGTTGAAAAGGTAAATAATGAAACTCCGATTTCGCACTGGGTTCGTTTTACAGTGAAGGAATTTCTGATTGCTTTAATAACCCGCAAACACCATAATTCTAAACAATACACATACATGAAAAAAATCTTTACTCTTGCACTTGTTCTTCTGGGGATTACAGCCCTGACAAATGCGCAAAATACCATTTTGGAAGCCCGAGGAATGGCCATCGGTAGCGTTGTAACTGTCAAGGGTATTGTTACCCATGGAGGTGAATTCGGGCCTATCCGTTACTTTCAGGATAATACTGCCGGTATTGCCGCTTATGCCGCAACAACCGGACCTTCGCTTAACGCAGTAAATAAAGGCGATTCGGTTACAATTACCGGAACACTTAAAAACTACAACCAGCTTCTCGAAATGGACCCAATAACCAGCGTAGTTGTAAGGTCCTCAGGGAATCCGGTGCCCGAACCCATCATTTTAACTCCGGTGCAACTCATGGAGACCTATGAAGCCAGGTTGGTTAAACTAAACAATGTTACCTTCGTTGATGCCGGAGGTATATTTTCACAAAAAAAATACCAGTTCACGAGTGCAAATGGTGAAAGCGGGTTCATTTACGTTAAAAATAGCCAGACTGACATTATAGGGCAACCAATCCCAGCCGGTCTTGTAAATATAACAGGAATTTTATCGCAATTCGACTATGCCAGTCCAACAGCCGGGTACCAATTACTTCCTCGTACGATCAGCGATATTCAGCGTAACAATCCTATTTATCTCACCAGTACGCTCAACAATACAAGTTTTACTCAAACGCAGCTCAATTTTACATGGAAGACTAACATTACAGGTACCACTCAGATGTATTACGGTTTATCAACTGAAACGGTTAAAACAAACGTTGCCAGTGGCACAGGTGGCGACACCACGCATAGCATCGCACTGACAGGACTTACGGCCGGCCAGGTTATTTGGGTAAAAGCATTTTCGGTTAACGGGACTGATACCGCATATTCGGGAGTTTTGCCTTTTGCCACCATTTCCAACTCATCAGGAAATATTAAGGTCTATTTTAATACACCCGTTGATATTTCTTTTTCTACAGGGGTGAATGCGATCTATTTGAACCAAGCCATTGACGATACCTTGATTAATTATATCAATCGTGCCAAATACACTATTGATATGGCCATTTATAATTTCAACAATTCGGGTATTAGCAATATCAGCAACGCGCTGAAAGCTGCCGCCAACAGGGGTGTTGTTGTACGAGTGATAGGATGTGGTACTACAGCAAACCTGGGAGTTGATGAACTGGCGGGTTCTTTGGTTCATGTTCTTATTGGCCCTGCAAATCCTGCCAGGGTTGGTATTATGCATAACAAATTCTTTATTTTCGATGCCGAATCGGCAAATGCCAATGACCCGCTTGTCTGGACAGGTTCGACCAACCTTACTACCCAGCAAATAAACGTGGATGCCAATAATGTGGTTATTATCCAGGATCAGAGCCTTGCACGTGGTTATAAAATTGAATTTGAAGAAATGTGGGGTTCCTCCGGCGTTAATCCCAATGCTGCTAAAGCACTTTTTGGCTCTGCAAAAAAGAATAACACGCCTCATGAATATATGATCAACGGTAAAAGGGTTGAAAGTTATTTCAGCCCTTCTGATGGCACTAACACTAAGATTATTGATGCAATTAACACTACCAACCACGATTTAAGCATTGCTACCATGCTGCTTACCCGCGACGAAATCGCAGCTCCGATTGCCAACATGAAAGCGGCAGGAAATGCAGTAAATATGCTCACCTACACCGAAGGCAATAACACATCCAGTGTTAATCTAACTCTGCTTACTGCCCTGGGTGCGTCGCATTATGTATATTATCAGGGTTCGGGGGGGATCATGCACAATAAATATATGATCGTTGACCAGGGTGCGCCTACATCGGATCCGATGGCATGGACCGGCTCGCATAACTGGAGCGCAGCAGCCAACAACGATAACGATGAGAATACCCTGGTTATTCATGATGCAACCGTTGCCAATATTTATTTTCAGAATTTTGCCAAAATTTTTGTTAACAGCGGCGGTGTGCTCACCGGTTTGGGCGGCATAAGAGTTGATGAAAGCAATAAAAACAGTTTGCTGGTATACCCTAATCCCGTTAAAAATGGTAATCTGAATGTTTCATGCACACTTGCTTCGTCCGATAAAGGAATATTGCAACTGGTTGACATAAATGGTAAAATTTTGTTTGAAACTGCTGTCAAACTCAATGCTGGTGAAAATATCCTGAATTATTCCTTCCCCGGCACCTATAAAGGCATGCATTTTCTCAAACTCAAAACAAACAGTTTAACCTTAAACCAAAAGGTGTTATTTGAATAGTTTGTTTTAAAGATTGGAATTCCTAAAAAAGAAGTTGTCCCCGAAAGGCAGCTTCTTTTTGGTTTCCGGGAAAAGGTAAACTCTGTACATTATAATCTGATCTTCCAATGATTTCCTGGATTTGAAACCAGGCGTAGAAAGAACCTAAAATTATCCATGCTAAATCTGATTGCTGTATGCATAAATTTATATATTTGCCCCCGTTAAACCGGTCTTACTATGAACGAAATTCAAATCAGGAGAATTGAGCAGATAAAAAGTTTAATCGGCAATACGCCACTGCTTGAAATAAGGTTCAAATACAAAGGCGAAGACCGGAAAATTTATGCCAAGTCGGAAAACCTGAATATGACCGGCAGCATAAAGGATCGCATGGCTTATGCCATTTTGCGGAAATCGTACGAAACAGGAGCACTACAACCCGGTGCAACCATTATTGAGGCCACCAGTGGCAACACTGGAATTGCATTTTGTGCTATTGGCAAGGCAATGGGGCATCCGGTTGTTATCTTTATGCCAAACTGGCTGAGTGCCGAACGCATTAACCTGATACAGAGTTTAGGTGCCAAAATTAACCTGGTAACAAAGGAAGAAGGCGGTTTTTTAGGCAGTATTGCTTTAGCCGAAAAGTTAGCTAAAGAAACCGAAAACTCTTTCCTTCCAAGGCAATTCAGCAACGAAAATAATATTCTTGCCCATTTCGAAACAACCGGTCCCGAATTATGGAACCAACTTCAGTTTCGTGGTATTATGCCCGATGCATTTGTTGCCGGGGTAGGAACCGGTGGCACTATTATGGGTACGGGCAAGTTCCTGAGAACTAAAAATCCGAAAATACGCCTTCACGCTCTCGAACCTGCCAATTCACCAACTTTAACAACAGGCTATAAAGTTGGGAAGCACAGGATTCAAGGCATCTCCGACGAATTTATCCCCGAAATCGTGAAATTAAACGAACTGGATGAAATTGTTCAGGTGGATGATGGCGATGCCATTATTATGGCGCAGAAACTGGCAAGCGAACTGGGATTGGCAATGGGAATTTCATCCGGAGCAAATTTTATCGGGGCTTTAATTGCCCAGAATATGATCGGAAGCGAAGCGAACGTGGCAACCATATTTTCCGATTCCAATAAAAAATACCTGAGTACCGACCTTATGCGCGAAGAGCAGGTAAAAGATCATTTTTACTCAAAAGATATTGAACTTATCAGCTTCCGTGCCTTCAAAAGGGTCTGCAGTACCTGCTGCGATCCGGCTGAATGTGCTGACAGCTATCTGCCCGGCGTATGCGATAAAGACCGCCTGCCAGGCTGTATCAGGCGGTAGAACTGACAGAAACCTAACGAATCAGGTCTTCCTCCACGACATTATAATTTTGACTTTCTATTCCGAAATTGCGGCTTATCAGATACCCAGGTTTGATTTTTTAACTCCTTATATTCCAAATCGTCAGCTATTTTTTATATTATAATTTATCCTATCTTTGCAGCCTTAAAATTCGTAGCTTAAATTACCTACTGATGGGCGCTAAATACACTGAATACAAACAACTTAACTTAACCCGGATTGGAAACGAAGTGCTCGATTTCTGGAACGGACAACATATTTTTGAGAAAAGTCTTGAAAACCGCAACGACAGCACACCTTACATTTTTTATGAAGGACCGCCATCGGCTAACGGAATGCCTGGCATTCACCACGTTATGGCCAGGGCTATTAAAGATATTTTTTGTCGCTATAAAACACTAAAAGGATTTTTTGTCGAACGTAAAGCCGGTTGGGATACTCACGGTTTACCAATTGAAATTGCGGTCGAAAAAACCTTAGGCATAACCAAAGAGGACATTGGTAAGAAAATCAGTGTCGACGACTACAACAAAGCCTGCCGCAGTGAAGTAATGAAATACAAGGATCGCTGGGACGAACTTACCCGTAAAATCGGGTATTGGGTCGACCTGGATAATCCTTATATAACATTCGACAATACTTATATCGAGACCTGCTGGCACCTGCTTTCGGAGCTTTATAAAAAAGGACTCATCTACAAAGGCTATACGATTCAGCCCTATTCGCCTGCTGCCGGCACGGGCCTCAGCACCCACGAACTGAACCAGCCCGGAAGCTACCGCATGGTTAAGGACAATACCGTTGTTGCACAGTTTAAAGTCCGGAAAGATACAGATCACAACCTTATCACGGCCCTTTTCGGGAACAATAAAACCGAAGTTTTTATACTAGCCTGGACAACCACACCATGGACATTGCCCTCGAACACGGCACTTGCAGTAGGAAAAAATATCGAATATGTGCTCGTAAACACTTTCAATCCATATACTTACGAACCGATTAAAGTAGTTTTAGCTCAATCTCTGTTAAGTAAATATTTCCCGGAGAAAAATGCTGAAATTTCAATGAACGATTATGTTCCGGGCCAAAAAGCTATCCCTTTCGAAATACTGAAATCTTTCCAGGGTAAAGATCTTGCAGGCCTGCGTTACGAGCAGCTTTTACCTTACGAGCAACCCGAAACCGGGGACGCTTTTGTAGTGATTACCGGCGATTTTGTTACCACTGAAGATGGAACAGGAATTGTTCATATCGCACCCAGTTTTGGTGCCGACGACTTTAAAGCCGCAAAGCAAAATGGCATTGGTGCACTTACCCTTGTTGATAAAACCGGTCGATTTACCGAGAGCATGGGTGAATTCGCAGGTCGTTTTGTAAAGTCGGAATACGCAAAAGACAACGATCCGCAGAAAGGCGAAAATGTGGATATCGACATCATTGTCAAGCTTAAAAAAGAAAACAGGGCATTCAAAACGGAGAAGTACGAACATACTTATCCGCATTGCTGGCGCACCGATAAACCCATCCTCTATTACCCGCTCGACTCGTGGTTTATACGCACCACGGCTCTGAAAGACAGGATGATAGAGCTAAACAAAACCATCAACTGGAAACCGGAAGCTACCGGAACCGGCCGTTTCGGAAACTGGCTCGAAAACCTTGTGGACTGGAATCTGTCGCGTTCGCGTTACTGGGGAACTCCGCTTCCGATATGGGTAAGCGAGGATCGCAGTGAAGAAATTTGTATAGGTTCCATTGCCGAACTGCAGTCCGAAATTGAAAAATCGATACGGGCCGGATTTATGCCAGTCAACCCGTTTGCCGGTTTCGAACCGGGAAATAACTCTACCGAAAACTACAATACTTTCGACTTGCATCGTCCTTATGTGGATGATATTTTTCTTGTATCGCCTACCGGGCAGAAAATGATCCGCGAAACCGACCTGATCGATGTTTGGTTCGATTCGGGTGCCGTGCCTTACGCCCAGTTTCATTATCCTTTCGAAAAAAACAGCGGCCATCCCGAATATTTTCCTGCCGATTTAATAGCCGAAGGCGTTGATCAGACAAGGGGTTGGTTTTACACGCTTCATGCTATTGCAACACTTGTGTTTGATTCGGTTGCATTTAAAAATGTAATTTCCAACGGGCTTGTACTCGATAAAACCGGCAATAAAATGTCGAAAAAGCTCGGGAATTCAGTTGATCCGTTCGAAACACTCGAAAAATACGGACCTGATGCTTTACGCTGGTACCTTATCACCAATTCACAGCCCTGGGACAACCTTAAGTTTGACCTGGAAGGCATTGCCGAAGTGCAGCGCAAGTTTTTCGGAACCTTATACAATACCTATAATTTTTTCGCACTTTATGCGAACATTGATGATTTCTGTTACGCCGAAGCTGAAATCCCCTTCGCAGAGAGGCCCGAAATCGACCGCTGGATACAGTCGGAACTGAACAGCCTGATATTAAATGTGGATGAAGCTTTCGCAGATTATGAGCCAACACGCGCCGGTCGCCTGATAGCTGACTTTGTAAACGAACACCTCAGTAACTGGTATGTTCGCCTGTCGCGCCGCCGTTTCTGGAAAGGAGAATACACCACCGATAAAATATCAGCGTATCAAACCTTGTATCGCTGTCTCGAAGTGGTTGCCAAACTGGCTTCTCCGATTGCACCCTTCTTTATGGACCGGCTGTTTATCGATTTAAACGTGGTTTCGGGTGCCGATACATGCGAGTCAGTTCATCTTACTGACTTTCCGGTTGCCGACCAAACCAGGATCGACAAACAATTAGAGGAACGCATGCAACTGGCACAGCAGGTTTCGAGCATGGTTTTGAGCCTGCGTAAAAAAACCAACCTGCGGGTCCGTCAACCTCTGCAGAAGATTTTATTACCGGTAACAGGTGAGCATATCAAAGAGCAACTCGATAAAGTGAGTAACCTGATACTGAGCGAAGTAAATGTGAAAGAGTTGGAATACCTGGATGAGTCAGCTGGGTTTCTGGTAAAAAAGATAAAAGCAAACTTCAAAACACTCGGACCACGTTTTGGCAAGCTCATGAAGGAAATTGCTGCTGCCGTTTCTGCTTTTTCACAGGATGACATCAGCCGTATTGAAACCGACGGGACGTTTAGCCTGCAAATTGGCAACGAAACCATCGAAATAACGCTCGACGATGTAGAAATAATTACCGAAGATATTCCGGGGTGGGTTGTAGCCAACCAGGGGAGCCTTACCGTGGCACTCGATATTACCGTAACCAAAGCACTACGCGAAGAAGGTTTTGCCCGCGAACTTGTAAATCGTATCCAAAATATTAGGAAAGACCGGGGTTTTGAAGTGACCGATAAAATATCGTTGCAACTCCAAAAAAATGAATTGTTGGAAAGTGCAATCCTGAACTATAATAACTATATTTGCTCTGAAACACTTGCAGATTCGCTGGTTGTTTCTGATACGGTTTTTCAGGATGCCGACACGATTGAGCTTACCGAAGAAATAAGTGTTACAATAAAAGTTGAAAAAATGCGATAATGTGGTAATGCGGTAATGTGGTAATGCGATAATGTGGTAATTTGGAAATTAATCCATTATCACATCAACAACTCAACCCATCAACAACTCAATGCATCAACTTATCAACCCATTAACCCAATCAACCCATTAACTCAATTAGCACATTAGCACATTAAATCATTAATACATTAACCCAATATTATCTCTATAAAAAAAACACCCAATTATGAAAGCGGAAGACTTAAAAGAAGAAAAAGAAAAAACACATTACTCTAATGAGGAGTTGGTCGAATTCCGCGAGCTCATTCTGGATAAACTTGAAAAAGCGCGTCACGACCTGGTATTGCTCACCGAGGCCTATACCAACAGCAATGATAACGACACTATGGATACTTCTCCTACATTTAAAGTATTGGAAGAAGGCTACCAGGTATTATCGAAAGAAGAAAATGCACGATTAGCCGGCCGCCAGGAGAAATTTATCCAAAGCCTTGAGAATGCATTGGTTCGCATCGAGAATAAAACCTATGGCATTTGCCGCGAAACGGGTAAACTGATCTCGAAAGAGAGGCTTCGCAGCGTTCCTCATGCCACTTTAAGCATGGAAGCCAAATTGAAACAGAAATAACCCGAACACAGGATAACGTGCTTAAAAAATCATTTTTAGTAGTATTTATCGTCCTGTTTATCGACCAGGCGTTAAAATTGTGGATTAAAACCCATATGACCCTTGGTCAGGAATTTCATATATCCGGGAACTGGTTTATCATTCATTTCACCGAAAACAATGGAATGGCCTTCGGGTTGCAATTTGCGGGTGGCTATGGAAAACTAGCGCTGAGCCTTTTCCGGATTTTTGCGGTTGGCTTTTTAGGCTGGTATATAGTTCACCTGAGCAGGATAAAAACTGGTTTTGGCGTTATTTTCTCGTTTTCACTGATTTTAGCCGGTGCGCTTGGAAATATTATCGATTCCGCTCTGTATGGAGTTCTTTTCAGCGAAAGCACATACTTCGATCTGGCCAGGTTTTTGCCGGCTGAGGGTGGCTATAGTACTTTTCTTCATGGTAAAGTGGTTGACATGTTCTATTTCCCGATTCTCGAAGGTTATTATCCATCCTGGGTTCCATTGTTAGGGGGAGATAGTTATATCTTTTTCCGGCCTGTTTTCAATATGGCCGACTCAGCAATTACGTCAGGAGTTTTCATTTTGCTGATTTTTCAACGAAGTTTTTTTCAAACACACAACGAAAATCATATTGGAAAACAGCAAGATGATCAAAACGAAAATACTTCGGATCATGCTGCTAAAACTATCAAACCGGAACAGGAATTAGAACCTGTAGATTAATATTCAGAAATACACAGTACTTTACAATTAGTTTTTTAAATTTGCTCGCAAAATCAATTTTATATGGATCAAAAAATAATCGGCAAAATTTCACAGATCATCGGTGCTGTAATTGATGTATCTTTTGACGAAAAAGTTCCGCTTCCTAATATTTATGACGCGCTGGAAGTAACCAATGAACAGGGGACTGTTATTGTACTTGAATGCCAGCAGGATATCGGTGAAAATACAATCCGTACAATAGCTATGGACTCTACTGATGGCTTGAGCCGTGGCATGGATGTTATTTCAACCGGCATGACCATTTCGATGCCTGTGGGTGATTCCATCAAAGGCCGGTTATTCAATGTAATCGGGAATGCCATCGATGGAATGCCCGCCGTTTCACGCGAAAGAGTAGCCAGTATACACCGCGATCCGCCATTATTCGAAAACCTTTCAACTTCTAAGGAAGTGCTTTATACAGGCATTAAAGTTATTGACCTTATCGAGCCCTATTCAAAAGGGGGGAAAATTGGTCTGTTTGGTGGTGCCGGCGTTGGTAAAACGGTTATCATCATGGAGCTTATAAACAATATCGCCAAAAGCTATGCCGGGATGTCGGTATTTGCCGGTGTGGGCGAACGTACCCGCGAAGGCAACGATTTGCTCCGCGAAATGATAGAATCAGGCGTTATCAATTATGGTGATGCTTTTAAGGAAGATATGGAAAAAGGCGGTTGGGATCTTTCGCTAATTGATCCTGAATTGCTTAAAGAATCCCAGGCCACACTTGTTTTCGGGCAAATGAACGAACCTCCCGGAGCACGTGCACGTGTTGCCCTTTCAGGTCTGACCGTGGCCGAATATTTTCGCGACGGCGATGAAAAGAGCGGAGGGAAAGATATTCTTTTCTTTATTGACAATATTTTCCGGTTTACACAAGCCGGTTCCGAAGTATCTGCATTGCTTGGTCGTATGCCGTCAGCAGTAGGTTATCAACCGACTCTGGCTTCCGAAATGGGTGTGATGCAGGAACGCATTACCTCAACCAAGCGCGGTTCCATTACATCAGTGCAGGCCGTGTATGTGCCTGCCGATGACCTTACCGACCCGGCTCCTGCCACCACTTTTGCCCACCTTGATGCCACCACGGTGTTGAATCGCAAAATTGCAGAACAAGGTATATATCCTGCCGTTGATCCGCTCGATTCAACATCACGTATCCTGAGTCCGGATATTGTTGGTGAAGAACACTACAACACAGCTCAGAGGGTAAAAGAAATTCTGCAACGTTACAAGGAACTACAGGATATTATTGCGATCCTGGGAATGGACGAACTTTCGGACGAAGACAAACTTGTCGTTCAGCGTGCCCGCCGGGTTGCCCGCTTCCTTTCGCAGCCTTTCTTTGTTGCTACGCAGTTTACCGGTATTCCGGGAGCGTTTGTTGCCATTGAAGACACCATCAAAGGGTTTAAAATGATTCTTGATGGCGAGGTCGACATGTATCCTGAATCAGCGTTCAATTTGGTTGGTACAATCGAAGAAGCAATCGAAAAAGGAAAGAAAATGCTGGCGGAAAGCTAAGGAAGTTATGAGAGATGAGTTATGAGATTTGAGTAATAAGGGATGTCGAAAGTCAAATGTCGATATTCAGGAATTATAAGAATCATATTTGTCTCACAATTCGGTTCCGCTTAACTGATAATTTATAACTCCTATCTTATATCTGTCACAGTCCAACAGCCTTGCTGCGTAGCAGCCTAATAGCCTAACAGCCTAACAGCCTAATAGCCTAATAGCCCCTAACAGCCTAAACCTCCACTGCCTGTAAAATGAAAATAGAAATAGTAACCCCAGATACAAGCATTTACGAGGGCGAAGTATCACTCGCTCAATTACCTGGGCTGGATGGCTCGTTCGAGGTATTAAATAACCACGCTCCCATGATTGCTGCTCTTAAAAAGGGCAAAATAAAAGTGATTGATGCAAAAAAGAACACTCTCTTTTTTGAAGTTAATGGTGGAGTGGTGGAAGTGCTGAAAAACAGGATACTTGTCCTTGCCGAATAAGGCAACAAATACATTCAGATTGCAATTCTACGGTGGTTCTTCTGTAACCACCTTTCGGTGCATTACAACTGCCGAAAGCCTCAAACTCTTATAATAAATTTAGCCACATTTTAAATGTTGTGGCTTATTATTAAACCTGAAACTATTTTTAAGCATTACAAAATCAACTTTTTGCGCGTTGGGCTGGTGAAAGTCGATAAATGTAAAACAAAATCCCGGAAACGCTTATAAAACTGATTGCAATTATCCACGCTGAATTATTCATCCCAAAATCCTCCGGGGTCGTTTTCACAAGTCCTTTCTGATAAAAATACCCGATGATTACCGAGAGGAAATTGTTAGTGAAATGTGCTGCAATGGAAGGCCATAAACTTCCACTCCAAAGAAAGAGGTAGCCCAGAACCGTTCCCAATAAATAGCGGGGCAGAAAACCGTAAAACTGCAGGTGGATGGCGGCGAATATAAAAGAGGAAATAATAACGGCGAAATGTATATTTTTCGTCCATTTGTAGAATATTTTGGCCAGCACACCCCTGAAAAGAATTTCTTCGGCAAAAGCCGGTAATACCGCTATCATAAAAACATTCACCAGCAATCCACCGGTTGTAGTTGTTGAAAGAAAGGCATTAGTGATCAACTCTCCCTGTTCTTCTGCTCTTTTCATCCATTGTTCCAGGGATGAAAATACCCGTGGCAGCGAAAGGTAGCTGTTCAGGTCGCCGGCCCAGCCAATAACAGGTTGTATAAGCGCCATCAAAACAACAGCAAGCAGAACGATTTTTGGATTTATTGAAGCGGAAAACCATGTGAACCTTTCAGTACTCGCAGTGCTGAGCCACATGAAAACCAGGGCCGGAAGCAGTAATCCGCCTGCCATATTGAATACCTGCATTACTTTCATTGCGGTAATCACAGAGGCATCGTTAAAATCTGGATTTGAGAGCAGTCCTATAACACCCGATCCATAAAAGGGCACCAAAACCAGTATGCTTACAAGCGACGAGAACAGGAGAAAGCTTAAAACCAAAGTTGTCAACAAAATAATTTTGTTGAAATAAGTGAGATGAGAATAAATACCTCTGAGCATACCTGATGTTTGTGGCAAAAGTAATGAATATGAATTAATTGTAAACGCTCGTTTATGTTGCTATTTTTGCACGACAAAAACAGTTAAATGATTATTGGAAAAACTGACCTGGGTAAATTCCCTGTCATTCTCGCCCCTCTCGAAGACATTACCGACTCAGCATTCCGCCATATCTGCCGCTTACATGGTGCGGATATGGTATATACCGAATTTGTCTCGTCCGAGGCATTGATACGATCGGCAGTAAAAAGCAGCAGCAAGATGTTGTTTGATGAATCTGAACGGCCGCTTGGAATTCAGATATTCGGCAACAACCCCGAAGCGATGAAGAATGCAGCCCGTTTGGCCGAAGAGAATAATCCCGAACTGATTGATATAAACTTTGGCTGCCCGGTGCGAAAAGTAGCTATGAAAGGCGCCGGTGCCGCGCTTCTGAAAGACATACCACTAATGGTAGCTATTACCCGCGAAGTGGTAAATGCGGTGAAACTTCCCGTTACCGTAAAAACCAGGTTAGGCTGGGACGATGACAGCAAAATCATTGTTGACGTCGCCGAAAAGCTGCAGGATGTTGGCATACAGGCAATAACCATTCATGGCCGGACCAGAGCGCAAATGTATTCGGGCGTTGCAGACTGGACATTAATTGGCGAAGTGAAAAACAACCCAAGGATGCGCATACCCATAATTGGCAACGGAGATATCGCCTGTGCCGAAAGAGCCGCTGAAATGTTTCATAAATATGGCGTTGATGCCATTATGATCGGGAGGGCAGCAATAGGCAACCCCTGGATATTCAATACTATCAAAGCATTTATGAGCGAAGGGGAAATAGTAGCACCACCTGATTTACCCGAACGAATTGCAGTAAGTTTATCTCATCTGAAACTGGCTATTCAGAAAAAAGGCGAACACAAGGGGATAATTGAAATGCGTAAGCATTATGCCGGATATTTCAGGGGGTTGCCTGGTTTTAAAAAGATACGAATGGAAATTCTTACAAAGCAAAGTTTTACTGAAGTTGAAGATATTCTCATGAATCTTGCTTAATTATTTTTGTATAATCCTGAAAAACAAAAACATACTTAACTCAAATCTGCCTCTATTCTGTTTTCAGCATTTTCCCTATTCCTGTTCTTGCGAAAGCATGACCTTGTTTTCCTGAAATGAAAAAATAATTTCATTTTGGGAATCCGAATCCTTTTTTGATTTACTTTGTTACTTTTCCGGAAAAGGGAAATTAATATTAAATGCGGACAATGTATGGATATATTTAAAATTTTTGTGGTAGAGGATGATCAGATGTATGCTAAGATCCTTTCGTATCATTTAGCCCAGAATCCTGATTACGAAGTAACTGTTTTCAACTCAGGAAAAGAGTTGTTATCCAATCTTTACAAGGGGCCCTCGGCCATTTCGCTCGATTTCAATCTACCCGATATGAGTGGCTTTGATGTTTTGAAACGTATCCGCGAATTTGACCCCGAATTGCCGGTTGTAATTGTTTCCGGACAGCAGGATATTTCGACAGCCGTAGAGTTACTTAAGAAAGGCGTTTACGATTATGTGCTGAAAGACCAGGACACCAAGGATAGAATCTGGTCGTTAATGAGAAACATCAAATCAAATTTCAATTTAAAACAACGTATTTCAAATCTTGAAGACGAAATAGGTAAAAAATACGAATACAATAAACTTATAAAAGGCGATCACCCTTCTATTATCAATATCTTCAGGCTCATCGAAAAAGCCACAAAAACGAGTATTTCGGTTTCGATTTATGGCGAAACAGGCACTGGTAAAGAACTGGTTGCCAAAGCTATACACTATAATTCGATGAGAAAGAGCAAGCCTTTCGTAGCTGTAAATGTTACTGCCATACCTCGAGAACTGATTGAAAGTGAAATGTTCGGGCACGAAAAAGGCTCATTCACAGGGGCTAATAACCTCCGGATCGGGCGGTTTGAAGAAGCCAATCACGGCACTATTTTTCTCGACGAAATCGGGGATATGGACATGAACATGCAGGCCAAATTACTCAGGGTGCTGCAGGAAGAAGAAGTGGTCAGAGTAGGCTCTAATAAAACACTTAAGCTCGATGTCAGGGTCATCGTAGCTACCCATAAGAATTTACTGGAAGAAGTCAAGAAGGGTAAATTCAGGGAGGATTTGTATTACCGCCTGCTGGGATTGCCGATAGAACTGCCTCCTTTACGAGCGCGTGGAAATGATATTTTTCTTTTAGCCCGGCATTGTGTTGATGAGTTCTGCCAGAAAAATAATATGCCTAAACTAACCATTTCGGCAAAAGCCATGGAAAAATTCCGCAAATACCCTTTCCCTGGCAATGTCCGCGAATTAAAAGCTATAATTGAGCTTGCGGCAGTATTGACCAATACCAATACTATAAATGCCGAGGATGTAAAGTTGCCCGATGCTTCAACTATGCTCGATTTTGTGAACGAGGAAACTACCCTCGACGAATATATCAGCCTCATTATCAGTCATTACATGAATAAGTACGACAATAAAGTACGCCTGGTTGCCGAAAAGCTGAATATAGGTAAAACCACTATTTACCGCATGCTAAATGACAAGGAGCATGAAATCAGGAAACAATAAAACCTGGTCGCACCCTGCAATTAGTTTGTAAAAATCTGATTGGCTTATACTGCAAACAGGCTGATTTCCTGATTTGGTAAAATCCGGTTTTCAGTTCATAAATCGCAGTCATACAATAACTTATATCTCGCTAAGTATTCCATTTTCAAAATAGTGGATAACGTCGTTGCTGTTAATATGAATACCTGAAATTCCCTGCAATTCAGCCGCCTCTATATTCGGCAGTAAGTCGTCGGCAAAAAGGCATTCGGAAGGCTTTAAATTTGCATGTTCAAGCATATACGAGTAAATCCCGGCATCAGGCTTGTGCACACCAATCTTGAATGATAGAAAAATTTCGTCGAACAGATCAGTCATTTTAAAATTATACTTTTCATAAAAAGTTCGCGTATAGCTTTCAAAATGGATGATGTTTGTATTTGATAACAGGAAAATACGGTAGTTATTTCGGAGTTGCTGCAACAGTTGTACTCTCGGAAGAGGAAAATCGAGTAGAAGCATGTTCCATGCATCATCAACCACGGAATCTGGGGCATTTATATCCATTATCCGGCATAATTCGCTTCTGAATTGAGCCGGGCTAATGCTTCCGGTATCAATTTTTTCGAACAAATGTTCATTGGCAAGCCTGTTTTTCAGCTCTTCTTTAGCTATTCCGCTTATTTTTTCGAATTCATTTAAAGATAGTAAAGGGTTGATATTCAGCAAAACACCTCCCAGATCGAAGATAATATTCCGGATTTCGGATGATTGACGTTCATTCATAAAAAAATATTTATTTTGAGTTTTTTAATTTGGCTGCAAAATTGTAGATTTGCACCCGTAATAGCAACAAACGAACGCATTAAGTTCAAAGGGCCTATAGCTCAGATGGTTAGAGCAACTGACTCATAATCAGTAGGTCCCTGGTTCAAGTCCAGGTGGGCCCACAAATTATCACAACTAATGGCTTATATCATATAATGATATAGGCCTTTTTTCTTTTAATGGCATATTCCATTTGAAAAAATAATTATTAGCCATATAGGAAGCAATAGTTGGTCTTCCGCCCACACGCATATTAATTCTGAGCGGGCGGCATTCATTATTGTATTGGCTTGAAGAGCCTTCTTTTCTGAGCATGCCGGGTATTATTTCTTCATCAGGCAATTTTTAACTTTGCGCTGGTACTCATCTTATCCGGCTGCAAGCGCCGCGGCAGGCAGCCTTTTTTAAATCAGGGATATTATTTACAATCCTGGCTAATGGCTTAACATAAAAAAATGCTGTACCTTTGAATGATGGTTATAACAGGAGAAATTATGCAGAAATCTATTGATATCAGTATTCTGTGACAATGGCACAGGTTGAAATACCTGTATGCATTTGGCTCATCTGTTGCCTTCAGATTTGACATTCTTTTCGCGAAAATATCATTGAAACATGCAAGGAAGATTGTTGGTTTGCGCAGACGTTTGATCCTTTGCATTTTAGAATAAATAAAATTTGCGTGCTTTGTTTTTTAGTTCAGGAAAGTAGTTAGATCGAATCTTATTCAAATCAATTCAGTGGAAAGTCTCTTAATCAAGTCTGAGTACTTCAACAAATAGAAAAACTATGAAAAAAAACCGTAAATCAAAAAAGCGTGGCTTTAAACTTAGTTTTGCAATTCTCGTAATTCCAATTGCCCTGGTTGCAGCCATTCTCGTTTTTCATTTTATTATGGGAAATCCGGCTAATTTTCAGGGGAATAATTCGGACAACGCAGCTTTGCCGGGAAACTACTATGCCATTATATACAAGGGCGGCGTTATTGTCCCGATTCTGATGACACTTTTACTGATCGTTTTCACTTTTATTGTCGAACGTATCATTGCCATCCGCAAAGGAGCCGGCAATGGCGATGTCACCGACTTTGTGCAGGATGTAAAGGAATTGCTCGAAACCCATGATATTGAAGGTGCCAAAGCAGCCTGCAACGAACAGAAAGGATCGGTTGCCAACGTGGTGCTCTCGGTTTTGAATAAATACCAGCAGCTCGAAAAAGACACCACCCTGTTGAAAGACCAGAAACTTACGGCACTTCAGCAGGAAGTCGAGGAGGCTACATCGCTCGAACTTCCCGCTCTCGAACAAAACCTGGTGGTACTTGCCACAATCACTTCGCTGGGAACGCTTATGGGTTTGCTTGGTACCGTGCTAGGTATGATACGCGCTTTCGGGGCACTCGCCAATGCCGGGGCACCCGACTCGGTAGCTTTGGCACAAGGCATCTCTGAAGCACTTGTAAACACCGCCTTCGGCATAGGAACTGCGGCTATTGCCCTGGTATTCTATAATGTGTTTACAACACGAATCGACAAGCTGACCTATAGCATCGACGAAGCAGGATTCAGCCTGGTGCAGTCCTATGCAACCAACCATGTGTAATTCGACTATGTTTGCAAAAAGGTATCCGAAATGCCAAAAGTAAAAATCCGACGAAAGAGTACCTGGATCGACATGACTGCCATGTGTGATGTGGCTTTCCTGCTGCTCACATTTTTTATGCTTACTTCAAATTTTACAAAAAAAGAACCGGTTCTGGTGGCTACACCTTCGTCTGTTTCGGAAATAAAAATCCCTGAAACTAACATTATGACTGTGTTGGTCGACCCTTCCGGAAAAGTGTATTTTGGAATTGACGGCCAGGACAAGAGGCAACAGCTAATCGAAAAAATGGCTGAGACATATAAAGTAAGCCTTTCGCCGGATGAGGTAAAACGGTTCTCGTTGATCGATATATTTGGCAACCCGATGTATGCTATGAAAGCATTTCTGAACCTTTCGCCCGAAATCCGCGACCTGCCTCAAAACAACCTGGGAATACCTGCCGATTCAACCAACAATCAGTTTAAAGAATGGGTGAGAGCCGCCAGGGATGTGAACCCGGAACTGAGGATAGCTATCAAAGCAGATCAGAAAACGCCCTACCCGGTGATAAAAAAAGTGATGAAAAGTTTGCAGGAACTCGACGAAAACCGTTACAACCTGATCACCAAACTTGAAAATGCTCCCGGAAAATAAATTCTAACATTTAAAACCCGAAAATGGCCGAAATTAGTCATGATTCAGGATCGCATAAAAAAAGCGGCAAGAAAAGATCAAAAAAACTGCCTACCCGCATCGATTTTACACCCATGGTTGACCTGGGTTTCCTGCTGATAACCTTCTTTATGCTGGCAACCTCTCTCATCAAGCCACAAACGATGGAAATCACCATGCCATCGGATAAAAAAGTGGAAGATGCGGACAAAACCCTCGCCAAGGCTTCGCAGGCCGTAACTGTTATATTAGGGAAAAATGATAAGGTTTTTTACTATTTCGGAAAAACTGAAGGTGCCAACGTGATTGAAACCACTTATGCAGCAGAGGGTTTGCGAAAAATACTTCTCGAAAAGAACTATAACGTGGCCAAACAAGTGGAAGATCTGAGAGTTGAAAAAATCAAACTGCGAATGGATGAGGATCTCTTTCAAAGACGAATGGCTGAAATAAAGGCAAATAAAAATGCTCCGGTGGTCAGGATAATGGCAACCGATGAAGCAAATTACAAGAACCTGGTTGATGCTCTGGACGAAATGAATATATGCAGCATCAGCCGGTATGCCATTGTTGATATAGATGAGCCTGACAGGCAGCTGATTAAGGAAAAGGATATCTAACTATTTATTATTAAAATCCCGAATTAAGAAACAATGAAAAACATATAACATTTAATTAAAAATGAAAAAGTAAGGGGGTAAACAATACTTTTACATTTTGAGTTTTGAGTTCAATATTTTTGATTCCTTTTTAGATACCTTTTATCCCAGTTTCGCCCGTATGAACCTCTTTCACAATAAAAATACACCTAACAAGCTCTCAAACAGGATAAGGTTGCTTTTAAGTTTCCTGATGATTGGCATATACTTTTCACTCGGGCTTTTTCTCCTGGTCAATGGCTGGCATTCCTTGTCGAAAGCACAAGCTACCATTATGGGCGTGCTCCTGATAGCGTATGCCTTGTTCCGGGTTTTCAGAGTGGTGAGTGAATCAAGATCCGGAGAAAGTGATGAAGAATTTTTAGAAAAAGAATAAAACGATGAAACTTTTTCCGGCTATAGCTTTGATTTCCTGTTTGTTATTCTCATCATGTTCGCGAAAACAAACAGGGGATGCTAATACCGATACCCCGACAACAGGTAAAGTAAAAATAGCCGTTGACGAAACTTTCCAACCGATCATTGAGGCCGAACTTCCTGTTTTTCACTCAATGTATAAATATGCAAGCATACTACCCAGGTACCTGCCGGAAGCAAAAGTGTTAAACCTGTTGTTGACCGATAGCGTGAGACTTGCCGTACTTTCGCGTAAACTGAATGCCAGAGAACTGAACTATTTCCATCGCAAAAAGTTAATTCCCCAGCAGTTTCCGGTCGCCATTGATGGGATCGCGGTATTGGTGAACCCGTCAAATCCTGATACTTTGTTTTCAATCAGCCAGTTGCGAAAAATGATGCTGGGCGAAATCACCGAATGGAAGCAGTTGAATCCGCAGTCAAAATCGGGCATGGTCAAAGTTGTTTTCGATAATCCCAACTCAGGCATAGTAAGGTTTGTAGTTGACTCCATCACAAAAACAGGCAAACTGGGTAAGCAACTTTCGGCCACCAAGGACAACCTGGATGTGGTAGATTTTGTATCAAAAAATCCTGATGCAATCGGGTTGGTTGGAATAAGCTGGTTAAGCGACAGCCGCGACCCGAAATCTCTTTCGTTTCAAAAGAGAGTGAAGGTTGCTGGAGTTTCAGCAGCTGAATTGGCGACGGCAGAAAACTCATTTCAGCCGTACCAGGCCGACCTGGCTACGGGTAAATACCCGCTTACGCGGTTTGTTTACATGATTCTTACCGAGCCCCGCGCCGGATTAGGCACCGGGTTTACATCATTCGTTGCAAGCGATAAAGGCCAGCGGATCATGCTTAAAACAGGGATTCTGCCCTATACCATGCCTGAAAGGGTAGTAAATGTGAAGGAAGAGTAAGAGGCTGTTAAAATTGTATTTTTATAGATTCTGAAGGGGCGAGAGGCGACAAGGAGAGGGGCGAAGGGCGGAAAAATACATTGAACTGTGAACTTCAATTGAGGATTCTTCCGTCTTCGGACTTCCGACCTTCACACTTTCGGGGTAAAGATTTGTTGAATTTAAACAGTGTCTAAATCTAAATTAATTTTATCAGTTTCCGCAACTGCATCCGCAACCACAACTACTTTCCGGTCCTTTTATAACACCCAGCATTTTACCTACCTTAGTAAAGGCGGCTATACATTTATCCAGGTGCTCACGCTCATGGGCTGCCGAAATCTGCACACGGATCCGGGCTTTATCTTTTGGCACAACCGGGTAATAAAAACCGATTACATAAATGCCTTCGTCGAGCAGTCTTTTGGCCATTTCCTGGCTAAGACGCGCATCATACAGCATAACTGCACAAATTGCGCTCTGTGTTGGTTTGATATCAAAACCGGCAGCAAGCATTTTTTTGACAAAATAAGCGGTATTTTCGTGTAGTTTATCCTGTAATTCATTGGTTTCGCTCATCAGGTCAACCATACGGATACCGGCGGCGGCAACTAAAGGAGGAATCGAATTGCTGAATAAATAAGGGCGCGAACGCTGACGAAGCATGCCGATAATCTCTTTTTTCCCCGTGGTAAATCCACCGATGGCTCCGCCAAAAGCCTTGCCTAATGTACCGGTAATAATTTCGATTTTTCCTTTCAGGTCGAACTGCTCGGTAACTCCTCGCCCGGTGAGGCCTACAACGCCTGCAGAGTGTGATTCGTCAACCATGATCATGGCATCATATTTATTTGCCAGTTCATATATTTTATCCAACGGAGCCACATTGCCATCCATCGAAAATACGCCATCGGTAACTATCAGCCGGTACCTTTGGGCCTGAGCTGCCTGCAACTGCACTTCCAGATCGGCCATATCGGCGTTGTTGTAGCGGTAACGAACGGCTTTGCATAAACGCACGCCATCAATAATTGAGGCATGGTTGAGCGAGTCGCTGATAACAGCATCTTCTTCACCTAAAAGCGGTTCGAATACTCCGCCGTTGGCATCAAAACAGGCAGCGTATAGAATGGTGTCCTCCATACCGAAAAACTCAGCAATTTTCTTTTCCAGCTCTTTGTGAAGGTCGCCTGTGCCGCAAATAAAACGAACTGACGACATACCGTAACCATGTGTGTCGAGCGCATCTTTGGCAGCAGCGATCAGTTGAGGGCTGTTCGAAAGACCCAGGTAGTTATTGGAACAAAAATTAAGCACTTTTGCCCCCGAACTTATTGTGATTTCTGCTCCTTGTGGTGAAATCAGGATACGTTCATTTTTAAACAGCCCGGCTTCTTCGATGCCGGTAAGTTCACTGGTAAGGAATTTCTGAAAATTGGTGTACATAGTATCTTGGTTATTAAGAGTTTACTGCCCGAAAATAGTTTCTGAACCGCTGACAAAGGTAAAAATTATTAGCCTGTATAAATGGAATTATAATAAAATAGGAAGCTAAATTGAATGGGTTTCGAAACAGTACACACAAGTATAAGTAAAATACGTATTTTAAATTTATAAACTGCTGAATAACAGCATCCTAATAATTATAATAATTCAATATAGCCAACTCAGGCATTACCTTGAGAATAGCTTAAGTGACCTTCTTAAATAACAGGGAATTGCATGCAAACGCCGCATCTATCCATTTTCAATAACCAGAGTCAGCCTTCTGTGTTTATAAAGAAAGCGCTGCCCCGACTTGAAAGTATTGATTTGATATACCGTTGTTGATATCGCTAAGTCCCCAGTGGTAGCGAGCCTCAATTGAAAACATCAGGATTTTGAATCCTGCACCCAATATAAAAGGATAGTCAACACCTTTGGTCTTAGAGCCTTCAGGAACAGAAACGGAATTGTCACCTTCAAAATACTTTTCCGATAACTTAATATTTAAACCCAGGCCTGTCAATGCATAAAAAGGTCCAACTTTAGCTTTCAGGTACACCGGAATACCCAGCTAATTTATCACCTGTTTATTGTCGCCAGCCAGCTTTGCCCCGTTTTGCGAATACTCAAGCCCAAACCCTAAATGCAATAAGGGTATCAATTTTTTTTCTTTGAACAATCCGCCATAAAAACTACTGTTAGCGTCGGAGCCAGCTAATTGTGAACCGTCCTTGTGCCAGGTTGAACTCTGATATCCGGCACGAATGCCTATTTTGTTCTGGGCTTGCACCGATACAGTGATACTGATGCATACAGCAATTAAAAGAATCGAAAAATACGTTTTCATATTTGTACTTTTTAAGGAAACATACATTTGAAAACAAAAGTACTTTTTATTGGGGAAAATAAACATGAAAAATACTTTCTGAACCTTTCGGAGAAAATTTATTTATTATTAAATGCCGACATGGTTCGTGCAGCACCCTCCAGTATAAAACTTCTGATAATGGAAACGGCCGCTTCGATGCGTGGAACAAGTAATTTCTCCTCTGTAGTCGACCAGCGACCCAGCACATAATCAACCTGGAATCCCCGTGCGTAATCATTTCCGATCCCGAAACGCAAGCGGGTCCATTCCGAAGTAAGAAGTGTTTCGATAATGTGGTTCAACCCGTTGTGGCTTCCCCCGCTGCCTTTGGTACGCATGCGTAAAACACCCAAATCCAGGTCAATATCGTCGGTAACAATAAGTATATTTTCCAAAGGAATGTTCTCCTTGTCCATCCAGTATTTCACAGCCTTGCCGCTGAGGTTCATGTAGGTGGTTGGCTTCAGAATGAGGAATTGTTTGTTTTTCAACCGGGCTTCGGCCATAAAAGCATGTCTTTCGATGGAGAATTTTGCCCCAAGTTCGCCAGCCAAAGCATCGGCTACAATAAAACCGATATTATGACGGGTATTTGCATACTCCTCCCCAATATTACCTAAACCAACTATTAAGTATTTGTCCATGCTTAGTTCTAACGGCGGCAAAGATACCGAGAAAGAATTAAAAAATGCTATAATGTAATAATGTGATAATGCGATAATGTGCCAATTTGGGAATGTTAAAATTTGGTAATGTAAAAATTCAGAATTTGACTTACTTGATTTCGGGGCATAATAATCATGTAATAATTCGCAACATGAAACTCTGCAACATGAAACCCTGAAAAATAAAACTCTGCAACATGAAACCCTGAAACCCTTAAATACTAATCCCAAAACTATCCCAATCCATCCCCACTGTAAAACTGTCGCGGAATGCTGAAAGTTGATCATAACTCACATTCAGCGTTTCCATACCTTCCTCATCGGGTGGTATTTCGATCATATGTTTCCCTTTAAAGTCGATGACAGTCGAATCGCCCTGGTGGTTGGTTCCTTTCCCGTCAATGCCAACTCGGTTTACAGCAACAACATAACACTGGTTTTCGATGGCGCGGGCAATGAGCAATTGCCGGTACGCATAGCTGCGGGAAGCAGGCCAGTTTGCCATGTAAAGCAGAATATCGTATTCGTAAGTGCCCTTCGTCCAGGTGTTTTTACTCCATACCGGGAAGCGCAGATCGTAGCATACCAATGGACAGATTTTCCAGCCTAAAAGGTCAACGACCAGTTTTTCAGTGCCTTGCGAAAACTGTTCATGTTCGTTTCCCGGATGGAAGAGGTGGCGTTTATCATAGGTGAAGTACCTGCCATCAGGTTGCATCCATACCAGGCGGTTGTAATAGTTGCCTTTTTCGAGCACGACTAGGCTTCCGGTAATTACTGTCTTAAGTTCGCCGGCTTGCCTTGCCATCCACGCAAGTGTCGGGCCATTCATATCTTCAGCCAGTGCACGAGGCTCAACCACGAAACCGGTGTTAAACATTTCGGGCAATACGATAAGGTCGGTTTTCCGGTCAAGTTTCCGGAAGAAATCCTCAAACTTAAGCAGGTTGCTTTTTTTATCCTGCCATGCAAGGTCGGGCTGGATGAGGGTTACAGTGAGGTTAACCATATTCTTTTCTTTTTCAATATGAGGATTACGTTAACATAAGAATCAGAACAAATGATCTTTGTTTATTATTGTTTCACGTTAAACTTAATTTTAAACTCTTTCCTGCTTTTGATAGCATTGTAAATTTCTACCACATCATTAATACTTGCTGCTGGTATCTTATTATTGCTGGTTATAAAAAAACTCGTGATCAACACTTTATTTTTATCATTCTGTGCTATATTAAACACATAAGTTCCCATTGAATTCTGTATATTGATTATCGAAGGGCTATCCACCAATTTAATTTCCTTATCAAAAGAAAGTTGGTAGAAATACTTATCTGATCCTGTAAAATCGGGGTAAAAGTCAGTTGTTCTGTTTTCTGATGTCAATTCAGGATAAATAATGTGATTAAACCAATAGGCAATATCAATCTCAAAAATGCTATCATTTTCTTTTTTTAATGCCTTGCTCACATAGTTTCCTATTATCGTTGTTTTGTAAGGGTATGAACATTCATTGCCGCTTATCAAAAACGAACCAGATTTATCAACACCCCCGATTTCCCAAAGTTTTTTATGGTACAATGGGTTAATTGTCATATCAGGCAGATTGCCAAGATAAATGCTCCTGGTCAATGTAGAATATTGTCCTGAAAGGATCAGTCTTGATGAAAATGTCAAATTCATAGTAGTTGTGTTAACATCAGTCATACAACTAAGATTTCGCAAATTTTCGGAAAATAAACTTCCCGGGGTAGTTACAATTCGGGTCGAATCATAATTATTACGTCTAAATGATTTAAAATTAGAAGGATACAACATTATTGCCGGGACATCTTCATAATAAAACGGAAGTTCTTCAAAATAATAGTGGTTGCGGTCGGAGGTTGGAATTATATAGGAAATAGTTTCATTTATCGGAATTCCGAAAAGTACATCATTACTGTGTAACGAGGCAAAATAAGAAGGCGAAACCGTTCCTACACGTTTGTCAGCCAAATATGCATTCATGAATCTGTATCCCAGGCGTGGGATCATAGCTGCATAAACAGAATTAATATGATGATCGCGAACAATTCCATTATGCAAATCAGCACCGGGTTTTGATAAAAGATGATCTTCATCTTTCATGTAGTAAGAAGTATCAGGATGGTATTTTATACTGTCCGACATCCATTTCTGGAATGCCCATAACCGTAAATTATTAATTGAATCAATCTTCGAAACACTAAATTTTAAAGCAGTTTTATTAAAGCCCGAATTGTCCTGATTATTAACTCCCCGCTCGTATTCGTCAAGATATACTTCGATCCTGCTTTCTGCATTTCCTGCCATCATAAACCATGGCTGTATCAGTTGTGGATAGTCTGAACTATGATAGGACAGATTGGTTTCGTCTAATTTTAGATGAAAAGAAAACCACGGCAAATCTGTATACGAGCGAGAACCGTCTTCACCAAGACAACCAGGCAAATTTTCGAAATGCCAATTGTATTTTTTGTATTCATCTGATAAAGTTGGTATAACTTCGCAATTATTAACGAAAGTTATATCTGCCTGAAGTGCTTTATTATGTGAAAATGAAAAATCGAGAGACTTGACAGGGTATTTGCGGTGAAAGTAGAACCGGCTAAGCATAAGTGCATAAGTATTATCCTTAAATGGAACGCTGATTTTGTAGCTGATTTTGACAATGTCGCCCACTTTAAGATTAGGAATATCAATACTATATGTGCTCTTTAATCCAAAAAAGCCATCTTCAGTAAGCACTCTGGATCTAATTACTTCCGGATTATTCTTAATCTCATTAACCAGTTTATCAGAACTGATTATTTCGCCTGAGAAGGAAAGAACTGTAGAATTGTCGAGTTTGGAACTTAATTTTCTTATATCTGTTGAGTGGATAAAATAGGTTTCATCGATTGGTTCCGGCAATATAATTTGCTCGAGTTTTTCGATCCCCCGGGAGGTAAGAATCTTATATTCAACACTCCTATCCACAATCAGATTTATGGAAAATGTTCTGACTCCAGAAAAAGTATAACTTATCTGTTCTTTCAGAATCGCAATATCTTCATTCTTGCTCAGCAACTCAAACTCCGGATCAGTCTGGGCAAAGCTTTTTAAACTAATGAAAAACAGAATACAAGTTATGGACAAAATAAAGCATCTGATAATGTGCATTTTAAATATATTAAGCATAGTGTATTCCTGAATATTAATGTAGATTAAACCATCTGATAATTTTTTTTACCTGATTCCACATAATATTTCGGCAGCTTTAATCAGGGTGTCTTCTGTTTTGGCAAAACAAAAACGCAGCACTTTGTTATCCTGTTTATCGTGATAAAATGGCGAAACCGGCACCGATGCCACCCCGAATTCCTTGGTGACCCTGACGGCAAAATCCATTTCTTTTTCGTCAGAAATGGCACTATAATCGAGCAACTGGAAATATGTGCCATACGAAGGTATGATCCTGAACTTTGATTCCCGGATAAGGTTCGCAAACAGATCGCGTTTTTGCTGGTAAAATGCAGGCAGTTGCAGGTAATTCTCCTTGTTTTTCAGATAGTCGGCTACCGCATACTGTATAGGAGTATTGGATGCAAAAACCACAAACTGGTGAACTTTCCGCACCTCGGTCATAAGTGCCGCCGGGGCCATGATAAAACCGGTTTTCCACCCGGTGGCATGAAAAGTCTTGCCAAATGACCCAATCACAAAACTTCTTGCCGCCAGTTCGGGATAATAACATACACTTTCGTGCCTGATGCCGTCGAATATTAAATGCTCGTAAACTTCATCACTCATTACAACAATGTTGGTGTTTCGGGTAATGCGGTCGAGTTCCTGCAAGTCTTTTGCCGATAGGATACTGCCGGTTGGATTATGCGGCGTATTGATCATGATCATTTTCGTGCGGCTGCTGATAAGACTCTCAACTTCAGGCCAGTTAACGGAATAATCGGGAACAAGCAATGACGAATAACGGACTATTCCGCCGCAAAGCTGCACGGCGGGCGCATAGCTGTCGTAGGCAGGCTCTATGATAATGGCTTCGTCACCGGGATGAATCATGGCGGTGATCACGCAAAAAATGGCTTCGGTTGCACCGGCTGTAACGTTTATTTCACTTGCAGGATCGTATGAAATTCCAAATGTGTCTAACGCTTTGGCAGCAATGGCTTCGCGCAGCACCTGAACGCCAGGCATAGGCGCATACTGGTTAAAACCTTTGCGCATATATTGATTTACAAGTTCGATCAGTTCCGTTGAGATGGGAAAATCAGGAAACCCCTGGGAGAGGTTAATAGCTCCTACTTCGTTGGCCAATCCTGACATTACAGCAAAAATGGATGTTCCGGCATTCGGAAGCCTCGATGTTATCGTTCCATTGTATTTCATAGTTCACGTGTTTTCGGAATTCAAAGGTAGACGTTTTTGCGAATAGGAAAGTAAATACCTGCAAGCGTACTATATGCAACACAACTTAAGCCAGGTTTCGGAGGGGTCCTCCGATATCGTATTCAAACCGCCATACACCGGACAAAGATGAATAGCGGTTTTAAATATTATGCTGATTCAGAAAACCATGTGACCTCTTTGTAGCCTGAAATTGAAGTAGCTGAGCAGTAAGTGATTCTCTCTTTTGTTTTAAGTATTGACTTTCAATATTTTGGAATTAAAACTCAACCCGGTAATTGAGTATAGGCACCAGGCCAACCATGTATTTTTGCGCCATACTTCCTGTTTCCGGATCATAATATTCGTCCCACACATTGCTGCGGTCAGTAAAGTTTTGAATGTCGAGCGATACCACCCACGACCAGTTCGGGTTATTTTTCCGGAAGCTCAAACCCAGGTCGACCCTGAAATAATCGGGAGCCTTGGTTTCAAATGCCTGGTCAAAAATACGGACTTCCTCCTGCCGGGCAACGGATGCTTCAAGATCAACCGGAACGGTCCTGTATCCGCCTCTCCAGATGGTACGGAGGTTTGTACCTATGATATTCTGTTTGTCACTGCCCACTTTAAACTCTTTTCCGGCAACCAGGTTGAATATATACCTGCTGTTATAAAACGTGTTTCTTTCGATCCCGCCGGGCATGGTATATTTTGATTCGAATACCGAGGCTGTTGCCAGCATATACCAGTTTTTCGAAAAGAACTTTTCCAGGCTTATTTCCAGCCCGTAATTGCGGCCGGTTCCGTCATTTGCTAGTTTTTCGTTCGTGAATCCGCTGGCAAAATTCAAAGCCGACTTCACATGGGTTTCATCATCCGGTTTTACCGGAACATCAAATAAATACTGGTAATATACTTCGGTTTTAAGCCTGAAATCACGTGCAAAATCCCAGTTATAACCTAACACTGCGTGTGCTGCCTTTGTCAGTTCCAGGTCCTTGTTGGGATGGGAAACTGTACCATCGGCGGAATACATTTCTGCCAGGTAAAGCGAAACGGGCTCCACCCTGCTGTGTAAGCCGGCCCCGAAATTCAGCCTGTGCCTTCCGTTCAGTTTCCATTTGAAGCCGAAGCGGGGTTCAAGGGCCATATCGCTGTTCAATGCAAGGAAGGTGTAATGCATGCCCGAATTAACCTCAATATTGTCATTTACCCTGTGCTGCCACTGTATGAACGATTCGTACATCGAAGTCGCTCCTTTGTCGTCAATCTTTGTTTCGAGGACCTGCGATTCCTCGTTAAAATCCAGTGCCTTGAGATCGAATTTTTTGTTCTGGAAAACCAGTCCGAACCTGACCACGTTTTTAACATTGAACTTATGATTGATGAATGAATTGATGCTAAACGTGTTGTAGGCGAAATCTTCCTTTTTGCCGATCGTTGGTACAAAATCATAGCTCAGCGAATCTTCTGTCATCGAGTTGTTCGTATAGGAATAGGCTGCAACCGTTTTGATATAGGTCTTATTGTCATAGAAAAGGTAGTTGTGCGTAACACCGGCAATTCCGAGGAGGTGTTTTTCTGAATCCTCGTAAGAGTTCGACCGGTATATCCATTCGGCCGTATCCCTGATTGCTTCCGTTCCGGTAGCGCTGATCCCGCCAAGCCCCCAGATTGAAAAACGGCAGGATGTTTTAGTTGGGATATTTACCTTAAATGATAAATCCTGCCAGTCGGGAGCCTTTTCGCCCTTTTGGATGTCAATTAATCCAATCCGGCCCAGCCAGTTGAATGTCGAATACCTGTAATTAAACAAATACGATGCTTCGGACCCTTTTCTGATCGGGCCTTCAAGTGCGGCCTGCACACCCATTACACCAAGCTGGAGTGCATATTCCCTTTTTTCGGAATTGCCGTTACGCATACTTAGGTCAAAAACACCTGACAAGGCATTCCCGTATTCGGCCGGGAAAGCGCCTGTGAAAAAGTCGGAATTGGCCAGTACCTGTGTGCTTAAAGCGCATACACCACCGCCGGAACCGCCTTCGCCGTTGCTGAAATGGTTGGGGTTTGGTATTTCGATGCCTTCCATCCGCCAGAGCATTCCCCTGGGCGAATTTCCACGGATCACCAGTTCGTTGTTTTCATCATCGGCCGACGATACTCCGGCAAACGACTGGGCAGTTCTCCCCGGATCATTGATCCCGGCAGCGACACGCGACGTAGATTCCACGGTAAGCTGGGTTGCGCTTACGCTTGCCATATGATTGATGGGTTCACTCTTGTTGTTTTTGGCACGTACGGTAACCCCGGCAAGCTTAGTAACCGATTGTTTCATTTCGATATTAATAGCCACTTCACGGCCCGTGGCTACAAGTATTTCGCTTACAACCACATCTTCATAGCCCATAAAGGAGGCTTTGAAACTTTGACGGCCAACCGGTATTTTTTCCAGTTTAAAATTCCCGTCAATATCCGTTGTTGCGCCTACCAGCGGGTCGGATCCAACCAATAAAATGTTAGCCCCGGGTAAAGTGACCCTGGTATCCATGTCGATGACAGTTCCCTTAACGGTTTGTGTATAATCCTGGGCGGCTATTGTAAGTGTGAGGAATGCGAACAATATGGTAAATGTTGTTTTCATGATTTTGGTTTTTAAAGGTTCTTGGATGGTTTATTATTGCTGTTAAAATTGAGTTTCTGCAGCGGGTTCTCCTGAGTCTGCGGCACTTTCCTGTTCATTTCTGCTGACATACATATTCACATCAAATTTCAGGTAGCTGAAATTATCAGACGGGAGGTCAATGTTTTCAGGAGAACCAGCGATCGGACTGATAAAGTTGTCCACATCAAATCTCAGGTATCCGAAATCGTTTACAGGTAAATCAAAGTCTTCGGTTGAACTGAGTTCGTTATTCCCGGAATACGCGCTGATGTTGAATTTCAGGTAATCGAAATTTTCCTGGACTGCGACCGGGGTTATTTCAACAGAATTTTTTTTACAGGTCCGAGGATCTTTGTTTCCCGGCATTATACTTCCGGCTACAGTTGCGAATGAAATCCGGTCAACCGGAAAGGAATGGTTTTCTGCTGCACGGCAGAAGGCTGATTCATTCGTGTTTATCATCAGGCAAAGTGCAGCGATGGTCGAAATGAGGATGGTTGTTTTCATGGCTTTTTGTTTTTATACTGATGTTGGTTTTGAGTGAATTGTCTTATGTTTTTATGTGGGTTTTAATTCAGAATTACATTGTTCTTTCTGTGTTTTGGCTGACAGGGTTCAGGACTTTCTTTTTGAAATTCAGTGTTTCAGCTGAACGCTGGGCATAAGCCAGGATGGCTTTTACGGGCGACAGAATAATGGGTTTGGGTCTTTTTTCTTTAAGCCTGGGCATTCCAAAAAGCATCCTTGACAGATTGAACGGCCTGATTAACAGCCAGTAAATTGATACTGCGGAAAAGAAAGCAGAAAAAGTTATCAGGACAACTTTCCAGCCTGTTGCGATATCCCATTGAATGATAAAGTGCCCAATAATTACTATTGCCGGCTGGTGCAGCAGGTAGAAAGGATAAATAGCTTCGGTAGCCAACTTCCTGAATTTAGAATTCTTATTCAGGTACTGTTTGGCAAACCCGATAGCTGTCATGGCGCAGGACCATGCCAGGAAAACGGCCAGGATATTCCAGATCAGGTCCTGGGTATCTTCTGATTTTGCCATTCCTGGCAAAGTGAACCACAGGATTGTAATCATTATGCCTTCGGCTAAAAACAGTAGTTTCTGCTTCCTGATGGCTTCTATGATTGGTTTGCTCGAAAGGAGTATATACCCCGAAAGAAAGAAAATAAGGTAATAAGCAATAGCAGCCCAGTCATTAACCAGCGCGTTAGTGAAATCGGGGAAAAAGGGGCGGAGAATGAACTGGGATGCAAGCAGCGGAACCAGGAAGATATTTGCCCCAAGTGGTCTGGAGATTATCCTGCTAAGTTTTCCAATAAAAAGGTCAAAACGGCCGCTGCGGAAGAAATTTAAAAACGGGGAAATAATAAGCGACAGTAAAAACAGGTAAGCAATAAACCACAGGTGGTGCCAGCTGAAGTTCCCTGACGGATAAGTGCCCTCGAACATGTGCATGTAAAATTCCGGGAGTGAGCTATACTGGGCGGATTTCTCAATATAAACCTGAACCGGCACCAGGATAAATATTCCTGCTATTAAAGGAATAAGCAGGCGCCTGGCCCTCTCGCCAAGGTATTGTTTCGGAGTACGTTTGCCTAAAGCGTAATAAGTTCCGGCACCGGATATCAGGAATAAAAGGGGCATGCGCCAGTTGTGGAGGTGGATCATTATATAGCGGAGCATTCCGCCATAGGTCTGGTCGTTTTTAATGTGCCATCCCCAGGTATTGAAAACCATACCTATATGGAAGAGGAATACGCTTAAAATAAGAAGGATGCGAAGCCAGTCGATGTAATACTGGCGATCCGGATTTGGGGTGGTGATTGTTTTCATTTTTGTCGGGTTTGAAATTCCTGACAAACTTACCACGGGTTGTCCGGGCACAACGACTCAGCCTATCGGAACGGTGTACGTCCCTATCGGATCGAACAAAAAAGAAAAAGAAAAACAGTGTAAGTATCAGATAATGATGATATTATCTTTCGCCGAGCGATTTTCGGTATTCGGAAGGAGTTTTTGAGGTAATAGCCTTAAAAGCGTTATTAAAGGATGATTTTGAATTGTACCCGACCAGTTCGGCCAGTTCTTCGACGGTAAGTCTGGTGTCCTTATCCTCACGGATTAGTTTTTTTGCATGTTCCACCCGATAACTGGCCAGCAGTTCGAAGAAGTTTTTGTTCAGCTTTTCGTTAATCACCTGCGAAACATGGTGCGATGATTCGTTGATCTGCTTCGCAAGGCCCGAAAGCGAAGCCAGGTTATTGGTAAAATACTCTTTACCCTCCATTTCGGCCCTGATTTTCGATAAGATTGTTTCTTTGTTTTCTTCTGAAAGTGACGATTTCTGATATTTCAACAAGGGGAAAGTGAGAAAGGATACCGGCCGGTTAAAAAAATCTGACCGGTTTAATACCTGGAAACTGGTTGAATAGATCATGAACGATATGTATAATGCAATAAAGTAGCCGCCAACGTCGCTTCCCATTCCGAAATAAAACTTCGTCCCTAAGAAAATCAATATTATTAAAAGAAAATGCAGCGTCGTATTACGCATTATAATTAAGACCTCATTAGTTGCATTAAAAAACGACTGGCCGGTTTCCCTGAACTTTTTAAATACCATTGTAATTACCACGCTGATATATACAATTAACTGTATAGCTAATAGTTCATTGGTGTATCGCCTGAAGCCTAACGGATCGGATGATATAGCGTTTATCCCCTCATCCAGGTATCCCCATTCGGGATGCTTTGTATGAACATAGTCATTGTATTTTACCACATCAGGTTGAATGTACTGGAAAATCATATAAAAAAACCATACAGCAGGTATTACGAAATGCCACCATGATTTTATCTTATCACCTGGGTTCAGGCTGCTGCGCACATATATATAAAGCAGGGGGGCAAGCGCAAACGAATAAGGTTCACTGAAATTTGTCAGGTAGAATGTCCTAACAATATAGCCTGTGTTGTTCAGCCACTCCTCAAAAATACAAAGCGACAGGAAAAGCAGCAAAAGTCCCTGGTAAAGGTTAGCCTTGCGGTTATTCTGTGAATTTTTAATAAAAAACCACGACAGGAATATTCCCTGGAAAACCCCAAGGAAGATAAAAAGATTAATAATCCCCAGATGAATTTCTGTTCTCATCATTTTGCCATTATCCTAAATTTGACAAAACACTTATTGCAGGCTTTTATTCACTCTATTAGCAAAGTTATGATAAAAGATGGAAAAGTAAATATAATTTCAAAACTACAAAAATGATAGCTCCGCAAAACAGGAAATAACCGCAATTTGGGATAAAAGGGTTTTTTTGAAACCTATTGTATTTTAAATTGTTTTAAGTGTATGAAAAAAAAGAAAGTTATAGTTGTAGGAGGAGGTTTTGCCGGTATTCAGCTCATTAAAAGATTAGATAAAAATTTGTTCGACGTTCTTTTGATTGATAAATTAAATCACCACCAGTTCCAGCCCTTATTTTACCAGGTAGCAACTTCGCAGATTGAACCTGCCAGCATTTCTTTTCCACTGCGGCATATAGTAAAGTCCGAAAAGAATGTTCAGGTTCGGATGGCAGAAGTAATAACAGTTAATCAAACTAAAAATAATATTTCAACAAGCATAGGCGAATTGGAATACGACTATTTGGCCATAGCAATCGGGTGTAAAACCAATTTCTTTGGTAATACTGAAATAGAAGAACATGCATTGACTTTGAAAACAACATACGATGCTATAAAAATCCGAAATCACATATTGCAAACTTTTGAACGTGTTATCAGTCTTCCTGAAAATAATAGGATTCTTAACCTGGTAATTGTAGGTGCAGGCCCTACAGGTGTCGAATTAGCAGGTGCTTTTGCTGAAATCAAAAAAAATATTCTGCCTAAAGACTATCCCGGGATTGATTTCTCGAAATTTAACATTATTCTTATCGAGGGGAGCAAAAGCACATTAAATTCCATGAGTAAAACAGCTAGTACGGCCTCCATGGGATATCTTGCCGAAATGGGTGTATCCATTATTACTGAGACATTTGTAAACAGCTACAACGGTTCAGAAGTCATTTTAAGCAACGGGCGGGTAATATCGACAAACTCAGTAATATGGGCAGCCGGTGTTGTAGGCAATCAAATAAACGGATTCCCGGAATCCTCCTTCGTCTCCGGTAAAAGGTTCATTGTGAATCGAATTAACAAAGTAATTGACTGTGATAACATTTTCGCAATTGGAGATATTGCCAGTATGGTAACCCCAAAATACGAAAAGGGTCACCCCCAGGTTGCCAATGTGGCAATCACCCAGGCAAACCTCCTGGCGAAAAATCTGAAAGCCCTTGTGTTGAACAAACCCATGTTTGATTACGAATACAGGGATTTAGGTTCTATGGCTACTATCGGAAATAATAAGGCAGTAGTTGACTTGCCCTTCTTAAAATTTGCAGGTCATCTTGCATGGTTTATATGGATGTTCCTCCATTTAATGCTCATTCTGACGATCAGAAACAAGATTGTCATTTTCTTCAATTGGGCATGGAAATTTATTACCAAGGATACTTCGTTACGACTGATTCTGACTCAACCTTAAATAATTAATTGTTGCAAATTCAACTATCCTGGTTCAAAAAAAGCTACTTCTTGAATCCTTTCTCCTGGTCTGTGCCCTCCTAGACCCTCACAACACAGCCAGTACCGGATGGATTCATGTACTTCGTCACAGCTAACGGAGCCGGAGTGTGGTGATGGTGTTTGCAGAAAATGCGAATACACAAAGGTGTCAGGAACTCTTTTGCCACGAAGTCCGGGTTGTAATTGTTTGTAAATGAATGCAATCGAGAATGCGAAAAACAAAAACCACTTGTAAGACATTGCTTAACAAGTGGTTGTGTTTTATTGATGTACCCCGGGCCGGAATCGAACCGGCACGAACAGAGTTCATCGGTTTTTGAGACCGACGCGTCTACCAATTCCGCCACCGGGGCAAATTGGATTGCAAATGTAGTTATTTTTCTGACTTTAAAAGATAAAAAACCATATTTATTGAAATCGACCTTATTATTTGATCATCTGCAGGAAGTTTACTTCCTTGTCGGTAAGAAAACGCCAGCGTCCACGCGGCAAATCCTTCTTTGTAAGACCTGCAAATACCATTCTGTCGAGTTTTACCACATCGTAACCTAAAGCTTCGAAAATACGGCGAACAATACGGTTGCGTCCTGAATGAAGTTCTACACCTATTTCCTTTTTGCTCTTTCCGCTTTCGTCGTACGAAATCTCATCCACAAGGGCAATTCCGTCCTCTAATTCAACACCTTCGCCAATTGTAAGCATATCGGCTTTCGTGAGTGGTTTGTCGAGTTCTACATGATAAACTTTGCGAACCTTATGACTTGGGTGCATAAGTTTGGTTGCCAGTTCGCCATCGTTTGTAAACAACAACAAACCACTGGTGTTGCGGTCGAGGCGGCCTACAGGGTAGATCCGTTCCCTGCCTGCATCAGCGACCAATGACATGACTGTATTGCGGTCGTATGGGTCGTCGGTGGTGGTAATATATCCTTTAGGTTTATTAAGAAGCACATAAACGAGTTTCTCCCTGCGAATACTTTCGTTTCCGTACTGAACTTTATCGGTAGGTAAAATTTTGGTACCCAATTCCGTTACAACAATGCCGTTAACCATCACAGCGCCTGTTACAATCAATTCGTCTGCTTCGCGTCGCGAACATATCCCTGAGTTTGAAAGGAATTTGTTTAGGCGCATGCTTCCATCAGCGGCTGGAGGATTTGGTTTACTTCCGGGATAACTTTTTGTTGCCGGCTTGCGGTCGTAACTGCTTTTGCGGTCAGAACTTCTCTCATAGGAGCGTCGTTCAGGTCTATCGCCATCACCGCTTTTATCAAATGACCGGCGTGCTGGTCTTTCACTATCGCTGATGTTGTCAAATGAACGGCGGGCGGGTCTTTCTCCGTCTCCGCTTTTATCAAACGAGCGTCTGGCTGGTCTATCACCATCTCCGCTTCTTTCGTATGGACGGCGTTCAGGTCTTTCTCCGTCCCCGCTTTTATCAAATGAACGGCGGGCGGGTCTTTCACCGTCTCCACTTTTGTCGAAAGGACGTCTGGCTGGTCTATCGCCATCTCCGCTTCTTTCGTATGGACGGCGTTCAGGTCTTTCACCGTCCCCGCTTTTATCAAATGAACGGCGGGCGGGTCTTTCACCGTCTCCACTTTTGTCGAATGGACGTCTGGCGGGTCTTTCACCATCTCCGCTTTTGTCAAATGAGCGACGTGCTGGTCTTTCTCCATCTCCGCTTTTGTCAAACGGCCGTCTGGCGGGTCTTTCGCTGTCTCCGCTTTTTTCGTAAGGACGGCGGGCAGGTCTTTCACCTTCTCCGCTTTTGTCAAATGAGCGACGTGCGGGTCTTTCACCGTCACTGCTTTTATCAAACGGGCGCCTGGCTGGTCTTTCACTGTCTCCGCTTCTTTCGTAAGGACGACGTGCAGGTCTATCGCCATCCCCACTTTTGTCAAATGAGCGACGTGCGGGTCTTTCACCGTCACCGCTTCTTTCGTAAGGACGACGTGCTGGTCTTTCGCCATCTCCGCTTTTGTCAAATGAGCGGCGTGTTGGTCTTTCGCTGTCTCCGCTTTTATCAAACAGGCGTCTGGCTGGTCTTTCACTGTCTCCGCTTTTATCAAACGGGCGTCTGGCTGGTCTTTCACTGTCTCCGCTTCTTTCGTAAGGGCGGCGTGCAGGTCTTTCACCGTCTCCGCTTTTGTCAAATGAGCGACGCGCTGGTCTTTCACCGTCTCCGCTTCTTTCGAAGGGACGACGTGCTGGTTTGTCGGAATCACTGCTGGAGCGACGTGCTGGTCTTTCGGCATCACTGCTTTTATTGTACGACCGTCGGGGGCTTTCATCTTTCCCGGCACCTCTGCTGCTACTTCTGCCAGTTGACGAAGATCTTCCGCCTCCAAAGGCAGAACTTCTGTTTGGCCGGGAATCACTCTTTTTCGGGGTTCCCTTTCCCGGCCTGCTATTACGCTGCATAAAAATATATTTTTTGCAAAGATATGAATTTTTACGCCATAAACTATAAAACCTGCAACCACCGCCCCCGGAATTGGTTTATAATCTGCACATAATCTGCGATTTGCATCAAAGAGCCAACAAAACCTACCTTCATCCCAAAGGTTAGCAAACTATTTTTTACAATCCCCATGGTTTTTATTAAAATATTTACTATATTTGTAAAACGCGTCGAAATTCTATTTATAAACAGAAGGAGGCTATATGAAAACCATTAATGAACGAATTATCACAGTCGGGCATTTTACATGGTCGAGAGCTATGCTGCTGCAAATATTACTTCAGGATAGCGGCATTGATTGCTTCCTGGTTCCAAAAGATAGCAATCTTCCCCGCGGGTACGTTGATCTGCGGGTGGCAAACAGGGATGTGGAAAATGCATTAAAAATTATTGCCATTTCATCGCATGATACAGGAAGTGCAAAAGAGCGTGCCCTGCAACATATTCAGGCTGTTAGACGCATTTTGGTGCCTGTCGATTTTTCGGATATTTCATTTGATGCCTGCCGGTTTGCCCTGAGCCTGGCCGCTAAATACAAAGCCGAGGTGAAACTTGTGCATGTATTTTATAATCCGGCTATGGATGTTTCGCCTTATGCCGATCATTACTCATACCAGATCAAGTTGGTTGAAAGCCTGAGGGAAATAGAGAAAAGTGCCCGCGAAAACATGCTCAAACTGGAACACAAACTCAAAATATGGAGTATCAAGGAAAAGTATTCACAGATTCATATTTCATCAAAGCTAATAAACGGGCTCGGCGTTGACGAAATACTGGATTACAGTAAAAAATACAAGCCAGCCATCATTGTCATGGGTACCCGGGGGCTTACCCACGATAATTACAAAGCCTTTGGACGGGTAGTAAGTAAAGTAATTGAAAACTCGACTGTCCCGGTTTTGGCGATTCCTTATGGGAATAAAAAAGCTATAAGCGGGATTAAAACCATGTTATATGCAACGGATTTTGACCCTTCTGATTTCTCGGCACTGAACCGTATGATACAGATGCTGACACCTTTTGACATAAACATTCATTGTGTACATGTATGTTTTGTGGAGAAAAAGCCCTGGGACACGGTAAAATTAGAAGAACTAAAAACACATCTCCTTTCCGGGTATAAGGATGTGAATATAAGTTTCAGCAATATTGTGAGCGATAGTATTATTAATGGCCTTGAAACGTATATCCGTGAGAATAACATTGATGCACTGGCCGTCACCGCGCACAAGCGTAATCTGTTTGAGAAAATATTTATCCCCAGCGTTTCGAGAAAAATATACAGCGAAACAGGTAAACCGCTACTCGTTTTTCATTCGCATGAGTAGTTTTTTGGGAATTTCAGGTTTCAGTGGAATTTTATGTTAAACAGAATCCCGAGGGTGAGATTATTTTGCTGTAACAGAAACGAGGCCTTGCAAAAAGGAGATCAGGTATGATTATGAAAACATAAGCAAGTATTTGTATTTCAGCAAGATGTATTCAATTTCAGGCTTCTGCGTGAAGCAATTATATAATCCATCAGGCACCCATTAAACACGTTAATTTTTACTGGCCAAATAAGTTATAATACTAAAGGTGAGTTCTAAAAATTCATTTTTGACTAAAATTTTCGACAAGCTACAACAAAGAACTACTTTGGTTTTTAGTACGATAATCAAAACGAATGATTTTTTTATACTAAACCGAAATAACACCCCTAAAAAACTTGCTTTTATGATTTTATAGCATTGTATTTTAATTAGTTACATTGTAGTCTTTTGATTTGTTCATACCGGAATAAGTTATAAGTCAAATTCATTAATCCGATTATTCCGGTTGCCCTGACTAATCCAACACATCTAAGATACAACCCATTCATACTTTGTTCCATAAATCCAAATACATGTTCGACACGTACTCTTGTTTTTGATTTTATCTTGTTATTTGCATTTTGTATTTCTGTAAGCGGGTGGTTGCGATAACCCTTTTCATGAACTTCGTTCTTCATCTTGTGTTTGGATATCACATTCTCTTGATCTTCACCAGTATAGGCACTATCTGCATAAAGTGGTTGGTCTTTATCTTTTTCATTCAATAATGCGTCAAGGGCTTGCGAATCGTGAACCGAAGCATCCGTAACTACGTACGTGTTAATAAATTTGCTTTTTGCATCAACTTTTGCATGGTTCTTATAGCCA
>JBAXBJ010000017.1:0-70856 GCA_037142075.1 Bacteroidota bacterium
CCCCGTCCCCTCTCCTTGAAGGAAGGAGAGGGGTGCCTTTACCGGGGAGATTTTTGTAAAACGAAAATATTTCTTACTAACTTATCTATCTTTACTTTTCGCTTTAATACCTCACCCCCGTCCCCTCTCCTTGAAGGAAGGAGAGGGGTGCCTTTACCGGGGAGATTTTTGTAAAACGAAAATATTTCTTACTAACTTATCTATCTTTACTTTTCGCTTTAATACCTCACCCCCGTCCCCTCTCCTTGAAGGAAGGAGAGGGGTGCCTTTACCGGGGAGATTTTTTTAACGAAAGTTTTTCTTACTAATCTATCTTTACTTTTCACTTGAAAACCGCACCGCAGCAACTCGCGTGCAGGTTTTCAAAGCCGTAATATATTGTCTGATTGATTCAACTTTGCCTCTCCCTTTTACGTTATGACCTTCGACCTTCGACTTTCGACTTTCGACTTTCAACTTTAAACCTTTGACCATCAACCTTTGACCTTCGACCTTATATCTCAAAAGTTCCAAACCACATTAGGCACATTAGGTCACAATAGGAGTAGTGTTTTCAACATAAATTTGAATTATCCTACTGAATCCTATGTGCCCTATTGTGTCTATTGTGGTTCAATATTTTAACAAATTTATTTTTGTAATTTTCAACTGATTATTCTAATATATTTCGTATCTTTAGGTAAAGATAATACATTAAAAGTAGTCGTCGGAAGCAATGGAATTACTAATAAAAACCATAAAATACGTAGTTTATGGTGAACAACTATGCAGTATGATTCGATGGGGAACTGAAGAAATGCAAGTACTCTTTTTGGGAAATGAAATAGTGGTTACTAGGCAGAAGAAGAAATCTCAATAAAACTATAAACGAGCAGATACTTTTTCACATTGTCCATCTGAATCAGCAATTATTTTACTAACTTTGAATGGTAAAAGATCATAGTTATGAAACCAAATCTTCATAAAAAGGCTATTTTCTATTTTCTGTTTATTTTATTCTCCCTTTTACTTCATTCATGCGAACCTCCGGCTACCGGGTTCGACGATACGGAGGATGCGGTTTTTTACAGCAAAAAACAAGCTACGGATGCCCCAAAACCTGATTCATCCATAAAGATTATGACCTGGAACATCCGTTTTGGGATAGGTCGCGGCGAATGGTTTGGCGATGCCTGTGGAGATCGCGTAATTTATTCAAAGGAAGAGATACTGGAAAAATTACAAGCTATAGTGGAACGGATTAACGAGGTAAAACCCGATATCCTTTTACTGCAGGAAGTGGATATCAATTCGAAACGATCGGCCTATATTGATCAGTTACAATGGATACTTGATCGTACCGGTTTTAATTATGCTGTATTTGGATACCAGTGGAAGGCCCAGTTTATACCCAGCGATGGTCTGGGAAGGCTGCAGGAAGCGAATGCAATATTGTCGCGCTGGCCTATAAGCACTTCAACCCGTATACAATTACCGTTGAGACAGGACCAGGACCGGTTAACGAGGTATTTCTACGAACGCTGCTGTATGGTAAAAGCAAAGATTGAAATTCCGGGTATAAGCGATTTTTACGCTGTAAATATTCATGCTTCTGCTTTTGCAACCGATGATACTAAGCATCAGCATATTATTGCTTTTAAAGAGGAACTTGATAACATTGTTGCCAATGGAGGCTGGTTTGTTGCCGGTGGCGATCTGAATACCGTGCCACCTGGTTCTGATTCAACGGATTATTGCCTGGAAGATGCATGTCTTGGCGAATCGTTTCATCATGTTGGTGACGATCCGCAGCATAAGGAAGGCAGCAATTACACTCCTGAAGTACAATGGCTTGATGCTTTATATGATACATATCAAAGTGCTGTTGAACTTGCTGACTATCAGCACAACCAGGAAGTAAATTTTTCGCATACCACCCGGCCGGAACATACATGGGACCGCACACTGGATTACCTGTTCACGAACAGTCGCTGGCAGAAAGGATCAACAACTACCCACCAGGCTTTCTTTTCAGAATCGGACCATGCGGCTGTGAGTTCTGATGTAGTCATTTTCAACAAGTAGTCCCTATTTTGTAGTTGTTTTTTAAAGATTTGAAGGGGCGATGGGCGACAAGGAGAGGGGCGAAAGGCTTGAAAACACTATGAATTGTGATTCTCAATTGATGATTCTTCCGTCTTCGGACTTCCAAACTTTGCACTTTTGGAGTGTATATTTTGTAAATTAAACACTGCCTGAATGCACGATTTACTATTTTTTACTCATTTATTTATTCAACCTGATTTAAAGATTCTTTTAGCTAATCAGTTTGTCTAAAGTAATGAAAAACAAATATATGCCACAGATTTCACAGATTTCACGGAAAATTATTCATCAGTTTTAATTGAAATTAATTGAAAAACTGCTAAAGGCAGTTTAAAATCTGTGTAATCCGCGTAATCTGTGGCAAAAATGCATTTTGATCAGATTGATTAGTTACAAATGCTTTAATAATATGAGCAGACAGCCAGATAGTGCATAGAATTCATTACTTTTGAAGAATAAAGTATCAAAGTCGTATTGTTAAGGATATGGAATATGCAAATCTTTTACCGCAAAGTTCGCGGAGGAGGCGCAGAGAGCCACAGAGCTTTTATTCAGCCGCCTTCTTTGCGAAACAGTTCGACAGGCTCATCGCATCGATCTGCGCAAGACTTTGAGACTCAATCCGGCAAGCTAACAGCACAACTCTGCGGTTAAACTTTCTGTATTTTCAGTTAACTAAACGACATCGAATAAAGTATGCTAAATATGAAATACAACTCCCTGAACACGAATTTTCTTTTTTTTCTTTTCATTCCTCTTCTCTTGCTTAGCTTTAGTTCCTGTGAACCGTTAGCTACCGGTTTCGAGGATGTGGAAGATGCCGTGATGTATTCTAAAAGCACTTTAGTAGCAGCGCAGGTGCCGGATTCTACACTCAAAGTCATGACCTGGAATATCCGCTTCGGCATAGGTCGTCAATCATGGTTTGGTGATGCCTGTGGAAACAATACAGTTTTCACGAAAGAAGAAGTAATTCCAGGCCTGGATGCTGTTATTGCTCGTATTAACGAAGTTCGACCCGATATACTCTTTCTTCAGGAGTGTGATGTGAAATCGAACCGTACAGCCTATATAGATGAACTTCAGTATATCCTGGATAAAACCTATTTTAATTACGCCGCTTATGTGCCGGAATGGAAGGCGGAATTTATACCCAGCGATGGACTGGGTCGCATGGATATGGGTTTGGTGCTGCTGTCGCCCTGGCCGATCACGGATGCCAAAAGGATTAACCTTGCTGCCCGTACCGATCAGGCTGGAATAGTGAATTATTTTTACCTGCATTCGTGTATAGTTACTGGCAAGATAAAAATTCCGGGGTTCAGGGAAGTTTCGTTGTTAAACATACATGCGTCGGCTTTTGCTACCGATGATACCAAGAAAAAACATTACGAGGAATTCAAGTCCGAGTTGGATAAACTGGATGCAGCCGGTGAGTATTTTATCGCTGGTGGCGACCTGAACGAACTTCCACCGGGAAGCGATTCAACCGATTATTGCTACGAAGATATGTGCCCCGGCGAATCGTTTCACCAGCCGGGTGACGACCCACAACACAAGGACGGCAGCAATTATACTCCTGAGGCAGAATGGCTTAATCCTCTTTATTCGGCATATAAATGCGCTGTCCCGCTGGATGAATACCAGCAAAACCAGTCTGCTTATTTCACCCACACCACCCGCCCCGAGCACAGCTGGGATCGTACCCTTGACTATTTGTTTACTAATTATCGCTGGCGTAACGGTACTGCAAAAACACACCAGGAATTTTTCAACGAATCGGATCATGCCCCGGTAAGCGCAGAGTTTGTTCTGATTAAAGAATAAACGTTAAAAGCGAATGAAGCGGGAAGAAAGGATTTTAAAAACAATAGGACAATCCAGTTGCATGACTAAACAACGCAAAAATGCAAAAAGTTATTTATGATAGAAAATGAGATTTCAGAAAAGATAATCGGTTGTGCAATTGAGGTTCATAAATCACTTGGACCTGGTTTGCTTGAAAACGCTTACCTTGAGTGCTTGTTTTACGAATTGCAAAAAGCTGGTCTGAAAGTTGAAAAGCAAAAGCCTTTACCGTTAGTTTACAAGGAAGTAAAGTTGGATGTTGGATACCGCATTGATTTAGTTGTTGAAGGAAAAGTAATCGTCGAACTAAAATCTGTTGAGGCGTTAAACGAAGTTCATACAGCACAAGTTTTAACTTATTTGAAACTATCAGGTTGTAAACTAGGCTTATTAATGAATTTTAATGTTTTACGTGTTGTTGAAGGAATTAAAAGATTGGTTAACAAGCTATAACTTTGCGGCTCTCTGCGTAAAAACTCAGCGGTTCTCCGCGGTTGAACTTTTTTTTTACCGCAGAGTTACGCAAAGAAACTGCAAAGAGCCGCAGAGTTGCCAAATAATTATCAGGTAAACAAGTGGATAGTAATAAAATGCAATTAAATAATCGAAACAGATTTTCGGATAAAAAATACTTACAATGGCCAGAAAAACAATCATCTTTCTAAGTCTGATTTACAGTGCTGTGGCTCTTTATGCCCAGGACCAGACTGTATCCCAAAAATGGAGTTATAATACGGCCTACGTGATGCCTGTAGGCAAGTGGGAAAGCGGTATATTTCAGCCATTCAGATATGGTATAAATAAAAAGACAGAGGTATACACCAACGTTCTGATGCTTCCATTAATACCTTCTGCCGGAGTAAAAATTGCATTGGGAACCAAAAAGGATTTTATTATAGCCAGCCAGCATAGCCTGAGTGTACCTACACCCTTCCTCAATTTCATGAGCCGCGAAGGAATCGGGGGGTTGATTTCACCTGAATACAGCTATTCGTTTATTCTTTCCGTGAATAATTCACTGATAGTTTCCCGTAAAATAGCCCCTAAAATCCTGGCATCTGCCTATGCCGGTTTTGTTTTTGCCTTAAGGGCGGATAAACCTGATAGTCAATCCACTATCGACCTTCCGCTGTTTTATCCTCGTATGGCGCACTATTACGAAGGAACATCCATACGTTTGGGCGGTGCGGTTAAGGGTAGCCTGAGTGAAAAATGGTTATACGAAGAAGGTGTGCAGGTATTTATCATAACGCGCCCCGAAAACAATTTCTTTTTCGAAAACACCGGAACCATTATGTGGGTTGCAGGCAACTCATTTCGAATCAGGGGTGGATACGTGTTGGCTTACGGTAAATATCCTTATGTAAATCCGAAATGGCAGTTGTGGCCGACATTGGACCTTGTGTTCGGGGGGAAGTGATAGAATTCCCGGGTTGATTGTCCGGTGATGGATAAAGAATTAAATTGATTTTTTATGTTGTGGTACCTGCAATGAATTCGACCTCATGTTTTAGTCAGGTTACGGAACTTATTTCTCAGGCTATCATTATGCTGCAACTTGGTTTGTTTATTGGAGTTGTTGGACTCTGAACTGTCTATAATGTATTATACAGTAAATGGAGCCGGGATTCGTATCCCCTTTAAGTACTTCAGCCATTCCAGGTAATTTAGGTACTCCTTCCCGCAAATCTTGCTTCATTTTTTCGTTATTTTGCATATTCTAATACATCCACTGATCCTTGATCCCTCACGATACCATATCGCAGATATTTGATGCCGCCCGTGTGGAGGAGGTTGTAGCTGATTTTGTGTCACTCAAAAGGCGAGGAAGCAACTTTACAGGCTTGTGCCCGTTCCACAATGAACGCACACCTTCGTTTCACGTTTCGCCGACAAAAGGAATATACAAATGCTTTGGTTGCGGTAAAGCCGGCAACTCGGTAAACTTCGTGATGGAACATGAAAAATTTACCTATCCCGAAGCCTTGCGTTACCTGGCAAAAAAATACAATATAGAAATACTGGAGCAAGCCGAAACAGCCGAGCAGGTTGCAGATAAATCGGCCCGCGAAGGTTTGATGGCAATCACCGATTTTGCTGCCAAATATTTTGCCGATCAGCTTTTTAATACCGACGAAGGGCTTTCGGTTGGCGTGTCGTATTTCCATGGGAGGAGTTTCAGCGATGAAACCATCCGCGAATTTCAGCTGGGTTACTGTCCCGAAGCCTGGGATTCACTGAGTAAGGAGGCGCTTAAAAATGGCTTCAGCGCCGATATGCTTGAGAAATCGGGCTTAAGTATTAAAAAAGATGACCGCCTGTACGACCGCTTCCGCGGAAGGGTTATGTTCCCGATTCATAGCCAGGCCGGACGCGTGATCGGTTTTGGCGGGCGCATCATGACTTCGGATAAAACCAGGCCAAAATACGTGAATTCGCCCGAAAGCGAAATTTACAATAAGAGCAAGGTCCTTTACGGAATTTCATTTGCCAAACATGCCATTGCCGCCAACGATATGTGTTTCCTGGTGGAAGGGTATACCGATGTGATTTCGATGTACCGTGCCGGCGTGCAGAATGTGGTTTCCTCGTCCGGCACTTCGTTGACGGCAGATCAGATCAGGTTGATAAAACGCTATACGCCAAACATCACTATTCTCTACGATGGCGATCCGGCCGGGATAAAAGCTTCTTTCCGGGGAATAGATATGATTCTTGAGCAGGGAATGAATGTAAAAGTGGTGCTTTTCCCTGATGGGGAGGATCCGGATTCCTTTGCCCGCTCGCGTCGCGGGGCAGAAGTACAGGAGTTTATTCAGCAAAATGCCAAGGATTTTATACATTTCAAAATTGACCTTCTTTTAAGTGAGACCGGCCGCGATCCGATTAAAAGGGTTACCGTATTGAAGGATTTTATCGAAAGCATTTCGCTTATCCCCGACCAGCTTACCAGGCTGGCTTATGTGAAAGAAAGTGCTGATCGGATGCAGATGGATGAAACAGCCATACTGAACGAGCTCAACAAACTGCTGCGTAAGAAATATACTCAGAAGGCGGGAGCCACTGCACCCGAAGCAGAAGAAATTGACAACCTTTTTGCACCTGAAGCTGCAGTACAGCAGGAGTCGTTCGATGCGCTGAGTACCGAAGATATTGAGCGTGAAATAATCAGGCAGTTGTTGCTCTATGGAGATGTGGAAATTGAAACGAATTACCCTGATCCGGTGACCGGCGAACCGGTAAAAAATAATGTGAAAGCCGCCGGGTTTATTATCAACGATATAAAAGCGGATGAGTTGGATTTTACAAATGCACAGTACCAGCAGATTTTCGATACCTGCGTAAATGAATTGAAAAACAACCCGGATATTGATTACCGCAAGCTTACCAATCATCCTGACAATGCCATTTCGGGACCGGTTATCGACCTGATTGCCACAAAATACACCTTCAGTCCCAACTGGGAAAAGCGGAAAATACGCCTGCTGCAGGAACACGAAGTTCTCGATTTCCTGATCCCGAATTCAATATTATCGTTTAAATCGAAACGGGTTCGCCAGATTTTGAAAGAGCTTCTCGAAAAGATCAAAACCGCCGAATCGGATGATGTTTCCATTGATCTGCAGAAACAATTTATGAATGCCAAGCGCATTGCTAACCTGATTGATGGCGGGCAACTGGGTAGAACAATAGTTTAAAAAGCTTGCTCTGTCAAAACATGCCGTTTTCATTGATAATTTCTTCAGGTTCTGTCTGCACCAGGTCCCATAATTCAACTATTTTATTGTTGCTGAAACGAAAAAAATGCACAAGGGCTATACCCGGCTCTCCCGGGTAAATAGTTACTTTTGAATATACAGCCACCCGGTCTTCTTCGGCAATTGCAAACTGAATTTCAAGTTTTTTTTCAGGAAGCAGCAATGCACTCTCTTCCATCGCCTCTTTCAAAGATCCGGCGTCTCCTATAAAATTGATATTATGATGCCTGAATTCCTCCGCTACATACAAATTGAATGCCTCGGCCACAAGCCCTGAAGCTGTGAGGTTTAAAAACTGTATGGCCGCAGTTTTATTATTCAGGTTTTGGTCAGTCATTTGTTTGATTTTAGCTAATCAGTTTGTCAAAAGCAATGAAAAACAAATATATGCCACAGATTACACAGATTTCACAGAAAATTATTCATCAGTTTTAATTGAAATTAATTGAAAAACTGCTAAAGGCAGTTTAAAATCTGTGTAATCCGTGTAATCGGTGGCGAAAATGTATTTTGATCAGACTGATTAGTTACGTTTAATTTAAAGTGTGTATCATTCGAGATTTGTTGACAGGATATATAAATGTGACACTACGCCTGGGGGGTTAAATTTTCTTCAGCACCACTTCCCTGTATTTTTTACTGTTCCAGGTATTTATCATCATACGGAATGTGTCGTATTTATCAACGGGAACATATGTTTTTAAAATATTGATATTCCGCACAATATGCAATTTGTTTCCTTCAATTGAAATTGAAAAATCCATGTTTCCAAATTCATTGTTCATTGCAAGTTTTACCGGGAGCGAAACCAGGGTCATTCCTTCAGGTAACGTAATAAACAGGTCGTATGACTCGCTGAGCGGGAAAGGGATTTCGAACGGTTCGGTGCGGTTGCTTACCAGCTCTGTCATATGCCAACTATCGGAAGCGGATGCAACGGCAGGGAGTTTCAAAAAAATGTGACTGGCTTTTTCGCTGGTAAAAGTTCCCGATGAAGCCTGGAAACTGAACGAAGAAAGGTCAATATCCGTTTTGCCTTTTGTAATACCGTCGATCTTTCCGTTTCCGAATGCATTCGATAGCATTGTGGACAAGTACGAAGTATCCTTTTGAAGTTTCAGCCAGGGATTCATGCGCCCGCCCAGTTCGAGACCCAGATTTCCTTTCAGGTTTAAATCATCGCTCAATTCAAGATTTCCGGAAAGTGCAAGACTATTTTTAGGCTCACCTATCACTTCCGAAGGCTGTAATTTACCCGGTACGAGCGAAATAATCCTTTTACCGGCAAGCGAAAACCTGGTATCCTGCTGATCGGACTGTGTTGGTGACAGAAAAAAGGGCTCCTTGCCTTGTAAACTCACTTTCACCAGGAACCGTTCGAACAAAGCCGGGCTGACTACTTTTTTAGTATAATATCTTTCAGCTACCACCGCAACAGGTTCGGACTGAATACCCTGCGAACGGAGCATAGCTGTGAGAAGTACTGCTTTTTCAGCTTCGATTCCGCCATTGCTGTTCCAGATTGCAGCGACATTCCTTAACTTATAACCTGTAAATTGCATGGGTACCTGCCATGTGTTAAGCTCGTTGGCAACTTTCTCCTGGAGTTTCAATGCTTTCAGCAATGGCAGGTCGATCCCTGCAAGGGTAGCAACCGTTTCCTCTTTAACATCAGCCGGGATTTCGCATTTCAATGCTTCCTGTGAAGCAAAACCGGCAATAATATCTGCTTTTTTTGCAACAACGGCAAACACGATTCTCGGCCTGTTTTGCTGCTCCCGGGGTCTGAAGTCTTCGCGCAGCGCGGGGGGTAAATCATTCAGAGTCCATGTATAAGTCGTCTTTCCTGATGATTTCGAAATCGCCGGTTTCGACTGGATATTAAATTGTTCGTAGTTTAAAGCTGCTCCTGACGGGATATTGATGATAAAAGTGAGTTTCTTCACTGGTGAATTCATCAAGAGCTGTTCGTTGCCCATAAGTGCCTGGGTATAGCCTTTGGAAGTTGAGAGTGTATAATCGAAATCAATGATTGCTCCGCGTTCAAGGGCAGTATGAGTAACCACCATTTCGCGCAGGCGGTTCCATGCCGGAACATTGGCTGCAAAACCTGGCAGAAGTTCGTTGTAGGCATTTTCGGGTGTTTGTACCCGTTTGCCATCAGCCATAGTTGTGACGGATGTGTTTATTTTAACTTTCTGAAAAGCAGGATCGTACACAATAAAATCCTCTCCATACAGGTTGTGAAACGCAAAGTATGTATTTATCAGTAATTTGTGGCTGTAATGATAATTCCAGCTGCCATCCTTATTCAATGAATATTCTTTGGTTTGCTCCTGGTAAACGGCATCTGATTTTAAATCCTGGGCGAAAACTGTAATGCCTGTGCAAAGGCCAATAGTTAGTAGGAGTATTTTATGTATCATGGGAATTTGATTGCTGAATTTTAGAGACGTTATTTACAATTTACGATTTATGATTTACGATTGCGGATTGCGGATTGCGGATTGCGGATTGCGATTTCCCGATTAACGATTTTCTATTTTCTATTTTCTATTAACTTTCTCCGATTAACGATTCTCGAATAACGATTAAAGTTTTACTTTATCCTCACAATTACCGGGTCCGTGGTGAGTCCGTTTTGGTACGCAACTGCTTTTTTAAACGAATCCCAATCTTCCGGCTGGTAAATACGTTTCGGGTAAGAGGCATTTAAAGCAAATTTCAGGGTATCATTTTCTCTTTTAATAAATCCGTGAAATTGTGCCCCGCTTCCATCGCCCGATTCTGGATCAGGCATGTAAACAATCTCTTTAATATCTGGCAGTGTTATCTTTTCGGTAATCTCAACCGTATGGGAAGTGCGGTCGCGGAAAGGGTATTTGCGATTTTCGAGGCTGGCATCGAAGCCTGTGTGGGGCATCGCCCTTTTCATGAAACCGGTGGCTAGCAAAGGTGTGAAAATCAATTCATCGCCTGCAACGGTCGCATATTCGGGAATACGGATGCGGAAATGAATTTGAATAGGCCCTGCCATGTAGTTGTAAGGATCATCGTACGATACTTTTACCAATTGTGCAAGCGGCGAAATGCGTAACACTTCCTTTTCGACATTGGCAACCCAATCGGCCATATACGAACGGGTAAACATTCCACGGATTGCTGCATCTGTCTGTCCTTCGGCCATAACGTTATATTCACCTTCCAGTGTTCCATCGGCAGTAATATTTGTCATCCCGGTCATACGTAAATAATGGTTCGATGGATTCGAAACAGGTGTTTCGCCCAGATCGGCACCTTCGGGAACCCCCATCAGGTAATTCTGCTGTTGTTCGGCACTCGACCAGAGTTCGCGAACAAACGGAACCCATGTAGGATCGAGAAGGTGATACTTCCCGTCTTTGCGGCTTTTCACTACTGTAACACAATGATTAAACTGATCGGCAGGAATGTAGTCGATCCGCGATCCGGCCATGGTCATTGCCGGGTAAGCCTCGAAACCAGCCGCCCGCAGCATGGTGATCAGCATTCCTGCTTTATCCTTACATACACCGCAGCGGTCGGTAAAATTCATTTCGCCTTTGTGAAGTGTATAACCCTCGCCTTTGCCCATGCTGACGCCCAGATAACGGATCTCGTCGCCGGCCCAATGGGTAAGTATTGTTACCGAATCCATTTCGGTACGGGCATTTTGCAGCAATTCGTTAACTTTTTTCCGGATCTCGTCGGTGGCTTCAAAGCTTTTATATTCCTCGTTTACACCGTAAAACCAGGTGCTTTTCGATTTCCAGTCGGGGCTGGTGCTCATCAGCAATTTAGGTGCAACATCTGACGGATCTACCGACCGTGCTTCGCTTTTAAAAGGAGAAATATCCTTTTTCGTAAATGTATAAACCAGTTTATCTCCATTCCGCCACATTTTCGAGCTAACTTCCCCGTTATATACTTCGTATTGAAGCACTTTCGTGTCAGGTACACTAATTTGGTAAACTTTTGATAAAATCGGATCGTTGCTGTAAAACGGCACTATATCGTAGAAATGTCCTTTCATAGGCGGTATGTATCTTTCGTCATCGTTACCACCACCCAACAAAGCATAGGTAAAACCTTTCCTGTAAAGATGAACTTCAACTGCATCGCCTGGTTCGAGCCGGCCTACTTCAAGCATTTTTTCGCGGGCACCCCAATAAATAGCTCTGGCAGGCTGCGGATAGTCCAACACATGCGAGGTGTCGATGTCTGTCTGAGTCCCATCAGCCCGGAAAATGGTCACTCCCCTGATTTCCGACCAGGCAGAAAGCGGATCGTAATCAAATTTTATTACCGACATCGTTTTTGCCCCGTCAGGAGTAAGTATTTTATACAGTCGGTGAATATAGGCATGACTTAGCCCGGTTTCCATCATATCAACGTGTGTGCTATCGAATATAAGCAGCACATTCGACCCCGGAAATGACTTTTTGTCGCCGGCTTTTTTAATTAAAGCATCGTATGGGCCGGCGATGGAACTTTTCACAAACAATAAAACAAGGAACAACAGCAGTGATATTTGTTTCATAACTAGGTATTTTGAGTTATTTTTTTTCTGAAGTGGGATAAAAGTGAGCCTTTAGGGATTTTAAGGTAAAAAACTAGCCTGGAGCATTTTCTTAAACCAGTTGCAGTCGATTCGAATCCTGTTTAATAAAAATAAACAGTAAAATGGTGAAACCCCAAAGCGAGGAACCACCATAACTAAAGAAAGGCAGCGGGATTCCAATCACAGGCATCAATCCTATGGTCATGCCCACATTAACAAAAAAATGAAAAAACAGGATGGAGGCAACACCATACCCGTAAATCCGGCTGAAATCCGAGCGCTGTCGCTCGGCTAAAAAGATAATTCGCACACAGAGAGAAAGATACAGGAGTATAACAACCAATGCTCCGACAAATCCCCATTCTTCGCCCACGGTGCAAAAAATAAAGTCCGTACTTTGTTCGGGCACAAAATTAAACTTGGTCTGGGTTCCTTTCAGAAAACCTTTACCCCACATTCCACCTGAACCAATTGCAATTTTCGACTGGTTCACGTTATACCCGGCACCTTTTAAGTCGATTTGTTTGCCTAATAATACATTTATACGTGTTTTCTGATGCAGTTCCAGTACATTATTGAAGGCGTAATCCACACTTAATACAAACAGGGAAGCCACGATAAAAATGCCTATTACAGTAAGAATATTGCGTAAAGTTCGCCTGATAAAGAAAATAAAACCAGCTAACAGTATGCCAATAACAGCAATAACTATAAACTGGTTAAACATCAAAGCCATGATTGATAGAATTACAACCGCAAGTCCCAGCAGAAGTATGCTCCCGGGCATGCCTTGCCTGTAGAGAACCAATGACAATGACGCATATACGATGGCTGAACCGGTATCGTTCTGCAGAAGAATGAGCAAGGCTGGAAGTGCTAAAATCAGCAACGGAATGATTTGTGATTTGCGTTTGCGGCTGTCGAAATCAAGTGTACTCAGGAAGTGTGCCAACGCAAGGTTGGTAGCAAACTTAGCAAATTCGGCAGGTTGAAGGGCAAAACCGCCGACCTGAAACCATGATCTGGAACCAGCAATTTCCTTACCTGCAAATAAAACAACCACCAATAATAAAATTGTTCCGCCATAAATCGGGTAAGCAAAAGCATTAAAGAATTTGGCATCGGTAAGTATTACCATTAAACCTATGGCCAGCGATGTAATGATCCATAGCAATTGTTTGCCGTATGACTGTGATAAGTCGAATATACTGGCGTGTTCGTTGTTGAAAACGGCGGCATAAATATTAACCCAACCCATCAGAACCAGTGCAAGGAATAAAAGCACCAGTTTGCGGTCGATAAAACGGAATATTCCTTTTTGTTCTTTCAATTGTTCAGCAGGTTAGCATTCAACATCCGATCCTCAATTTCTTTGCGTTTCACTTTGCGGTTAATGTATTTTTCTATCATCAGCGATGCGATAGGAGCAGCCCATGTCGCTCCAAAGCCCGCTTCTTCAACAATGACGCAGATGGCAATTCTAGGACTTTCGACAGGAGCAAAAGCAATAAAATTTGAATTGTCCTTCCCGCTCGAGGTTTGCGCTGTTCCGGTTTTACCGGCCATCGAAATACTGTCAATTTTGTAAGCCCTGGCAGTTCCATGGGCGCCGGCAAAAACCTCCGTCATACCCTGGATAACAACATCGATGTATTCCTGGTTTATAGTTGCCACATTTTTTTCGGTCGAAAATTTAGTTTTATTTTTTTCATTGCCAACAGATCGTACCACATGCGGCGGGTAAAAGAATCCCCTGTTAGCTACCATGGAAGCATAATTTACAAGTTGCAGCGGTGTTGTGAGAACTTCTCCCTGGCCGATGGAAAGTGAACGGATCGTCATGGCATTCCAATGACCTTTGCCATATATTTTGTCGAAAACTTCGGAAGGCGGGAGGTTTCCTTTGAGTTCGAAGGCAAGATCGGTATTCAACAGCCGGCCAAAGCCCATGCTGATCAAGTGATTCCGCCATACATCATAGCGTTCTTTTACAGTTCCATAGCGGGAATCATTCATAATGGCCCGAAAAACCTGCCAGTGAAAAGGATTGCACGATTGCTGAATGGCCATATATACATCTAGTGGCGATTCATGATTATGCGTGCATTTAATAGGCGATGAACCTGGTCCCTGGCACGAAAAACGTGTTTTATCAGTAATTACCCCCATTTGAAGCCCGACCATATCGTTAGCCATTTTAAATGTTGAACCCGGAGGATATTGTCCCATAATAGCGCGGTTCACAAGCGGTTTAAGCGGATCTTTATTCAGTTCGCCATAATTTTTGCCCCTCACTCTGCCAACCAGCAAGTTCGGATCGTACCCCGGGCTTGATAAAAAGCATAAAATTTCCCCTGTTTTAGGATCGATGGCAACAATGCTACCGCGCTTGTTTGCCATCAGTTTTTCGCCGTATTCCTGCAAATCGGCATCAATTCCGGTGTAAAGATCGCCTCCCATAACGGCTGCTGTATCGTAACGGCCGTTTTCGAAACTGCCGACATCACGGTTGAAAACATCAACCATCCGTATTTTCAATCCCTTGATTCCTCGCAACTCTTTTTCATACGCACGCTCAATTCCGCTAATACCAATATAATCGCCTTGTTTATAATAATCGCTTTTTTCGACTTGTGCCGGGGTTACTTCACCGATATAACCCAGCAGGTGAGCACCAATCGACATGGGATATTTGCGAAGTGTACGAGGCTGAACGAAGAACCCTTTGAAACGGTATAGCTTTTCTTCAATGTATCCGTATGTTTCTTTGGAAATTTGTTTTTCGAAAGCTGAAGAAAGCATGGGAGAATAATCGCGGGCTCTTTTCATCCGTTCTTTGAAACCTTCGGGAGTTATTTCGAGCAGACGGCATATTTCGGCGGTATCCACATCTTTTACTTCGCGCGGTATCACCATCAGATCGTAGACAGCCTCATTGTAAACCAATAATTTCCCGTTGCGGTCGTAAATGAGCCCTCGTGCCGGGAATTGAGTTACATAACGGAGTACATTGTTATTGGCTGAAATGGTGTAACTCCTGTCGATAACCTGGATATAAAATAAGCGTATAAGATATATAAAACCGATAACCAGAAAGGTGGTGATAATCACAATTTTACGATCGGCATAAATACGGTTGGCCATTGAAAAAACGAGGACGTTAAAAAGATGGAATTGTTTTTGAAAAGCGCTGCAAAAATACAGAATCCAATATTCAATTTCTGATAATTGGAATAAATATCTTGTATGTGGCAATAAAAAAACCTGCTGAAGTTATTGTGCTTCAACAGGTGATCATATAGTGGGGTAAACGGAGATTAATATGTAGAATTTTATTCCTTCTTCTGTTTCGAATTTCTTACCCTTATGACGAAAAGAAGGGGCAAAAGTTACAATAGTAAGGCATTTTTCTGCCTGCTTGGGCTATTTCGATAATCTAAAAAACGGAAAACCACTAAGGCACTAAGAGCACTAAGGTTCACGAAGTAATGTAATCAGTATTATAAACTTAAAACAACATAGATGCATAGAGCCTTCGGGGCAAAAAATAGATTTCTCGAAGAGGACTCAATTTTTAAATTTTCAAATTCACACATTTTCAAATTCCCAAACCATCACTTCCTTTCCAAAAATTTCATAAACCTTTCATCCTGACGGTATGGTTGAAAATCAGCATCAGTCTGCAAACGGGTTATATCTTTAAATCCAAGGGTAAATGCCTGATCCAGTGCAGGAAATAATGCATCCGGATTGTGTTCGATGGCTGCGACTTTAGCTGCAAGGTACCGGTGTTCAGCATTGCTTGGATCCACAAGCCTGTATATTTCGATGTATTTTGTGGCCGCAACCAGGTCACCCTGTTTCAGCGCCCCGGTTGAATACATATAGCAATTAAGGCTAAGAAAACCCAACAGTCTTTTATAAACCGGGTTCATTTCCGGGTTGGCAGGATTTTCAGATAAAGCATGTAGTTTACGGGTTTCTTTCGCCCACCATTCTATACTCTGTTGTTGTATTTCGGGAGAATAGCTGCGCTGCAATTCCTGCTCGGTTTCCAGCAACTGTTTTTGCTGTTTACGTAATGCAACCACATCCTTATTGCCGGATAGTTTGTTTATTTCCGCCTGAAGCGGAGCTATATCGGTAAGCCCCTGCAGGTAATGCATCATTTTAATATATATATCCTGCTGTTGTGCAGACTTGCCTTCAGCTAAAGCCAGACTTGCGTCTTTATCATTTTTTTCTATAAAAGAGTTAATGGCATTTCTGTCAACCGGAATCGCTTGCTGCCGCATGGCATCAAGTCGGAGCCATGTGAAAATTTCTGGAATCAGCTCTTTGGGCGGCCATTGATGAATCCCGTCAAACTCAAGTAAATGATGCTGATAGCCCGACTGCTCAAGAGTTTCGTCAAGTTGCCGAAGTTCAGTGTAATTGAAATCCTGGATACCTACAACCGCAAGATAGCTGAACGGGTTTACTGGTTTCTGACTAATATTTGGCAATCCTGCACCACAGCCGACAACACCGGCTATGCCTCCGACTGTTATTGCTGCTGCACCTGCCACCCGCGAACCGCCGGAAAAACCTCCCACATATATTGCTTTGTTATTGATATTGAACCTATTACTCAAATCAGAAAGCATTTTCCTGTAAATAGCGGTGGTTTCTTCAATCGGCAAACCGTTTTTCGAATTGTTCGAGCCTGCCACTATGAAGCCAAATGTTGAAGCTTCCGTGCTGAAAAGGTTAACCGGCAGCAGACCATCGCCGTGTGAATCGAAAAGGATCAATACCGGGCATGGTTTGTCTTTTTCATAACTTGCAGGTAAAAACAAGGCATAGGTCAGGTTAGTGTCGGCGGCGCAAGGCACCTTTTGATAAATTTTTAAAGTGCTGAACTCCATTCCTTTTTTCTGCTGTCCCGAAATACAGGAAATAGAAGAAAATAATATAAGGATGCCTGAAGCAATAAAAAGAGCTGGTTTTGCCATTGCAATGACGTTTGAATGGAGGATGAATAAGATTATTTTTCGTACAAAGTTCGCTTTTAAATGTTTTGTAACAAAATAATGTATATTTGACGCCTTACTTTAATGCAAATTACATCTTATCATCATGTTAAGGTTTAAGCAATGGATATTCAGGAACATAAAGCGACGCGATGAATTCGTGAGTTTGTTTATATAGATGGTTTTCAACATAGTGTTTTTTAATTTTTTCAACAATTTTCAACCATGGAATTACCTTTTGCAGAACCTTACAGAATTAAAATGGTGGAATCAATCCGCTGCAGCACCCGCGAACAACGTGAACAATGGATAAAAGATGCCGGTTACAATCTCTTTAACCTACGTAGCGACCAGGTTTTTATCGACCTGCTTACTGACTCGGGTACAGGGGCAATGAGCGATAAACAATGGAGCGAAATGATGCTGGGCGATGAAAGTTATGCCGGAGCTTCGTCTTATTATAAGTTGAAATCCGCAATCAAGGATTTACTGGGTTTCGAGTATTTTTTGCCAACCCACCAGGGTAGGGCAGCCGAAAATGTCCTTTTCAGTGTTTTGGTGAAAGAAGGCAACGTGGTGCCGGGCAATTCGCATTTCGATACGACGAAAGGACACATCGAATTCAGGAAAGCTAAAGCCATTGACTGTACCATTGATGAAGCATTCAATACCACCATTGATCATCCTTTCAAGGGAAATATCGACCTTGCCAAACTTCAAGATGTTCTGAAAAAATATCCACGCGAAAAAGTTTCGATGATCATCGTTACCATTACCTGCAATTCTTCAGGAGGACAGCCCGTTTCGATGGCTAATATGAAGGGAGTGAAACAACTGGCCGTTAAATACGGTATCCCGGTCATTTTCGATTCTGCACGCTTTGCCGAAAATGCATATTTTATCAAAACCAGGGAGGAAGGACAGCAGGATCGTAGCATACGTGAAATTGTAACCGAAATGTTTTCGTATGCCGATGGAATGACCATGAGCGCTAAGAAAGATGCGATTGTAAATATTGGAGGCTTTATTGCGCTGCGCGATCCCGAACTTCATCGCCAGGCCTCAGTTTTCAATATCATGTTCGAAGGCTTTCTCACTTACGGCGGGCTTGCCGGTCGCGACCTGAATGCCCTTGCCCAGGGATTGTACGAGGCTACCGAATTCGATTATCTAAAGTCAAGAGTAGGGCAGGTGGCATTGCTTGGCAAAAAACTGACCGGTTTCGGAGTTCCGGTTCAGCAACCTTATGGCGGTCATGCCATATTTGTGGATGCCAGCAAGGTGCTTTCGCATATTCCAAAGGAGCATTTCAGGGCGCAGACCCTGGCTGTTGAATTGTATATTGAAGCAGGTGTAAGAGGTGTTGAAATCGGTGCTATTATGGCCGACCGCGACCCTGTAACCCGCGAAAACCGTTTCCCTGAACTTGAACTGCTCAGGCTCGCCGTCCCGCGACGTACCTATACCAACGACCATATGAACTATGTAGCAGTTGCCATGGGTAATGTTTATGAGCGCAGGCAACAAATTACCTCAGGTCTTGCCATCGAGCAGGAAGCACCTATTTTAAGGCATTTTACAGTTAAGTTGAGGAAGATCTGATAGTTGAAATTAAGGAAGGTGTGATTTACGATTTACGATTTACGCGTGAGGATTGATGAATAACGATTGACGATTTACGAATTTGACCAGCAATCGTCAATCGTACCTCGTCAATCGTATTTTTTCTGCTAATTACAACTTATAAAGTAAAGTTTACTGCTTAACGAAAGTCGGTGGCGAATCCTTATCTGTTTTGGATCTGATTGGAATAACACCTCCCATTTCACCCATTACGTTTACAAGGTCGGAACCGGTAGGTACCACGATTTTCGAATTGTCCTTTAACGAAGTTTCCATAGCCTGTATCCTGCGCAGCATCTGGGCATTGCCCACGAAATATTTCTCTGCGGCCTCGTTCACCAGTTGAATGGCCTGCGCCTCTCCTTCGGCACGAAGAATGGCAGCTTGTTTTATGCCTTCGGCTCGACGGATTTCGGCGCGTTTTTCACCATCCGCTTTGGTTTCTGTAGCAGTGGCATAGTCGATGGCTGCTATTTTTTCATTTTCGGCCTTCACAATTTTATTCATTGTCTCCTGCACATCTTTAGGCGGATCAATTTCCTTGAGTTCAGTACGAACAATTTCAATTCCCCAGTTCTGTGTTTCTTCGAGAAGTGTGCCATGCAATTCCTTGTTGATTCGCCCGCGCTCACTGTTAGCCGATTTTAGAGTCATGGTGCCGATAATATTACGCAAAGTAGTCCGGGCCAGGTTTACGATCTGGTATTCAATGCTATTGACATTATACTGCGAATTTTTTACACTGTCTTCATCCGATTTGATCTTGAAATAAACCTGGGCATCAACCCGTGCGTTCAGGTTATCGTTCGTGATGATCTCCTGTGGTTCGGCATTGATCATCTTTTCGGTGATGTTGATCTTATACATCTTGTCAATTCCGGGAATAATCCAGTTAAAACCGGGAGGAGCAAAATGATGGTATTTGCCAAGCCGCTCAATGAGTGCCCGGTTTGTAGGCCTGATAATGCGTATTCCTGCAAAGAAAAACAGGAGTACTATTACAATGATAATAGTTACGAGATTTTCCATAATCGTGGTTTTTGAATTAATTTAAACTATGTGAATTTACAGGTTGATCTTACATACAAATATAAATCATTTGTATGTGTAGTTCCATTTTTTTTACTAAATAATTTCAATAATTCACCAAGAAATCACAGCATTTTAATACTGACAAACAATAGGCTAAGCCGAACCATTATATAAATTTGGAAGGATTTTCAACTAAGTGAAACTATCTAAATAACTTCCCCGAAACAAAAATCGGAATCTCCCTATTAAAAATCATTTATATGTATAAAACTCCACTTGTGGATATGTGTTTTATCAAACATAACGTCCCTGACGGGACTTCATTATGAATGCATATTGCTTGCTACCAATATATTGTCCCTACGGGACAGTCCCGTTAGGGACGATATATTGGTAGAATATGAGTAACCCTTATTGCCAAAGTCCCGTCAGGGACGAGATAGAAATTAGCATGTAATGAGTTAGTTACGTTCGCATTTGTAATATGAATTGGGGAAGTTATTTTGACATCTTTACTACACAGATTCTGCTTGGAAATGGAACCTTGAATTTACGAAGATTGTTTGTACCTTTGCCGGCTGTTTTTTACTCATGGACGAATCGAAAAAAGAAGGCCGTTACCAGCGGATTATCAGTCAACTTGAAGGTTTGCTTACCAAAACCACTGATCCGGTTGCCCGGATGGCTACGATTGCGGCGGTGTTAAGCCATAAGTTCGATTATTTTTTCTGGTGTGGATTCTACTTTATTCATGGCGATAAACTTATAGTTGGCCCCTACCAGGGGCCTGTGGCCTGCCAGGTTTTGCAAGGTTCCGGCGTTTGTGTTACGGCAGTTGGGCAGAATAAAAGTATTGTCGTTGCTGATGTGCATGCATTCCCCGGCCATATCGCCTGTGATTCGCGCTCTAATTCCGAAATTGTTGTGCCTGTGCGAAACAAAGATGGAAACATAATGGCAGTATTGGATGTTGATAGTATCTCGTTTGGTTCGTTTGACGAAACTGACCGGGTGTATCTTGAACTCATTTCAGACTTTGTTTATACTAAAACAGAAAAATAATGCCCGCCTGAAGTTGTCTGCCAACAGAGTGCATTTACCATTCTGATAAAGCAATGAAATACTTATAAGCCTGAATTCCAAATTTTTACAATTTATTTGGTAAACTGCAAAAAATCAAATCATCATACTCTAATTAAAAATTCAATGAAACAAACTTTTCTCGCATTTATCTTAGTCACGCTTTTGCTGGTTACAAAAGCTCAACCACCGGCAGGATATTATGATAATGCCTCCGGTAAGATAGGTGCACCGCTCAAGACCGCTCTATATAATATCATAAAAGACCATACTGCAATAAGTTACGCAGCGCTGTGGACTGCTTTTCAAACATCTGATAAGAAATCGAACGGAAAAGTTTGGGACATGTATTCCAATTGTACTTTTACTTTTGGCACAAATCAGTGCGGCAACTACAGCGCTGAATGTGATTGCTATAACCGAGAACATTCGTGGCCTAAAAGCTGGTTTAATGACGCAACTCCTATGTACACCGACATGTTCCATATTGTTCCTACTGATGGCAAAGTGAATGGAATGCGCAGCAATTATCCATTCGGTGAAGTCAGTAATCCAACTTATACATCGGGCAATGGCAGCAAATTAGGCTCATGCAGTTTCCCGGGCTACACCGGCATTGTATTTGAACCTGTTGATGAATTCAAAGGCGATTTTGCTCGAAATTATTTTTACATGGCTACAAGGTACGAGAATATTATAGCGTCGTGGCATTCGAACGATCCGAGTGCTGAGGCCATTCTGCAGGCTAATTCATTCCCGGTTTTCGAAACCTGGTTTATCAATCTCCTTGTTAAATGGCATACTAATGATCCTGTAAGTCAGAAAGAAATTGACAGAAACAATGTAGTTTACAACTCTTTCCAGCATAACCGGAATCCGTTTATTGACCATCCTGAATATGTTAACAGTGTATGGGGAACCAATGTCGGATTAACTTATACCCCTGCCCAGGTTTCACTCCAGGTGTATCCAAACCCGGTTACACAGTCATGTACCATTACTTTGCCTCCTGAATTCAACCAGCAAAACAGTATTTTTGTCGTTTATTCAGCTACAGGTTTGCCTGTAAATGCACCCTTGACTGTAAATGGCGACAGAGCCACTCTTGATCTTGAAAAAGTACCGGCAGGATTCTACATGTTGAGGTTGACAACCGGCGACTATCACACAATTTACCAGGCACGGATAATTAAGAAATAATACCCTATAGCATTGCAGGTCATACGGATTACAAAGGAGTTTAAATTTGAGATGGCTCACGCCCTGAAAGGGTATGATGGGCTTTGCCGTAATATTCACGGGCATTCGTATGAACTTTTAGTCACCATCAGCGGCATTCCGGTTTCGGATACTGATTCCACTAAACTGGGGATGGTTATGGATTTTGGCGATCTGAAGAAAATCATCCGGATGAGTATCATCGACGAATTTGATCATGCCCTGGTATTGAATCGAGAGTCGGCTGATGATTTCAATGTGGATGCCGAGATGTTCGGGCGGACGATTCTGGTTGATTATCAGCCTACCAGCGAAAATATGATCATTGATTTTGTGGAGAGGATAAAACCTCTTTTGCCTGAAAATATCAAACTTCATCATTTGCTCCTGCGCGAAACTGTTACTTCCTACGCTGAATGGTTCGCGTCGGATAATGAGTAAGGAAATTGGAAACTGGAATCTGGAGTTTGGAAACTGGAAAGTGGGAACCGGAGGTTAGAAACCAGAACAAATATACCCTGTTTCACAATTTTCTTTTTTTTCTATTTCCCGTTAATTCATCATTTTTCGCTTTTCTCTTATCACTTTTCACTTATAACTCCCTCAGTCCCCCGAATCTAATTTCATTTTTATCCTCGAAGCTAAAATATCGATAGCTACCCTGTTTTCGCCACCCTGGGGAACAATAATATCAGCGTAGCGTTTGGTGGGTTCGATAAACTGCAGGTGCATAGGTTTCACCCAACGGGAGTAATGTTCGAGTACCTGCATGGCATCGCGGCCACGCTCTACAGTATCGCGACGTATTATGCGAATAAGCCTGTCGTCGCTTTCGGCATCCACAAACACTTTTATATCAAAACGTTTGGTTAATTTGGGGTCGCTGTAAATGAGTATTCCTTCGATAATAATAACTTTTCGCGGTTCAATTCTCACTGTTTCTTTAAGCCTGGCACAGGTAATGTATGAATAGGTTGGCATTTCGATGCTTTCGCCCCGGCGAAGTGCGTCAACATGGTCAATCAGCAAATTCCATTCAATCGAATTGGGATGGTCAAAGTTGATTTTTAGTTTTTCCTCTGCCGAGAGGTGTCCATTGTCCCAATAATATGCATCCTGAGGAATCACAGCAACCGAATTTTTCGGCAAACGTTTAATGATTTCGCGGACAACTGTACTTTTTCCACAGCCTGAGCCTCCGGCAATTCCTATAATAAGCATATTGTGAGTTGATTAGAAATGTTTATTCCTGTGATTCCTATTTGGTAAAAATAAAAAAAGCCCCGGATTAAAGGAGCTTTCTTTACAGAAATGCGAATATTTTTTTTCTTATTCTAAAACAGCAAACTGAGCAATACCCCGGCGGCCACAGCACTGCCAATAACTCCGGCTACATTAGGGCCCATGGCATGCATCAACAGGTGGTTTGTTTTGTCGTATTCGAGCCCGACAACCTGCGATATCCGGGCGCTGTCAGGAACCGCCGAAACCCCGGCATTGCCGATGAGCGGATTCATTTTATTGCCTTCTTTCAGGAAAAGGTTAATTATTTTAACGAACATAACACCGCCAAAAGTTGCTATAATAAAGGAGGCGGCTCCTAGGACAAATATTCCCGCTGATTTTACAGTAAGAAAGGTCGTTGCCTGGGTCGATGCCCCAACGGTAAGCCCAATCAGAATAGTCACAATGTCTATCAATGGCCCTTTGGCTGTATCCGCCAGGCGCTTGGTTACAGTGCTTTCTTTCAGCAGGTTGCCGAAGAATAGCATTCCCAGTAAGGGTAAACCGGCAGGAACTATAAAACATGTGAACAGCATACCGATGATAGGGAATAGGATTTTTTCGACTTTCGAAACGGTACGCGGAGGTTTCATCCGGATCAGGCGTTCCTTTTTTGTGGTTAACAAGCGCATCACGGGCGGTTGAATTACCGGTACCAGGGCCATATATGTGTAAGCTGAAACCGCAATCACTCCAATCAGGTCTGGTGCCAGTTTCGATGCCAGAAAGATGGCAGTAGGCCCATCAGCTCCGCCGATAATGCCTATTGCTCCTGCTTCGGAAGGTGGAAATCCCATTGCCAGGGCTGCGGCATACGCGCCAAAAATACCTAATTGAGCTGCAGCACCAATCAGAATGAGTTTTGGATTAGAAATTAAAGCCGAGAAGTCGGTCATTGCGCCAATTCCAAGAAAGATCAAAGAAGGATAAATGCCCAGCCGGACTCCATAATAAAGGTAGTTTAGCACACTGCCGCCCTGGTAAATGCCAATTTGCAGGTTGCCGGGATCCGTATTTACAATATTTTCCGAACCCCAAAACGGAATATTTCCGATAAGAATTCCAAATCCAATTGGGATTAGTAACATAGGTTCATATTCTTTGGCAATGGCAAGGTAAATTAAAGCCAAACCAATAATGATCATAACCAGATGCCCGGGTGTGAAATTGGCAAATGAGGTGTAACCCATGAAAAGGTTGAGTTGATCGGATAAGAATGTCCAGAAATTTTCTGATGTACCCATGATGTTACTCTCCGATTACAATAAGAATGTCGCCTTCCATCACACTGTCTCCCTTGTTTATTTTAATGGAAGTAACACGCCCTTCTTTATCGGCATTGATGTTGTTTTCCATTTTCATAGCTTCGAGCATCAGAAGCTTTTGGCCGATTTTAATCGTATCACCCTCGCGGACATATACTTCGAGAATTACACCGGGTAAGGGCGATTTTATATTTCCTGTGCCTTTTGGGCTTGCCGGATTTGCAGTTTTTGAAACGGAAGGATGCGAATCGGTGGATGGAACCGCCAGTGTACGAACTAATTTTGGTGTCTTGACTGTCTGCATTTTGCGGTCGATTTCAACAGAATAGATTACACCATTTACTGAAACTTCAGCCGTATTGTCATCGATACCAAGTATTTTGGCATCGTAGGCATTTCCATTTATGGTAAACTTAAAATTTTTCATTTGTGATTTTTTATTTTTACGGGTCAGAAGGAATACGGCAGGTTGACTTTACTCTCATTCCACAGGGGGATTGGTACCATCATAGCTGTTTTATTTTTTATTGTTTTGGGATCCTGCGTAATCCATAAATTTTCGAACTCCATGGAGAATATGTTTTAGCTGCATTCTTAAAGGTGATTACAGCATCTTCCAGGCCCTGTAATTGCTGACGATAAAGGTGCAAAGCGAGTGAAATGGCAGCAAGAGTCTCACCTGGGATGTCTTCCAGCACTTCGGGCATCATCTCGTTGGGGCGGCTCTTCCTGAAACGTTTTTTCAAATCCACATTATAAAGCCTGGCAATGTACTTAAAGCTTAAATAGAGGAAAATAAGCGAGATGAATACTACGCTCATCGCGATGAGGATCATGGCAATTCCGTTGGGATCCATTTTCCCGAATTCCCCGGCAGAAGCGCCGCGTATGCGATTATCGGTTCCTGCCAACAGTAGCGTTGTGATTATCATAAGGGTAAGTTTGAATGTTTTTTAGCGGGATTGGTATCCTTCTTGGTGGCCAATGCCTGAAATGCGCGTATCACCCTGAAACGGGTATTGCGGGGTACAATCACATCGTCAATAAATCCATAGCTTGCAGCGTCGTAAGGATTTGCAAACTTGGTTTTATACTCGTGTTCGTATTTATTGAATTCCACTTGCCTTTCCGAAGGGTCTTCAATTCCAATTAGTTTTTTATTGTAAAGAACTTCAATTGCTCCTTTTGGGCCCATTACAGCAATTTCGGCCGATGGCCAGGCATAGTTAATATCGCCACGCAAATGCTTGGAACTCATTACATCATATGCTCCCCCGTAAGCTTTACGCAGGATTACTGTCACTTTTGGAACGGTAGCCTCACCATAAGCAAACAACAGCTTTGCCCCGTGAATTATAATTCCGCCATATTCCTGCGCAGTGCCGGGTAAAAAACCCGGAACATCGACAAGGGTGAGGATAGGAATATTAAAAGCATCGCAGAAACGGACAAACCGGGCCGCTTTGCGCGAAGCATTTATATCCAGCACTCCTGCCAGGTAGTTTGGCTGGTTGGCAACAATACCGACCGACATGCCATTGAACCTTGCATAACCTATAACAATATTGGGTGCAAAATGTCGGGCAACTTCAAGAAATTCATTGTTGTCGGCAATCAGGTGGATAACATCCTTAATGTCGTAAGGTTTGTTAGGATTTTCAGGAACTATTTCATTTAGTGTCTCTTCCAGCCGGTCGATGGGGTCAATGCAAGGTATGAATGGCGGATCTTCGAGGTTATTTTGTGGCAGGTAACTGAGTAATTTGCGTAAAAGCAGTATACCTTCCTGTTCGTCTTCGGCTACAAAATGCGATACACCCGATTTGGAACCATGAACCATGGCGCCTCCAAGTTCATCATCGGTAACTACTTCACCGGTTACGGTTTTTACAACTTTGGGGCCGGTAACAAACATATAACTATTTGTTTTCGACATTATTATAAAATCAGTCAGTGCCGGACTGTATACAGCACCTCCTGCACAAGGACCAAAAATGGCCGATAACTGTGGAATTACCCCGGAAGCCATGATATTACGCTGAAATATTTCGGCATAACCTGCCAGGCTCTGCACGCCTTCCTGTATGCGCGCTCCGCCTGAATCGTTAATCCCGATGACTGGAGCGCCTACTTTCATGGCCTGATCCATCACCTTGCAGATTTTTTTTGCATACATTTCACTCAGCGATCCGCCGAAAACAGTGAAATCCTGTGAAAAAACATATACCAAACGTCCATCGATAGTACCATAACCTGTAACTACTCCATCGGAAAGGTATTTTTCGTTTTCGATACCAAAATCGGTACAACGATGCGAAACAAACATGTCGAATTCTTCGAAACTGCCTTCATCCAGCAACAGGTCGATACGTTCGCGGGCGGTGAGTTTGCCTTTTTTGTGTTGCGAGTCAATGCGTTTCTGGCCACCACCCAGTTTTGCAAGTTCTCTTTTATCAAGCAATTGTGTGATTTTATCTTCAATAGCCATTGGTTGTTTTTATTATGAGATGAAAAATAGCATATAACGCTCTGTGTAAATTGCGTTAAGCGTTTTGTATCTGTCACTAAGTTTGAAGTGTTGAGCCCTCAGCACCCGTCGCTACAAACACTTCTACTACAGGTTTTTATTTTCGCAGAGTTCGGTGAGTACACCGAATGTCGATTTTGGATGCAGAAAACCAATGTTCATTCCTTCGGCACCTTTGCGCGATTGTTTATCGATCAGCCTGATGCCATTGGCTTCGGTTTCAGACAGTGCATTCTCTATATCCTTTACGGCAAATGCGATGTGATGGATTCCCTCGCCTTTTTTCTCAAGAAATGTACCGATAGGGCCTTCCGGGTCCGTGCTTTCGAGTAATTCGATCTTGGTCTGCCCAACCATAAAGAAAGCCGTTCTTACCCTTTGGTCGGGAACTTCTTCGATGGCATAACACTTGAGACCAAATATTTTTTCCCAATATGGGATGCTGTCATTCAGGCTTTTAACAGCAATTCCGATGTGTTCAATGTGAGTTAAATTCATTGATTATAAATTTCTGCAAAATTATATTCTTTTTGTTATTGAAATAACAATGAATGAAAATATATAAGTTGATTGAGTTAATATGGAACAATTCTATATAAGTACAGTAAACTGAATTGTTTTTATAAAATAAATACCTGTAATATTTTGTATTACAGGTATTTATTTCAATTAAATAAAGAGCCACTAATGGGACTCGAACCCACGACCTGCTCATTACGAATGAGCTGCTCTACCAACTGAGCTAAAGTGGCAAAAAAAGCCTGCCAGTGATTTGCAAGCAGGCTTTTTCGATTGTCGGGATGAGAGGATTCGAACCTCCGGCCTCTTCGTCCCGAACGAAGCACGCTACCAGGCTGCGCTACATCCCGTTACTAAAATCAAAACTTTTTTTCTCATTACCGGATTGCAAACCGGTATATCAAAGCCGTGTTATCAGTAGTGCAAAAGTAAAGAAATATTAGTTTAATCGAACTGTCATTCAAAATATTTTATCCGCAGGGCTGTAATCATACATTTTAATTCCAGTTCTGCTGAAAATTAAATCAAGTTATGCTCCTGCTTACGAAAGTGTTAATCGGAATTATTCGTATAATATATAATTGTACTTTTACATAAATATTCATTTCGGATGCTACATTTGATCAATTTAAAAACTTGCGGAAAAATTGAGCGGTTTGCAACAATATCATTAATTACTATACTGTTTTGCGTTTACAGTTCCTCCTTGAAAGGGCAATCGCACCAATTTATACGTTATGCCGAAGATGAGGGTTTAGTTAATACTCTTGTAAAATCGGTCACTACCGACCTGAACGGTTTTATCTGGATTGCTACCGATGATGGCCTATTCAGGTACGATGGTCACAATTTCACTCAAATTCTTGCCGAACTACCCAGCAAATATGTAAAATCTGTGTGTTGCGCTCCCGATGGCGACGTCATAGCTTCTACCGACCTTGGCGTTGTCAGGATTGAAAGTACTCCGCAGACCTGGAGCGTTTCGATAGTAAAAATGGGCTCAATCAAGGAAGTCGATTCTTTGCTGTCCTTTCCAAAAACAATATTTAAAGATAGCAAAGGGGTTTTGTGGATTAGTGACAACCATAAAATATATCGCTTCAGCGGAAATGATTTTAAATCATATTCGGCAGGCAAAAAGGCTTTCAGCAATAATTTTCAGCGATCCTTTTCTTTTGCAGAAGATGGATTTGGGAATATATATAGTTTTTCAGAACCGGGTTATGTTTTCAGGTATGATCAAAAAAAGAACATTTTCATCGAGTTGGTGCTTCCTCAACGTTTGTCAAATGTTCAATGCGTTTTAAATGTTGACAGCCAAACTATACTGGTTTCTACTCACACCGGTGTATTTGAGCTTCAGTTTGATGTGAATGGAACCTGCAAGAAAATGAAGTCTATAAAAACAGACATCGAAATTTCCAGTTTGATAAGCCTTTCAAAAACCCATTTTCTGGCAGGAACATGGGCCAATGGATTGTTTGAGATTGAGAAAAATGGTTCGGAATATGCTTTCGGACAAATACCTGATTTCCCGGGCAAGAACGTGAATCACCTGTGGCTGGCTGACGACGGCAATATCTGGATAGGTTCCGACAACGGTTTATTCCTGATGAAAACCGTTTTGTTTGGTTCGCCGTATCAGAAATATTCGACAACTTATATCCAGGACATTAATGAGTTTAGCGATGGAAGGATGTGTTTTACCGATGGCGGAAAAGTTGTAGCTGCTCATCCGGATGCAGTAGGGATGGCTCAAATATTGAAAACGTCGAAAACAACTATTTTGCAGGCCTTGCCTGTGAAAGATGGAATCTGGTATTCGGATGTTGAAGCAAAAATATGGTTTGAGGATAGCAAGGGTGCAGTTGTACATGCATACAATTTAAAGGCTGACGGAAATGCTGTATTCCACCTGATGGCCGACAAGTCAGGCAGTGTTTGGGCTTGCCAGGATGCAAACAGCTTGCTGATCAGGATAACTTCCGGCTTTACTTTGAAAAAATATGGTGTTGTAGAGGGTATTACCTCACGCCCTTTGATCACAACTATAGATAGCAAAGGCAAGGTTTTTGCCGGTTCAATGGCCGATACGGCATTTCTTTTTGCATACGATGCCAAAAGTGACAGGTTTGTTAACCTCAGCAAACCTTTGATCTTCGAACGGAATATTGATATTAATGTCAACGATATGGCTTTCGATAAAAAGTCGGCGCTTTGGATGGGAACATCTTTTGGGCTAATTAAATTCGAAAATGGCCTTTTTACCCGTATGAACACCGGAGGCATGACTGCTGATGCAGTAAAAGCCGTGGCTATCGATAACAACAACAATGTCTGGTTCGGGAATAGTTTAGGTTTGCACCAACTTGTCAGCAACGAACTTATTTCGTTTGATGAACGTGCAGGTATGACATCCAAATCAATAGATTACCGGTGTTTGAAAATTGACAGGGAAAACAGGATCTGGGCAGGTACCGTTAACGGGCTTGTGGTTTCCGCACCCATCTTACTTCCGGCAAGAACATCTGTCCCCGTCATTTTAGACCTGTTGATCAATAATTCGCGATCCATTTCGTTCAAGTCAGCCGGTACATATTTCAGCGATAAATCGTTTGTGACAATGAAAGTCGGAGTTCCCGATTATCCGGCTAAATACCTTACCGTTGAAATGTTTCTGCAGGGGCGCGATACCTCATGGAAACAGATAAATAAATCGAACGAAATCATATTAGCCAATCTCAATCCTGGTAAATATACCTTGCTGATACGTGCCAAACAATATGGTAATTATGTGTACAGCAAACCTTTGGAGTGGGAATTCACGGTAAAGCGTATCTGGTATTTCCGTTGGTGGGTTATGCTTATTATGGCTGTCTTATTATTCGCTTTATTTTGGGTTGGCGTAAAGTTATATACCAATAAATTAAAATGGGACAACGAGAACCTCGAACGGGCTATAAATGAGCGGACACACGAAATCAGGGAGCAAAAAGGATATATAGAAGCTCAAAACCAAAGCATTGTGCTTAAAAATGACGAACTTAAGAAAACCAATATAGAGTTACAGGAAGCTAAAGCAAGAGCAGAGGAGGCATCGGATGCCAAAAGCAAATTTCTTTCGGTAATGACCCACGAACTCCGCACACCAATGAATGCCGTTATCGGTTTTTCGCACCTGCTTATACAAAATAACCCCCGGCCCGATCAGTTGGATGACTTAAAGACACTTAGGTTTTCGGCCGAAAATCTATTGGCCCTGATTAACAATATTCTTGATTTCAACAAAGCGGAAGCCGGAAAAATAAGCCTCGAACAAATCGATTTCGACCTCAAAAACATAATCGAAGAAATTATATCGACTATGATGCTGAGAGCCAGGCATAAGAACATCGACCTGCATTACAACTACGACGATCAATTACCTACTAATGTGGTTGGCGACCCGCTCCGTTTATCGCAGATTATGAATAACCTGTTGAGCAATGCACTCAAATTTACCGAAAATGGTTCAGTAATTATCGACCTGAAGCTGAATTCGATAAAGGGGAAGGATGTGGTGATTGACTTTTCGATCACCGATACAGGCATTGGAATGGACGACAGCACCTTAAATACCATTTTTGAGGCTTTTACACAAGGAAGTTCCGAAACATCGCGAAAATACGGAGGCACAGGGCTGGGACTTGCCATTACACAAAAACTCATGGAGTTGTACGGTAGCCAAATACATGTTATGAGTGAGGCAGGTAAAGGAACCCGCTTTTATTTTTCTATCACTTTTGCCAGGGTAACAGATGCTTCCGCCGAAACACTGACCAGGGAGGATACCTACGAGTTTACTCCTTTTGCCCAGCAGCGGATCTTGCTTGTGGAAGACAACAATGTAAACAGGATCATTGCAAAGAAATTTTTAACAGGTTGGAACCTGAAGGTGGAAGCTGCCGAAAATGGCGTAGTAGCTGTTAAAAAAATTCAGATTCAAAAGTATGACCTGGTACTGATGGATCTGCAAATGCCGGAAATGGACGGTTATCAGGCTTCAGCAGCAATCCGCCATTTTGGAATCGAGCCCTTTGTCTCGGTACCGATCATTGCCCTTACAGCTTCATCAAAAGCCGATGTATACGAAAATATTTTTCTTTCGGGGATGAACGATTTTATCTCGAAACCATTCAACCCTATTGAGTTGCATGGAAAAATCAGGAAACACCTCGATCAAAATCACTCATAGCCGATAGAATTCTGGATAAAATAAGAAGACGAATCATAATTGCCTTCCCTGTTTTTTAATGTGTCGTTTTTTACCCGAATGTTTATCTGTAATTCTATATTTAGCTGCTATTACTTATGGACTTATGCGCTATTAACATTAGGAAATCTTATGAATCAAATACGTCTTCTCATTTTAATTTAGCAAATCAAAAGTCATTGTCTCATATTGAGATAAATGTAGTAATATGAGAATAGAATTTAATCGTTGTATTCGTATAGCATTCATTATCAATACTTAAAAATTTTGGCACTATTATTGTTTTAGCCAATTACGTAAAACTTCACCTAATAAAACACAAGTCATGAAAAACCTGAATAAATTAATTTCGTATGCAATTCTGTCAGTCTTACTGGCAACAACATTTATATCATGCCGGAAAAGCGGAGACGATCCTGTTCAGCCTTCAACCAAAATGGAGGATATGAAGGTAAGTCCCGACTTTAAATTTTCTACAACCCAGCAAGTAGGGATTAAAATCCAGACTCTTGACAATGCCAATGCACCGGTACCCAATATCAGGGTTGATGTTTACACGGATTTCCCGGAAAATGGCGGTACTCTTATTTTAAGCGGGGTGAGCGACAATAAGGGCTTATATTCATCTGATTATAAAATTGCAGCCGGCGTCGATTCACTGGCTGTCGGAACAGAGGCCATAGGTTTCTGCAATATGCAAAAAGTAAAAGTGAACGGTGGCTTTTTAAATCTGACACTGGGTGGAAAAAATGAACCTCAGAAATTTAAAAGCGGAGGTGAATACATTTTTAAATCCACTAATTCTGTTTTTTATCCTATGGGAACCTATAACAGCAATGGTGTGCCTAACTACCTGGTTACCCCGAACGATGTTATTTCGGCGCCTATGCTTCAGGATATAAATGCAACTCTGCCCGAATACACTGCTGCTCCTGTCAGTCACCCTCAATACTTTGCTGCAACTAACGAACACAATCTTGTTCTTACCGATGCATGCAATGTTTGGGTTACATTTGTTTCGGAGGGTGCAGGGTACCGAAATGTGTTGGGATTCTATAAATATCAAACCGGTCATCGCCCGACATCCGTCTCTCAAATTGATTCCGTCCGTATTATTTTCCCTAACGCGTCGTTTGCAGGCAGTGGGGGCGGGTTAAATTCGGGAAACAAGGTTTACCTCGGGCAATTCGCTCCAGGAACAGAAATAGGATGGGTATTAATTGCCGATGGCTTCCGCAATGCCACAGTAACCAACGGAAACTGGATTTTGTACTCGGATCAGAACCTGAATCCTGAAGCTGCTGCAAACAAGAAACAGCACACCGTTTTGTTAAACGACATAGGCCGCGGGAAATTTCTGTTAAGTTTTGAAGACCAGAGACGTGATGGCTCAACTGATAACGATTTTAATGATGCAATCTTTTATGTTACTGCTGACCCGATAACCTCAGTTAATACTTCAAACGTTCCAATCCCTAATTATACTGGCACTGATGCCGATGGAGACGGAGTTTCAGATAATTTCGATAAATACCCAAGCGATGCAACCAAGGCCTTCAATAATTTTTATCCTTCGGAAAATGTATTTTCAACACTTGCTTTCGAAGATCTGTGGCCGGCAAAAGGCGATTACGACTTTAACGACATGGTTGTTGATTATAATTTCAACCAGATAACAAACGGCCAGAACAAAGTTGTGCAAATAAAGCTGAGAGCTACGCTAAAGGCCATGGGAGCCAGTTATAAAAATGGATTTGGAATTCAATTGCCTATCGCACCAGGTTTGATAAGTAGTGTTACCGGCAATGATATCAGCGAATCATACATAGTACGGAATGCCAATGGCACCGAAGCCGGGCAAACGAAAGCCACCATAATAGTCTTCGACAACGGATTTCACCAATTACCATATCCCGGATTGCCTTCAGTAGGCGTAAATACCACGCCCGGTGCTACTTATGTTCAACCTCACGAGCTGTTAATTACTATAAATCTTACTACTCCTGTTGCTTTAGGAACCATGGGTCTGCCTCCCTACAATCCATTTATGATTATTAATCAGGACAGGACTCGTGAGGTTCACCTTATCGATAACCCACCAACCGATTTAGCTAACATGTCGCTGCTAGGCACCGGGCAAGATAACAGCAATGCTGCCAGTGGCCGCTATTATGTTACACAAAATAACCTGCCCTATGCTATCGACATTTCAAGTCCTTTCGATTATCCAATCGAAAAAGTGCAGGTAACTCAGGCTCACCTCAAATTTTTCCAATGGGGCGAATCTAGTGGGACACAATACTACGACTGGAATAAACCTTTAACAGGTTACAGGGCTACTCAAAATATTTATACGCACTAAAATACACAGTGATTACAAACCATCGAAGCTGTTGGATCTTTTGATTCAGCAGCTTTTTGCTGTCTGGATTTTTCCGGATATTGAAATTAGCCTGAACCAAACAACGGTTTTAGCCTTAAGTTACAGAATGTACGTTCTTGTGATTCGTCGGTGTGTAAATAATAAAATCTATATTTGCCTATTGGTAAACCAGGGATCTTCAGGAATACTGTATAAATACCCGATTCATAACACTTTACTGTTGAAAACATTTATGAAAATCATTTTATCCTTACTGGTATTGTGTCAATCGCTGATCGCTTTTTCACAAAATACATCGCAATACGATAATATCCGGCTTACAAATGCCAACGAATACAGAAAAGCTGAGCCACAGGTAATACTGGCTGCCGATTACGTGTATTCGACGCCTGTTGATAAAGATAACCTGAACAGGAAAAACGCAGTTACATTTATCATGAAATGGATGGGTGGCAACCCGGATTATTCATTTGTCCCTGATAAAACTGCGGCAAAAATCATGAATAACGACATGGAACTGCTGGGTGTGTATTACACCTGCCTGGCAAAATACGCGCTCGAAAAAGGTAAAACAGTTAACCGTGAAGAACTTAAGTACAATGCTTATTTCCTGGTGGCTGTATATTGCGAAAATCCAGCAAATAATTACATCCCGAAAGGTGAAACCAAAAAACTGATTGAAGCCAAAAAACAGAATAAGCTCAAGGAATACCTTGAGGCTAAATCAAAATAAGCTGAGTGAAAACTGCAATCAATACTTCGTTTCGTGTTAAATGCCAAATGATAGCCAGAAAATAATAGAATTCTGATTATTGACAGCTTAACGAGCAAACAACCGAAAACCAAGATTAGATTCTTATGAATCAATCAAAATTATAACCCCTGATCTTCTGTACTATTGAAGTCCTTAGTTCCAACCCGCATCTATCTGGCTCCTTTCCAGGGAATTACCGGGGTCACTTTCAGGAAAGTTTATTCCACCTTTTTTCAGGGAGTTGATAAGCTATATACCCCATTTTTTACGGCAATAAATAATGAATTAAAACTCCCGGCCCGCAGACTGGCTGAACTTGGAAATAGTTCCGAAAACGGAGTGGAAGTGGTGCCGCAAATTCTGAGTAAGGATGCAAGAGAAATTATTCGTTTTGCGCACTTCTGCGATAAAAAAGGTTTCCGCGAACTCAACTGGAACCTGGGCTGTCCGTATCCGATGGTCGCGAATAAAAAACGCGGTTCGGGCATGTTACCTTATCCCGAAATGGTGAATGAAATTCTTCACAAAGTAATGACCGAGACAAGCCTGCGATTCTCAGTGAAATGCAGGCTTGGCTACCTTTCGACTGATGAAATCTTCGGTCTTATACCCATCTTTAACAAGCACAAAATAGCTGAATTAACCATTCATGCCCGTATCGGGAAACAGCTTTATTCAGGCGAAACAGACCTGGAAACTTTTCAAAAGACTATTTCGTTGCTAACAGTTCCTGTGGTATTTAATGGTGATATTTTTTCGCGGGGCAATTTTGAAAAAATCAATGACCGGTTCCCGTTGGTCAATACCTGGATGATAGGGCGTGGCCTGCTTTCGGATCCGTTTTTACCTGCAATCATCAAAGGGTTGCCACTTCCAACGGATAGTCAAATTCATATCAGACGGTTTATCGATGCACTGTACCTCGCTTACCGGAAAGATAAAAACGATAGCCTGGCTGTATTGGGCAATTTAAAGGAATACTGGCATTACCTGGCTGAATCATTTAACGATCCCCACCAGGTTTTTAAAAAATTGAAAAAGGTGAATACATTTGATGAGTATGAAGATGCGGTTTCTTATGTTTTCCGGGAATATGAGTGGGAGGGATCAGAGAAAGTGATAAATCGAAACGAGCAACGATTATACCAGGTTTAAAACAAAAAAACCCGCCATTACAGCAGGGTTTGTATTTCTATTTTCACATTTTCTATAATTCATTTCGCCTTGTCGCCCCTCGTGTCGTTATCTTATACCTTGTCACTCATTTTGACCTGCTATTACTTTCCATAACCAAACCGGCCCTCCAAAATGCCTGTGATTGACAAATCTTCATCCAGATCAGGCCAATGAAGCCCAGTGCCATTGCATATAATTTCGATGTTATTTCGCTGTAAATCAGAAGCCAAATTTAATTTATTGTTTAAGCTAACAGGAAACCGCACTTCCTTCTTATCCGACAATAATATGCAAATCATACCATTATCATGCCATGCCTTCTCAGCAACAAACATCAGTTCAGCTACTATGTATTTCATGCCACATATTGTTAATTATTTCTAAATGAGATGTGATAAGTTGTTCTGCAATCTTCAGGTCATTTACTTTCATGCCTTGAGAAAAATCGAGTTCGATCGGATCAATCCAGTATTTTGCAAAGCCTCCGGCTTTTCGGACATGCACATGTATTGGTTCTGCTCCTTCGTTGGCATAGAAAAAGAAAACAAATCCCAGCTCCCTGAATATTTCCGGCATATCTCCTCATTTGTTGTAACAAAGATACAATAATTAACCCAGGGTTGGCTGAAAATATATGCAAATAGATCGGATTTCAGAAACAAAAAACCCCGCCATTAAGGCAGGGTTTGTATTTCTATTTTCGCATTTTCTATAATTCATTTCGCCTTGTCACCCCACGCACTGTCACCCCTAACCCAGTCACCCCCACTCTTACTTCGGGTCATACGCCCATTTCAGATACGTAGCTCCCCAGGTAAATCCACCGCCAAAAGCAGCTAAAATGATATTATCGCCTTTACGGAGCTTTGATTCCCATTCCCACAGGCAGAGCGGAATAGTTGCAGATGTAGTATTGCCATATCTTTCGATATTAATCATGACTTTTTCTTTCTCAAGACCCATACGGTTGGCTACTGCATCAATGATGCGCATATTGGCCTGGTGAGGCACCAGCCAGGCTAATTCTTCAGGTTTCAGGTTGTGCTTTTCCATAATCTCAACCGAAATATCCGCCATTTTGGAAACCGCCCATTTAAATACGGTTTTCCCGTCCTGGTAAATATAATGTTCTTTATTATCAACTGTTTCGTGGGTAGCCGGATATTGCGATCCGCCCGCTTTCATGTAAAGATGATGACGCCCGATACCGTTGGTCCTGAAGATAGAATCAACCATGCCGACCTCTTCTGTTGTAGGCTCAAGCATTACGGCTGCTGCTGCATCTCCAAAAAGAGGACAAACAGCCCGATCCGAATAATCGGTAATTGCCGACATCTTATCAGCACCAACTACAATTACTTTTTTATGCGTTCCCGATTCAACAAACTTTTGACCAACAGTGAGTGCATACAGGAAACTGGAGCAGGCAGCATTCATATCGTAGCTGAAAGCATTGGTGATACCGCATTTATCACTGATAATATTGGCTGTAGCCGGGAACAACATATCCGGAGTAACCGTGGCACAAATGACCATGTCAACATCCTCGGGATTAGTATTTGTTTTTGCGAGGAGCAATTTCACAGCTTCGGTTCCCATGTCGGATGAAGCGAGGCCTTCGCCTTTTAAGATATGGCGTTCACGAATACCTATCCTGGTCATAATCCATTCGTCGGTGGTATCAACCATGTGGCTTAATTCCTCGTTGTTGAGTATATATTCGGGGGCATACCCGGAAACACCGGTAATAGCGGCTTTCAGTTTTGTCATAAAATTTCAGTTTTCCTATTGTTAATAGATAGTCTGGTAAGCAAGGGAAATAGTTTCCTGATTTAGAATTTTACCCTGACTCAGCTATCTGAGGAGTATTATTCAACTATATAACCTCCGTTGAGGTTTAAAAGAGCATGCTTTATTTTCGCGGCGATTTTGGCTTTATAAACATCGCGACCCAGCAAAACCATGTTTTTAATAGCGATGTCGTTCGAAATGCCATGCCCCATGATCACAGCACCATTAACACCCAGAATGGGAGTTCCGCCATAAATTTCGTAATTCAGCCTGTTTACATAATCGTCCTTCAGGTTACGCTTCTCAAGGATATTATAAAAAGATTCAACAAGTTTTAAGATAATATTTCCTGTAAACCCATCGCATACAATCACATCTGCTTTATTGCGGAGGAGATCCCGACCTTCGATGTTTCCGATAAAGTTAAAGTCTTTCGAGTCCTTCATCAGGTGGTAAGCCGCCTGCGTTGTCAGGTTGCCTTTTTCCTCTTCGTGGCCTATGTTGAGTAGTGCAACCCTGGGATTGCTTAAATGATATACATTCTGCGCATATATTGACCCGATAAGCCCCAACTGGTAAAATACATCCGGCTTCGCATCGGGGTTAGTGCCAACATCGACAAGCAGGCTGCATCCGCCATCTTCCTGGGGGACTATGGCAGAGGTACAGGGCCGGGCTATTCCCTGAATGGTGTTAACACTAAAAATCGAACCTACCAGCATAGCACCACTGTTTCCCGCACTGGCAAAAGAATCGATTTTTTTATGCTTTAGCATACCAAAACCTACACTTATACTCGATTCAGGCTTGCGGGCCAAAGCTTTGGTCGGATGCTCGCCCATTTCGATTACATCGGGGGCGTCAACAATATCAAACAGAGAAACATCGCATCCCCGTTCGGACAATAACGAACGGATAACGGTTTCCTGACCAATCAAAACGATTTTGTCATCGCGGGTAAGCTCTTTCTGCGCCAGGATGGCACCATCAATAGCAGCCACCGGCGCAAAATCGCCACCCATAACATCTAACCCGATTCTCATTTAAAGAATCTTAAATTAAACATGATTTGCCATAGCGTGGCAAAATTAAGCTGTTGTATTTTTCTCGATAGCGAGGCGGCCTTTGTAATAACCACAATCGGGGCAAACCCTGTGATATAGTACCGAAGTGCCGCAATTTGAGCAAAGTATGAAGGTAGGGACTTCAAGTTTATAATGGGTTCTGCGTTTGGCTGTTCTGGTTTTCGAGAACCTGTGTTTTGGATTTGGCATTGTTTTGTTTTTTTAGTATTAATTCAAACTATTTGTTAATCAGTTATTTAGTTTTTTGAGTGCTTCCCACCTGGAATCAGTAGTTCCGGTAGGTGTAAGCTTTTGGAGCAGTTGCAGCATATCGGGGTCACAGGTACTGTTTCCTTGCTCATCGTCGGGATGAAGCAAACGTACCGGCAAAGCCAGGTGTATGAATTCGTAAATATAAGGCGACAGATCAAACTTATGTTCTGTATCCGGTATTACAATAACGTCATCACTTTCTTCCAGGTATTCAGCCCCTAATTTTACAATAAGCTTCTGATTGTCTGACAATTGAAAATAGAATTCATTCGTACAACGATCGCAGGTTACAAGTACTTTCCCCGAAAGGCTGATGTTGAAAATCATCATCCTTTCCATTTTTTCAAGGCTGACTTCAACATGCACGTTACCGCGATGAACCTGCGAAAACTCAAAATGTTCAAAGAACGAATCGGCTATATCAAACTCAAACTGATGACTTCCAAGCTCAAGCGCAACGAACTGAATATGATACTCTTTGAGTCGGTTCACTGTTATCAGTATTAAATTGAGGGGCGCAAAATTACAAAATCCTTATTAAAATAACAAACGCTTTGTTTAACAAGTGATTATTCTTTTTCGAATGCACCGAAATGAGGAAAGCCTTTCCTTGTTTATTCACCACAATAGGCACATTGGTCACATAGAAGTGAGGGGAGACAAGGCGAGGGGCGACAAGGCGAGGGGTGACAAAGCGAGGGGTGACTTGGCGAGGGGGGATGTGGCGAATATCTGCAATAGAGTTTCACTTTTCACTATTCGTTACTCGCACTTCGGCTCCGCTCTGTGCATAGCTTTTCACTAAAAAGCCTTCCCCTAAAGCGTAGGAAAGGCTTTTTTGTGATTCGCTGTATCTGATTTATTCAGTGAGCGATGGTATCCTGATTAATGGGCAGAATAAGTCGAAAGGTGCTATTAATAACTCGGTTCTGCCAATGTATCACTCTTATTCTTGTATGCATATATGCTGTAATATGCAGCTGCAAAAATAATTAAGATTAAAGTTCCATCGCCTAAAGGGGCTTCACTAGGGTCCTGGTTGTTGTCCGTGCCCTTTTCTGCCGGTGGTGGTGGTGGTGGTTGCGCAATACTGCTTTGAGTTAACGCCGTAAAACATAAAAGTAACATTGCTAACACGAATAATTTGACTGTATTTTTCATTTTCCTGGAATTTTAAATTTTTGACTTCCTGTTCTGGTGCCCGGAAACAAACCTGCCAGACTTGTTTGCGGATTGCAATGTTACTGTTGTTTTACAAAAACTTTGGCTGTGTAAGTGCTTTCGGCTGTAATTACCTTTACCAGGTAGTACCCTGTGGAGGCGACTAGATTTATTTTTGTGAGGTCGCCGCTAATATTTTGATGTGCCAAAACCTGACCAAGTGTATTATACACATATACTTCGCCTTTAACCGTACCCGTTTTTGTAATGGCCACATATACCGTATTGTTGCTTGAATACACGTTGACCGGCTGTGGATTAGCCGTTTCGTATATACCGAAAACATTCCCAAAATGAAGCACAAAGCGCGAAGCATCGTCGTTTTTACTCGCGGTAAATGTATAAACAGGATTTTCGGAAAGGTTTTGTGTTTTCACCAGCTTATTATCGAGCAGATACACCTGGGCATTGGGCAGTTGCTGTAAGTCGGCGTTTATTGTGTATTGGCCATCTATACCGGCTTTGAATGATACCGGGATAACCGTTTCGTTGGTTACTGTTTCCAGGAAACTAATGCTGTATTCGATACCCGATTTTGGAGTAGAAAGGGAAGGTGCAGTAGGAACAAAACTGTACCATTTGGCTGCGCCTCCTAAGGAAGAGTTGTGCCCTAGCTCAAACAAAATTTCGTCGGAACCTTTATTCTCAGGGGCAGTTACCTTTAAACGGAAACCTTCGTTGCCGCCCGATTTTAACCAAGCCTGTGAACTATGCACACGCACTGCATTAGTCATTGATAAATCACCTGCCGATGCCGTTTGCACAAAGAAGCCTTGCATAGGCGCAATGTAGCGGTTGACTCCATTTGTGCCCACATCACCGGAATTTTCATCGTTGTATACCCCATACTGGCTAACACCGTCGTTCCAGATATAATAGTTATGGCTGGTACCCGAAACTGCAAGCTTTGACTTATCCCAACCTGTAGCGCTTTTCCAATCGATTGACGAAGGATAAGGGTTACCGGCCAGGTTGGTTTTAGCATGCGTACCTATACCGGAAGTAGTCATTGTGAAACTGATTGTGCCGGTATTTAGAGCACCGGTGAATATTTTGGTTGGGTTAGAAGCCAGGTATTGGACAAGATACCCTTTGCCCACAACAAAATTTGTACTTCCATTGGCATCATTCCAAGTTGGGAGAATGGTTGTATTCTTAAAATTGACCCATTTGTCGCCTTGCTCGTACCAGGTAAAAAAGTCGTACTCGGTAGATGTCGGAACTGTAAAAGCCGGAGATATTGCCTGTTCCGCAACAGGTGAGGAAAGTAAATGCCATGCGCTGGGAGCACCGGTGATATAGCGCTCGACAGTAACATTGGTAGGATTCATGCCCGAGATTGTACCATTGTCAAGTAATGAAGCGCCTGATTTCATTGTAAGTGTGCAACCCGTCAGATCAATCTTTGCATTACTTACAGTCAGCTGTTTGCCAGTACTAAGTGTAATATTAAGCGTTGTAGTTAACGGATTAAAATTATATAAAGCTGAATTAGTTGCATGAGAGTACATTAAACTGGCATCCATCCCAAATGTAAGATTGGTAACTGCATTTGTAGTTGTAAATTTAGACAACCTGCTAACTTTAAATAGGCCGGCACCGCTTATCACGCAATTTGTTCCTTCAATATCAAAGCCAATGCCATCCGTGCCACCAGCATCGCCTATTGTACCATTACAGATGATATTTCCGTAAGCATATAAGAACCTGGTAGTTGTACTGCCAACCCATACTTTGCCGCCATTGTCAACCGTGAGGTTATTAAATGTACCATTATTATCAGTTAGTGCAATTGTGTGAGTACTTAGAATTGTTGCATTTTTATATGTTGCATTGGGATATTCCGCAGCATCATGCCAATTTCCTGAAATTTGAATTTCCCAGGTGCCTGCTGTACTCCAGTTTCCACTGGCCTTGGTTCTATAGCTTGGAGTTGCACTTGTAACATAAAAGCTTGGAGATGTTCCTGCAGTTAACGTTGGAGTTCCCGAGGTTTGTGTTGCTGTAATTGCTAATCCATATCCTTCAGACATTGTTACACCGGTGACTGTAACGCTACTCTGCCCATTCAGCATTGTTCCTGAAACGGTACCTCCAATACCTGCGCCCGTAAGTGAAAAATTTACATCTGATGTAACAGGTTGAGGAATGTTACTGCCATCTTGAGCTTGAATAACCACTGAAATTGGGACACCAGAAACCGGAGAACTACCACCGTTAACAGAAGTAACAGAAAGTTTGGTTGGAGTACCTGCTACTGATGAAGGCGTTACATCTGCCCAGGTTGTTCCCGCTCTAATTTCATCAATATCTGCTTTTGGGGTATTAGCAGAATTTCTTATACAAATTGAAGCAAATGTTGCGAAAGCACTAGTGCCACTGGCGTTTGACACGAAACCAGATGGTTCAGTTCCACCTAAACTTGATGGATTAACCCATAGATACGCAACATTTGGACTTACGCTTCTGTCATATTTCACAACTACTAAATATGTCGTGCCAAAAACAAGGTCTTGAGCAAAATCTGTGTAAGTAGGGTTTCCGGTTCCACCGGAAGTGTTGCCAATACTTAATCTGAACCCACCTGTAACTGATTTAATGCCTAACCGTCCTCCAAATATAGAAACAGTAGCTCCGCTAGTTGCCCCAAAATGCATAAAATAATCTGATGTTGTTTTAATCTGGGTATTATCTATTACGTTAATGAGTGCTGAGAAATATGCAACAGGGACAACCCCAATACTCAATGCCGCATTAACATCAGATGAAACTGCTGTGTTATTACCTGGGATCGTAACCCTGTTCCCGGTTGATGCAAACAAACCTGAATAAGCCAAGCTTCCCGTATTTATAGGGATAATGCCCGCTCCACTATGAATAACCCATCCATTAGCACCACTAATATTGCCTGTACCAGTAAATCCATCATAAAACTGCCCCCACCCAAATCCTGGAACAAGCATAAAAATTGCCAGTGCTGCAATGGCAAGACTGCGTGTAAAGTGTATTTTATTTTTCATTGTATTTGGTTTTGATTGTTACCGTGGTTTTGGTTTATTTCGTTTAGATGGTGAGAGAAAAAGCAGCGCCTGTGTAAGAGGTTAAAATTTTGTAAGCTTATTGTTCAACGGTACAATTTCCTGTTTTCTGCTTTTCTTTGATTCAATATTCCTGTTTCAAAGGTAGGTCACAGATCAATGGTTGTTGGGCAATAGCCGCGAAGAGTAGAAGTGTGAATGGAGAAATGAAGTAATTGAGTTAATGTGTGCATTGAGTATAAGATGCTGAACTCTAGCCCGGGCACTTCTTGGTAATTTGTGGATATAGAGTATTATGAGTTGTGGTGCGGTCGTTTAGTGTTGAAGTGAAGGGCAAGCAGGAAGTAACAAAGGTTGCGTTTGGAAATAACCAGCGTTCAAAGATAGTAAAATGTTTAAAAAACAAGATAATTGTTGCTGAATTTAACATGGCCAACGCAAGAAGAAGTTTTAAAAACAGACCTTATTAACAAATTCCCTTGAGATGCTAACAGTGTTTTTGAGTGGTTTTTGTTTTTTCGCTGCTTGTTAACAAAATTGGGCTAAATATTTGTAAATCTGTTAATTAATACTTGTTTGCTGATAGTGTTTATGTCAAAAAATCATTAAAACTTTGTTGGACTAATCCATCCAACATCATGACCAGAACAAAACTTTATGATTTATTTTCATACATGCCCGATCCAAGGCTTAACAGGAACAAAAAACATAACCTGACAGACATTCTGGTATTAAGCGTCCTGGCTGTTCTGTGTGGGGCAGAATCATGGAATGCTATCCAGTTGTTCGGCACAACTAAAATTGAATTTTTAAAGCAGATACTTTATCTGCCAGAAGGTATTCCTTCGCACGGCAAGATCAAAAGGGTTTTTCACTACTCAAACCCAATAAGTTTGAGGCTGTTTTTATGTGTTGGGTCGATACACTCAGGTACAAAACTTTACTCAATGATGTTATTGCTATAGGTTGGAAAATCGTTCGCGGTTTAAAAGACAGTTTCCATGAATAATCTCCGATACATATCGTAAGTGCCTGGTATAATGGCAATCAGCTTGTACTTGGCCAATGTAAAGCTGACAATAAATCGAATGAAATCACAGCCATTCCCGAATTGCTTGAAATGCTTGATATAAAAGGGAGCATTATTACCATTGACGCCATGGGGACACAGAGAAACATAGCCGCAACTATTATTGACAATCAGGCCGATTACATCCTTGCTTTAAAAGGCAACCAAACCTATCTGAAACAAGATGTTGAAAGCCTTTGCAAGCGTATGAAGCCAGATTCAGAAAGTGAAACAGTCGAAAAAGGGCATGGAAGAATTGAAACCAGAAACTGCAAGGTTTACAATCAAATTCAACGCTTTGATGATCTTGAAAATTGGAAAGGTCTCAAATCGGTGGTTCAAATTACATCTCAAAGAGAAATCAGCGAAAGGAAAACAACAGAAATACGATGGTATATCTGTAGCTTACTTGATGATGCAGAGGCTTTTAACAAATTCATACGATTACACTGGGGTATCGAAAATAAATTGCATTGGACTTTGGACATGACCTTCAGGAAAGATGAACAGAGAAAAAGAGATAAAAACGCAGCACAGAATTTTACCGAAGTTAGAAAAATAGCATTGAATCTGCTAAAACAAGAAAACTCCACTGTGAGTCTCAGATCCAAAAGACTCAAAACTGGGTGGGATAATGACTTTTTGTTGAAAATGTTGATGATTTAAGCGCGTTGGACCTGTATAAATTGAGTAAATATTTTACACATCCGGAGGCCTGTTACCCGGAAAAGATCGCTTGGAACCAGGGAATCATGCGTAAAAGGTTTTATGCGGTGATGCTCCATTTCTGAGAAATCACAAGCTAAAACCTGCAGCCAGGAACTCTTCGTGCGAATTTATGTTCGCCAGGATTGATGGATCGGATGTTTCAACTTTTAAAGTATTATACCGTTTGAGAAATTGATCAATCCGTATTTCAGGATCATTTTGTAAAAGGATATCCTTTGCAACAGCTGGGCTCAAAAGCACCGGGTGGCCGGTCCTGTTTTGAAAAGCCGGGATAATGACATCTGCTTTTTCTTTATGAATAATCAAATCACCTAAGAGCTTTCCGGTTGCAAACGGGTTGTCAATATTTTGAAAAAAACAATAATTGTCGAATTTTAAATGCTGTACACCCCGTTGTAACGAATAAAAACGACCTAACCCGGGATAGTGATTTGTAACCAGATGAACGTTTTTGCCCAAATGTGAAATTTCTTTTTCCAAAAGTGGAGATAATTCAGTAGTAACTACAACTATAATTTGTTCAACGCCAACCTGTAAGTATGTTTCCGTAATTTTTTCAATAAAAGACTTTTCAGCATCGAATTTGAGCAGAGATTTATGTGTTCCCATGCGCTCCGAACTTCCTGCCGAAAGGATTATACATGAAGTGGAAGCAAAAGGTTTGGGCATTTACTAATTTTTCTACTTTTACAAAAGTAAACATTAAGTGCCTAGAGTGCGCTAAAATGCGCTAAAGTGCCTAAAGTTGAAAACAATTTAATGATTAAAACTGACAATGAAAGACTCTCATAAGTTTATGTTACAGCATTCACTTTAAGTATTTTAGGCACTTTAAATACTATAGGCACTTAAAGTACTGTCTAAATCATGTTTCAAAATTCTACTCATGGAAAACAAAGAATTTGCAAAAATACTAGAAATAAGAACTAAGCAATTTGCCATTCGCGTTATTAAACTTTCGGTGTTACTACCCGCCACTCAAGAGGGCAAAGTCATAAAGAATCAGTTAACAAAATCAGGAACCAGCATTGGTGCAAATTACAGGGAAGCAAATCGTTCGCGAAGCAAAGCTGATTTTTATCACAAAATACAGATTTGTGAAAGCGAATCAAGCGAAACTGCATATTGGCTTGAAATAGCACTTGATATGAATTGGTCAGATTCTACAGAGATAAATCTGATTCTAGCCGAAGCGAACGAGTTACTTGCTATATTTACCGCGGTAAGTAATAAGCTGAAACAATAGTTAGCTTTATCTAATCCGTATGTTACTTCAAGTGCCTAAAGTGCCTTGAGTACCTAAAGTGTGCCAGAGTGCTTAGAGTCAAATACAACAGAAAACAAGCATTATGCTATCAGTTTGAAATCGGAACTAAACTTTTTAAAGTAAAAATCTAATATCTAAATTTACGAAACACATCAAATAATCAATATCCAAAAGTACTATAGGTACTCTCAGTACTTTAGCACACTTTAAGTACTCTAGGCACTAATTTTAAACTCTTACTAATGAATCACTCAACAGCATTTTCAACTATTTCCGCAGTAAAACTGTTTACCCTTATCGAGTCTGAATATACGACCCGGAAAGAAATTTTCGGTATTCCCGAAGAATTATTCTTCAATCCCGAAAAGCATGAAGGCCTTTCCATGGAAATCTTCGGGCAAAACCTGAATACTCCCCTGGGCGTGGCCGCCGGTCCGCATACGCAAATGGCTCAGAATATTATTTCGGCCTGGCTATGCGGTGCCAGTTATATTGAACTGAAAACCATTCAAACCCTCGACGAACTGGAAATATCGAAACCTTGCATCGACATGCAGGACGAAGGATACAACTGCGAATGGTCGCAGGAACTCCGGATCCCCGAATCGTTCGAAGAATACCTGAAGGCCTGGATCCTGATCCATTTGCTTCAACAGAAATTCGGGTGGGATAAGCGGCAAAAACGCGGCTTCATTTTCAATATGAGTATTGGCTACAATTATGATGGCATTCAGAACGAAAATATGCAGTGGTTCCTGAAAAGTATGTCCGATTGCGGTGAGGCTAAACAGAAAATGGTTGCAGAATTGCTGCCATTTTATCCCGAACTGGCGAATATTGAGATTCCCGATCGCATTTCCGACAATATCACGCTAAGCACCATGCACGGTTGCCCGCCTGACGAAATTGAGAAAATCGGGCATTATTTGTTAAAAGAAAAGAAACTGCATACGCTTGTAAAACTTAATCCAACGCTACTTGGCAAAGATGAACTCCGCGATATTCTGAACAATAAACTTGGTTCCAAAAACACCATTCCGGATATCGCTTTTGAGCATGATCTGAAATATGCCGACGCATTAGGTATTATCAGAAGATTACAGCAAACGGCTGATGATGAAGGATTGTTTTTCGGTGTGAAACTTACCAATACTCTCGAAAGCGTAAATCACAAAAATGTATTTCCGGCCCACGAGCAAATGATGTATATGAGCGGTCGGGCCTTGCATCCTATTAGTGTTAACGTTGCCAGGAAGTTACAGAATGATTTTAATGGAAAGCTGAATATTTCTTTTTCGGGTGGGGCCGATTGTTTCAATATCAATGATTTGATCGACAGTGGGTTGAAACCGGTTACGCTTTGTTCGGATATTCTTAAGCCTGGTGGTTACGGTCGTTTAGCTCAGTATGTTGAAAACCTTTCGGAGAAAAAGAATAAGGAAACCAGGTCACCACTTGAAAAACTGAACGATTACGCTGATGAAGTTGTGTTGAACAACGATTATAAACGTGATCCGTTTGTACAGAAAAGTATTAAAACCAGCCGCTCGTTAGGTTTTTTCGATTGCATTCATGCGCCTTGTGTTGACGAATGTCCGACTAACCAGGATATTCCGGAATATTTGTATCATACATCTCAAGGCGATTTCCAGAAAGCCTTTGATGTGATCATGATCAAAAATCCATTCCCGAATGTGCTGGGCGTGGCCTGCGATCATTTATGCCAGACCAAATGCACCCGGATTAATTACGAGCAGGCGCTGAAAATCAAAGAAGTAAAACGCTTTGTAGCCGAAAAGGGATTTGAAGCCGATATCAGCATTTTACCTTCAAACGGAAAGAAAGTTGCCATTATCGGTGCCGGTCCATCGGGTCTGAGTTGTGCGTACTTTTTACGGATGGGCGGTTTTGAAGTTCAAATTTTCGAAACAAAATCCATTCCCGGGGGCATGGTTTCCGAAGCCATTCCCGAATTCAGGCTGAAAATGGAATCCTTGAGAAAGGATATTGAAAGGATTGAAAAGCTTGGAGTTAAAATTCAGTATAACTCAAAAATTGACAACCCGCTTTTTGCCCGATTACGGTCTGAATATGATTCTGTTTATATCGCAGCCGGTGCCCAGCGTTTCAAAACCCTGCAAATGGAAGGCGAAAATGCTGCCGGAATTCTGAATGCATTTGAGTTTCTGAAAACAACAAAACAAGGAAAGCAGACCGATTTAGGGGAAAATATCATCGTTATTGGCGGTGGAAATACTGCTATGGATGTAGCCCGCACAGCTAAACGCTTTGCAAATCCCGGAAGTACGGTAAAAGTTCTGTACCGCCGTACCCGTGCCGAAATGCCAGCCGATGTGGATGAAATCAAAGCTTTACTTTCCGAGGGTATTGAATTGATTGAATTAGTTGCACCCGAAAAACTTGTGCTGAACGGAAGCCATATTTCTTCAATAGTTTACGCTAAAATGGAATTGGTAAAATCTTCAATTGATTCCCGTCTGACTCCCGTTAAAATTAAAGGAGAATATGATGAATTCCCGGTTGATTCTCTTATTCCCGCGCTTGGTCAGGATATTGATATTGACTTCTTCTCGTATGCAGAACTTCAGACGGAAAAAGGCTCTTACGAAACTTCCGTTCCAGGTGTTTTTATTGGCGGAGATGCCATGCGGGGTGCTGCCACCATTGTTAAAGCAGTGGGTGACGGTCGGAAAGCAGCCATACAGATTGCGGCAAAAGCCGGAATTGTACTTCCTTCCGAAAAGCTTTCTTCGGATAAAAAAATGTCGCACAGCGATTTTATAGTCCGCAAATCGAAACGGGTAAAAATAGATGCTTCAATTGATGGCGATCATCCGGAATTTACTGCGGAATCTGCCATACAGGAAGCCTTGCGTTGCCTGCAATGCGGCGATGTATGCAGTGTTTGCGTCACGGTTTGCCCGAATCGTGCCAATAATTATTATCACACACAGGCTGCTGAAGTTCCTGTCTGGAAAATTGATTTCAGCGGCGGTGAACCTTCATTTGAGATAGAAAGCTATTTGAAAATTCATCAAAAATACCAGATGCTGAACGTGGCCGATTTCTGTAACGAATGCGGAAACTGCACCACATTTTGCCCGACCAATGGATCGCCTTTCAGTGATAAGCCCCGTTTTTGCCTGACCGAAAAAAGCTTTAACCAGACTGAAAACGGCTTCTTCCTCCAAAAAGAAGGTGTGACTAAAACATTACTTCAGAGGAAGGGTGATCATGTGCTGAAACTAACAAAAGGAGATGATTTGTACAGATTTTTCGATGCTGAATTGCAGGTCAGCTTTGATTTAACTGATTTCCGGATCGTCAACATAAATAATCCCAAATTATCAGAAACAGAAATTATTTTGCATAAAGCCGCTGAAATGAAGGTGCTGATCGACTCCGTTTCATTTTAAACAAGATCCTTATATGGTTTCAAGAAGAAGATTTATCGGAAACAGTTTGGTGATTGGCGGAGCAGTTGCATTATGGTCCTTCAAACCTGGCATACTCATATTTGCTGCCGACGAATATTATGTTACTGATGCTCTGAAAAGAGAAATGTACGATAAGGCTTTAGCTCTTGCCAAATTAAAAATCAGGGGTGGAAAAGACCACCCGGTCTTTAAGAAGCCATTCCTGGATGCTGCATTTTCTGAAAGCATTTTTTATTGGGACACCTGTTTTATAGCCACCTATGCAAAGTTCCACCAGGATGAATTGCCTATAGCAAATGCGTTGGATAATTTTTACGACCGAATGGATGCTGACGGGTATATCTGCCGGGAATTCAGGCCCGACGGAACACCTTTCTGGCCGAAAGAACACCCTGTAAGTATGAATCCGCCTTTGCTTGCATTCGCTGAACTGGAATTGTTCTCCAAAAATCAAGATGCAAAACGCCTGGAAAAAGTTTATCCGTTATTAAAAAAGCATTTTGAGTATTGGGTAAAAACATACCAATGCAGCGACAAATTATTTTTCAGTGATGCATTTGGCAGCGGAATGGACAATATTCAACGATATCCATTTGGCTGGCAGGATGATAAGGAGGGAATTCCATTGAAAAATTTACACCCTGAGATCTTTCTATACGATTCGTTAAGTTCGAAATGGAATAAACAGGGCCGATCCGTGGATGCTTCCGCACAAATGTGTTTGTTTGCAGATAACCTGGCAACAATAGCTGAAACACTGCATCAGGAATCTGATATAGAATCTTATTCTGCCTTTCATAAAGATGTTGCCGGTGCTATAAATCAGTTTTGCTGGAATGAAGAGGATGGTTTTTATTATGATTTAGGCTATGGTAAACAAATAAAGAGAAAACATATCGGGATGTTCTGGACATTACTTGGCGGAGTTGTTCCGGATGAGAAACTGGAAAAATTCCTTGCACATCTTACGAATCCAAACGAATTTTGCACTAAAATCCCAATTGCATCTTTCAGTGCCGACCAGAAAGAGTATAATCCAAAAGGCGAATATTGGCTGGGAAGTGTTTGGGCGCCCACTAATTACATGGTTTTAAGGGGATTGTCGCGATACGGGAAAACCGAATTAGCCAGGAACCTGGCAAAACAATATTATTGGGCTGTATCCGAAGTGTACAAAAAAACCAATACCTTTTGGGAAAATTATGCACCGGGCGAAATATCGCAGGGAAACCAGGCAGCTAAAGATTTCTGCGGTTGGACGGCACTTGTTCCTATCACAGTTTTGAATGAATATCTCACAGGATAACAACCCGGGATAATAAAAATTAGATGATTTTGAAAGCCGCCCGATAAGACAAAAATCAAATTGATTTAAGACGAAATTTTCACATAATTTTGACCGAAACACAATTAAAAAAAGCATACCAATGATTAAAACAATTGACCACATCGTAAATCCCGCAGCCAGGAAAAAAGCCATCGAACGCTTCCGCGAAAAAGGCATCATTCTGCCAACATTCGCCCAGATGCGCAACCCGGAACTTGTTCCCGAAAAAATTAAAGAACAACTGAAAACCATCGGATTATGGGATCTTCATCCTGCCAACTTGTTCAGGATTACCTGGAAAAACCAACCGGTTGCCAAAGGCGGTCTCTATGGCGGGGTTAACTATATTGAAATTCCGTCGGAAATAACCGGTGTAAAAACCCGAATTATCCTTCTTGTTGGAAAATACTTCCCAACCGGTGCCCATAAAGTGGGTGCAGCTTACGGATGCCTTGCTCCGCGAATTCTTACCGGCGAATTCGATCCAACCTACCACAAGGCCGTTTGGCCGTCAACCGGCAACTATTGCCGCGGCGGCGCTTTCGATTCGCATTTAATGGGCGTTACAGCCGTCGCCATTCTTCCCGAAGAAATGAGCAAGGAACGTTTTACCTGGCTTAAAGAAATCGGAGCAGAAGTAATTGCTACTCCCGGTTGCGAATCAAACGTTAAGGAAATTTACGACAAATGCTGGGATATCCGCCGAAACCGTAAGGATTGCGTGATTTTCAACCAGTTCGACGAATTCGGAAATCCTTGCTGGCATTATAATGTTACCGCCCCGGCTATTGAAGAAGTCTTTAATTCGGTAAAATCCACCAAAGGACAACTGGCAGCTTACGTTTCGGCAACAGGTTCTGCGGGTACCATAGGTGCAGGCGATTACCTGAAAAAACAATTCCCTCATATGAAAATTGTTGCCTCCGAAGCGTTACAATGCCCGACCCTGCTCAACAATGGCTTTGGTGGTCACCGTATCGAAGGAATCGGCGACAAGCATGTTCCCTGGGTTCATAATGCAAAAAATACCGATGTGGTAACAGCCATTGACGATGAGGATTGCATGCGTATTTTCCGTCTGTTCAACGAGCCGGAAGGAAAGAGTTACCTCAAATCCATCGGTATTGATGCTGAATTTGTCGAACAACTCAGTTTACTTGGTATTTCCGGCGTTGCGAATATTTTGTCAGCCATCAAAACTGCAAAATATTACGAGATGAACGGCGACGATGTAATTGTAAGTCTGGCCACTGATGCTGCCGAGATGTACGTTTCGCGCCTCGAAGAATTAATAGCTGAGAAAGGCGCATATTCAACTTTGCAAGCCGCTAAGGATATGGAAAAATGTCTTTTCGGGCAGTCGACCGATCACCTGAAAGAACTCAATTATTATGACCGAAAAGCCATTCATAACCTCAAATATTTTACCTGGATCGAACAACAGGAAAAAGACCTCGAAGATCTGAACCAGCTTTGGATCGACCGGGATGTGTGGGCCCAGCAGCTTCAACAGGCTGAACGTTGGGATGAGATGATCAATGAGTTTAATGAGGAGACAGGAGTGTTGAAACGGATGTAGGTGTTTGAAAATACAGATCCGGGTTCCTGGTTCCGGATGCCGGCACCACGGAACCCGGCACTTGGTACCCTGTTCCAATATTTTTTAATTCATAAGCAATGACATCCAAATTTACCTATCAATGTTCCGATTGCGGCAAGCAAATTCCCGCTGGTGAAATCATTTACCTCTGCCCCGCTTGCAGTACAAAGCAATTGCCGGACCAGCCTCCGCTTGGGGTGCTGAAGGTGATTTACGACTACAAAACGTTGAGCGGATTGTCCTTTGCTGAATTGGAAGGGAATAGTTTCCTGCAACTATTGCCTTTTAACGAATTGAAAAGTCTCCCAAATCTTTGTGTTGGTAAAACACCGCTGTATGAAATCCATTCACTCGATGGACAGGAAATTGATTTTGAGCTATACCTGAAAGACGATTCGCAAAACCCTACTTTTTCTTTTAAGGACAGGGCTTCTGCAGTGGTTTCAGCCTTCGCCAAAGAAAACGGAATTGATACCATAGTGGCAGCTTCGACAGGAAATGCAGGTTCATCCTTAGCCGGAATGTGCGCAGCACAAGGTCAGAAAGCAGTTATTTTCGTCCCATCCACCGCTCCAAAAGCCAAGCTTACACAGATCATGATGTACGGTGCCACACTTGTTCCGGTGGCTGGAAATTACGATAAAGCCTTCGACCTGAGTATCGAGGCAACCAAGCGATTTGGCTGGTATAATCGCAATACAGCATTTAATCCGCTTACGATTGAAGGGAAGAAAACGGTTTCTTTCGAAATTTTCAGTCAATTAAAAGAGCAGGTGCCTGATTTTATTTTTGTTCCTGTGGGCGATGGCGTAATTATTTCGGGCGTTTACAAAGGTTTTGAAGATTTGTTACACTTGGGAATTATTGAAAAAATGCCAATCATTATTGCAGTCCAGGCTGCCGGAAGTTGCAACCTTGTTGAGAATATTGGTAAAGAGAAATTTATATCAACACCATCGAATACTATCGCCGACAGTATTTCAGTAGATATTCCCAGGAATTTCCACATGGCAGCCGGATACATCACTAAATATCACGGGCAAACTATCATTGTATCTGATTATGATATAATGAGAGCTTCTTCCATTCTGGCAAAAAATACCGGCATTTTTACCGAACCGGCTGCTGCTGCAGCCTTTGCAGGGTTTCTCGATTACAAAAACAGGTATCATATTCCAAAAGCTTCTACAAATGTGGTTTTGCTGACTGGCAGTGGTTTGAAAGATTTAAATGCAGTGCGACCGCTGATTGAAATCCCACTCCCTGTTTCGCCGGATATGCATTCCGTTGAAGAGTTTTTGAAGGCTATCAGGCTATAGGCTGTTGGACTATTAGGCCGTTAGGTATAAAATTAAATAAATTGTTTATGAGAGATCATACAAAACTGAGAGCATTTACACTTGCCGACGAACTTGCTCTGACAATTTATAGAATAACTATAAAATTTCCGAAGGAGGAAACATTTGGTTTGACTTCACAAATGAGACGATGCGCGGTTTCAGTTCCATCGAATATAGTTGAAGGAAGCGCCCGTGAAAGCCAAACAGAATATTTAAGGTTTCTCGAAATCGCCTTTAGCTCATTAAGAGAACTTCATTACCAATTTGGATTAGCACATCGTTTGGGATATATGGCAGAAATCTCATACAACGAAACAGAATTGAAATTAGCAGAAACCGGGAAAGTTCTAGCTGGCCTGATCAGATCTCTTCGTAAAAATTAATTCTATCATCCCTAACAGCCTAACAGTCTAAAACCTAACAGCCGTACAGCCAAAAAACTAACAGTCTAACAGCCTAAAGTCTAACAGCCTGCCCCATGATACAATTCACTTTAAACGGACAAGCCACCCTATTTGATGGAAATCCAGACATCACTTTACTTAAATTCCTTCGGAACCACAAAAATATCACTTCTGTAAAAGATGGCTGCTCCTGCCAGGGAGCCTGCGGCGCTTGTATGGTAGAAATAAACGGTGAAGCAAAATTATCATGCCTCACTCCGCTGAAAAAACTTGATAATGCTAAAGTCAACACACTCGAGGGCATTCCCGAAAGTGTCAGAGATATTATGGCTAGAGCATTTGTTGAGAAAGGAGCTATTCAGTGCGGTTTTTGTACTCCTGGTTTCCTGATGCGAACAAATATACTTCTGCAGAAAAATCCTACGCCTACCCGTGATGAAACCAAGCATGCACTCACATTAAATTTATGCCGTTGCACCGGGTATGTTAAAATTATTGATGCCATACACGAAACTGCCCAACGCCTTCAACAGCAAAAACCTTCAAGAAGCACAGCGCTTTCAGGCCATGTTGGTACTTCCTATCCCAAATACGAAGCCTACGAAATGGCCGTCGGGAAACGCTTGTTTGTAAATGACCTGAGGTTTGACGGAATGCTTCACGGAACTTTATATTTTTCGGATCATGCGAAAGCAACGGTACTTGAAATTGATATTTCTGAAGCATTGAAATTGAAAGGTGTTGTCAGGATTATTACAGCTGATGATATTCCTGGCAACCGGTTAGTCGGACTGATATTTAAAGATTGGCCTTTAATGATTAAACCTGGCGAAACAACACGTTACATTGGTGATGTTCTGGCCGGTGTGGTTGCCGAAACCGAAGAGATTGCGCGTGAAGCTGTAAAATTAATCAAGATAACTTATGAGGTTCTAAAACCAGTTACCGATCCACATGAAGCCATAAAACCGAGAGCGTTAAAAGTTCATCCTGACAAGGATAACCTCTTGGAAACCTGCCGGGTTTACCGTGGCGGAATCGCTGATGAAATTCTTGCCGATTCAGACTTTGTCGCCAAAGGCATTTACCAGACCCAGCGCATCGAGCATGCTTTCCTCGAAACAGAAGGCGCTGTAGCCTTGCCTTTTGAAGATGGTGTTCACTTGTATTCGAACGGACAAGGGATTTATGAAGACAGGAAACAGGTAGCCGCCATATTAAATTTACCGGTTGAAAAAGTGCGGGTTACACTTGTTTCTACCGGTGGTGGCTTTGGAGGTAAAGAAGATATGACAGTGCAGGGACACGCTTCGTTGTTTGCCTGGCTTTTAAAAAAACCTGTAAAAGTGGTGCTTTCACGGGATGAATCTATTCGTATGCATCCCAAAAGGCATCCTGTTTATATGGATATGGAGGTAGGATGCGACAAAGAAGGAAAACTCACTGGCTTAAAATTGTATGCCGTTGGCGATTCCGGCGCATATGCTTCGGTCGGAACAAAAGTGATGGAGCGTGTGGCTGGTCATGCCAGCGGGGCTTATCATTTTCCCTGCGTAAATCTGGAAGCACTGACAGTTTATACTAACAATATTCCGAGCGGTGCCATGCGCGGCTTTGGTGCCAACCAGGTAGCTTTCGCCCTCGAAGGTTGCATCGATGATCTTTGTAAGCAAGGCGGTTTTGACCGCTGGCAATTTCGCTATGATAATGCTTTATGCGAAGGTAAAATGACTGCAACGGGGCAGGTTTTGCACGAAGGCGTTGGTGTTAAGGAGACATTGCTGGCTATTAAACCTTATTACGATAAAGCTTGTTTCAAAGGTTTAGCGTGCGGGATAAAAAACAGCGGAGTCGGTAACGGCATGGCCGATTTCAGCGATGTGATCATTGAAATAAAATCCGAAAAGCAAGTCGTTTTGCACCATGGCTGGACTGAAATGGGCCAGGGTGTGCATACTATTGCCACACAGGTTTTGTGTGAGGAAACCGGAATTTCTCCTGGAATCGTCGAGGTAATAGTGGATTCAATTGCCGGAATTCCTACCGGGATGACCACCTCCTCGCGGGCAACGGCCTTGCTTGGGAATGCTATTCTCGATGCCTCAAAGCAAATACTTGAAGATCTTAAGTACAAAAGTTTACAGGAACTTTCAGGAAAAACATATAAAGGAAATTATACCTGCGACTGGACTACCAAACCCGGTGCCGATGTGAAGGAAATTATCACCCATTTTGCATACGGTTATGCCACTCAATTAGTTGTTCTGGACGAAAACGGCAAAATCGAAACCGTATATGCCGCCCACGATGCGGGAAAAATCATGAACCCGGTGATGTTCGAAGGCCAGATTGAAGGTGCTGTACATATGGGATTGGGCTATGCCCTCACTGAGGACCTGCCAATGATAGAAGGGCAGTTAGTTTCCACAAAAATGCGGGACTTAAAAATCCTTCGGGCAAAAGATATGCCGGAAATTGTTGTTTTAGGTGTTGAGGTAAAAGATCCTGTAGGACCTTATGGTGCAAAAGGACTTGGCGAAATAGGATTGGTACCAACTGCTGCAGCGATCGCCAATGCATTGTGCGATTTTGATGGTGTCAGAAGGTTTTCGTTGCCAATGAAGAAATTGGTTTAATGTGATTTACAATGTCTCATTCTATTCATCTTAAATAATTTTGATATGGTGCCAATAAAATTATTTGAACAAAAGAAAGTTCGCACGCATTTCGACAACCAAAAGGAAATATGGTATTTTTCTGTTATTGATGTAATTGAAATATTAACTGATAGCAGCATTCCTAAACGGTATTGGAGTGATTTGAAAAAGAAACTGACCAAAGAAGGCAGCCAGTTGTACGAGAAAATCGTACAACTGAAATTTGAAGCCGCTGATGGGAAAAAGTATGCTTCAGACTGTCTGGAAACAAAAGATTTACTCCGTTTAATCCAATCCATCCCTTCCCCAAAAGCTGAACCTTTCAAGCAATGGTTAGCCAAAACCGGCTACGAACGAATGCAGGAAATCTCAGATCCTTCCCAAAGTATTGACAGGGCGAGAGAAAACTGGCAAAAACTTGGACGGAGCGAAAAGTGGATACAGCAGCGTATGACCGGACAGGAAACCCGGAATAAACTTACCGATTATTGGAAAGATAGCGGAATAGAAAAATCAGATGAATTTGCGTTACTTACCAATATTATTCATCAGGAATGGACCGGGCTGACTGTTAAAAAGCACAAAGACCTCAAAGGATTGAAATCTCAAAATCTTCGGGATCATATGAGTGAAGCTGAATTGATTTTTACCGCATTGGCAGAACTTTCGACCCGGCAAATAGCTGAAAGCGAAGAAGCTAAAGGTTTAATTCAAAATGCCAAAGCTAGTAAAAAAGGCGGATCTGTTGCTAAAAATGCCCGTAAAGAATTAGAATCCAAAACAGGTAAAAGTGTTGTTACAGGGGAGAATTTTTTGCCGCCGAAGAAAGAAAATAGTAAACTTATAGAATAGAAAATAGTATCACCACCAAAAACATATTCCTAAATTACTTTCCTTTAAAAACAAAAAATCAATGTCATTGCTCCTCAAAAACGGAACCTACATCCATCCCGAAAATCTCGAATTCACAACCACTCATATTCTGGTGGAGGAAGGTGGAAGTGGTGCAATCAGATTCATCAAGGACATTCCCCCTGATCCAAATTTTCAGGTAATCGATTGTTCGGGCAAATACATTACCCAATCCTTTGTTTGCGGGCATCACCATGTATATTCCGCTTTAGCCCGTGGAATGGGCGCTCCAAAGAAAAATCCGGAGAATTTCAATGAAATTCTGGAGTATGTGTGGTGGACACTCGATAAATGCCTGGATGTGGAAATGATCGAAGCCAGTGCACTTTACACTGCCATGGCAAGTATAAAAAACGGCGTAACTTTCGTGATCGATCATCATGCCTCACCCTTTGCCATAGGCGGATCGCTGGATATTATTGCAACAGCATTTGAAAAAGTTGGGGCATCGCACCTGCTATGCTACGAAATCTCGGACCGCGACGGCACAGAAAAAGCGCTGGAAGGGTTGATGGAAACTGCAGAATACCTTGAGGAAAACCAGGGACTGGTAGGATTGCACGCTTCGTTCACTGTATCGGATGATACTCTGCAAAAGGCCGTCAGGCTGGCAAAGCATTACGACACGGGCATCCATATCCATGTTGCCGAGGCTATGAGTGATCAGCAGCACTGTATGGATACATACGGTATGCGGGTTATTGAACGATTACATAAATTTGAAGCTCTCAAATCACCAAAAACCATTCTTGGACATTGCCTTCACCTGAGCGAAAAGGAAAAGAAAATCATCAGTAAAAGCCCTGTATGGGTCGTTCAGAATACCGAAAGTAACCTTAACAATAAGGTCGGATATTTTAATGCTGCAGGGCTTGGTAATAATATTATGATGGGTACGGATGGGATGCACAGCGATATGCTGCGAAGTGCCAAAGCGGCATTTTTCGTTGGTCAGAATTTCGACACTATAGGTTATGACAGCGTTTACCAGCGTTTCCGCAATGCGGATAAGTACCTTCAAAGCAACCGGTTCACAGGGCATGGTCCAAATAACCTGGTAGTGCTGGATTATGATACGCCTACACCTTTTAATACTGGTAATTTCTATGGTCACTTTGTTTTCGGGCTCGAATCGAAACATGTAAAACATGTGATATCTCAGGGAAAACTGCTGGTCGAAAACGGGAAAATACTCACCGTGGATGAAGATAAAATACTTGCCGGTGCAAAGGTACAAGCCGAACGCCTTTGGGCGAAAATGAAGAAATAGATTTTTTAGACTAATTTTGTTGCTCATTGGGCTAATAGGCCATTAGGCTGTTAGGCTGTTAGGTTGTCACTTGAGGCACTTTAAGTATTTTAGGCACTCAAAACTTTATTATGGAAATATCTCTCCTGCAATGGATTGGCTATCTCGCATCCATAGCCATCGCACTTTCAATGACAATGAGTTCCATTCTGAAATTCAGATGGATTAACCTTTTTGGCGCATTAAGTTTTTCAACATACGGTTTCCTGATAGGGGCGTGGCCGGTTGGATTTCTAAATGCTTTTATAGCTTTGGTCGACATTTATTATCTGAATTCCATATATTCTAAAAAAGAAGTATTCGAAATTCTGGAGGTCAGGGCCGAAAACCGCTACCTGATCCGGTTTTTGGAGTTTCATGAAAAAGATATCGAAAAATTCTTTCCAGGGTTTACTTACAAACCTGAGTTGAATACCGTTAGTTTCTTTGTTTTGCGAAATATGGCCGTTGCCGGTGTATTCCTGGCGCATCGCGATAAAAATCATTGCCTTTCCGTCGGACTTGACTTTGTACTTTCTGAATACCGTGATTTCAAAAACGGCAAATTCATCTACCTTCATCTTCGGGATCGTTTTATCAAAGATGGATTTACAAAAGTGATTGCCGATGGACGAAGTGAGAAATACACTCAATACCTTAAAAAACTGGGGTTTGAACAAAATGTAGACGGCAGGTTTGAGAAAATACTTGTGTCTTAGCACCCGGCTGGTATTTGACACTGAAATCTTCTAAAACAAATTTAAAATTATCGGATATAATCTGATTGTCTACATTTGATAAATATTTGCAATTAAACATTCACGTTTAGAAGTTTGTATCATGAAAATAAAATTTATTGGCGCAGCACGCGAAGTTACAGGCAGCAAACACCTTATTACTACTCAAAATGGTAAAACTATATTGCTCGATTGTGGTATGTTCCAGGGCAAAGGCCTCGAAACTGATGGTATGAACCGCAACCTGATGTTCGATCCGGCAAAGATCGATCATGTTATTCTTACCCATGCGCATATCGATCATTCAGGCCTGATTCCATACATCTACCGGCTCGGATTCCGTGGTTCGGTCATCTGCACAAGTGCCACACGCGACCTGTGCGCCATAATGCTTGCCGATAGTGGTCATATACAGGAAGGTGACGTGAAATGGTTCAACAAACGCCGATTACAAAAAGGGCTTCCGCCCGTTGAGCCCATTTATACCGAACATGATGCGCGTGCCTGTATGGAACTCTTTATCGGGGTGGCCTACGACCGCAAGTTTCAGATAGATGGCAACATTAAGGTGAAATTTACCAATACCGGCCACATGCTGGGAAGCGGAACGGCCTTGCTCGAAATTAAGGAAAATGAGGCAACCACCCGCATTGCGTATACAGGGGATATTGGCCGGCCTGAAAGCCGTATCTTAAAATCACCAGCACCCTTTCCCCAGTGCGATTACCTTATTACCGAGTCGACCTACGGAAACCGCCTTCACCCACAACTGCAGGAAGCGGAAGGTGAACTTCTGCGCGTGATCCGCGAGACTTGTGTTGAAAGAGGAGGGAGGGTTATTATACCCTCGTTTGCCATCGGCCGCACCCAGGAAGTGGTTTATTCGCTGAATAAATTCTTTAATCAGGGATTGCTTCCTAAGGTAAATATCTATGTCGATAGTCCGCTTGCCATTAATGCTACTGATATTTTCAGGTTGCACACCGATATTCTGAATGCCGATGTGGCTCATGAGATGATTACCGATCCCGATCCTTTTGGCTTTAATTCGTTGTTTTATGTTAAAACAGCGGAAGAATCGAAAAGGCTGAATGAAAACAAAAAACCCTGCGTAATCATTTCAGCATCGGGTATGATGGAAGCCGGACGAATAAAACACCACCTGGCCAATAATATTGAAAATCCTAATAATACTATACTTGCAGTGGGTTACTGCGGACCACGGACACTTGGCGCACGGATATTGGAAGGGGCTGACGAAATATCAATATTTGGGGTTCATCATAAGGTAAGAGCAAAAATTGAACGTATTGAGGCTTTCAGCGGGCATGGCGATTACAACGAAATGGCTGATTTTTTAAGCTGCCAGGATAGGTCGCAAATCCGGAAGGTTTTCCTCGTTCACGGCGATTATGAAGCTCAATTGGCCTATAAAAAAACATTGGAACAGAGAGGATTTGCAAATATAGAAATTCCGTTTGCTGGCCAGGAAACAGAACTTTAGGCTTATTAAAGTATTATTTTTATGGTTCTACCCCGAATTGAATGGAATTTGGTTTTTGAGAGTCAGAAGACAGAGGTCAGAAGACGGAAGAAAGTTTTATTTTGAGATTTTTTCCAATAATTGAGAAGCGAGTAGAAGAAAAGTAATTTGCCAGTTAAACTTCATTTTCAGAGGACAAGATAGGTTGTCATGGTAATTTCTGACTTCTGTCTTCTGACTTCCGACAATTTGAATTGACCCACTAAATTATCAACAGAACCAATAGTATTACAGGTATGACAAAACAAAAAACAGGAACTTCAAAACAGCGTTCAATCAAACGGCTAAATGTGGGAATTGTCGGGTTTGGACTTTCAGGACAGATTTTTCACGCTCCTTATATGGATGTCAGCCTGGATTTTAACCTTCATGCTATTGTTACGTCGGGAACCTTGGCGGGCAAAAAATATCCAAAAACAAAAATTGCCACTTCGATTGAGGATGTATTGGTTGATCCTGAAATAGATTTACTGATCGTTTGCACACCTAATACATTGCACTTTTCACATGCCAGGGCCGCCTTGCTGGCCGGTAAACATGTGATTGTCGAAAAACCATTTACCGTCAATTCTGAAGAGGCAAGCAGCCTTATCGAAATTGCCTCGCAAACGGGCAAACACTTATTCCCTTTTCATAACCGTCGCTGGGACAGCGATTTTCTGACATTAAAATACATTATCTCACAAGGTTTCCTGGGTAAAGTGCTTGACTTTGAATCGCATTTTGATCGGTTTACACCCGAAATTTCGCGTGCCGCCTGGCGGTACCAACAGGAAGCCGGAGGCGGGACTTTATTCGACCTAGGTATTCATCTTATCGACCAGGCTGTTGACCTTTTCGGCAAACCCGAAGGCGTTTTTTGCAGGCTTTTCAACCAGCGCCAGGGTAGTGTAACTGACGACAGTTTTGACCTTAAACTCATCTACCCAAACCTGAATGTAACGCTTAAGGCAGGTGTTTTTGTGAAAGAAGCAGGCCCTCGCTTTGAGGTTCATGGCACTGGTGGTTCCTTTGTAAAATACGGCCTGGATAGCCAGGAAGCAAATCTTCGGAAAGGTAAAAAGCCTGGTAGCATTGGATTTGGTACTGAACCGTTGAAACAAAGGGGTATTTTAAATTCTGTCATTCAGGGAAAAGAATTTCGAGGCAGGATCAATAGCATGCAAGGAGACTACATGGCGTTTTTCGAAAATATATATAATGTGATTGTTAACGGAGCCGAAACTATTGTAAAACCGGAAGATGCCTTGTTGAATATTCGTATTATTGAAGCGGCACGCCTGAGCGATAAGGAACAAAAAGTCATACCATTGTAGGTTCTGTTTAATACAACAACTGTAGTTATCCGGACAGTGCTAAACTTACGCCGGGGCTTGCCGAAATGCGTTCAGGCATGCATTTAAGATTAATTTGGCACTCATCCCGGCTTTTTTCAATTCCATCTCCAATTTTATACATTTCATCGGAATTATTATTTTTATTTGCTGATGTTGCTTCACTTTTGCATCATCAACCAAAAATTAAAATTCAAAATGAAACGACTATTACTTTTTGCCCTGGCGCAGATAATTTCAACCAGTCTTCTTGCACAGCAGGTGCAAACCATTCGCGGACACGTAATTGATAAAGAATCGCGGACTTCGCTCCCGGGTGCAAACGTGATCCTGCTCAATATTGAACCCCTTACCGGAACGGTTACCGACAACGATGGAAATTTCCGTCTCGACAAAGTTGCCCTCGGCCGCCAGAGTGTGCAGGTTAGTTATATAGGGTATAAACCGGCTACTTTCCAGGGGATTATTGTGAATTCGGTGAAAGAAATCGTACTCGAAGTTGAACTGGAGGAAAACGTGGTTATGGGTACCGGCGTGGTTATTACGGCACAGGCCCATAAAGATGCAACCCGCAACCAGATGGCTGTGGTGAGTGCCCGTTCGTTTACAGTCGAAGAAACCGAAAAATATGCCGGAAGCCGCGGCGATGTTGCCCGAATGGCAATGAATTATGCCGGTGTATCGTCGGCAAACGACCAGCGCAACGATATTGTCATACGAGGGAACTCTCCAAGCGGATTGCTATGGCGGCTCGAAGATATTGATATTCCCAACCCAAACCATTTTGCCGAAGGCGGAACGACTGGCGGCCCTGTAGGTATGCTTAACAATAACGTGCTCGAAAACAGCGATTTCTTTACAGGCGCATTCCCGGCTGAATATGGCAACGCACTCAGCGGCGTTTTTGACCTGAATATCCGCAATGGCAACAATCAGAAACACGAACAAATGTTCCAGGTTGGATTTAATGGTTTCGAAGCAGGTGCCGAAGGTCCGTTCAGCAAGAATCATAAAGCCTCCTATCTGGTTAATTTTCGTTATTCCACGCTTCAGCTTATGGATGGTATAATTGACCTGGGAACTACCGGGATTCCCAAATACCAGGATCTTTCGTTCAAACTTAACTTTCCTGTAAACAAAGGCCGGATAACCGTTTTTGGATTGGGCGGTAACAGCGAAATTGCCATGCTCGACAGTCAGGATGGAAATACACAGGATATGTATTCCGACGAAGGCCAGGACTTAAGAAACCGGTCAAAGATGGGAGCTACAGGCATTTCCTATACCCGTTTTATGGATGAGCATACATACGCAAAACTTACCCTTTCGGGAATATACCAGGATGGTGGAACTACCATTGATACACTTGATGTTACTAATGCTCCACACCCTTATCTCGACCACAATTACGCAGAATTTCGTGCTTCACTCAGCGGGTTTTTACATACGAAATACAACAGCCATTTGTCGGCAAGAGCCGGATTTCAGATTGATCGTATGGGTTTCGACCTCTTGTCCAAAATATACAACAGCGAGTCAAATACTTTACGTCCGCTGATTGATGACAGCAAAAGTTTAGCCGATGGGGTAACATTATACCAGCCGTATGTGCAGGCTACCTATCATTTTAACGAGAAATTCAGCATCGTTCCCGGGATTCATTTCAGTTACTTCGACCAGAATAATGATGCAAGCCTCGAGCCACGCATAGCAGCGAACTGGCAACTGAATCCAAAACAGAAATTGAGTTTTGGCTATGGTTTGCATTCGCGCACACAGCCACTTTCAACCTATTCTCTTGGTACACAGATGGATGACGGATCACTCGTCGAAACCAATACCGGGCTTGGCTTAACAAAATCGAACCAGTTTGTGTTGGGATACAACAATTCGGTAACTGATAATACTCGCATAAAAGCCGAAGTTTATTATCAATCTCTTTATAACGTGCCTGTTGAGCAGAACAGTTCTTCGTTCAGCATGCTCAATACAGGCGCCGGCTGGGGTGTTGGTGCCCAGGACAGCCTCGTAAATACAGGCACGGGCTATAATTACGGACTTGAACTCACAGCCGAGCGTTTTTTTAGTAAAAACTTCTATTATCTCGCCACTTTGTCCTTGTTCGAGTCAAAATACAAAGGAAGCGATGGCGTAGAAAGAAATACGGCTTTTAACGGCAATTATGTGGTAAATGTCCTGTTTGGTAAAGAGTTTCCGATCAACAGTAAATCGGCATTTAACATTGATTTTAAAATGACTTATGCAGGAGGAAAACGCTATACGCCGATTAACATGGAAGCATCGCAGGCAGCTGGAGAAACCAAATACGATGAATCGAATGCATACAGCCTGCAATTCGACCCGTTTTTTAAAGCGGATATCAAATTCGGCTACAGGCTCAACTGGCGTAAAGTTTCGCAGGAATGGGTTTTCTACATCGAGAATTTTACCGATCACACCAATGTGCTGATGCAGACCTACAGCCCATCGAAAAACGAAATTACCAATGTGAACCAGCTTGGATTTTTCCCGATGTTTCAATACAGGATTCATTTCTAAATTATTGGTTCTGCTTAGAATTGAATTAGATTAAAAAAGGTCAGAAGACGGAAGCCAGAAGACGGAAGAAAGAGCCATTTTGAAATTAAAACTACTAATAATTGAAAATATTTGAAGAAAGGTAATTAGCACCAAAAATACCTTGTTGTAAAAAAAAATTCAGGGTTTCTTCCGGCTCCCGACTCCCGACTTCCGACTCCTGACCATATTCTTACGCACTAAATTAACTTTAGACCCAAATTATTAAAACAACATTCCGGATACCATGAAAAAAGTACTGATCATAAACGGGCATCCCGACAAGCAAAGTTTCTGTAACGAACTGGCCCTGAGGTATAAAAAAGGTGCCGATTCGGCCGGAGCCGAATGCAACTTAGTTAACTTAACTGACCTGAAATTTAATCCAATTTTAGGTAACGGATTCAGGAAACGAACGGAACTGGAACCCGATTTGCTGATGATGCAACAGGAAATTCTGAAAGCAGAGCATATCGTACTTGTTTATCCAAATTGGTGGGCCACATATCCTGCTTTACTAAAAGGATTTATCGACAGAACCTTTCTTCCGGGATTTGCCTTCCGGTACCGGGAAAACAGCGTACTGGTTGATAAATTGCTGAGTGGGAAATCAGCAAGGCTTATTGTAACAATGGATTCGCCAAAATGGTATTATTCGATATTCGTGAAAAGTCCGGGTCATAATTCAATGAAAACAGGGATTTTAGGGTTCTGCGGAATAAAACCGGTGAAAATTACTGTGTTTCATCCGATTAAGAATTCGGCAGAAAACAAGAGAAAAGAGTGGCTTCAAAAGGCAGAGCAGCTGGGAAAACTTGTGAAGTAGCTTTGATAGCTTTTAACCCAATCTTTTACGATAATGTAAAGCAATTAAAGTCCTTTGTAAAATCGATTAAAAAGAATAAACGATGCTAAAGAATCTCCATAAAAACTATAGTTTAGCACACTGAATTATACTCAAAGATAAATGAAAACATCATCTCCCGAAACAATCGATTGCGCTCCTGCACTTCAACCGCCCCCAGGACATTTACGCGAAGTAATAATCAGGATTGTAGGAATAACTATTATTTCAGCAGTTTCCGTGTTTCTTGATTTTGGTTACACTCAGGGAGGAGCGGGTTTTATGAAAGCCTTCCTTTTATCCTTTATCCGGACCACTTTGATATGGAACGGGAGTATGCTTATAATCCAGTATGCCATTCGTCGTTTTTCCGTTTTTAAAGAAACAGCTAAACTTATTGCATTCCAGGTAATTGCGCTTTGTATTTTTGTCTTGTTAGTCGAACTTGGGGAGATTTATTCGGCCGAGCATTTCCTGAAAGTTACGATTTCAAAATCAGATAAAACCGCGCTGATTATAGGCTCGTTACTTATTACTTTCATGATCAGTTCCATTTATGCATCGGTAGCGTTTTTTATTCAGTGGAAAGAGAATCTGCTACGGACACAGGCTCTGGAAAAAGCCAATCTCGAAGCGCGATACGATACTTTGCGCAACCAGGTAAATCCGCATTTCCTGTTCAACAGCCTGAATACCTTGCTCATGCTGGTTAATGATAACCCCGTGGCATCGAGGTACGTGGAAAGTATTTCGGAAATAATGCGTTACATGTTGCAATCGCGCGATAAAGAAGCCGTGTTGCTGCGCGACGAACTGAAAATTGCCCGCGATTACGTGTTTATTCAGCAAAGTCGTTTTGGTGACAAACTCCAGGTTGAATTTGATGTCCCAGAAAAATACTACCATTATGCTATGCCGCCGTTAGCATTACAAATGTTGCTCGAAAATGCGATTAAACACAATGTGGTTTCGAAAGATGACCCGCTGAAAGTGAAAGTGTATATGCGGGATAACCTCTTTGTGGTTATAGAAAATACAGTGAAAGCCAAAATTGACAAAGATCCTTCTACAGGCGTCGGTCTCGATAACATCCGTAATCGCTATATTCATCTTGCAGGGAAAGATATTATTGTTAAAAATGAAAACAGTAAATTTGTTGTGATGTTGCCGTTGTTTGAGAAGTCGATTTAAATTTGGTTTCAGGGTTTCAGGGTTTCAGGGTTTCAGTTTCTAACCGCCAGAATCCAGAATCCAGAATCCAGAATCCAGAATCCAGAATCCAGTTTCCAGAATCCAGCCTCCAGATTCCAAATTAAACCATCCCAATATGAAGATTCTTATTGTCGAAGATGAAGAACTTGCTGCTGAACGTCTTGCGCAGCTGGTAAAAGAAATTGAGCCCGGCGCCGAGATTCACGGCCCGATTGATACGGTTACCGCGGCCATAGCTCATCTGAAAACAAACCCGGTTTATGACCTGATTCTACTCGATATTCAGCTGGCCGACGGGAAAAGCTTTTCCATTTTTGAAGAAATCAAAATTGAGACCCCCGTTATTTTTACAACGGCTTACGACGAGTATGCTTTGCAGGCTTTCGAATTCAATAGCATCGACTACCTGCTGAAACCTGTGAACAGGGAAAAACTGAAAACTTCGCTGGATAAGTTGGAGAAATTAAAGCAATATTTCGGAACTGGAAACCCTAATATTCAATTATATGAAATGCTCAGGAGTTTGAAAGTGCCTGAGAAGATCGTTTACAAGGAGCGTTTCCTGATCAGTAAAGGCGATGCTATGATTCCTGTGAGGGTTTCGGAAACAGCCTGTTTTTATGCGGAGGATAAGGAAGTTTTTCTGCTTACCCACGACAACAAACGATACATCATTCCGCATTCGATAGAGGAATTATCCTTGAAACTGGATCCGAAACTCTTTTTCAGGGTAAACCGGCAGTTTATTATTTCATCCGATTCCATCCGCAAAGTACATAACTATTTCAATTTCAAACTCAAGGTTGAAATCAATGTTGACCCAAAACTGGAAATTATTGTCAGCCGGGCCAAAACGGCTGCTTTCAAAGCCTGGATGAACGGGGAAACTGTATAAACTTTATTGCCGGTTTTGATTTGCAAGTGTAAATTTTAATTTACACTTGCGCTATTGCAATGAATCCGGTTCGGCTACTATCGGCCTTTGCAGTTTTAAGCCAGAAGTTGTCATAGTGTATTTCCCTTCCTCACGATCATTGTCAATAAAATCGTTGCCATTAATCCTCCACAGCAACTGCCTGTCGATAACAACCTCGGAGTTAACGGGAATACCTACGATAATATCCAGTTTTTGGTAGCGCATACCATCGCCGGTTGGGAACATGAAATAAGGATTCAGTGTCAGGAGTGTATCCTGCAAAGTGTATCTGTATGAAATTTGTTTGGAATATCCTTCGGCCTGCGATTCCTGCCATGCCGATGCCGACTGAATGCGGGTGATAAAAATACTGTCAGCGGGAACCGGGCGGATACTCAGTCCAATTTCCCCAAGAGCATAGGTTGTATTCCCGGGAATTGTATCACCCGCAAGAGGCATAAAATACTGGTGGTAATCGTTTGGTCCTGAGGCAATGTGAACATATTTAGCCTTCATTACAAGACTCTGCCTGTAAGTTATCGAGGCCATTTTTTCGGAAGATTTTGAAAATTGGAAAATAGCTCCAACACCTGTAAGAATTCCTGCAACAAGCAACAAAACAAAAACAATAACAACCTGCCAGCGGAGTGGGGGCCATTTCAGAAGTAAACGCAGACCGGTGTAAATCAGCAATCCGGTGATGGAAACCAGGAACAACAATATGGCTATGTAGGCGAGCCACCTTACATCCGGTCCTGGAACCAGCCACTGAAGCCCGTTAACCACCGTGGTTGTGTCAAGCTGGTATCCACCCATATCAATCTGTTCCCTGACAAGAGAGGCTGCGCTGATTCCAATAAACATGGCTATTACTCCCAGTAACATTACAAGTCCTGCCAGGCGGCCCAGTAATTGAAAAAGAAAAGTAAAAACACGGGCTACTACTTCGGTCACAAACCGGATAAAGGTTCCGGTTGTTTGCAGAATGCTGCTGCCTGTTTTCTGTAATCCTGTGCCTGCCGATGCAAGTTCATTCCGCAGCGTATTGATATTAATGCTTTGACGTTGCATTTCAAGCTTTTCGGAGGTGGTTTGGGCAACAGGAAGTATCAGCCACAATACAACGTAAACGATGATTCCCACAGCGTAAAATAAAGTAAACGCCGCAAAAAATAACCTTACCCATACCGGGTCGATTCCAAACCAGGCTGCTATACCAGCTGCAACACCTCCGATCTGTCGGTTGTCAGGATCGCGGTAAAGTTTTCCACGGGTTTTTATTCCCGGGGCATTTTTAGGCTTTTCATTTTCATTGTCTGAAAGTTGATCCGGTTCGCCCATGCTGGCAATCACTTCTTCGATATGTTTCAGCGTTATGATGGGTTGCCCGTTTTCTTTATGCTGATCGAGGAGCTCGGCTATACGCATTTCGATATCAGCAATTATTTCCTGGCAGCCCTGGTCGGATGCAAAAAAGTTCCGTAAGCGGGCAAGGTAATTATTGAGGCATTCGTAGGCATCGTCGTCGATGTTAAAAATACGGCCACCTATATTTACAGAGAAGTTCTTTTTCATTGTTAAATGGGATTTGATGTTTCTGTTGATTCTGTTTGGTTATTATCGGCAACTAACGCACTTACGGCGTTTACGAGTTCGTCCCAGCCCGATCGGAGTTCTAATAGAAACGCCAGGCCTTCGGGTGTTATCGTATAATATTTGCGCGGGGGACCCGAATTGGATTCTTCCCAGCGATAGCTGAGGAAGCCTTCGTTCTTTAGCCGTGTAAGGATAGGGTATAGGGTTCCTTCGACCACGATGAGGTGCGATTGTTTTAAACGCTCGAGTATATCGGAGGCATAG
>JBAXBJ010000018.1:0-61699 GCA_037142075.1 Bacteroidota bacterium
AAAGAGAATTATGTGACTTATGCAAATGAATCTAAAATAAAATGCCTTGATGTAGGCGTGGGTGCCAATTGTATTTACCCGTTAATCGGAAACAAGGAATATGGTTGGTCTTTTATCGGCTCCGATATAGATGCTGTTTCCTTAGGATCTGCAGATAAAATAATTGAACTAAACCAATTTTTAAAAGGAAGGATAGAATTGAGATTGCAAAATAATGCCCGGAATATTTTCAAGGGTATAATTCGAAAAGCTGAACTTATTGATCTGACAATCTGCAATCCTCCTTTTCACGCTTCGCTGGAGGATGCGCAATCAGGCACTTTACGCAAGTTGAACAACCTTACCCGTACAAAAAACACAAAAACTACCCTGAACTTCGGAGGTCAGGGCAACGAACTATGGTGCAACGGAGGCGAGGAAAAATTCATAGAAGATTTGATACACCAAAGCATGCAATTTGCGACTTCCTGTCTATGGTTTTCGACACTGGTTTCGAAGAAATCGAATCTTAAAAGTGCATACGACGAGCTGAGAAAAGCAGAAGCAGTCGAAATCAAAACCATCCCCATGGGACAGGGGAATAAGACAAGCAGGATAGTTGCCTGGACTTTCCAGGTCAAGGAACAGCAGAAAAGCTGGATGAATGAAAGATGGAATCAGCCACGTAAACCTTCGAGAGAACTTGAATGTATTCTACCTCCTTGAGTCAAGGCTTATTCGCTCATGTACTAACTTTAAAAAAAAATGAGTTAAAATGAAACTTGGGTTTTAAAGATATCTGCCTCCATTTTATTTCTATATATCTATATTACTGTTATTTACATTTACAATATTTGTCTTCACTCAAAATAAAATTGAATCCTCACAAATCTTTATAATTATTTTAATTATGTATCGTGCTATTATTAATATTTATCGTAAGTTTACCCCGTCTTAAGTTAAATTAGGTATCGTAAACCCATTATTCCGCATTCTAACGATTGAATACAAATATGAAAAACATGCTCTTTGGCACTGTTTCAGGAGATCCCAGGACAAACGGATCCAAGAAAAACAGTCTTAAACTATTAATAGTAAAAGAATTATACGAAAATGGAAGCAAGTCGATACCCCAGTTGAGTAAGTTCATTCATATGAGCACGCCAACTATTACAAGAGTATTAGACGAACTTATTGAGACTGGTTTTCTGACTGAAGAAGGCATAGGCTCCTCGAGTGGTGGCCGCCGTCCGAATTTATACGGTCTCAATCCACAGGCAAGGTTTGTATTAGGCGTTGATATTTGCAGGCATCATATCCGGCTGGGAATGTTCAATTTCAACAATCAAGCGGTAGGCGAAATTAAAGTCATCAATGAAGGTCTTGTAATTTCGAAAGATTTCATGAAAAGCCTCAAAACGGCAGTCGAAGATTTTATAGCCGAATCAGGCATTGATAAAACGAAATTGATGGGCATAGGAATTGCTCTTCCCGGTTTGATTGATTTGCACACAGGCATCAGTTACAGCTATTTGCAAGACGGGAAACCGGCTACTATCCAGTTTGAGAATGTTTTCGATTACCCGGTTTTTGTCGAAAATGACACCAAAGTTATGGCATTGGGCGAACAGGCTTTCGGTCTTGCACAAGGCAAACAAAATGTTTTATGCCTCAATATAGGCTCAGGCATCGGGTTAGGGATGATACTCAACGGCAAATTATACAAAGGAAATTCAGGATTTTCGGGTGAGTTCGGACATATACAGGTTGACCCAAACGGACAACTCTGCTACTGCGGTAAAATTGGCTGTCTCGAAACGATGGCTTCGGGAATAACCATGATAAAACGTGCCCAAAAGGAAATTACCGAGGGAGCTACCACAGTTATTGGTAAAATGGTTGATGGCGATGTTAGTAGGATTACTATTGAAACCGTATTGAAAGCGGCCCAGCATGGCGACCAATTCGCCATTGGATTGCTGGCATATATTGGCGAACACCTGGGCCGTGGAATTGCCGTGCTTATTCATCTCTTTAACCCGGAACTTATAATTATCGGCGGCGAACTTACCAAGGCCGACAACTACATTATCGACCCGATTCAGCAAAACCTCAACAAATATACAATTGCCAAAATCCGCCGCGATGCGCAAATCATGACTTCGGGTTTGGGCGAAAATGCAGGACTGATGGGAACTGTGGCCCTGGTCATGAATAAGGTTTTTCAGAACAGGTAAAGAAACAAATAAGAATTAAGCTGTTCAGGTTAACCAAAACATATTCCTGGCACAGGACACCAGGTTCCGTTTGAAAAATTCTGCTCAAAAAACAGCACCATTAGAAATGAGCGAATCAGTGAAATAGCCATGATTGGAAAACACCAAACTGATTTGTTATTAACTTCATCTTGACGGCCCCTTAGCTCATGAACATCTATAAAAATATGTATGTTGCCAAAAAGTCCATCTGATCAAAATAAAAAAGCAATAGCATGAAAAAATCCTGGATCACCTTACGCTTAGCGGTTATGTTGTTGATTTTCAACCTTCCGGGTGTGTTAAAAGCACAGCAGATTTCTGTGCCTGATTGGGAAAATCCGGCCATACCCTCTTTCAATACGGAGAAACCTCATGTAACTTACGTCCCATACGATACCGAAGCCAAAGCGGTCAAAAACAAACCCGAAGAATCTTCGGCTTACATGTCGCTTAACGGGAAATGGAAGTTCAAACTTTCCGATAATTATACTTTAGTGCCTTCAGGTTTCTTTCAACCCGGATTTGATGCTTCAGCCTGGGCATTGATCGATGTTCCGTCGACCTGGGAAGTTCAGGGCTACTCCTACCCTATTTATGTTAACCAACCCTATGAGTTTTATACAAAAAACCCTTTGCCACCGTATGTTCCATACGATTATAACCCGGTTGGAACGTATCTTACTGACATTAAAATTCCTGGATCGTTCAAAGGGAAAAACGTATTTATTCATTTCGGGGCCGTTAAATCTTTTTTCTATATCTGGCTCAATGGCAAATACATCGGCTTCAGTAAAGATTCGAAAACACCTGCCGAATTTAACCTGACGCCTTACTTAGCAGAGGGAAGCAACACTCTGGCACTCCAGGTTTTTCGCTGGAGCGATGGCTCATTCCTCGAATGCCAGGATATGTGGCGCATGAGCGGCATTAACCGGGATGTGTTTATTTATGCAAGACCGGAAACGTTTGTCCGTGATTTCTTTGCTAAAGGAAATCTCAAAGACGAATACAAAAACGGTAACCTGGAGATTGATGTCTTGTTCAATAAATTAACAGCAGAGGCTGCAAAAAAATACAAGTTGCAGATTAACCTGTATGAAAAGAGCAATACAGCAAAAGGTATTTCAACCGAGACTGTTTCACTCGACCAATCTGTTGGGAAAGACAGTCTTCATTACGAAAAATCAATCCCTGGAGTAAAGAAATGGACTGCCGAAACACCTGATTTATATATTCTTACGCTCACGTTGCTCGAACAGGATGGTAAATGCATTGAGAGTTTAAGCAATCGCATCGGTTTCCGCACCAGCGAAATCAAAAACGGATTACTCCTTATTAACGGAGTTGCGGTTAAACTGAAAGGCGTTAACCGGCACGAATTCGATCCTGTAAAGGGCCACACTATCCCGAAAGAGATGATGCTGCTGGACATTAAACTCATGAAACAGAACAACATCAATGCCGTCAGGACTTGCCATTACCCTAATGATCCTTACTGGTACGAGTTATGCGACGAGTATGGTTTATATGTGATCGACGAAGCCAATATCGAATCGCATGGAATGGGCTACAACCTGGACCGCACACTCGGCAACAACCCGGTTTGGGAGAATGCTCATATCGACCGCACACGCCGCATGCTCGAACGGGATAAAAACCATCCTTCAGTTATCATCTGGTCGCTGGGGAACGAAGCCGGAAACGGATGTAATTTTCAGGCGACTTACAAATGGATCAAATCGCGCGACTTAAGCAGGCCGGTTCAATACGAACGTGCCGGGCTTGAATGGAATACCGATATCTACTGCCCAATGTACAAAAGTGTACAGGGAATCCTGGATTATGCTTCCAAAAAACAAGACAGGCCTCTTATTCAATGCGAATATGCGCATGCCATGGGCAACAGCACCGGCAATTTAATTGATTATTGGGATGCCATCGATAATAACGAACAACTTCAGGGTGGTTTCATCTGGGATTGGGTTGACCAGGGTTTGCAGAAATTTGATTCCACAGGGCGAAAATTCTGGGCGTTTGGCGGTGATTACGGTCCAAAAGATGTGCCCAGCGACGGGAATTTTTGCACCAATGGGCTGGTTTTCCCCGACCGTGTTCCTCACCCGGGACTTTCGGAAGTAAAAAAAGTTTATCAATACGTTAAATTCAACGCCCTTGATCTGAAGAAACCGAGTTTCCGGATGACCAACAAGTATGCTTTCACTGATTTGAAAAACACAGTCCTGAACTGGGAAATAACTGAAAATGGAATAAGCATATCAAAGGGTACATTTTCGACCGAAAATATTACACCGGGAAATTCGCTTGATTACAGTATTTCATGGAAAGTGCCTTCATCAAAACCGGGAAGAACATACTATCTGAATGTTTACCTGCTCACTGCCGATGACAGGCCGTTACTGGGGAAAGGCCATATTCTGGCTTCCGAACAGTTTGAGCTCCCTTATTCAACTGAGCCTGCTGAAATAAAAGCATCAGCCCTTCCTGCACTTACCGCTTCTGAAACAGCGACTGATATTACCGTTAAAGGAAAAACATTTGCCGTACTGTTTAGCAAAACCACGGGTACAATTTCATCAATTAATTATGAAAACCAGGAGTTAGTTGAGCAGGGACCACTTCCAAATTTCAGGCGTGCGCCTCTGGATAATGATGTCGGGAGCAAGATGTTTGTTAAATGCAAACCCTGGTACGATGCCAGCGAAAACAGGCTTGTAAAATCGGTACTTCTCGACAACTCAGATGAAAAAGCGGTTAAAGTAACTGTGAATTTCGGTTTCCCGGGTGCAAACAGTGAACTGACTTCAATTTATACGATTACCGGTAAAGGCGATATCCTGGTTGAAAACATTCTGAAAGCCGGTAAGGATTTACCCTGGATCCCGCGGCTGGGAGTAAATATACGATTAAAAGGTTCCCTCAGCCAGGTGGATTGGCTTGGCCGCGGACCTTTCGAAAATTATATTGATCGCAAAACGGCAGCCTTTGTCGGGAAATACCATTCCACTACCGACGAAATGTATACTCCATATGTTCGTCCACAGGAAAACGGGTACCGCACCGATGTTAAATGGGTTTCAATTAACGACGGGAAAATGGTAGGAATTTATTTTGAGGGAACGCCAAACCTGGGTTTCAGCGCATTGCCATATACATACGACGACCTGAAAGGCTTTGAACAAAAAGGGAAACATGGCAACCTGTTACAGAAACAGTCGTTTACCGACCTCAACCTGGATTATCTGCAATGCGGGGTCGGTGGTGACGATAGCTGGTGGTCGTGGCCCATGGAAAAATACCTGATCCCGGCCAAGGATTATACCTGGTCGTACCGCGTAAGGCCTTACCTTTTAAATAAGGAAAATCCCGCAAGATTGCAGGAAAATAAGATTATGGTAAAATAGCATTTAAAGAAAAAAAATGAAATTATCTGACATAAAAGGGTATCCCTCCACATCCTATAGTCTGGCATCAAATGACGATGCATTTGTTACCCGTTTCGAAAAAATTCCGGTAAAAATTTATCCTACTGCCCATGCAGGCTCTGTTGAAGTAGCATCCAGGATTATTGAGCTTATAAATGAGCGCCGGAAGTCAGGGCAAAATGTGGTTCTTGGCCTTGCCACCGGAGCTACACCGCTGATGGTGTACAACGAACTGATACGCAGGCATAAAGAAGACGGAGTGAGTTTTGCCAATGTCATTACCTTTAACCTTGATGAGTATTATCCCCTTGAGCACGACCATCAGCAGAGCTACAATCATTTCATGTGGGACCGACTTTTTAAACATATCGATATCAAGGTCGAAAATATCCATATTCCTTCCGGAAGCATTGTACAGGAAGATGTGGCTGATTTTTGCCGCAATTACGAAAAAAAGATTACAGAATCAGGAGGGATTGATATTCAGCTGCTTGGAATCGGGCGAACCGGGCATATCGGGTTTAACGAACCGGGCTCGGCATTCAATTCGAAAACCCGCCTCGTAAGCCTGGACCGGCTTACGCGTAATGATGCTGCCGATTCGTTTAACGGCGAAGAACATGTTCCTCATTTTGCCATTACCATGGGTGTTGGCACCATAATTTCGGCAGGAGAAATATTCCTGATGGCCTGGGGCGAAGGGAAAGCAGAAATATTGGCCAAAGCTGTCGAAGGTCCGGTTACCGAAGTAATCCCTACCAGTTACCTGCAAAATCACACCAATACTACTTTCATTATTGATCCGCCTGCAGCAGCTCAACTGGCACGGTATAAAACACCCTGGCGTGTCGGACCATGCGAATGGACCGACCGTATGATACGCAAAGCCGTGTTATGGCTATGCACTCAGACAGGAAAACCTCTGTTGAAACTTACCGAGCGCGATTACAACGATTATGGTTTTACTGATCTGATTACCAGCCAGATATTCAGTAAAATAAACATCAAGGTTTTCAACGATCTGCAGCATACCATCACAGGCTGGCCGGGGGGCAAACCCAATGTTGACGACTCAACACGCCCCGAACGGGCTTTGCCTTTCCCAAAACGGGTCGCATTATTCAGCCCTCATCCCGACGACGATGTAATTTCGATGGGAGGCACTTTTGCCCGCCTTGTTGAACACGGGCACGATGTACATGTTGCCTACCAAACCTCGGGAAGCATTGCCGTCAGTGATGATGATGCCATTCGTTACCTCGATTTTGTGCGGAATTACGAGAAGATTTACAATATTGTTGATCCCAAAGCAGAATTCCTATACTCTAACTCCTCCGATTTTTACAGAAACAAGAAAAAAGGCAGCATAGAACCGTCCGAACTATTGGCGGTAAAAGCAGCCATACGTCGCGGTGAAGCAACCGCTTCGTGCCGTTATATCGGGCTTCCCGAAAAAAATGTACATTTCCTCGACCTTCCGTTTTACGAAACCGGAACCGTCAAAAAAGCACCTCAAAGCGAAGAAGATATACAAATCACTATGAATTTCCTGCGTTCGCTGATGCCACACCAGATATACGCGGCCGGCGACCTGAGCGATCCGCATGGCACCCACCGTGTATGTATCGATATTGTTATCGAAGCTCTCGAACGCCTTAAGAACGAGGAATGGATGAAAGATTGCCGGGTTTGGCTTTACCGCGGTGCCTGGCAGGAATGGGACATCGAAATGGTCGACATGGCCGTTCCGCTTAGTCCGGAAGAAGTGGTGATAAAAAGGAATGCCATTTTCAGGCATCAATCGCAAAAAGACGGTGCCATGTTTATGGGTGCCGACAAACGCGAATTCTGGCAACGCGCCGAAGAACGAAATAAAAATACCGCCCGCCTGTACGACAAACTTGGAATGGCAGAATACGAAGCTATCGAGGTGTTTGTGAGGTATGAAGTTGAATAATTTGAAAATTTGAAAATGTGGGAATGCGATAATTTGAAAATGCTGGAATTTGAAAATTAACGACATCCAAAGAAAAAGACCAGAACTAGTTTTGACAAATGGCAATAAGATAAATAACAGACAAATAACTCAATAACAAACAAATAACTTCATCCTATGAATTCATCATCAACGGCTTTGGATCGTAAAAACTACATCATGTCGCTTTCCATTATAGGGGCATTGTTCTTTATTTTTGGATTTGTAACCTGGCTGAACGGCTCACTCATGCCTTTTCTGCAAACTGCGTGTGAACTATCACCTTTCCAGGCCAGTCTCGTCACTCTTGCTTTTTACATTGCTTATTTCGTTATGGCCTTGCCTTCGTCGTTCGTTCTGAAAAAAATAGGGTATAAAAACGGGGTTTTTGTCGGTTTACTCATTATGTCGCTAGGCGCCTTAATCTTTATTCCGGCTGCCTATTCGAGGACATTTGGAGTCTTCCTGGCTGGTTTGTTCGTTTTGGGAACAGGGCTGGCTTTACTTCAAACGGCTACAAATCCTTTTATCACCATTATCGGACCCCGCGAAAGTGCTGCCAAGCGCATGGCTATTATGGGCATTTGCAACAAAATGGCAGGAGTATTTAGTCCGTTGGTACTTACAGCTCTCATCATGCATGGGATGGAAAAATTCGGCGAAAACAACCTTGCTCAACTGACTTTCGATCAGAAAGAGGCTCTGCTAAACGAGTTGGCTTCGAGAATTGTAGGCCCTTATATGGCTATGGCTCTCTTACTGGCTCTATTCGCGGTATTGGTTAAGTTTTCGTCCTTACCCAACGAAATTGATATTGAGCAGGATGACCACGAAACGCTGAAAGGATTTGTAAAACAAATTCCGGATGCGATCAAAATCAAGCACTTGCTACTTGGCATTGTCACTTTGTTTGTGTACGTTGGTGTAGAGGTTATGGCAGGCGACAGTCTCACACAGTTCGGACGGTCGTTGCATCTGGACTATGCCCCGAAACTTACTTCTTTTACGATGGCGTTTATGGTTTTTGGCTATTTGCTCGGTATAGCGCTTATTCCAAGAGTGATCAGCCAATCGAAAGCACTGGTAATTTCTGCCATCCTGGGGGCTTTATTTGCGCTGGGGGCTGCAACTTCATCCGTTACTGACAGTAACCTTTTTTCAACCCTGTTCGGCTGGATCAACAATTTACCGGGTGTCAATGTTCCTTTATTGCCGAATGCCGTTTTCTTTATCACTTTATTAGGGTGGGCCAATGCACTCATGTGGCCGGCCATCTGGCCGCTGGCGCTCAACAATCTCGGAAAATATACCAAAATAGGTTCAGCATTGCTGATTATGGGAATCGCAGGCGGAGCACTGATCCCGCCTACTTACGCGAAACTGGGACAATCGATTGGTTTCCAGCCAGCATTATGGATCATGGTGCCCATTTACCTTTTTATAATTTATTATGCTACTATTGGGCATAAAGTGAAAGTTAAATAATAATTGATAATTTAGATTCCAACAAGAATAGAATTTTTTTTTGTCAGAAGACCGAAGTCGGGAGACCGAAGTGTTTGCTAAATGATATTAAATTCTACCAATGGAAAATAATTCAAAGAATATTAATTGTCGAACAATTTGATACTTATGTTATACAATACAGCTTTCAGGGTATCTTCCGACTCCCGACTTCTGACTTCCGACAATCTAATTTTACTCAATAAATAGCAGAACCATAAAGATAAACACATGAAACCAACATTATTAGTTCTTGCAGCAGGAATGGGCAGCCGCTACGGCAGCCTCAAACAGATTGATCCTGTGGGGCCTTCGGGCGAAACCATCATCGATTACTCTATCTACGATGCCGTTCGCGCCGGTTTCGGAAAAGTCGTTTTTATTATCCGCAAAAGCTTTGAACAGGATTTTAAAGATATCTTCATCACTAAATTGCAATCGCACATCGAGGTTGAATACGTTTTTCAGGAAATTGACAAAGTACCTGAAGGCCTTACCGTTTCGCCCGAACGCACCAAACCCTGGGGAACAGCACACGCCATACTGATGGCTAAAGATGTTATCCATGAACCATTTGCTGTAATTAACGGGGACGATTTTTACGGCGAGGATGCCTTTAAAACCATGGCTAAGTATCTGACTGGATTAACGCCCGATGAACAAACGCAATATTCGTTGGTAGCTTACCAGGTTGGGAATACCATGTCAGAACATGGCAGCGTTTCGCGGGGGATTTGCCAGGCTGATTCGGAAAAATTCCTTCTGTCGGTAACCGAGCGCACGAATATTCAATACACTCACGGCGGAATCGCCTACCAGGATGCTGACAACGCTTTCATGTTCCTGAAACCGGAGACCTTGGTTTCAATGAATTTCTGGGGATTTACACCCGAATATTTCAGGCAGACCGAACCCATGTTTGCCGAATTTGTGAAAACAAACAGCGATTCACTGAAATCCGAATTCTATATCCCATCGGCCATCGACAAGTTGATAAGCAGCGGGCAAGCTAAGGTAAAAGTGCTGAAAAGCAGTGCAAGGTGGTTTGGCGTAACCTACAAGGAGGACAAACCGGTTGTTATCGGGAAACTTGCTCAACTTATAAAAACGGGCGTTTATCCTGCACAACTCTGGAAATAGCTACATGAAACGAGCCATGGCAATAAACTGTCAAACAGAAGGATGATCATTCATGGCGAGTTCCGCCTGACGCGTAAAAATTATATAATAAGCAGATGCAACACAACATAAAAGAAATTGTCACCCATTTCAAAATTACAGGTGAATGCCAGGATTTTGAAAAAAATACGACGGGTCACATTAACGAATCCTATTTCATCAAAACAAACAGCACGGATCACCCGGGATATTTCCTGCAATGGATCAATCACAACATTTTTAAAAATGTGGAGGGCCTGATGGATAATATTTGTGCGGTTACCGCTCACCTGGCGGCAAAACTGTCGGAAAACAAAGATCTTGCATTTAAGGTTTTAGAAGTGATTCCATCCGAAAAAGGGAAAAATCATTACCTTGATCCGGAAGGCCACTACTGGCGGCTCTACACTTTTATCAATGATGCCCATGGGTACAATGTAGTTGATAACACCCATATCGCTTACGAAGGCGGAAAAGCCTTCGGTCTTTTCATGTCTCTCCTGGCTGATTTGCCATTAACCGGAATTTCGGAAACCATTCCCGATTTTCACAATATGGAAAAACGCCTGGATACATTTAATCAATCGCTGAAAGTGGATAAAGCAGACAGGGCTAAAGACGTAACCGGCGAAATTGAATTTGTAAAAATGCGGACCGGGCAAATGCTCACTATTCCGGCTTTGATCAAATCAGGAAGTCTTCCGATGCGTATCACGCACAACGACACAAAGTTCAACAATATTTTGTTCGACAGTTCCGATCATGCCCTGTGTATTGTCGACCTGGATACTGTGATGCCGGGCAGTATTTTATTCGATTTTGGCGATTCGATCCGTACCGGTGCCAATACTGCCAATGAAGACGAAAAAGATCTGTCGAAAGTTGATATCAACTTACCTATTTACGAAGCCTATACCCGTGGTTTCCTTAAAAGCACCCTGTTGGCACTCACTGATATTGAAATTGAAAACCTGGCATTTTCGGCCCGGTTTATGACATTTATTATCGGGCTGAGGTTCCTAACCGATTTTGTGGATGGAGATCAGTATTTCCGGACTTCGTATCCCGAACATAACCTCGACCGGGCTAAAGTTCAGTTCCGGCTTATAGAAGCAATGGAAAAAAATGCGGATACTATGCAGGCAATTGTTAAACAGGCGGTTGGAGAAGAAAATGACTGAAACTGAATAACAGAACGCGTATCTTAACCGGGAAAGACTCAGGCTCTCCAGGATTAAAGATATTTTGCAGGTAATATTGTGTTGAATTTAGGTAAAATGAAAGATAAAACACTAAAAATTGCCGTCATAGGAGCCGGAACAAGAGGAAACAGCCTGGCAATGCATATAAAAAGCCACAGCCTGGCACAGGTTGTGGCAGTTGCAGAACCGCGTTCTGAGCCAAAAGAACTTTTTACCCGCAATTTTGATATAAGCCCCAACGCTGTATTTCAAACCTGGCAAGAAATGGCTGAAAGTTCGGTCGTATTTGATGCTGCCGTTATAACAACACTGGATAATGCTCATACTGAACCTGCAGTCGCATTTCTTAAGAAAGGATGCCACCTGCTGATTGAAAAGCCAATGGCAGATACAGAAGAAAATTGTATTAAAATTCTGAACGCACAAAAAAAGGCTGATAAAATAGTGGCAGTTTGCCATACTCTCCGTTTTAAGGACGGGTTTATGCAGGTGAAACAAATTATCAGCCAGGGAATTATTGGTAAAATTATCACTGTCAATCATTCTGAGGAAATCGGGAATTTGCGTTTTACACATAATTATGTAAGAGGCAAATGGGGAAATACGAAATCCAATACAAACCTCTTGCTGCATAAAAGTTGTCATGACCTGGACCTCATTGCATGGTTGATTGGCTCTAAATGCAAAAAGGTTTCCTCCTTTGGCAGGCTATCCTTTTTCAGTAGTGAAATGGCACCCAAACACAGTGCTGACAGGTGCATCGATAAATGTTCCCTGGAAACTCAGTGTGCTTACTCGGCAATAAAACTTTATGTTCAGGGAGACCTGGATAAATGGCCTGCAAATACTATAACTCGGGATCATACCGCTGAAAGCAATTATGAGGAGATCAAAGAAGGTCCTTTTGGCCTTTGTGTATGGCATTCGGGCAAAGATGTTGTCGACCATCAGGTAGTGGCAATGGAATTTGAATGCGGAGCTACTGCCACGTTTACCATGAGTGGATTTACCGTGAAAAACAGGCGGGCACTTCATGTACATGGCTCCCTGGGTGAGTTATTTCTTGATGATGATTCGAAGGAAATCATTATCACGGAGTTCGCCGGGAACACCGTTAAAAAAATAATCCTGGAATCAAGCAACACATATCATCCTGAAGATGAAATAATTATCAATAATTGGCTAACTGCCATAAGCAAAAATGATCAAGGCATGGTTGAAGTCAGCAGCGATGAAGCGTATGAAAAACTTAAAATTGTTTTTGCTGCCGAAAAATCAAGATCAGAAGGCCGTACCATTGAATTCCGTGAATAATACGGCGAAATGCGTCATTCTCAAAACGATATGACTGAGTCTCAATTTAACTCATTTAAAATATTTTCCATTGTTTTACACCAAGTAAATAAACAATTTTATGAATATTTATTTTTTTTATAATATTTTTGTTAAAGTGTATGTATCTTTATATATATTTGGCAAATCATTTAATTAAAAAAAAATAATTCTCCCACCACCAACTGCGGATCAAAAGAAAACTAAAGCAACTACAATTTTTTTTTCTAATTAACCTAATCAACACCAAACCAACCAAACAATGTGCTTATGAAAAACAAATTACTGATTGCTTTTATGCTATTATTTAGCATAATAAGCGGTATTAAAGCGCAAAACAATGCCGTCACCGGTGTTGTTACCAGTTCCGATGACGGAATGGGTATTCCAGGCGTAAGTATTGTGATGGAAGGTACCAGCCAAGGTACAATCACAGACATCAGCGGGAAGTTTTCTCTTTCAGTGCCAAAAGATGCCAAAAATCTGGTATTTACCTTCGTGGGTATGCAAACTCAGACTGTTGCTATAAATGGCCAGTCCGTTATCAATGTTGTTATGAGTCCTCAGGCTACTGCACTTACAGAGGTGGTGGTTACTGCTTTAGGAATTTCGAGGGAAAAGAAATCCCTTGCCTACTCCGCGCAACAAATTGGTGGTGATGAGTTAACTTCGGTGAAGGATCCCAACGTTATCAACAGTTTGAGTGGTAAGGTTGCCGGACTTGTCGTCAACAAGAGTGCATCAGGTTCAGGCGGTTCAACGCGGGTGGTTTTACGCGGCAACAAATCTACACGTAATAACCAGCCTCTTTATGTAATTGATGGTATTCCTATCTTAAACTATTCGCCTGAACAGCCTGGCAGTGTTTGGGGTGGAAGCAATGCAGGCGGCACTATAGGTCGTGATGGAGGTGATGCCATGTCGAGCCTCAACCCGGATGACATCGAAAGCATTTCTGTTTTGAAAGGTGCTTCTGCTGCGGCCTTATATGGAAGCCAGGCTGCCAATGGCGCCATCATGATCACAACTAAAAAAGGCAAAAGCGGTACTGCAAAAGTTACCTACTCAACATCCTATACCTTTAACAATGTAATAGATGTGCCCAAAATGCAATTTGATTATGGTCAAACTGCCGCCGGATCAGTTGATAGTTGGGGAGCAAAAGGAGTAGGAGCCGCTGACCATGTATCCGATTTCTTTCAGGGTGGTTCCACATTCATCAATTCGTTAAATCTGAGCGCCGGCAACGACAAAGCACAAACCTATGTTTCCTATGCAAACACAAGTTCGAAAGGTGTTATTCCGGGTACAAAATTCAATCGCAACAATTTTGATGTTAAGGAAACTGCCAACTTTTTTAACGGGAAACTTGAGACATCAGCCGGTTTGAATTATGTGAATGAAAAAGGCGAAAACCGTCCTTCTACAGGACTGTATTTCAACCCATTAACCGGCCTGTATTTTTTCCCAAGGGGATTGGATTTTGCTAATTATAAAGATAATTACGAAGTTTATAACGAAGAGAGAAATCTGAACGCGCAAAACTGGATAGCCGACAATGATAACCAGCAGAATCCATACTGGATCGTTAACCGGAATCAAAACTTTGATACAAAAGACCGGATCTTTGCTAACATAATGTTAAAATATAATTTAACCAAACATTTAAACATCATAGCCCGGGGCAATTTAGATAAGTCGTTTGCCGTATTCGACCAACGCTCGTTTGCCACCACCCAGGGCACTTTAGCCGATCCCAATGGCCGTTATGTGCGAAGCAATACCAATGGCACTCAATTGTATGGCGATTTGATTTTAAACTATAACAAGGATCTGACCAAAGATTTTAACCTTACCGCTACTGCAGGCGCAAGTGTGCGCGAAACAAAAGTGTATGGCGAATACTTCGATTCGTATCAGGCTAATTTACGTTATGCTAATATTTTTAGCCTGCAGAACATTAACCAGGTGGATGCCGCATTTAACATATCTCAATTTTTGACCCGCCGCCAGTTACAATCGGTATTTGCCAATGCCCAGGTTGGATACAAAAGCATGTTATACCTCGATCTTACAGGACGTAACGACTGGTCATCCACACTACCTGATAAATCCTATTTTTATCCTTCAGTAGGTTTATCTGCCATCATCACTAAAATGTACAAACCCGACTGGCTGGATTTTGGCAAGGTAAGAGTATCATATGCAGTGGTTGGCAATGATGTTGATCCTTATGTTGTCAACATCCGTTCGACTATCAGTTCCATCACAGGACTCGTATCTCCAACGGTTGGACTGCTCGATGGCATCGAACTTATGCCCGAAATTTCAAAATCATCAGAGATCGGATTTGATTTCCGGTTTTTAAAGAGCCGTTTAAATGTTGACCTGAGTTTTTATAAATCATTAACTGAGAATCAATTTATCCGAATTGCTGCACCACTTGGCAGCGGTTATTCGTACTACCTTGTTAACTCCGGTATCATCGAAAACAAAGGCTTTGAGGCTACACTCGAAGTTATCCCTGTGAGCAATGACAAACTGGTATGGTCGGCATCCTTAAACTATGCCAAAAACACGAATACCGTGAAAGAACTTTCCAGCAGCCTTTCGAACGGTGAGTATTATTTAACCGAACCCGGAGTAAACAATTATGCCATGTTGATTCGCGAAGGCGGGTCATTCGGAGATATTTACGGCAAAAAATTTAAAAGAGCCGATAATGGTAACATTATTGTAAGTGCCGACGGAACTCCGATAGCTAACCCGGGTGGACTGGAATATGTAGGTAATTCGAACCCAGACTTTATGCTGGGTTTCAATAACAACTTCAAGTTTGGCAATTTCGATGCCCGCGTATTAATTGATGGTCGTTTTGGCGGAGAAGTAATGTCGATTACCGAAGCTATGAATGATGAATTGGGTGTTTCGAAAATTACAGCCGATGACCGCGATAATGGTGGCGTGGATATGGCAGCTCAATATGAAGATGGCAGTCCTTTTGTTGGAAAAATTGATGCTGCAAAATTTTATAAAGCAGTTGGCGGAAGAGCCGGTATAACCGAACATTATACTTATGATGCTACAAATATCCGTTTAAGAGAACTTTCATTGGGCTATTTATTGCCTTTAAAATCGACTGTTTTCGAAAACGTAAAAGCTTCGTTGGTTGCCAGCAATTTGTTCTTCTTTATGAATAACGCTCCTTTTGATCCGGACATTTCCATGTCGACTGGTACAGCTTTGCAAGGTGTTGATACCTTCAGTTTACCTTCAACCAGAAGCTTTGGTTTCAACTTAATATTCACCATTAAATAAAAAAAACGATGAAGAAAAATTATAAATATATAGTTGGTTTGGCTTTGATGTTTTTTGTCAATGGCTTGGTTTTTCAAAGCTGCACAAAGAATTTCGAGGAGATAAACACCGATCCGTACGGACCGCTTGATAAAGATCTGGAAGCTGATTACGTGATAATCGGTGAGCCTTTCAAACAGGTTCAATTGAACTTTTATACTTTCAATCCTGCGTGGGTAATGCAATTGCAGCAAAACCTGATCGCAGATGTATATTCCGGGTACATGATGCCTCCTACACCTTTCCGAGGAAACATCAATAATATGACCTATGCCCTGGTAAACGGATGGAATGGTTTCCCATGGTCAGTTGCTTACGAGAATGTCATGAGCCCTCTGGCAAAAGTTGAAGACAAGGCTGCCGGAAAATTCGAGAATTTTGTTGGTTGGGCAAAGATTTGCCGCGTCGAAGGCATGCACCGCGTAAGCGATATTTATGGCCCTTTGGTTTATTCGCAATATGGCATTCCAGCTGCTGACGGAAGTTTCCCTTACGATAGCCAGGCTCAACTTTACGATCAATTCTTCAAACAATTAAAAGAAGGAGTTGATATCCTTACCCCTTATGCCGATGATCCAAACGCCGTAAAATCGTTTACACGCTTCGATTTAGTTTATGCAGGAGATTATGTAAAATGGATTAAGTTCGCAAACTCTCTGCGTTTACGTTTGGCCATTCGCATTGCCAAGGTGGATCCGGCAAGGGCCAAAACTGAAGCTGAAGCTGCCGTTAACAATAAGTTCGGCTTATTAACTACAAATAACGACAACTTCCTGGTTGACGGAAAACTGCCACACCCATTGAATACAATCAATGATGCCTGGGGTGATATCCGCATGAATGCTTCAATGGAATCAATCCTGGGTGGCTTTAACGATCCTCGCGAAAGCGTTTATTTTCAAACTTCCGAGATAACTCCAGGTACATTTAAAGGAATCAGAAGCGGAATCGCCATTTCAGCAAAAAGCGATTATGTTACTTTCTCGAAACTTGTTAATTTATCGTTGGTTCAGTTAATGACCAGTGCCGAGGTTTCGTTCCTGAAAGCCGAAGGTGCTTTAAGAGGTTGGAACATGGGTGGTTCGGCTCAGCACTTCTACGAGCAAGGCATTACTCTGTCATTTGCGCAATATGGACTTAATGCTTCGGCATATATGAACAATAGCGTGCTAACCCCCATGGCTTATACCGATCCGAAAAATTCAGCAAATAATATTGCTGCTGCCAGTAATGTTACTGTAAAATGGAATGATACTGATAATAACGAACTTAAATTGGAAAAAATTATCACACAAAAATGGATAGCTATGTTCCCTGACGGGCAGGAAGCCTGGTCAGAATTCAGGAGAACCGGTTACCCCAAGCAATTCCCTGTAATGGTAAATTTTAGCGGTGGTACTATCAGCACATCCGATTTTATAAAAAGAATCAACTTTGTTGACAGCGAATACCAGGCTAACCCAGCCGGTGTTGCAGGTGCAGTTACATCGCTTGGCGGCCCCGATACGGGCGGAACCAACCTGTGGTGGGATAAAGATGGAGGAAACTTCTAAGTAAACTACCTGAAATACAACTGTGGGTCTGCAACTTTATATTAAAGTTGCAGACCCATTTTTATTGCTGGTTTTGCGCCTCGAACAAATACTACTATCCTACCTGGAATTGAGATGCTACCGTTTCCGGTTTCGCTAGAAAATTTCTATTTCATATTTTTATAGAATTTCCAAAAATAAGAATTAGCCGAAAAAGGTATTATTGAAAAGATAAGTTTATTTTTGCATGAAGCCTTTTGCTTAGAAAAGGATTCAGAAAAGCGATTTCTCTCCATGAAAATACTGATGGTCTGCCTTGGAAATATTTGCCGTTCGCCTATGGCAGAAGGAATCATGCGCGAAAAAATCAGGAAATACAAACTTTCTGCCGAGGTCGATTCGGCTGGGTTTGAAGCATTTCATACCGGCGACACTCCCGATTTCAGGGCCATTAAAACAATGAAAAAACAGGGCATTGATATTTCAGCTCAGCGTTCAAGGCTTTTCCGGAAAACTGATTTTGAGCTTTTCGACCGCATTTATGTGATGGACAGCGGGAATTACAACGACGTTAAGTCGATGGCTCTAAAGCCGGGTCAAATGGAAAAAGTCGATTACATACTGAATGCTTTATACCCCGGCAGCAACAAAGCTGTTCCCGATCCTTATTACGGTGGCGATGATGGATTTGAGAAAGCTTACCACTTACTCGATGCAGCTACCGAACAGATTGCCAACCAATTAAAGAACGGAGAAAGCTAAATGGATAAATACCCTGAACCCGGTCGGGACGAAATTTTACAGGCGGTGGCTCGCATAAAGCCTTACATTCATCGTACTCCGGTTTTAACCTGCAGTGCCATCGACCATATAGCAGGAGCAAGTATTTTTTTTAAATGCGAAAATTTACAGAAAGCAGGAGCCTTCAAATCGCGTGGAGCCGTGAACGCCGTTTTCAGCTACGATCCTTACGATATCAAACAAGGAGTCGCAACACATTCGTCGGGAAATCATGCCGCAGCCTTATCGCGCGCAGCGCAGTTAAAACATATACCGGCTTATATCGTGATGCCCGAAAACTCATCGAAAGTGAAAATTGCAGCGGTAAAAACGTATGGCGGAAAAATAACTTTCTGCGTCCCTACTCTTGAAGCACGCGAACAAAAACTGAACGAAGTACTGATTGAAACCAATGCTTTCGAAATACATCCTTACAACAACTACTCAATCATTGCCGGCCAGGCTACCGCCGCTCTCGAATTGATTGAAGATCAACCTGATCTCGATCTGATTGTCGCCCCGGTTGGCGGCGGTGGTTTGCTGAGCGGAACTGCCTTGTCGGCGCATTATTTTTCACCCGCCACCAAAGTATTTGCAGCCGAACCCTCGGGTGCCGATGATGCATACCAATCCTTTTACCAAAAAAAGTTTATACCAGCCATCAATCCGGATACTATTGCTGATGGACTCCGGACTTCTTTAGGCAGCCTTACTTTTCCTATAATCCGCAGATTGGTGAGCGATATTATTACTGTGAACGACCAGGCAACCATCGAAGCCATGAAACTGGTTTGGGAACGGATGAAAATCATTATTGAACCTTCGTCGGCAGTGGCATTGGCTATGGTTATCAAGCATAAACACCGGTTTGCCGGACAAAAAATAGGGATTATCCTTTCGGGGGGGAATGTCGATTTGCTGCATTTGCCGTGGATGTAGGGGATAATGGACAATGAAGAATGGACAGTTGACAATGGAGAATGGAAAATAGTTTTTGGATAATAGAAAATCGTTAATGGAAAATGGTTATTCGTTAATCGTTAATCGTAAATCGTAAATCATTAATGGTTATTCGTAAAGAGGAATTCGTAAATAGGAAATAGTTGTTGGAAAGTTCACTTTAAGAAAAAAATCAAATAAATAATGAAAACATGTCATAAGGTTCTCCCCCTCGGGAAGATGTCCGAAGGACAGAGGGGTAAAAAGAAGGAAATCGTTATTCGTGATTCGTAATTTGTGAATGGTTGTTTGTTATTGCAAATTAGAAAATGGAAATGATAGGATGCTTACAAGTAGATTATTGTTCACAGATAATCCTGGTATAAATTTCAATAAATGTAAATACCACATTATCTTATATTTATACACTTAAAATTTAATATGAACAAGGGAAACCTTTACCTTATTCCGACTCCACTCGGTGAAACCGGCTTCGATGCCGGTTTGCCCGCGCTAAATAACCAGATACTGCAATTAATTGATACTTTTATTGTTGAAGAACTTCGCACCGCCAGACGATTTCTGCGAAAAGCCGGTTATACCAAAGATTTTGAAAGCGTTACCTTTCATATTTTAAACGAACATACTCCTGATCATGAAGCGCTTGGGATGCTCGAAAATTGCGATGCCGGTCAGCTTACCGGATTGCTGAGCGAAGCCGGTTTGCCCTGTATTGCCGACCCTGGAAATATTATTGTGAGGCTGGCCCATAGCAAAGGTATCCGGGTGATTCCGCTTACCGGCCCTTCGTCCATTATGCTGGCTTTGATGGCTTCCGGGTTGAATGGCCAGAATTTTGCTTTTCATGGTTACCTGCCCGTGAAACCTGACGAACGACACAAAGCCCTCCGCGAACTCGAGTCTGCTTCATCGCGAGGCAATCAAACCCAGATTTTTATCGAAACACCCTACCGAAACCTAGCCATGCTCGAAAGCATCGTAAAAACCTGCCATCCATCTCTAATACTTTGTATTGCCGTCGATCTTACACTCGAAACCGAATGGATACGTAGTATGCCTATACTGGATTGGAAAAGGCAGAAACCTGATTTACACAAACGACCTGCCGTTTTTTTACTGGGAAACGGGTAGTGTTTGTAAAATAAATGTTTTACCATGAATTGAATGGAATTGATATTTAAGAGGTCAGAAGACGGAAGACAGAAGATGGGAGTCAGAAGACGGAAGTCAGAAGACAGAAGACAGAAGTCAGAAGACGGAAGTCAGAAGGCAGAAGTGTGCTAACCTGATATAGATTTTACCAATGGAAAACAAAACGAAGAATATGAATTATCGTACAATGTCTACTTAAAAGAGATAAATAAGTTTTCAAGGTAACTTCCGACTCCCGTCTTCCGACTTCCGACATTTTACCCAATAGATTAACAGCAGAAAAAACCTATCCAAATATGAACCGAACTGAACTCTTCAAACTGATACGCAAAAAAAAATCCTTTCTCTGTGTGGGCCTCGACAGTGACCTGAAAAAAATCCCGGTACACCTGCATTCCTCGCAAGATCCTGTTTTTGAGTTCAATAAACAAATCATCGATGCCACGATCGCTTACACGGTTGCCTATAAGCCAAACCTTGCATTTTACGAAAGCCGTGGCATCAAAGGCATGATTAGCCTGGAGAAGACGATGAATTACCTGGAAAATTTCAAGGACGAAGTTTTCACCATTGCCGATGCCAAACGCGGAGATATCGGGAATACATCCACACAGTATGCTATATCGGTTTTCGACAAGCAGGCTTCCGGATTCAGTTTCGATGCTGTTACCGTTGCTCCTTACATGGGTGCCGATTCGGTACAACCCTTCCTGGCTTTCGACGGGAAGTGGGCAATCATCCTTGCTTTAACCTCAAATGCCGGATCCGGTGATTTTCAGTTGTTTACTTCCGCTGACGAAACCCGCCTTTTCGAACGTGTATTGGAGCGTACCTCGAAATGGGGAACCCCGGATAATATAATGTACGTGGTGGGCGCCACAAAAGCCGAAATGCTTGAAGGGATCCGCCGCATCGTACCCGGTCATTTTCTCCTGGTTCCGGGTGTGGGGGCGCAAGGCGGCGACCTGAATGCGGTTGCAAAATTCGGTTTGAACGATCATTGCGGCTTGCTTATTAATGCATCCCGGAGCATACTTTTTGCCTCGTCAGGAACTGATTTTGCCGAAAAAGCCGGCCTCGAAGCTCAATCCATGCAAATGGAAATGGAAACAATTTTGAAGAATAACCATTTGATATAGGGCTCATGAAAAAGAAAACTATACTCATTCTGCTGTTAGTTTCAGTTTTCCTGCTTCTGATCGTTGCTCTTAGCCCGGTTTATATCCGGCAAGCAATACTTCACGGACACGCCAACATTGATGATTATAAAATATTCGAAAACAGGCGGGTGGCTAATGCTAAACCTATCCCCTGGGAGCACGATTCGCTTTATAATACTATGAAGTTGAATGCGCCGCAACAAGACTTATTCGACACATTCGGCACCACTGCTTTTGTAGTGATCCACGACAGGAAAATCAGGTTCGAGGCATACTGGGATGGCACAAGCGATACTACTCGCAGCAACTCTTTCTCTGCCTCAAAAAGCATTCTCTCCATTTTGATTGGCTGCCTGCTCGACGAAGGCAGGATAAAAAGTGTTGAGCAACCGGTAACGGATTACCTGGAAGATTTCAAAAATACCAACGGGTTTACCCTCCGCATCAAACACCTGCTTACGATGAGTTCGGGCATTGAATGGGAAGAAGGTTATTCGAGTTTGTTTTCGGAAACCACCAAGGCATATTACGGCAAGCACCTTGCAGAACAGGTACTTGGCTTGAAAGTGACGAGTGAACCGGGCAAAGTTTTTAATTACCAGAGTTGCAATTCCCAATTACTCGGACTTATCATTGAAAAAGCATCAGGTAAAACGCTTTCGGACTATGCTTCCGAAAAACTCTGGAAACCATTGGGTGCCGAATACCCGGCCTATTGGAGTCTCGACCGCAAAGACGGCACCGAAAAAGCATATTGTTGCTTCAACAGCACAGCCCGTGATTTCGCGCGTATCGGGCAGTTAGTGCTCGACAGCGGGCAGGTCAACAACCGGCAAATCGTGCCGAAAGCCTACCTGGCAAAGGCCACCACACCTGCATCCTGGCTCAAAGATGAAAATGGCGAATCCTGCTATTATTACGGGTACCAGTTCTGGATGCTGACGCATAAGGGACATAAAGTAGTGTATGCCCGTGGCATACTTGGTCAGTATATTTTTATTATTCCTTCGATGAATGCTGTTGTGGTAAGGCTCGGAACCGATCGCAGCAAAGGATATATAAAACATGCGCCCAAAGATGCCTACTCATACCTGGATGTGGCGTTTGACATTTTGGAAAATAAGTAAAGCTGTCTTCAGTATCCATGGTGCAGTTTTACATAAAGTTTTCCGCGCTGTTTTATTCAAATCAGAATCTTCATATGTAACTTTGCTTTTCTATGTCAGTATCAAATACTGAATCTGAAAATACCAAAAAACTGAGCCTTGAAAATAGTTGATTCGATAATAAACAAATTCCTGATTCCTTTTCGCCTGGTTCCGGCAGAAGGCCTATCGCCCGAAAAACTTGCCTTTTCGGTAACCATCGGAATTATTTGCGGGATCTTTCCGGTATTTGGAACGACAACTATGCTCAGCCTGCTGCTTACCGGGCTGTTTCGCCAGAATTTGCTGGTGGTGCAATCGGTGCAATGGACCATGGCCTTGTTTCAGATTATCCTTATCATACCATTTATGCAGTTCGGGGCTTTCCTGCTAAATCAGCAGCAACTCCATATCAACATTGAGCAGGTGAAACTCGCTTTCCACCCGGGAATGATAGCCGGAATAAAAACCATCGGCATTTTCCATCTGTATGGAATTCTTACCTGGTCGTTGCTCCTGTTTCCGCTCGCCGCTGCATCCTATTTTATCTGCCTGGCTATTTTTAAAAAAAGAAAGTAAAAGAATCTTTCCGGATTGTCATTTGCGAAGCTAATCTCTGGATTTCAGACTTTACCGGGAATTTTATTTGGTAGCAATAACAAACAGGTCGAAGCTGTCTTCGGTAGTATCTTTCAGGTAAAAATCAACGAGTGAGATTTTGTTCACCACCTCGGTATTGCCTTCCAGAAGTTTGCGCCGGTTGAACCTGTTCATGATATCGTAAGGTATTTGCAGCAATTGCCTCGGAAGTCGATATTGCAGGTTTAAAACATCGAACCTTGTTATGCGTTTCACCGAAGCCTTATTCCGTTCGTGGTATTCCATAACTGCCGGGCTGCCAAACACTCCTTTTACCTCCACTTTGTGAAAGTTTTTGGCAACCACCGCGGCTAATTCAGCAGCCGTATATTCACGAATATGCCACGGATTGCGGGTAAGTGACATAGGCCGGTTGGGCGTGGTCAACAGTAAAACACCACCAGGTTTCAACACGCGGTATATTTCGGCAACAAAAGCCTTATCATTCTGAATGTGCTCTATTACCTGGAAAGTGACAGCAAAATCGAAACTATTATCGGCAATTCCTGCCAGTGAAGGCAACAATTGTTTCCTGAATTTCACATTGGCATGACCAGCAATATCGGTATCAAATTTATCCACGGCAAGGTATTTCTGGGCCAGCGGAGCCAGAAGTTGAATTCCATACCCTTCGCCACTACCCAGTTCAATAATATTGCCTTTCACCTTTTCGGAGGCTGCTTTGTACGCATAAAGGCATCTGTTATAAATTACTTGTTCCGAGGGATCGAGCCCTGAACTGCGTTCGGCTGTTTGCATGGGTGAAAGAATATGTTTAAATGAAGGCGCAAAGGTAAGGAAATTGAAATGGAAGCCTTGCCGGCGGATTTAATAAATAAATGCTTCCATCAAATCAGTAAACGTATAAATGAAGCTTCGGGGGGCAGGAGTGCAAAATCATTGTCATATTAGTTCTGTCCCCTTTCAAACGAGCTGTCGCCCATTATTTATATTTGAAAGAACAGCAAGATATCTTGCAATAATTTCCCTAACTTTGAAAAGTCTAATAGCTGATATTTTAATTTTATTAACATGACATACACAGCCAAACTACTGTTAATCAATATACTGATGCTAATTTTTTTAAATAATTTGCATGCAGGTCCGGCAGATATTGTACCGCTTCCCATGAAAGTTACTTTAGGCGAAGGTACATTTAGCCTGCAAAAAAGCACCCGCATACTGGTTGATGAAAATAATACGGAATTGCTTGCAATCGCTAAACTGTTAGCCGATAGGATAAATTTCTCTGTCAAAACCGAGATTGAAATCGGCACCTATAAACCTGGCATGAAAGTGAAAAATGATATTATTTTCACTTCCGAAAGCGCAGATGCAACTTTGGGCAAGGAAGGCTATACGCTTGATGTAACGCCGAAGTCCATATTTATCAGGTCGGTGGCGGCTAACGGTGCATTTTACGGATTACAAACCTTGTTTCAGCTTTTGCCTCCCGATTTTCCGAATTCAGCATCAGGACATAAATCCTACTCAATACCAGTTGTCAGTATCCGGGATATGCCGCGTTTTTCCTACCGCGGTTTGCATCTGGATGTCGGAAGGCACATGTTTCCCGTTGAATTTATCTGGAAATATATCGACCTGATGGCAATGTATAAAATTAACACCTTCCATTGGCATTTAACTGAAGACCAGGGCTGGCGTATCGAGATAAAAAAATACCCTTTGCTTACGCAAGTTGGCTCGACCCGACAAGGAACGCAGGTTGGCAAAACCGATGAAATCGACAGCATTCCCTATTCTGGTTTTTATACGCAGGATGAGGCTCGCGAAATCGTGGCTTATGCGGCTTCCAAATTTATAACTGTTATTCCCGAAATAGAAATGCCGGGGCATTCGGTCGCAGCCTTAACAGCCTATCCATGGTTAGCCTGCACGCCAGGACCATTCGAAGTGCGCACCAAATGGGGTGTTTCCGACGATATATGCTGTGCTGGCAACGATTCCGTTTTCATTTTTTTCCAGGATGTGTTGACCGAGATTATGGATATTTTCCCTTCGGCTTACATACATATTGGTGGAGATGAAGCACCAAAAATTCGCTGGGAAAAATGCCCGAAATGCCAGGCACGTATCAAAGAGGAAGGTCTGAAAGATGAAGCCGAGCTCCAGAGTTATTTTATTAAAAGGATCGAAAAATTTCTTGTTTCGAAAAACCGCCGCCTTATCGGCTGGGACGAAATACTCGAAGGCGGACTTGCCCCCGAGGCTACGGTAATGGCCTGGCGCGGCATACAGGCCGCGATTGATGCTGCAACACAAGGCCACGATGCTATCATGACACCAGTTGATTATTGCTATTTCGATTACTACCAGGGCGATCCAATTACTGAGCCGGAAGCCAATGGAGGAAAACTGACATTAAAAACAGTCTATTCATACAATCCTGTACCTCCGGTCCTGACCCCGGAACAGGCTAAACACATTATTGGTGTGCAGGGAAATGTGTGGACTGAATATGTAAAAACACCGGAAGCAGTTGAATATAAAGCATTTCCAAGGGCGATAGCTCTAGCTGAAGTGGCATGGTCGCAGCAAAACCTCCGGAATTGGGACGATTTTCTTGTCAGGATGGACAAGCAGTTTCAACGTCTCGATAACTTGGGTGTAAAATACAGCAAAGGCTCATTTAATGTTGATATCACAACCAAATGCGAACAAAACAGGAATCTGGTTGTATTAACAAGCGAGACCAAAGGGTTGAAAATCAAGTATACACTGGATGGCAGTGATCCGATCGCTGCTTCAATGACCTACAATGAGCCTTTTTTAATGGCGAAAACGGCAATCGTAAAAGCAGCCCTCTTTGATACAGTTAAAATAGCCGGAAATATAAACCAACGGGAAATATTAGTTCATAAAGCTTCGGGTAAACCGGTTACAATCCTAAAACCTTATTCTTTTAAATATCCCGGCACCGGCGACCAGGCAATGACTGACGGGCTAGCCGGTACAACCTCCTATAAATCAGGATGGCAGGGCTACGAAGGAGCTGATATGGAATTTACAGTCGACCTGTTAAAAACGACAAGCATTAGTTCAATAAAACTGAATTTCGTTAAAAATCCAGCTGATTGGGTGCTTTTTCCGTACGAAGTGATGTTCGCCTGGTCGATGGATGGCAAAAAATGGGAATACCTCACACCCACTAAATTCGATGCTAATTCACCTGGCAAAAGAGAAATAAAAGCAGCCGAAAACAAATTTGTGGAAACTGATATGAGATACATTAAAGTTTTAGCAATAAGTCCTAAAGTGCTTCCTGACTGGCACGCAGCCAAAGGTGAGCCATGCTGGATTTTTGCCGATGAACTTATTGCGGAATAAAGTAGTTCATTCTTCAGTAAAGGTTCCGGCTGATTTATTTCGACATTGCCCATTCAGGAAATTGAGATCGCGCAATGGGGTGTGAGATCGCTCAATGTAGTTGAGGAATGCTTCATGGTGCCGTTATTGTCGGGTTGACTCAAAGTCACCCTGATGCCCGAGGGTTTATTTCAATGATATTGAACTTGACACAAGCGATGCCCTTGAACTGGATTTGGGGATGGATAAAATTGCCTGATTGATTGCCTGATTCAAAAAACGCCCCCGGCCGGATTGGTTGGGGGCGTTTTTTTGGGGTTGAGGATGTTGTGATTATTGAACCATGCGAAGGAGTATGGGCGGGAGCGGGGAATTAAAGGTTGGAATAAAAAGCAAACGTAAGATTTGTGGTTGGGAAAATGAATATCTACTCAAAATCCTGAAAAACAAGATGCGTTTGCCCTGAAAAAAACCTCTGCTGTACAAAAGTTAAAAATATTTTCTTCAACTTTGTGAAACACAATTTAAATATATAATACTTATATTTGTATTTAAAAAAAATATGAAAAAGTTTTACAGCAAAATCAAGAACTTTTCATCAACCAAAAGCATAAAAACGTCATGTTTTTTAATGCTCTGCATAATTATTTCATTTAATTCTTCGGCACAAGCTCCCGACTGGTTATGGGCAGAGAATTTTGGAGGTAAACTAGTAGAACACATGTCGCATGTAGAAACAGATTCACAAGGTAATATTTACGGTTTAATATTAACATATAGCGATACGCTTATAATTGGTACAGATACCCTTGTAAACAAAGACCCTTCGTCTACGTTTTATGACATTGTTGTGGCGAAATTTGATCCAACAGGAAATCCATTATGGGCAAGAGCAATACAAAGTCAAGATAGCGACTTGGGCTATTCATTAAATCTTGATAAAAATGGAAATTGTTACGTAGCCGGAGGAACTTATGGTGAGTACTTGTCTTTTGGTTCGACAACTTTAACTAATCCATACAGTCCGAAAACAGCTATATTTTATGCGAAATATGCCCCCGATGGAAATTTGCTTTGGGCCAAAATGGTATCAGGTAATGGATATCAAGAAGCTTATGGTATTCGCGCTATTGCATCTGGTGGTTTTTACATTAGTGGCAGATTTACCAGCCCTTCCCTTGTTTTTGGTTCGATTACCTTAACCAAACATGGAAACGAAAACTATACTGGAGATGTTTTTATAGCAAAATGCGATGATAATGGAAATACAATATGGGCTAAATGTATTGGCGGAGTTAAAGACGACGAATCATCTGCTTGTGCTATCGACAATGATGAAAATATGTATATTACAGGTTATTTTAGGTCACCAACTTTAAATTTTGGTACTACCACAATTAGTAATAGTACTGGACATTGGGAAACTTTTGTTGCAAAATACAATTCATCGGGTGTCGAACAGTGGGCTAAATGTGCAGCTACTTCTAATGATAACATTTCGGGTAGAAATATTCGTGTTGATAATAATAACAATTGTTATGTTATCGGATATATTCTCGGAACTTTTGCTAATATTGGAGGTATTATTTTAAATAATGCTGGCTCTCATGATATGTACATTGCAAAATTCGACCAATCAGGAAATTTCGTTTTTGCAAAATCTTTTGGTGGAGCCTACAGTGATGAAATATCAGGTATTTGTATTGATACTAATAACGATATATATATTACAGGATATTTCGCAAGTCCTCAAATAAGCTTTGATGGGTTTACTCTTACTAACAATAGCCTCCCTGAGGATATGGATGGTTTTGTTTCTAAATTAAATTCAAACGGAACCTGTATTTGGGTAAAACAATTTGGAAACGAAAAAAACGAATCGGGCGGTGGTATTGCTTTAGAACCTGATGGTAAATTAATAGTTTCGGGAATGTACAACAGCAGTCCCTTTACTCTTGGAACAACCAATATGTACGTTCAAAGTTCACAGGATGCAGATATGTTTCTTGCAAAATTAGATAATACTGTTATTACTGCAAATGAAACATCGTTGAATGCAGCGAACTTTTCTATTTATCCCAATCCTGCAATTACCGAAACATTTATAGATTTTAATTTAAAAACTAATTCGCAAACAACTGTAGAAATATTTAATATCTCAGGCAAAAAAGTAACAACACTATTAAATAAGCAACTGACACATGGCAATTACTCGGTTAGATGGGATTTAACAGGTGACAAAAATAATGTTGTTGCAAATGGAATGTATTTGTGCAAAATCAATTCAGGAAATGAAATAAATACTTCTAAATTTTTAATAAAGAGATAGCGGTTGGGAAAGTCAGGAGGATTACAAAAACTTTCTACTGATTGATACATACCAGTCGTTTTTTCCTGTTTTGTGATTATATCGAAACGTTGCTCTAAAATACATTTTACAAATTTTGTGGTAAATGCTCACGTTAGCGCGCATCTTAGTTGCTGATGTGTGCTGGTAAATATTGCCTTGCAATCAAAAACGTACAATTGAAATAATAGCAGTTCTAGACGCATTCAAATAATTCATGCATCCTTTTTGGGCATGTTTTGTATATTGGTATAAAATCCATACCTTCGGTTCAAATCTAAACATCAATGAAATCGATCAATATCTTTAGCTTTATAATGTGCCTGCTTTTCCTGTCAATAGTCGCTTATACTCAACCTACAACCACAAAACATGTAGTACTAATCGGGATTGGCGGAGTCTCGGCCGAAGGTTTTCAATATTCGGAAACACCGGCTTTGAACAACCTTATCAGCCAGGGAGTTATATCACTAAAAACCCGTGGTGTGATGCCAATTGCCGATGCACCAAACTGGGCTACTGTACTATCCGGTGCCGGACCAGAGCAGCACGGAGTTACATCGAATGACTGGAGCCATGGCAACCAGAATCTGGAGCCTACAATAAAGGATGCCGATGGTTATTTTGCTTCCATTTTTACCCTTATTGGCAAACAGTTTCCTAAAGCCGCAACTGCTATGTTTTATGATTGGGAATGGCTTGGCAGCTTTGTAAATAAAAAATACATCACCAAAGAACAATATGTGCAGGGACAAGTAATGATAACATCGGTGGCCCTGAATTACATCAAAAAAGAAAAGCCGCTCTTCACTTTTATTTATTATGGATATCCCGAAGAAGTTGGCCATAGCAAAGGATTTGACACGAAGGATTACTTTCAGTCAATCACCGATATTGATGCTGAAATCGGGAAATTAATCGATGGAATTAAAGAATCCGGAATCGCTCAAACTACAACCATTCTTATTACTTCGGGAGGAATTGGCCTGGGTCGGAGTGTCCAGAGCCTGGAGGAAATTGAAGTTCCCTGGATCGTCAGTGGGGCGGGGATTAAAAAAGGCATGTTGCTCGAAACGCCCAACGACCTGGCAAACACCGCTCCTACCATTGCACGCATACTCGGAATTAAAATCCCTGCCGAGTGGATAGGAAGACCGGTAAACGATGTTCTTGCAGCAAAAACGCCGTTTCCAAAAACAAACCGGTATGTTCCAAAACCAAATTGCTCGCTGGCTGACGGATCTTTCCCCGGTCCGCAGCAAATTGAGCTGACGACTACTTTACCCGGTTCGACTATTTATTACACACTCGATGGCTCGAATCCGGATATGAACTCAAAAAAATACACATCGCCTTTTACCATAAGTACAAACTGCACACTCAAAGCTGTTTCCTTATCGGGCAACAATGCCAGCCAGGCTATAACGCGACAGTACACTTTCATTCAAGGAAACAAAACTGCTACATTGACGACACAGCCAAGCCAGAAATATCCGGGATCGGGAGTATCCGGTTTATTTGATGGACTGATAGGATCGTCGAACCACACCAACAAGCAATGGATGGGTTACGAAGGAGATGATTTTGAAGTTACCGTTGACCTGGGAGAAGTAAAACCAATAAAAACAATGGGTATTTACGTTCTTCAAATGCCATCTGAATCAATATTTTTGCCTGCGGCAGTTGAATACTCATGCTCTGACGACGGTAAAAATTATCGTTTATTGAATACATTTTATCCATCCGAAACTGATGATATCCGGCTCGATGGCCCTGTGATGCTGGCACGCAATTTCGATAATATAAGTGCTCGGTATGTCAGGATTAAAGCCTCCAATATAGGAACCTGCCCCGCTACTCATCCTAATGAAGGCCAGAAAGCATGGCTTTTTGTGAGTGAGGTGGAAATTGAATAATTTGAAAATGCGATAATGCAATAATTTGAAAATTTGAAAATGCGGTAATTGTAATCAGCAACTTAAACTTTTTGTCCTTGAACGCCACAGACAATTGAACCTTGAACACCACAGGTAATTGAACCTTGAACGCCGAAGGCACTTGAACCGGCCAAACCCGAAGTCTTGACTTTTGACGTATCTTTGTTACTCTAAAACTAAATTTATGACCTATACAGTTGTTACAGGGGCTGCCGGATTTATTGGTAGTTGTATGGTAAATAAGCTCAATAATAAGGGACTTACAAAAATTATTGTAGTTGACGATTTCAGCAACCCGTTGAAAAACCACAACCTGGATCATAAATCGATTGCCGGGCACGTGCACCGCGACGAGTTTATCAGCTGGCTTCAAAAGCACCACGCTGAAGTCGCTTCTGTTTTTCATCTTGGCGCCCGCACCGATACCACTGAATTTGATATCGAAATATTTAACCGGCTCAACCTGAACTATTCCAAACAGGTGTGGGAAGCCTGCGCTAAATTCGAAATACCACTTCTATATGCTTCGTCGGCAGCAACTTACGGCATGGGCGAACACGGTTACATTGACGATCATTCCATTGTCGAAAGTCTGCGGCCTTTAAACCCTTACGGTGAATCGAAAAACGATTTTGATAAATGGGCTCTAAATCAGGAAAAGGCACCACCCTTCTGGGCAGGCATGAAATTTTTCAATGTTTACGGTCCGAACGAATACCACAAAGGGCGCATGGCATCGGTTATATTACACGCTTTCAAGCAGATAAAAGAAACAGGAGTTGTTAAATTATTTCGTTCGCACCGCTCTGGTTTTGCCGATGGGATGCAGTTGCGTGATTTTGTTTATGTAAAAGATGTGGTTGACGTCTTGTATTTCATGATGCATACAAAACCAGCAAACGGCCTTTATAACCTGGGAACCGGCAAAGCAAGAGCCTTTCTCCACCTGGCAAAAGCGGTTTTCAAAGCACTAGAAATCCCCGAAAAGATTGAATTTGTTGATACACCGCTCGACATCCGTGAGAAATACCAGTATTTTACCGAAGCTGATATGACAAAACTTGTAAAAGTAACAGGCTATCCTGCCCAGTTTTATTCCCTCGAAGAAGGTGTTTATGAATATGTGACCGAATTCCTGGTCGAGAAAAAATACTTCTGATAAGTTTACAACTGTTCCCTCAGTTCAAGCAAAAATCGTTTCATCCGGAGTAACGAATTCAGAACATCCTGTTCAGGCGCTTTGCTTGCAACCCGGTTTTCGCGGAGTTGTAATTTAGCCCCGTCTAACGTATATCCTTTTTCCTTAATCAGGTGAAAGATGGCATGGAAATGATCCACGTCGTTTTGTGTAAACAAACGGTTTCCTTTTTTATTGCGATGAGGTTTGATAATATCAAATTCCTTTTCGTAAAACCGTATCAACGAAGTGTTTACCTTAAACATATCGGCCACCTCGCCAATGCGGTAATACAGTTTGCCTATGGGTTTGGTGCGGAGAGTCATAGAAATATTCCTTAGTTGATGTTGGTTTAAAGTTCAAATACCTGCGATGTTCAAGGTTCAAATGGCTTCGCCGTTCAAGGTTCAAATGGCTTCGCCGTTCAAAGTTCAAATGGCTTCGCAGTTCAAAGTTCAAATGGCTTCGCCGTTTAAGGTTCAACAATATATTTACCGTCAGTGATATTTCGCTCCTTTCAAATCGCTGTCTTTCAAATATTTTATCAGGTTTGCAATTTTAGAACTTTCTGTCAATGTAAAAGAAATCAATTTTTGCAATTCATCCGCCGTGATGTAATTAAAATCAAATGCCCTATAAGCCTGTGATCTTGTTTCACCGCAGGAACCCTTTGAAATATAAAGAAACTGAGTAAATTCTTTGTTGCCACCCCTTTCAAATCCCTCTGCTATATTGTCCATAACTGATCCCGAGGCTGCACGAAACTGATCACGAAATTTAAAATCTTTATTAAACAGATCTCTCAGCGTAAGATCAAAAACGTATTTGCACAGTTCACGAGCCTCTTTCCAAATTTCCAGATCCTCAAAACGCTCTATTTTCACAGCTATTAAAATTAGTATCTAAACTTTGATCTCTTGAACTTTGATCTCTTGAACCTTGCTTTGAACCTTGCTTTGAACCTTGAACCTTGCTTTGAACCTTGAACCTTGCTTTGAACCTTGAACTCTTGAACCTTGCTTTGAACTTTGAATTCTTGAACTTTGAACCACTGCCTAATCCAGCGTCTGCGAAGGTTGCGATGACATTTCAAGCATAGCCTGGTATTCGGCCGGGGTTATATCGTTGAAGAAGAAGTAAATAGGATTCATCGGCACACCAGCTTTATGAACTTCATAGTGACAGTGCGGTGCCGTTGACTTTCCGGTATTGCCCATTAAACCGATGATTTCTCCGCGTTTTACACGTTGCCCTACTTTGACTTTTATTTTGGAAAGATGTGCATAACGGGTTTCATAACTGAAGCCATGGTTTATCATAATTTCGTTACCATAACCGCCACTGTTATAGTCAGCTAATTCCACCACACCATCACCTGTAGCGTATATAGGGGTTCCGACTGCGGCTGTAAAATCAATACCTTCATGAAACTTGATGACTTTATAAAAAGGATCCGTCCTGTAACCAAATAAAGACCCTATACGCCTTAAGTCATGGAAATCAACAGGTTGAATAGCCGGAATACTGGCGATAAGTTTCTCTTTATCTTTTGCCAGTTTAAATACTTCATCATACGATTTGCTCTGCACTACAAGCTGGCTGGTGATCTCATCGAGCCGTTTGGCTGTATTGACGATAATTTTGGAATTCGCCAGGCCTTCCAGATGCTCATACCTGTCGACACCGCCAAAGCCCGCTTTGCGAACTTCTGAAGGTACAGGTTCGGCTTCAAAAATAACACGGTAAATATTATCATCGCGATCCTGTACATCCGTAAGCACTTTTTGGACTTTATCCATCCGATCGTTCATGATCTTATACTGAAGTTTGTATTGTTCCAGCTCGTTCAGCAGTACTTTTTCGCGCGGCGACGACATAAAGTTGTATGCCAGCACTATAACTACAACCCCAAATACCAACCCAAACGCCATGGACGAAGCGATACGTTTTACACGCTCCTTCATGGTTACCTGAACTTTCTCAATTTTGAGCGAACTGGTGTTAAACTGGTACCTGATTTTTGCCATTTTTTTTTAGGCTTTAGGGGGTTGGGGTTAGGGCTTAGGGAAGATTTGTTTCTGGTTTCTGTGTTTCTGTTTTAAGTGTTTGAGTGGTTCTGGTTTAAGTGTTTCAGTGTTTCAGAGTTTCAGTGTTTCAGAGTTTCTGGTTTCTTTGTTTCTGGTTTCAAGTTTACATCACTACATTATCAAATTATCGCATTTTCAAATTATTACATTACCACATTTTCAAATTTTCAAATTAGCAAAAATCAACCTAATTCCCTTCAACTTTCGATCCGGTAACGGCAAAAATAATTATTTAACTTAAATTTGCAGCCTTTTGGGATGTGAACAATTGTTAAAAGCGGAATTTATTTAAGTTACAACTTTTATTAATCAGTTTTAAACAACTAAGATACAACAAAATACATAGCCGATAGTCTTTATTAATTAAACCACCAAATTACTTTTTACGATGACCAGTGCCGAAATACGCCGTACTTTCCTTGGATTCTTTGCTTCGAAACAACACCAGGTAGTTCCATCTGCTCCCATGGTAGTGAAAAACGACCCTACTCTCATGTTTACCAATGCAGGAATGAACCAGTTTAAAGATTGGTTCCTGGGAAATGAACCTGCAAAATGGTCAAGAGTGGCTGATTCGCAAAAATGCCTCCGGGTTTCGGGAAAGCACAACGACCTGGAAGAAGTAGGTCACGACACTTACCATCATACCATGTTCGAAATGCTCGGGAACTGGTCGTTTGGCGATTATTTTAAGGAGGAAGCCATTGCCTGGGCCTGGGAACTGCTTACCGAAGTTTACAAAATTGATACAAACAAATTATACGTAACCATTTTCGGCGGCGATGCTGCCGATAATATGGCTGAAGATACGGAAGCCCTGGAAATCTGGAAGAAATACATTGCCGAAGATCGGATCCTCCGCGGTTCCAAGAAGGACAACTTTTGGGAAATGGGCGATACCGGCCCGTGCGGACCCTGTTCCGAAATCCATGTCGATATCCGTGATGAATCCGAAAAGGCAAAAATTCCCGGCGATCAGCTGGTGAATAACGATCATCCCCAGGTAATCGAAATATGGAATAACGTTTTTATCCAATATAACCGGCAGGCAAATGGTTCTTTGGTTCCCTTACCTGCCAAACATGTGGATACCGGTATGGGCTTCGAACGCCTTTGCATGGTGCTGCAGGGAACACAAAGCAATTACGATACCGACGTTTTCACCCCTTTACTTGCCGAAATTGCAAAAATTACAGAAATCCAATATGGCAGTAATCATAAGAGTGATGTCGCCATGCGTGTTATTGCCGACCACCTTCGGGCGGTAACTTTTGCCATTGCGGATGGTCAGCTTCCTTCGAATGTTAAAGCCGGATATGTGATCCGCCGTATCCTTCGCCGAGCCGTGCGTTATGCATACTCCTTCCTGAATATGCGTGAGCCCCTGATGTTCAAGCTGGTAGCGGTACTTGAAGCACAGATGGGCGAATTCTTCCCCGAACTCACCCGCAACCTTCAACTTATCCAACGTGTCATCGCGGAAGAAGAATCCTCGTTCCTGCGCACACTGGCAACCGGGATTGTTAAATTTAACCAATACATTGCATCACATCCCGATCAGAAAATGATAAACGGGGAATTTGCCTTTGAAATGTATGATACTTTCGGATTCCCGATCGATCTAACGCAACTGATGAGCCGTGAGTTGGGATGGGAGGTGGATATGGAAAACTTCAGCATTAAACTCGAAGAACAGAAAAACCGCTCCCGCCGTGATGCTACCGTTTCGACTGACGACTGGCACGTATTGGAAGCATCCGAAAGCACTGAATTCCTGGCTTATGATGCAAACGAAGCAGATGTAAAAATCATGCGGTACCGTAAAATCACAGCAAAAGGAAAAGATTTGTACCAGCTGGTTTTCGATCGCACCCCGTTTTATGCCGAAAGCGGCGGGCAGACAGGTGATACTGGCAAATTAGTTTCTGCAAACGAAATCATCCAGGTGATTGACACACGAAAAGAAAATAACCTGATAGTGCACCTTGTGGAGAATTTGCCCGAAAACCCGGGATCGGCTTTCAGGGCAATAGTTGATTTGGATCGCAGAACAGCCACTGCCAATAACCATTCGGCAACTCACCTTCTGCATTATTCCCTGAGGAAAATATTAGGAACTCATGTTGAACAGAAAGGCTCGTTTGTCGGTCCTGATTATTTCCGTTTCGACTTTTCCCATTTTCAAAAACCTACCGAAGACGAATTACTTGCCATCGAAAAAATGACCAACAGATTGGTACGTGAAAACGCCCAACTCGACGAACATCGTGCAGTAAGTATGGAACAGGCTGTAAATATGGGTGCTTTGGCATTTTTTGGCGAAAAATATGGTGATAAAGTGAGAGTGATAAAATATGGCAATTCTGTTGAACTTTGTGGCGGAACTCATGTAAAAGCCACAGGTCAGATCGGGATGGTAAAAATTACCAGCGAAGGTGCCATTGCATCGGGAATCCGCCGCATCGAAGCCATTAGCGCCGCTAAAGTGGAGGAATATGTTTACACCCAGGAATCCGCAATTACCAACCTGAAACAACTGGTTAAAAGTCCGACTGAACCTCTGAAAGCCGTCCAGCAACTGATGGATCAGAATACAGAAATGCGTAAGCTCATAGAAGCATTGAACCACGAAAAAGCGCTGAAACTGAAAGATGAACTGATAACCCAGGTTGAACTGATAAACGGGATAAATTTCCTGTCAATCCGTGTTAACGCCGATGCAAACTCAGCCAAAGACATTGCTTTTGGGATGCGCGCCATGGTTGATAACCTGTTTCTTGTGCTTGGCTCCGAAAATGACGGTAAAGCAACACTTTCGGTGCTGGTTTCCGACGAACTTATTACTTCGAAGGGAATGAATGCAGGAAATATTGTACGCGAACTTGCCAAATCAATACAAGGTGGCGGCGGCGGTCAGCCCGGATTTGCGACAGCCGGTGGCAAAAACCCGCAGGGGCTGGATGAAGCCTTGAAAATGGCGCGGAAATTTGTTGGTTAGAATGGGATAATTTGAAAATGTGATAATGCGATAATGTGATAATGCGATAATGCTGGTTAGCATAACTCTTTCATTAATACCTTTAATATTCTTCATAAAAAGCTGGTAATTAAAATTACCGGCTTTTTTTTGCAAAGGTTTTCTAAGCTAATCAGAACGGTTACACTATGAAGGAGTAATACACAAATCAATTTGCATAATGCTGAATACTAGCATTCTATAAAAGATTTCCAAATATTAATACTCTCTTACCTGTTATTCCAATCATTTCAATAATTTTATAAATCAAAACCACGGACATGAACCATATCAGGAAAGAACCTCTTAATACGCTGGGGCACAACTTTATACCGGCACAATATATACCCCAGGGGAAAGACGAATACTATCTACGTCGTCTTCAGAATCCGGATAACGGGCGTTACCGGCAACTGAATGCCCACGAAATTGAAGTCCTGGTGCGAAACAGGAATACCTGCGACGATTGGAATCACTTATTGGTTTCGGAAGCGTTTAATCCCGAACTGGTTAAAAACTGCAAGTTTTTCGGGCTGGTGCGTATAGGAAAGCTCGAATCCTTTTTCCTCGAATTCAACGATCTGAGGATGCCTGTCGGACTATACAACAGCATTATAATCAACTGCGATTTCGGGGATAACGTGGTAGTTGACAACGTGAACTATATGGCTTACTACATCATTGGTGATGAAGTAATTATAACCAATGTGAACGAAATGTCGACTTCCGGGCATGCCAAATTCGGGAATGGGATTTTAACGGAGGGTGAACCCGAAGAAGTCAGGATATGGATGGAGATTTGCAACGAAAACGGAGGACGTGCCGTACTTCCCTTCGACGGTATGCTTCCCGGCGACGCATGGCTCTGGAGCCGCGACAGGCACAATATTGATTTGCAGCGCCGTTACCGGGAAATGACCGAGAAAAAATTCGACAACCAGCGCGGGTACTACGGAACCATTGGCGACCGCACGGTTATTAAAAATTGCAGCATTATAAAAGATGTAAAAGCCGGGTCGGATGCCTACCTGAAAGGTGCCAATAAACTTAAAAACCTCACCATTAATTCGGCTCCCGAAGCGATAACACAGATCGGCGAAGGATGCGAACTGGTAAACGGAATTATCGGTAAAGGATGCCGTATCTTTTACGGTGTGAAAGCCGTCCGGTTTATGTTGGGTTCAAATTCGCAATTAAAATATGGGGCACGCCTGATCAATTCCTTTTTGGGCGATAACGCCACCATTTCATGTTGCGAAGTATTGAATTCTCTTATTTTTCCGGCTCATGAGCAGCACCACAACAATTCGTTCCTCATTGCTGCCACTATTGAAGGACAAAGCAATATTGCCGCCGGTGCAACCATTGGTTCGAACCATAACAGCCGTGGCGCCGATGGCGAATTGCTTGCGGGCAGGGGTTTCTGGCCTGCATTGTGTACCAGCCTGAAACACAATTCGCGCTTTGCGCCTTTCACTATTTTAGCCAAAGCCGACTACCCTTTCGAACTTGATATTCCGTTCCCGTTTTCACTGGTGAGCAACGATGTTTCGAACAACGAATTGCAGATCATGCCAGCATACTGGCTGATGTACAACCAGTTTGCACTCGAACGCAACGCCTGGAAATGTGAAGTCCGCGACAAACGATCCGAAAAAACACAAAATCTCGAATCGAATTATCTGGCTCCCGATACGGTGAATTCCATCTTCGAAGCGATGAAACAATTGGAATTGCTCGCCGGAAAATACTTTTGCAGTCAGAATCACCCCGGTGCGGTTTTCACAGATGATGAATTACGCAACTTTGGTTCAACCTATTTAGCAGATAAGACCAACCATTCTTTATCGCTGACGATCGCAAAGCATGCGTTTGAAAACAGCAGCCGCACCGTAAAAATCCTTAAACCCGCTGCTGCTTACCAGGCATACCGAGAGTATATTCAGTATTATGCCCTCGATCAGATAATTAACCATGGCCAAAACAATCAATGGCTGAAAAAAGATGAACTTCAGGCATTGCTTAACTCAGTAAATGAAAGACAAATTTTTGAAAATGTTGGTGGCCAGATGATCCCGGCAAACGAATTAAAAGACTTAAAGAAAAAAATAGTTTCGTACGAAGTGATAAGTTGGCAGCAGGTGCATGAATTTTTAGCGTCCCAGGGCAAAGCTTATATCGGTCAAAAACTCACTCATGCCATAGCTTCGCTAAAGGAATTGAACCCGGACATGGTTTTTAACGAAACAACCCTCTCTGAACTTTTTACATGGTATCTCAGTTTCCGGAAGCAACTGTTGGCCGGAATCCGCCATTCGCGGCAGAAAGATTACGACAATCCTTTCCGCCAGATGCTGTACGCCAATAAAAATGAAATGGAAGCGGTTTTAGGCAAGCCCGACAAAACACCGTTTATCCTTCTGCAGCAGGAAAAACTTAAAACAGACACAGGTTTAATACAGGAATTGATGTTAAGGTTAGGATTGGGGTAAATATTGATCATTATCCCCGGTTTATATTTACAGCATCTATCTGATTAACTATCTTTTACATCTTTTTGTTCTGGTTTACAGGAATTGATCGCAACCCGAATCATGCATTATGCCGTATTTCATTTGTTGCCTGGTTTTCCGCAACTATCCGGGAAATCTAAGTGATAAACGTAAAAATTGTATTAATTTTTCTAAAAACTTGCAATTCATTCGCAGGCTTTCATACTTTTGACCACTGAACCTATATACTTTATACCATGGATCTGACAATGATTAATGCTATTTCGCCTGTTGACGGACGTTACCGCAAACAGGTTGAGCGTCTTTCCTATTATTTCAGCGAAGCTGCACTGATTAATTACCGAGTATTTGTGGAGGTCGAGTACTTTATCGCGTTATGCGAACTGCCTCTGCCTCAGTTAAAAGAGATAGACCGGAAGAAATTTACTGAGCTCAGATCACTTTGCCGCGATTTTACATTCACGGATGCACAGGAAATAAAAGAAATTGAAGTCACAACCAACCATGATGTAAAGGCCGTTGAGTATTACCTCAAGAAAAGGTTCGACAAAATGGGTCTGGCAAAGTACAAGGAGTTTATTCATTTTGGACTTACATCACAGGATATTAATAATACGGCAAATCCTTACGCGCTTAAACTTGCCATGGAAGAGGTAATAATTCCGTTATACGACGACCTGCTTCAGAAAATTACTAAAAAGGCAAAAGAATGGAAAAAAGTCCCCATGCTTGCCCGTACCCATGGCCAACCGGCTTCGCCCACCATTTTAGGAAAAGAAATCTATGTGTTTGCCGAAAGGTTGAAACAACAGTTGAAACTTCTGAAAACAATTCCTTTTTCAGCAAAATTCGGAGGTGCAACAGGCAACTTTAACGCCCATTATGTAGCATATCCGGAAGTGAACTGGGCTGAATTTGGTGACGATTTCGTAAAAAACAACCTCAACCTTGAGCGCCTTCGTTTTACGACCCAGATTGAGCATTACGACAATATGGCCGGGCTTTTCGATAACATGAAACGCATCAATACCATACTCACCGATATGAGCCGCGATATGTGGAGCTACATATCGATGGAATATTTCAAGCAAAAAATTAAAGCAGGCGAAATCGGCTCCTCGGCTATGCCACACAAGGTTAATCCTATCGATTTCGAAAATGCCGAGGGAAACCTTGGGTTAGCAAATGCCTTGTTTGAGCATCTTTCTGCAAAACTCCCTATTTCAAGGCTGCAGCGCGATTTGTCCGATTCTACAGTATCCCGCAATATAGGTGTGCCCATAGCTCATACCATGATTGCCTTAAAATCAATGATAAAGGGTGTTGACAAACTGATCCTGAACGAAGAAAAAATTAACGCTGACCTGGAAAATAATTGGGCTGTAGTGGCCGAAGCCATTCAAACCATACTACGCCGGGAAGGATATCCAAAACCATACGAAACTCTCAAAGAATTAACCCGTACCAATACCCATATCGACCACAAAAGCATCAGCACCTTTATTGCGAACCTTAATGTAACCGATAAACTGAAAGATGAATTGTATAAAATCACTCCTTCAACGTATACCGGACGCTTCGAAATATAACTTCCTGTAAATTGGCTGAACCGATATGAATAAATAGATTGTTTTAAGTAAATTTGCAAAAAAATTAATGACATTTTATGGATTTGAAAGACTTTTTATCCGTTTCGGGCAAGCCCGGACTTTTTAAAACAATCGCACAGACAAAAACCGGCGTGATAATCGAATCGCTCAATGATGGTAAACGCATCCAGGCTTTTGCAAGCGATAAAATAAGTTCACTGGGCGAAATAAGTATTTTTACAACTACCGAGGATATGCCTCTTCGTGAAGTGTTTAGGCTTATTCAGGAAAAAATTGCCGATCAACCTGCGCCGGATGCTAAAACTGACGATAAGGCTTTGAAGACTTTTTTCGAATCGGTGGTGCCCGACTACGATCGCGAGCGCGTTTACACCTCGCATATGAGGAAACTTGTACAATGGTACAACCTTCTGCTTGCGAATGGAATTACCGATTTTACAGCTCCTGCAGAAAATACGGATACGGAGGCCTCCCCTCCCGGTGATGATACCGAAGTTGCTGAAGAAAAATAAGGAATGAGTCTGCTGTTTATTATGGCAGACTTTTTTTAGTATTTATTGTCGATCGATAGTTGCCTGATGAAGAAATTTATTCACGATTTTGAGGTTACCTGCAACCATAGTATTTCCGACAACTATTTTGCCCTTTACCTGAAATGCCCGGAGAGTCTTCCGGAGATACTTCCCGGACAGTTTGCCGAAGTTCTTGTAAGTAACTCAGCAACAACTTATTTAAGAAGACCTTTTTCAATTTACGATGTTGATTCTGGTAAAAACGAGATTTCGTTGCTGATTAAGAAGGTAGGCAACGGTACTGTAGCTCTTTCGAAATTGCAAATCGGTGACACTCTAAACTTAATTTACCCTCTGGGCAATTCTTTTGGTCTTCCGGAAAGCAAAAAAGCTTTACTCATAGGCGGTGGAGTAGGAATTGCACCTATGTTGCTCCTGTCAAAACATTTGCATTCGAAAGGATACAAACCCGATGTTCTTATCGGCGGTCGCACTTCAGAAGATATTGTCGAACGGGAAAAATATGAACCCTACGGGGCAGTTTTTATTACCACTGATGATGGATCGGCTGGTGAAAAAGGATTGGTTACGCAGCATTCATTGTTTTCGGGTAAAATTAAAGAATACTCTGCTATTTATGCCTGCGGTCCCGAACCCATGATGAAAGCCATAGCCAGCCTAGCCGACAACTACCAGATTCCATGTGAAATATCACTCGAAAACACCATGGCCTGCGGCATCGGTGCTTGTTTGTGTTGCGTGGTCGAAACGGTGGATGGCAATAAAACAACCTGCATAGAAGGGCCGGTTTTTGATACCCGAAAGCTTAAGTGGTGATGAGGAGACGTGTATTGATGAGTACACAAGGCAAGGTGAGACTGGGCGAGGGGCGACTGGGCGACAAGGTGAAGGGTGACAAGGCGACAAGGCGAAGAGCGACTGGGCGACAAGGTGAGGGGAGACAAGACGATTACGTGTAAATCCCGAAATCCGAAATCCGCAATCCACAATCTAAAATCCGCAATCCGAAATCCGAAATCCGAAATCAAAGATAATAATGACTGAATTATCAGTAAACATTCATAATCTCAAACTCAAGAACCCGGTTATGTCGGCATCGGGGACTTTTGGCAATGGGCCTGAGTTTGAAGATTTTATTGATGTAAACCGGCTTGGGGGCATACTTACCAAAGCGTGTACATCGAAAAACCGGGATGGCAACCGTTACCCGCGAATGGCTGAAACTCCTTCCGGGATGCTGAATTCCGTCGGATTGCAAAATAAAGGCGTTGACTATTTCATAAATACAATCTATCCTAAAATCAGTCATTACGATACTCACATCATCGTAAATGTTTCTGATTCCACGGTTGAAGGCTATATGGAAGTGGCCGAAAAACTGAATGCTCTCGAAAAAATCACCGGTATTGAGTTAAATATTTCGTGTCCGAATGTAAAAGAGGGCGGCATGGCATTCGGAACTTCATGTCCAATGGCTGGCGCTGTTACAAAGGCTGTTCGCGGAGTTTACTCTAAAACAATGATAGTAAAATTATCGCCGAATGTGACCAATATCGCTGAAATTGCCAGGGCCGTCGAAGATGAAGGTGCGGATTCCGTTTCGGTTATTAATACATTATTGGGTATGGCAATTGATGCCGAAAAACGCAGGCCCATACTTTCAACCATCACGGGAGGCCTTTCGGGACCGGCAATAAAGCCTGTTGCACTGCGAATGGTCTGGCAGGTTTCGAAGGCAATAAAAATACCTGTTATTGGCTTAGGTGGTATCAGCAATGCAACCGATGCCATCGAATTTCTGCTTGCCGGAGCAACTGCCATTCAGGTTGGAACGGCCAATTTTATTGACCCTCAGGTCTGCATCAAAATACTGGAGGGTATTGAAGAGTATTGCAACCGTCATAATGTTAAAGACATAAAGGAATTGATAGGCGCACTTGAAATATGAAAAACGAAAAGTGAAAAACGAAAAGTGAAAAGTGAAAAGTGAAAGATGAAAAGTGAAAGATGAAAAGTGAATTGAAACTTGCACCTCAGGTTACGGCGACTTCATTCAGCAATCATCTATTTATGTAATAAAACGCTGAAACACTGAAACGTGAAGACCTGAAACATGAAACGTGAAAACCTGAAACGCTGAAACCCATCGACCTCTCAACCTCTCAACCCATCAACCCATCAACCTCTCAACCCATCAACCCATCAACCCATCAACCCATCAACCTCTCAACCTCTCAACCTCTCAACCCATCAACCCATCAACCCATTAACCTCTCAACCCATCAACCTCTCAACCCATCAACCCATCCCCACAATGAATAAAACAAATGTACTTTTGATCGGAGGTGGAGGCCGTGAGCATGCTATTGCATGGAAACTTGTACAAAGTCCGCTACTCGGCCAACTATTTATAGCTCCGGGCAACGCGGGCACTTCGGCTGTGGGTATAAATGTTCCTATAAACGGAACTGATTTCGAAAGTATTAAACATTTTGTTTTACAGAATCATATTGACATAGTGATAGTTGGGCCCGAAGATCCATTGGTAAACGGCATTCATGATTTCTTCCTTTCGGATGAACAACTGCGGAATATACCGGTAATCGGGCCACAGAAAGAGGGAGCCAGGCTGGAAGGAAGCAAGGATTTTGCCAAACAATTTATGATCAGGCACGGTATCCCTACCGGAGCATACCAGACTTTCACAAAGGATACTTTGTCCGAAAGCTTTGCATTTCTGCGTACGTTAAAACCTCCCTATGTGCTTAAAGCCGACGGGCTTGCTGCCGGGAAAGGCGTCGTAATATGCAACACCATTGAGGAAGCTGAATCGGAAATCACCGAAATGCTTGTCAACCGGAAATTCGGTAATGCATCGGCAAAAGTTGTGATTGAGGAATTTCTGGATGGAATCGAGCTATCGGCATTTGCCATCACCAATGGCAGAGAATACCTGGTATTGCCCGAAGCCAAAGATTATAAGCGTATCGGCGAAGGCGACACCGGCCCAAACACTGGCGGAATGGGCTCCATTTCACCGGTTCCATTCGCTGACAATGAATTTATGCTTAAAGTGGAAAATCGTATCATTAAGCCCACGGTTGAAGGATTGCGGAAGGATGGAATTCCTTTCCAGGGATTTCTGTTTTTCGGTTTAATGAATGTAAAAGGCGATCCTTATGTAATTGAATATAACGTTCGCCTGGGCGATCCTGAAACGGAATCAATATTGCCCCGGATAAAGAATGACATGCTCGAAATATTCCTGGCAACAGCCCGTGGTGGTCTTTCGGACATTAAACTTGAAACTGACGAACGCACAGCCGCATGTGTGATGGTAGTATCAGGAGGTTATCCTGGAAATTACGAAAAAAATAAGGTAATATCGGGACTTGAAACGGCTACTAAAAGTCTCGTCTTTCACGCAGGAACTAGCGTAAATCCTGATTCGGTTGTCACTTCGGGGGGCCGCGTTGTAGCTGTTACATCGCTTGCCGCTGATATTTCTTCCGCGGTTGCTTTGTCGCTCGAATCAGCTTCGCAAATCAGCTTTGAGAATTCATATTTTCGCAAAGACATTGGAAAAGACCTCATCTGAAACAAATAATATTAAGAAGACTGCTGATGCTCAGATGGATTTCAAAATCGGGAACCTTTATTCAGTTTGCAATTTATGCAATTCTTCTTCTGGGATTGTGGATACCGGCTTTCATTCATCCAGTTCTTCCTGTAATCACTCCTGCTGATGGACCTTTGTATTCCCTTCTAGCGTCCTTTTTACTGCAATTCCCTGCACTCTCTGTTGCCATTGCATTAATCCTGGTTGTAACGCAATCGGTGGTTCTGTTTTATTTGTTCCAGTCCAATGGTTTTTTTGGCCGGAGTAATTTTCTTCCAGCTATAATTGTCTTACTTGCATACAGTTGGAATGGGAGCTTTCAAACCATGCATGCTTTATTGCCTGCCGGTATTTTTATCATCATTGCTTTAAATTCCATTTTGACTATGTATGGCCGGCAAGCCGCGTACCATCAGGTTTTTGGTGCAGCATTTTCATTAAGTATTGCTTCCCTGTTTTACATTCCGCTGACTTACTTCCTGCTGCTGCTTTGGTTTACGTTGATAACATACCGTGTATCGTCGTGGCGTGAGTACGCTATCTCGATAATCGGATACATCCTGCCTTTTATTTATTACATAAGCTGGTTGTACTGGGACGACAAGTTGATCATGGGTTTAAACCAGATATCCGGTTCAATATTCCGGTTTTCATTGCCCGAACCTCTTTCGAAGGTTAACCTGATTTGGCTGATAGTTTCCGCAAGCATCATTCTGATTGCTATGGTGGCTGTGCTGAATATTATGGGGGACAAACTGATCAGCCTGCGTCGCCGAGCATGGGTATTGTTCAATTTCAGCTTCATTGGTTTAATCGTAGTGCTTTTAACAGGCTGGCCGATGCTTTCGATTAATTACCTGTTCGTGATCCCTGCTTCGTTTTTTATAACAGGAAGCCTCACTCTGATTAAAAGACCATTCTGGTTCGAGGTGCTCGCAATAGGATATTTCCTGCTTTTTATCGGGGTGCGGATGTTTATGGTTTTACAGTAATTGCGAACAAATGTTTTTCAACAGTCTAAAGTAGAACTCATTTTAACGGAGTAAGGAAATCTGTATATGAGAAGGAATTTAACTGTTGAAAATCAGTACTATTCTATAATTCTATTTTTTAAGAGAATCTTCAACAATTTTCATTTTTGTTGCCGTAATTGCTGAAAAAGTGAATTTCATCGATTCGAAAGGGAAATCAAGATCTTCCAATGCTTCTTCAAAGGCCGCGATTTTTGATAAATCCGATCCAAATAGCACTATTAATGAAGCATATACTATGTATTGCTGAAATTCTATTTCGTGCAAGCAATCCCTTCCTGAAAACAAAGTATGCAAAGGCAGCAATTTTGATTCAGTAGCCTGAACTGTTACATTTGTATTTTTTTGAATCAGTGATAATAATTTCAAAAGCGGGTAATCAGGATGTTGCTTCAGATATTGTCCCAACCTTTTTTCAAACTCGGCGGATCCTTTTTCTTTTTCATCAGAAAAAGTCAACTCGAGAAAAGAAAGAAAAGGGCATTCAGGGTAAGTATCCTTTAATTCAATGATCATCTGGAATGATTTTTTATTTTCTGAGGGAGAGAGCAGCATAATCGGCATTAATTTAGCCGTTATTAAATCAGCTTTTTCGTACTCGGCATCTGTGAGACCTAATAATTCAACCGGCAAATCTTCACTCCATATTTCCATATCTAGATCCTCCATGAAATTATCATAATACTTTTCCCGTAAATCTACATCCACCAGATCATCAAACAGAACTTCAACTGCTTCAAGAAATAAATCAATTTGTTGTTTGTCCAATTTACCAAAATCATCCTTATGTTCTTCAAACATAGCGACTGCATCCTCATAGCTCATCCGGTCATCCCATTCATCATCGAACTCGTCATCATCATCTTCATTTTCCCTGTACTTTAATGGATCAAAATCACCTTTCAAGAGCGAAAAATTATAATTTCCCTTTCCGGCAGTGCGTTCCAATTGTTGCAAAATTCGATTTACAGTTACCTTGTTATCGTTCGGTCCTTGAAAATAGGCCGGTTTGCCATGTAACCCGCACTCAATATCAATCAACTCAATTTCATCGGTATCCTCTTCCAGTATGTATTGAGTAACATCGGTAAATATTTTATGCGGTTTAAAATCATAATCCCCGGCAAATTCGATAGCCGCGAAAATGATATTGTGCGCCAGAGTGTAATCGATCTTAATCAGGTCGTTCATCGATTTCATCTCCTCCAATTTGTCGCGATAATCCGGCTCACTCTTATTGAACATATAGAGGGAATTTTTCAACCCAAGGCAATACAAATCAACAAGATATATTGCAAATGTAAAATTACCGTTTGTATGTTTACGGGTAACTATTACATTAGCAATTCCGTCTTCTTTCCAATCGCTGTTTATCAGGCATTCGTGAATTGCAAGACTTCTTGCCTTAGTACGTATGTAATTTTCGGGGCTCAGCATCTGAACCGTTTTGACTTTCTTTGCCATTTTTTAAACTTATTTTTTGAATTACAAAACTAAAAATGATAGTCGAACCTAACGCCATTTTGTTAATAATTCATGTTAATTTCAACATAGGCGAAATACGTTATACCTTTCCCGCCTCCGGGCACTCCAAAAAAGTGACTGTCTCCTTATTTTCATTACAAACAGTATTACCTGCAAATCACAAGTTTCCCGGCAGTAACTCCTTTTTTTGTTTGTACCGAAACCAGGTAAATCCCATTTCCCAGGCCCGAAACATCAATTAATTTTGGTAATTCCATATCCACAAAACTCCTGATAATTTGTCCTTCCATTCCCCGGATAAACAAGGTAACCTTGCTTATTGGCAAATCGTTGCTTAGCGCAACCAGGACGTCGGTAGATGCCGGATTGGGGGAAATTGAAAGAATGGCATTTGATGTTGGTGTATGCTCACCCGAACCAAATATTTTCTCCGGTTTCCCATAAAACAAACCCATTCCGCCTGAATAATTGCCAACCAGCATATCCGTGAGGGTATCGTTATTCAGATTACCAATAGCAACGCCACTCCGCCAGCCTTCCTTTATGCCGGGAATGGTTCCCAGCAGCCTGAAATTACCGTTCAGATTGGCATTAATCTGGTCATATACAAAAATATCTCCAAATTCAGAACTTGAAAAAAGTGCGATTTCGCCTTGTTTATCTTTATAAAAGCAAGGAACACTATATCCATAATTCGACAATTGGGTATTGGTTACATCAACACCACCAAGCATTTCGGATATTTTTATAAATGCTGCATCAGATGCAGATCCGGTATTTTTATAATAACTCAAAGTCCCGTTTCGTTTACCGCATACTATATCGATGAGTCCATCCTGATCCAAATCAATAAGTTGGGGAGCTGAAAAGTCACCGGCATCAATGGATTGCCATTCTGTATCAATAAGTTTAAAAACAGCTGCCTGGCCAATGGGCGCAATATTTTCACAATAAACCAACTTGCCTGCCGAATTTCCACAAACCAAATCTAAATCCCCATCGCCATCCATATCGGCAACGGAAGGAATCAGCGATTGCATTTTTAGCGAATCGAGATGAGCCACATTGCGGTCAACAAGCCGAAACTCGGGTTTTGTCAGGGTTCCGGTATTTAACAATAGAGCAACTTTTGCCGTAAAAGAGCACTGCAAACCGTTTGCCGGAGTGAAAATGCATGTATCGGAATACCCAAAATTCCCGACCAAAAGATCCATCAGTCCATCCTTATTATAGTCAAAAAAAACGGGATAAGCGCCCGAACCTAAATCAAGCATCTGGTCCTGCAAAAAACTTTTAGAAACCAAACTATAAGAGGGTTGAGCCGTTGTACCATTGTTGAGATACAAACTCGCACTTTCGTAATTTTTCCCTTTAGTCAACGATGGATCGAAAGGTGAAACCAGCAAATCATTTTGTCCGTCATTATTTACATCAGCAAGCATGGCAGCCGGAAAAGTGTTCATCGCTACCGGGTTATCTGAATTCGGAAAATAATTGGTTTGAGAAGTCATTTTAGCAGCAGAAAGTGTCCCTCCGTTTGTAAGATGCACCAGCGAACTGAAATCGACATCTCCTATTGTAAGATCAGGAAGCCCGTCCGCATTCAGATCATTCACTAAAAGTGTTGAACCTGTATGCTTGGGGTCATCTGAATGCGAACCATTCATTTGTTTATACTGCCCGGGAGAGGCACAGGTATCCAGAATAATTTTATTATCCTCGTTGCCTTCCGCAAACTGACCCCAGCAGGATGATGATTTTTCGTAAGTGAGTGAGTCCGGAATCCCAAACCGTTCCATTGAGGTATTCCGATGCCATTCAACAAACGAACCCAGGCCCCAGAATGTCAGCACATCATAATCTCCGTCATGATCAATATCGGCAATGGCTGGATAATCAGCATAGGTAACCAGTATATTGGTAAGTGTGCTTCCTTGCCGCGAAAGCAAAAATGGATGCGTAACCGGGTTGAATTTCAGCGTTTTATCCGAATCGTTCCTGAATACTTTAATACCTCCGGTCGTATAAGTAAAAATATCATTTTTACCATCGTGATTGTAATCACGTGTCTGCATCCATTGTTCAAGCAACGGTAACTTTTCGACAAATTCAGGCGAAAACCGAAACTTTAACGGCGAAACGTTGACTACAATAAATGGCAATACCCGGTTTCCGTGCCTGTCGAATACCAGGAGGTCGTCGATCCCGTCGAGATTAATATCCAGATTTGCAAACTGGCAACTGTTCATTCCACCAGCAAAGGGATACAGCAGGGTATCAGAATCTTCACTGATAAGCAAAACACTGTCGATTCGGTTAAAGTCGTGAATAGCTGATAATTGGGAAAATGCTTTAAAGCCATTCCCGGTGATCACAAAAAAAAACAGGACAATAATAGTTTTGAAATTTACCACTTAAATAAAGTACTATAAAATTATTATGAACGAATTTATTAATCTCCGGCACCCTTCTTCCGCCATCAAACATCACACATCCGACATCAAACATCCTACATCAACCATCCGATATCCAACATCCCTCATCCGGAATTCCAGTTTCCAGCCTCCACTTTCCAGCCTCCAGTTTCCAGTTTCCAGCCTCCTGCTTCCAGTTTCCAGCCTCCAGTTTCCAGTTTCCAGTTTCCAGTTTCCTCCTTATTTAATCTTCAGCACTGCACTCACCGGCAAATGATCGGAAGGGTAATATCCACCCTTATTAGTTTCGTTTACAGTAAAAGAACCGACCTGAACTGAATTCTTAACAAAAATATAATCAATTCTTGTCCCGGGCTGAGCACCGACTTTAAACCCTGTGAAAGTGTACTTCGGACCGGAACAGGATTTGCTGATCACTTTTGCATCAGTCAGATGCAACGGATTGGATTTATCAGTAATGATGCGAAATGGTTCTGAATCAGGAGTTGAATTAAAATCACCAATCACGATGACGGGATTTTTTCCGGCCAATGAATCCACGGCATGTAAAATAAGATGAGCAGAGTTTCGCCTGGCTGTTTCGCCCATGTGATCGAAATGAGTGCAGAAAATAAAAAAAATAATTTCCGATTTATTTTCTTTTAGCTTTCCCCAGGAAACAACACGATTACAGGCAGCATCCCATCCCCTGCTGCCGGGCACCGATGGCGTTTGCGAAAGCCAGAATGTACCCGAATTAAGCATGGTATATTTTTCTGCATTGAAAAATACGGGAGAATATTCTCCTGCTTCTTTCCCATCATCGCGCCCTACCCCAATGCGTTTATATCCTGTAAATGAATTTTGCATATCAACAACCTGCTCATATACAGCTTCCTGAAGCCCAAATACATCGGGTTTGGCCTCACGCATCGCGGAAAACACATTTTCTTTTCTTGCATGCCAGGTATTTGGCGCATCGTCGGGATTGATCAACCTGATATTATACGATAGTACATTCAACGAAATTTCCTGGGACGCAGCAATGGTAAAAAGTCCTGGTACGAGCACTGCAAAAAGCAATACAATTGTATTCAAACGGCAAAAAGATCCTGATTTTTTCATAATATACCAATTTCCTTAGAGAAGCATATGAAGTTTTAACTTTGGTTTACAAATATCGGAATTAATGTGCCACCAATAAAACATCCCTTGCAAAGAAAAGATAAACTATCCTGTTTCGTGGCATTTAACTGCAAAATAGCCGTTTTGTTAATAAGTAGATCATAAAACGGACCAATTCTTTATCAGGCCGGGTTTGTTATTTGCCAATAGATTTCTATCTTTGCAGGCTCAAAAAATAAAATTTATCTAACTACCTAAATTCTAAACACATGCAGAATAAAGGCACAATACGTTTCTTTGCAATAGCTTTTGCATTGGTGTCCCTTTTCCAGCTCTCATTCACTTTGGTGACTTCAATCACCAGAAACAGGGCCGAAAAATACGCCACAAATGAACAAGCACTTGCCTTGGCTAAACAACTAGCAAAAAACGATGCCCTCCTTGAAGTAAGACTGATCGATTCCATTAAAGACGCTCGCACTCAGTACTACCTTGATTCAGTAGCAAACCAACCTGTTTATAATATACTTCTCCGTAAGTATACTTATAAGGAATGTATGGATCGTGAAATCAACCTGGGTCTCGACCTCAAGGGTGGTATGAACGTAACAATGGAAGTTTCTGTTGCCGATGTGGTAAGAGGAATGTCAGGCAACAGTACAAACCCTGTTTTTACCAAGGCAATGACCATGGCTGCTGAGAAGCAGAAGAACAGTCAATCAAACTTCGTTACCCTTTTTGGTGAATCATTTGCCCAAATTGATCCAAACGCAAAACTCTCGGCTATATTTGGCCGCATGGAACTGCGCGAAAAAGTCAGGCCAAACTCCACCAACGAAGAAGTACTCGCCGTTATTCGCCAGGAGTGTAATGATGCCTTCGACCGCACCTTCGAAATTCTGCGCAATCGTATCGACCGTTTCGGTGTATCCCAGCCTAATATCAGTAAACACGCAACCAGCGACCGTATCCTTATTGAGTTACCGGGTATTAAAGATTCTGACCGTGTTCGTAAGCTGCTGCAGGGATCGGCTAAACTCGAATTCTGGGAAACCTATAAATTCAGTGAACTGGCCGGAGTTTTCAACGAAGCCAATAAGAGGCTTGCCTCAATAAGTGGAGTGAGTGATACTGCTTCCAAATCTGCTGATTCACTTACAAGTGCAAAAGATTCCAGCAATGTAGCAAAAGCTGATACAATAAAGAAATCGAGCCTGGCTGAAAAACTCAAACAAGATACAACCTCAGCCGGAAAAGATAAACAAATTGAAAAATACCGGAAAGAAAATCCACTCTTCTCCTACCTCCAACCGGCATACCAACAGGATAAAGGCCAGATGTATGCAACTAACCGTGCAACGGTGGGATATGCTGCCATAAAAGATACAGCGCGGATTAATGGAATGTTAGCCAAGGTGAGAGGCATGTTCCCCCGCAATTGCCTGCTTGCATGGTCGGTTAAACCTGAAAAAGAAGCCCCGGAAGTTCTTGAACTGATGGCTCTGAAATCTACAAACCGTGAAAATACGGCAGCACTTTTTGGTGATGTTATTGTTGATGCACGTCAGGATTATGATCAGAACGGTCGTGTCGAAGTGTCGATGGGAATGAACACAACGGGTGCTAAAATATGGAAGAACCTTACCAGGGATAATGTTGGAAAACAAGTTGCCATTGTACTTGACGGCTATGTTTATTCAGCTCCCAATGTAAATGATGAAATTCCTAACGGACGCTCATCCATCTCCGGAAACTTTTCTGTTGAAGAAGGACAAGACCTTGCCAACGTGCTGAAAGCCGGTAAACTCCCGGCTCCTGCGCATATCGTCGAAGAAGCAGTTGTTGGACCAACACTTGGTAAAGAAGCCATTAATGCCGGTTTATGGTCATTTATTGTGGCTTTTGCGCTTACATTGTTATACATGATATTCTACTACAACAGGGCAGGAATGGTAGCAAATGTTGCCCTTCTGGTTAACATGTTCTTTGTATTCGGAGTTCTGGCTTCGATTGGTGCGGTTTTAACACTGCCTGGTATTGCCGGTATTGTGCTTACTCTGGGTATGGACGTTGATAAAAATGTGATTATTAATGAACGTATCAGGGAGGAACTCCGGGCAGGAAAAGGCTTGCGACTCGCTATTGATGATGGATACAAGCATGCACTCTCAGCAATTGTCGACAGTAATGTTATTACTCTCTTAACTGGTATTGTTTTGTACACTTTTGGTTCGGGACCGGTACAAGGATTTGCAACTACACTTATCATTGGTATTCTTAGCTCCATGTTCTGTGCGATCTTTATCACACACATAATTTTTATTGGTCTTCAGGACAGGAACATAAAAATTTCACTTTGGAACCGTTTTACCGAAAACATTCTTACCCACACCAAAATTGACTTTATCGGGCTAAGGAAAGTATTCTACGTAATTTCAGGTGCGTTGGTAGTTATTGGTATAGTATCCCTATTGACCAGGGGCCTTAGCTATGGTATCGATTTTGAAGGCGGACGTACTTATGTAGTTCGTTTTGACCAGGACGTGCGCACTGACAATGTTCGTCAGGCTTTATTGGCACAATACGGACAGGAGCCAGAAGTGAAGACTTTCGGTAAAAATAACCAGGTGAAGATTACTACTTCCTTCATGATTGATGATGCATCACTAAAAGTGGATTCAATTGTAGAAGCAAAACTCTATACCGGGCTTAAATCCCTATATAAGACCAATATAAGCCAGACAGATTTCCTTGCACATAGTGATAAAAAAGCTTTGGGGAGAATGAGCTCACAAAAGGTACAACCTACCATTGCCTATAGTTTACTGGTGAAAGCATACTATGCTGTATTCTTTACTTTGCTTATTGTATTTGCTTACATTCTATTACGTTTCCGTAAATGGCAATGGGGCGTTGGTGCTGTGGTTTCACTTTTCCATGATACGTTTATTGTAATTACATTCTTTTCTCTGCTGCACGGATTCTTGCCATTCAGTCTTGATGTTGACCAGCACTTCATTGCTGCTATCCTAACCATTATTGGATATTCGATTATGGACTCCGTAATTATCTTCGACCGTATCCGTGAATACACCACTCTTTACCCGAAACGGAATCTGCAGGAAACAATGGATGCGGCTATCAACAGCACTTTAAGCCGTACCTTGAATACATCAGGTATTACCTTTATGGTATTGCTTGCCATGTTCCTTTTTGGCGGTGAAGTAATCAGGGGATTCACATTTGCCCTTTTACTGGGGGTTGCAGTTGGAACCTATTCATCCATTCTCAACGCTACTCCTATTGCTTATGACCTTATCATGTGGCAGAAAAGGCGCCAGGCTGATAAACTGAAATTAGCCGAGAAGAAATAACAACCTTCAACTTATTGAATTTCGTAAAAAGCCCCGGATTTTTCGGGGCTTTTTGTTATCTGTAATTTTCCCGCCAGGTATTGCAGTGCCAAATTGACAGGCATTTCCTAATGGCACATGCTTTGCTATTCGCAACAACATAATTAATAAAACAGAAAAAACTATGCAGACCGGTAAAATCAACGTTCAGACTGAGAACATTTTCCCTATTATTAAAAAATTCCTGTATTCGGATCACGAAATATTCCTCCGCGAACTTATCGCCAATGCAGTTGATGCTACTACCAAGCTGAAAACTCTATCGGCACTTGATAAGTTTAAAGACGAGCACGGTGACCTGACAATTGAAGTAAGCATTGATAAAGAGAACAAAACCCTTACCGTGAAGGACCGTGGTATCGGCATGACATCGGAGGAAATCGAAAAATATATCAACCAGATCGCTTTTTCGGGCGCCGAAGAATTTGTTAAGAAATTTAAAAACAAAACGGAAGTAGAACAAGGCGGGCTGATTGGACATTTCGGACTTGGATTTTACTCTTCGTTCATGGTTTCCGATAAAGTTGAGATAAAAACAAAAACATACAAAAAAGGCGCTGGTACAAAGGCTGTACAGTGGGAATGTGATGGTTCGCCCGAATATACAATCAACGAAATTGAAAAATCGGATCGCGGAACCGAAATAGTTCTTTACATCAACGAAGAATCCAATGAGTTCCTCGAAGAACACCGCATCCTCGAATTGCTGAATAAATATTGCAAATTCCTGCCGGTTCCCATCCGTTTCGGAAACGAAAAATCATGGGTTCCTTCTGAAACCGAAAAGGACGAAAAAGGTGAGCCTAAAGAAATAGAGGTTGAAAAACCACGTATCATCAACAATTCCAATCCGTTATGGAAGCAAAGACCTGCTGATCTCAAGGATGAGGATTACAAAAGTTTCTATCGCGAGTTATACCCAATGACTTTTGAGGATCCTTTGTTCAATATCCACCTCAACGTTGATTATCCTTTCAATCTAACCGGAATCCTGTTCTTCCCGAAAGTGAAGAAAAACTTTGAAATGCAGCGCGATAAAATCCAACTGTATTGTAACCAGGTTTTCGTAACCGATTCGGTTGAAGGCATTGTGCCCGACTTCCTTACTTTATTGCACGGTGTAATCGACTCGCCCGACATACCTCTGAATGTATCGCGCAGCTACCTGCAAAGCGATTCGAATGTCAAGAAAATTTCGGGCCATATTATGAAGAAAGTGGCTGATAAACTGGAGGATATATTTAAGAACAACCGCGAGGAATTTGAAAAGAAGTGGGACGATATCAAGGTGTTTATTGAATATGGTATTGTTTCGGAAGCCAAATTCTACGATCGTGCCGAGAAATTCTGCCTGCTGAAAAACACAGAAAACAAATATTTTACGTTCGACGAATACAAAAATCTGATTAAAGATAACCAGACTGATAAAGACGGTAACTTAATTTACATCTATACTTCAAACCTCGAAGACCAGCACAGTTATGTGCAAAATGCCCGCGAACGCGGATATGATGTCCTCCTGTTGGATGGTCCTATCGACAACCATTTTGTTAACACCTTGGAGCAGAAATTCGAGAAAAGTCATTTTGTGCGTGTGGATGCTGAAGTTGCCGACAAACTGATTAAAAAGGCGGATGCATTGCCTTCACGTCTCAGTGATGAGCAAACCAAACAACTTACCGAAATGTTTGAACAACAGGTAAATAAGACTACCTATCACATTTCTGTCGAAAACCTGGGCGAAAACGATATCCCGGTTACTGTAACCCAGCCCGAGTTCATGCGTCGAATGAAAGATATGTCGGCCATGGGCGGTGGTGGTCAATTTTCGTTCATGGGAAACATGCCCGATAGTTACAACCTGGTTCTCAACTCGAACCACAAACTTATGGGTCATTTGCTCGAGACCGAAGATCAGGAAATGAAAATAAAAATGATCAAACAGTTAATAGATCTTGCTTTACTTTCGCAGAACCTTCTGAAAGGTGAAGCTTTAACCGGGTTTATTAAACGAAGTGTGGATATCATTCAGTAAAGCAATAAATTTGATTGAATAAAAATAAATCTAATCTACTAAAAATAGCAGAAAATGAAAAAATCATGGATTATTATTGGCGGAATTATACTTCTGGTTGTAATTGTTTTTTCGTCTCTTAAGGGAACCTACAACGGCCTTGTGACTTCGGAAGAAAACGTGAATAAGAAATGGGCCGATGTACAGGGTGCATACCAGCGCAGGACCGATCTTATTCCAAACCTGGTCAGCACAGTTAAAGGATATGCAAAATTCGAGCAGGAAACCCTCATAAAAGTTATTGAGCAACGTGCGAATGCTACTAAGACAAATATAAATGTTGACCCTGCAAAGCTTGATGCCAATACACTGGCCCAGTTTCAGAAAACACAGGATGCATTAGGATCATCGTTGAGCAAACTGATGGTTGTTGTTGAAAAATATCCTGATCTGAAAGCCAACCAGAACTTCCTGCAACTGCAGGCACAACTGGAAGGGACTGAAAACCGGATTAATGTCGAGAGGCGCAATTTTAACGAGTCGGTTCAGATTTTCAATTCATCTTTACGCAGTTTCCCAACCAATATACTGGCCGGCATGTTTGGATTTTCGAAGAAACCTTATTTCGAAGCTCAGGCTGGTGCCGAAAATGCACCAAAAGTTGAGTTTTAGGTTGTTTCAAAATTACAGGGGTTGCAATTTGTCCTGATATACTGGAACAACCATTCAAACCTGGAATCATAATAACTAATCTTAAAAGAAGCCAGATGTACGAAAACAGAAGTTACCTTTAGTAGGTTTTATTAAACAAAGCTTCTGTTTTCTTACTTTTGGCTTCATTTCTTTTTTTATAAAAGAAGAATTAAACGAACCGATTAAAATTGAATACCAACATGCCAAACGCAAGTAATTTTTTCACTAAAGAGCAACAGGAAGATATCCGCGTTGCCATCATGAATGCAGAACTGGATACCTCCGGCGAAATACGTGTTCATATAGAAAACACCTGCAAGGGCGATTCTCTCGACAGGGCTTTGGTGGTTTTTAACAAACTCGGAATGGAAAAAACAGCAGGCAGAAACGGAGTATTAATCTATCTTGCCGTCAAAAACCGCAAATTTGCCATCATTGGCGATGAAGCGATACACGCGGTTGTTACAGAGGTATTCTGGGATAGCGTTAAGAATAAAATGATGAACCAGTTTCGCGAAAACCAGTTTACGCAAGGATTAGTGGAAGCCATTACTGAAACCGGTCTGCAGCTTAAAAAGTATTTCCCTTATAAAACCGATGATGTAAATGAACTTTCGGATGAGATTTCATTTAGTTGAGATTTATAAACCTGCAACATTCAACAACATCTGAAAATAAACTACCCATGAAATCCGGAAGTCTCATTAAAACCTTTATCCTTTTCACAATTCTGATTTTACAAACCGGAATTGGTTTTGCACAAGCTATACCCGAACGACCTGACCCGCCTCACCTGGTGAATGATTTTGCAAAAATCCTCAGTACGGATCAACTGCAAAATCTTGAATCTAAATTAGTTGCGTTTAACGATTCCACAACCGTTCAGATCACCGTTGTAATTGTCCCTACGCTTGGTGGATACGAAAAAGCTGATTATGCACAGCAGCTCGGACAGAAATGGGGTGTTGGCGGCAGCAAATTCAACAATGGATTTGTTGTTCTGATTAAACCTAAAAGCCCTTCGGAACAAGGCGAAGCATTTATTGCAACAGGATATGGAGTTGAACAGTTTGTGCCCGACGCAACTGCCTCTGATGTAGTGAATAACGAAATGATCCCGCATTTCAGGCAAGATGACTATTACGGCGGTATTAATGCGGCCACGGATGTGTTAATGTCATTGGTTAAGGGTGAATTCAAAGCCGAGAATTACGGTAAATCAAAGAAAAAAGGATCTTCGGTGGCTTTCATCGTGATTATAATTATTGTGATCATTTTCCTTCTTTCACGAAATAACAATAACCATCACACCATCAACCGTTCTGGCGGTGCAGGAATGCTTTTCTTTCCCTGGATGATGGGCGGAGGAGGTGGAAGTGGGAGCAGTGGCGGATTCGGAGGTGGAGGCGGCGGAGGATTCGGCGGTTTTGGCGGCGGAAGTTTTGGCGGCGGGGGAGCAGGTGGAAGCTGGTAGTTGCAATGGACAATGGACAATGAACAATGATCAATGGATATTGAACAATGGGAATGTAAAATTTTAACGAGAGTATACATGGGATTTTAACAGCATTGAAAGCCCGGGTATTTTTTGTGTTAAAGCTTTCATCTGTTTTCAAATGGTTAATAAGGAAGAAAAGTATTTTCTTCCTTTTTTGTTTCAAAAATCTCGTAATTCTTATGCCTTAAACTGAAATAAGGCAGGGACAAGCAAACAGAACAGCATATTATCACAGTTTTACATTGACATTATTTAGCATATTACTATATTGCTATTTTATATTCAAGTATTGTTATACCTAAATGAGCTAATAAAAATTTTACTTTAGAATACAGATAATCAATGTATCCAGTTGTTTTACTGTGTATTAATTCTTCTTTAATGCGAAAAATATTATTCAGACTGATTCTAAATTATAAAATTGTTAAAAAATCTAAAAAAATAGTGTTGTACCATTATCGCTTATTATCTAAATTCGCTGAGTTGTGCCGTTGAAAAGAAATCATGTTAATAGTTTGATGACATAGCCCTTTTTTAAGCACTTATTAATCAAAAAAAAACAAAATTGTAGTGCGGGCATTCAGTAATACTGGCTGTTCGGATTATTTTTATATACCTTATTAATCAGTAAATACGTATGCACCTGCAAGCATCCTACAAACAGAAACTGATGATATTAAAACTGACGGCGCCATTGATCCTTATTGTGGCCGGTATTCTTTTCAGTTCAGTTTCGCAAGCACAGAATAGAGGCAAAGAGATTTTCGAGAAGAACTGCGCCATTTGTCATAAGCTCACTGAGGAAAAGCTGGTTGGGCCTGGTCTCAAGGACGTTACAAAGCGCCGTGACAAAAAATGGATGAAAAAGTTTATCCCGGCATCACAGGATATGGTGAAAGCGGGTGATAAAACTGCCGTGCAGGTTTTCAACGAAAACATGAAAATCCCGATGCCGGATCATAAATTCCTTACAGATGCTGATCTTGATTCATTGATCACCTACATTGAAACATACAAACCTGCTGAAGCAAAGAAGGTTAGTGTTGATATCACTAAAAAAGACGGATTCTGGCGCGATGAAATTGTACGTGGAGAAAGATTATTCGCCGGTGTTATTCCTTTCGAAAAAGGAAAAACATTAAACTGTGTCTCCTGTCATGCTATTGTAGCAACGGATACACTCAATTTCAATCCTACAGCAGTCGACCTTGCTAAAGCATGGCAGGAGCCTAACGGGACTAACCTTTACCAGGTGCTGAGCGAGCCTACTTCAACCAAAATGGCTGAAGTTCATAAAGGCCTTCAACTTTCCGACAAAGAAATTTATGATATCTCGGCATACCTGTCGGAAGTTGGCAAAAAAGGCATGGTCTGGGAAAAGATATTTCCTGCAAGGTTGTTGCTGTTCCTTTTGTTTGGAATGCTGATGGCGCTGGCATTGGCCGATCTGATATGGTTCAAAAAAGTAAAATACAAAATAGTTCATGTTCTGGTAATTCTTGCAGGTCTTGGTGTTCACGGAACCCTGGTTATTCAGGAAGGTATAAAACTAGGACGAACAAAAGATTATATGCCTGATCAGCCTATTAAATTCTCACATAAAGTACATGCCGGTCAGAATAAGATTGATTGTAAATATTGCCACTCAATTGCTACTTACAGCAAATCAGCTGGTATTCCATCAGCAAATCTTTGTATGAACTGTCATAAAGTTGTTAAAGCTGGCGCACGTTCAGGGAAATTTGAAATAAGCAAAATTTACAGGGCTGTGGAATCTGGTAAACCTATTGAATGGGTTCGGATTCACAAACTTCCTGATCATGCTTTCTTCAGCCATGCACAGCACGTTGGTGCCGGAAAAGTTGAATGCCAGACCTGCCATGGAGCAGTTGAAACCATGGACCTGGTGAAACAAGTTTCGGATCTTTCGATGGGATGGTGCGTGAATTGTCACCGCCAGACCGAGGTACAGTTCAAAACGAACAAATATTACGATTCCTTCAAAGCTATTCACGATGAAGCGAAAGCCGGTAAAAAAATTACTGCTGAGCGCATGGGAGGAATTGATTGTGCAAAATGCCATTACTAAAACGAGATTTGTACAGATCAGGAATTAAAATCAATTTTAAAAGAACCTTTTATACTACACATATATAAATGGAAAAGAAATATTGGAAAAGCCTTGAAGAGCAAGCAAATCTGCCCGTTATCAATCCCGGACAGAAAGATGTGGATGCATCACGTTCGCTGCTCGACCTGATTGATGAAGAAATTGACGGCAAGCC
>JBAXBJ010000019.1:0-57912 GCA_037142075.1 Bacteroidota bacterium
TTTAATAGGGAGATTCCGATTTTTGTTTCGGGGAAGTTATTTAGATAGTTTCACTAAGCTGTATTTCTTTATAAAATCTTTATACGTAACCATACTAATTTTACAATCCCTTAATATAATCTGTAGTAATCTTGCATCATTACAAGGTTAGTAAAGTTACAGTTTTTGGCCTGTCAGAAAACTTAAAACTGAGGCAATATACACTTCTAATTGTCATACATTCAATTGGTTAAATGCAATAAACGAACAAATTCAAACCATAGCAAACCAGCGTTATGAACACAAATGTCAATTCAATATCCGGTACGATTAATCCGATCGAAAAAATCCTCATTCTGGTCGGAGCCGAAACCACAGCAAGCGAACTTTTCCTGAAAGCACGGCAGTATTCAAGTGGAGCCAACACTGAATGGTTTGCTGTTTGTGTCGATCCGGGTGTAAGGGCAAGTCATGCCTGCCGTGCCCAGTTTAATGATAATCTTACGGTTGCTTTACACAGTGGGGCTAAAGTAATTCACATGCTCGACAGCGACAAAATAGCTGCAATTACGAAACTTGTTTCACAAAACAGGATTGACAGGATTCTTATTGGCAATCTCCGCCTGGGCAAATTTTCTTCTCCGGGCAATTCGGGATACTTTAAAAACCAACTCACCAGGCACCTCCCGGATGTTGAAATCAACGAAATTCAAATCAAAGAGCACAAATTAGACTCTAAAGGGGGTAAGTTAATATCCACCACCAAACCTGTCGAATACCTTTATGCTATACTTGCAGTGGTGCTTGTATCGGCACCCTGTTTTCTCGTTAAGTATGCAATCGGTTATCAGACAGTCGGTTTAATTTTCCTTATGCTTACAGCGGTGCTCTCCTTAAAACTAGGGAGGGGAGCTGTGATTTTTACCGCAATACTTAACTTTGTTGTGTGGAACTTCTTTTTTATCCCGCCAATTCTAACTTTTCATATTGCCAGTTTTCACGATAGCATAGTTCTTTTTGCAAACCTTGCCGTTGCTATAACCGGTGGTTCTCTTATTTCTCGCCTCAGGCGTAATCAGGCCGACCTTGAACTGAGCAGGGAAAGGATAACCTTACTGTATTCACTACTTGAATCATTAAATAATGCTGATTCAATAAAAGAAGTTGTAAACAAAGTTCGAGCTGAACTAAAACGCCATTTCGATGCTGATGCTGTAATTTATTTAAAAGGGAAAAGAGAACAAATCCTAGAAAAACATGCTTTTGGTAATAAGGAATTATTCAGTGAGGAGGAGTTTGAAAATGCAGTTCTGGCTTTTGAGCATAAAAGTCCCGGGCAAATAATCAAACTGAATGACAAAAAGCTTCTTCAGTATTTTCCGCTGTCCGGTCAAAGGGGAACCTTGGGGGTTATCGGAGTTGTGACCGAAAACAATTATCCTGTCGATGACGATAAACTTATTTTCTTAAAATCGTTCGTCACACAGATAGCCTCAGCTCTAGAGCGGGAAATAAGTGTCGACAAATCAAAAGAAGACCAGGTATATGAAGAATCACAAAAACTTTTCCAAACTGTGCTGAACAGTGTTTCGCATGAATTAAGAACTCCTGTTTCGATCATTAGCAGTGCCGTTTCAAATCTTCAGGATGAACGGACAGCATCAGATCCCGAAAGCCGTCGTAAGATTTGCGATGAACTGGATTCAACTTCAAAACGACTAAATCTCTTGGTTGAAAACATACTTGATATGTCAAAGATCGATTCAGGTTCCTTAAAGTTGAACCTGCAAAGCTGCGATGTAAATGATTTAATGGGAGTTGTGCTTAACCAGGTGAAAGACGAATTGAAGAACCATAAGATTAAGGTTGAAATCCCCGATAATCTTCCCATGCTATACCTGGATATAAACTGGATGAAGCAGGCAATGCTGAATATAATACACAACGCAATAAATTACACGCCAGAGAAGAGCCAGATAGTATTATCCGTAACTTTACAATCCGAAAACGTTTTGATAACAATCAGCGACAATGGTCCGGGTGTTCCTGATTCATCAATTGCAGCATTATTTGATAAATTTTACCGTGTACCGGGTAGTAAAAGTGGAGGAACCGGTCTTGGGCTTACGATTTCGAAAGCAATAATCGAAGCCCATAATGGCTCTGTCAAAGCCAAAAACCTTTCATCAGGCGGCTTATCAGTACTCATTCATTTACATATACTTAAATAGATGGAGACGAAAGCAACAAGATATAAAGTTCTGATAATCGACGATGAATTACAGATCCGGAGGCTTTTAAAAATCACCCTCGAAGCCAATGATTATCATGTTATCGAGGCTGAGAATGGCAAAAATGGTCTTTTATATTCCGCCATGGAACATCCCGATGTAATCCTGCTCGATCTTGGATTACCCGACATGGATGGATTATTGGTCCTTGAACAACTCCGGGTCTGGTCAACCATTCCAATACTTATTCTTACCGTACAGGACGATGAAAAGACCATGATAAAAGCACTTGATTCGGGTGCTGATGACTACATTACAAAACCGTTCAATACCGGCGAATTGCTTGCCCGGGTCAGAGTTGCTATCCGGCATTCACTGAAAATTGATGAATCGCCTGTGTTTGTAAGCGGTCACCTTACCGTTGATTTGACTTCCAGGACTGTAAAAGTCAGTGATGAGTCAATAAAACTAACGGTTATCGAATATAATCTTCTCAGTCTCCTGATCCGGAACATTGGGAAAGTTTTGACTCATTCCTTCATTATTAAAGAACTTTGGGGCAATCCATACGCCGATAATTCACAGACACTCCGGGTTCATGTAGCCCAGCTGCGCCGAAAAATCGAAGTTAACCCCTCAATACCCGAAATGCTCATCACTGAGCCCGGTATCGGTTACCGGCTGGTGCTAAATGAGAAAAAGTAAATATCAGATACATTATATTCTCCAAATAGTTACTTTTATTGTTAAAAATTCCAGTAGAGCAATTCCCGTAATTAATTAAAATAGAACTGGTAATCAAGAATTTATAAATTTTTGTCCTGATCATAAATGAAAATAAAATCTACCCAAACTCACAATGCGTTATCGGCAGCAGGTATAATCATTACCATGGGCATTGTTTTTGGTGATATCGGCACTTCACCACTCTATGTAATGAAAGCAATACTCGCTGGTTCCCGGGGGTTTATTGCTGTTGATACTATCCTGGGAGCAATTTCATGTATCATCTGGACGCTGACCTTACAAACAACAATAAAATACGTTCTGATTACACTTCGAGCCGACAATAGGGGTGAAGGAGGTATTCTTGCACTGTATGCGCTGGTAAGGAGAAGAAAGAAAAGCCTTTTTGCCCTGGCCATTATTGGGGCAAGTGCCCTGTTGGCCGATGGAATTATTACGCCCTCTATTACAATTGTTTCAGCAGTTGAAGGATTGAAACTGCAATATCCTTCCTTGGATATAATCCCCATTGCGCTGCTGATCGTGGCAGCACTGTTTTTAGTCCAGCAATTTGGTACTGCCGCAATTGGCAGCTCATTTGGCCCTATCATGCTTCTTTGGTTTGGTATGTTAGGTATTTTAGGCGTGATCCAAATTGTACAATTACCGATAGTTTTAAAGGCCTTTAATCCCTATTATGCCTTTGAACTTCTTGCTCATCACCCTCATGGTTTTTTATTGCTGGGTGCTGTATTCCTTTGTACAACAGGAGCCGAAGCTTTATACTCCGATCTGGGCCATTGTGGCATAGCCAATATCCGCATTAGCTGGATTTTCGTAAAAATAGCCCTGATTTTGAATTACCTTGGTCAAGGGGCATGGATTCTCCTTCAGCCTCAGTCGACCACTGTCTGGCCAAATCCTTTTTTCGCCATAATGTCCTCCTGGTTCCTGCCATTCGGAGTTTTGCTGGCAACTGCAGCAGCTGTTATTGCGAGCCAGGCTTTGATCAGTGGCTCTTACACCATTATTAGTGAGGCTATTCAGCTTAATTTCTGGCCAAAAGTCCGGATTTCTTACCCCACCACCCGGAAAGGCCAGATGTATATATCCTCAATCAACTGGTTATTATTCGTTGCTGTTGTGGCAGTAATCCTCATGTTCCAGAATTCTGCAAATATGGAGGCTGCTTACGGTCTGGCAATCACCATCACCATGTTGATGACTACGATCTTCATGGCTTTTTTCTTGCAAAGAATCAGGCGAAAAAAGTTCTATATTGCTATTTTTGTTCTGATTTACCTTTCGATTGAAGGATCATTCCTGGCGGCTAACCTGGCCAAATTTATACACGGGGGATGGTTTACATTATTATTAGCCGGTTTGCTGGCATTTATAATGTACACCTGGCAGAGGGGCAGAGCAGTGAAAAACCAGTTTACAAAATATGTCAAATTAAATACCTCCCTGGCTGCACTCCAGGATTTAAGCCACGATGAATCAATTCCTTTGTTTTCAACCAATCTCGTTTACATAACTCATGCCGACTATGCAAACGAAATCGAGACGAAAATTCTATTCTCAATCTTCAACAAAAAGCCTAAGAGAGCCAACACCTATTGGCTGTTGCATGTCCATATCACCGATGAACCTCATACCCTTGAATACTCGGTTGAAAATATTATTCCCGGCATATTAATTCGCGTTGAGTTCCGGCTTGGATTTAAAGTACAACCCCGTATTAACCTTTACTTTAAACATGTCCTGGAGGAAATGGTGCACAGTAATGAAATAAACCTCGAATCGGGTTATCCCTCCCTGCGTAAACATCATGTCCCGGCCGATTTTTTCTATATCATTATCCGTCGCATTCAAAACTACGACTTCGATTTCCCGCCATTTCAGCAGTTTATTATGGATGTTTATAACTGGCTTGTTAAAATGTCGACCTCCGACATCCGGGCTTATGGCCTTGATACCAGTAATGTTATGGAAGAAAAAGTGCCTTTTGTTATTGAATCAGGCAAGAGAAACGAAATTAGACGCATTAAATAGAGGCTAACCCCTTTTAAAACTGCAGATTTGTGCGGTTGGAGCGGATTTGTGATCTGTTGCAGGCGCTGGTTTTCAATCCTATCTGTGCTGTTTTTGGAGAAACAAATTCCACCTTACTCCACCTTCACTCTAACTCCTTCCGAATGTGCCGAAAATTCAGGTGCATACATGCACTGCACCGAAGTTATTCCATTCGAAAAATCTCCTTTTTGGGTGGCAACCAGCTTATATTCAAAAACATACGTGCCTTTGGGAAGATAGTAAATAAAGAAGTTCGTGGAAGCGTCGAGCGTGGATTCGTAGTATCCCAATCCATCCTGGTAACGGTATCCTGAAAGAACATTCACAGGCTCGAAAGCCGAAGCACGCATGTCCTTTAAATGGATGTATTCCATATCGCGATCGGAACGAAGTTCAACGCGGACAACAATTTTGTCTCCAACTTTGACAGGTGAATTTTCAGTGATTGGTTCAATAACCGGACCTGTTGGCGTATTCACTTCGTGGAAAAGTTTTTTCGAAAGGCTTAGTGGCGTTTTTGCAGGAGTAATTTTATCCAGTTGCTCGAAATATTGCCAGTACAACGCACCCCAGGCTACTGTTGGATTCGGATTGGTAACCGTAATTTTTCCCATTTCCGGTTTTATGGCCGTGGCATCCCAGCTGGTTTTAAAATATCCCGTCCCCGCTTCGGGTTTTGAATTGTCTTGTTTGTAAGGATCCACTTTTTCGTCTCCCAGCGTGATTTCAACCTGCTTGACAGAGGAGAGTAAAGATGTGCCACGCAACAATAAAGCATAAATAGCTTCAGTGGTGGCTTTCGTCGTTTTCCAGTCCTGTGTTTGCTTTTGCTTCAGAAGCCATATCTTCATTTCCTCCACCGAAGGTTTATCGTTGCTAACTTCGTCGAAAGCTTCAATCAGGAGTGCCTGTGTTTCCACCGGTGCCTGGTACCAGTTCCAGCCGCGTTGTTCGTTGCGCCAGTACATACCCATTTCCTCGTTATGCAGGGCGGTTTCTTTCAACGATCGCATGATCAGGGCAGCCGTTTTCGGTTCGCCAAAACGATCCAGGTACAGGGCCATCATCGCCTTCATATAATTATTCTGCGTATTCCAGTATTTTATGGATTGTGCTTTGTAATAGGCGAGTAATTCATCGTATTGCGTATTGAACGGAAAATCAGCCAGGAAGTAAGTCCGGGCATATAAATATTGAATCTCGTCGTAACCCAGATGGTTGTTTTCCAGGTACTTTTTATCAGTAATCTTGAGTTTCTCAAATTCAATTTTTTCAGTTTCATCCAGGTAATCGATCGATTTTTTCAACATTTCCTGTATTTCAACATTTTCAACCGGGTTCAGCACTTCCATTTTATAAAGATGGCCCAGACCGGTAACAATATGCTGTGTAATGTACCGGCTTTCGGGCATGCCTGCGAACCAGGGCCAACCACCATTAGCATACTGCATATCGTGCAGTTTTTTCAGGGCCGAAGTTTGTTCGGATGCCATCCGGTTCAGGTCGAAAAGCAAGGCGATGCGCTGCTTACGTTCGCTCTCGCTGGTTGCTTCGCGCACCCAGGGGCTTTCCTGCAAAAGCAAAGATTTAAGTTCTTCATTTTTCTCCAGGTTTGATTTCAGTGCATCCGGCGAGCTGCTTTTCCAGCTTTCGAAAACCCGCTTGATTTTTGGGTCACTGTTGGCGATATGCGTTGCCAGGCTGTTGGCATAATACCGGCTAAAAAGCTGTTCGGCACATTCGTATGGATATTCCATCAGGTAAGGCAATGCCTGCACAGCATACCATGCAGGATTGGAAGTATATTCGAGCGATAGCCTGTAATTTCGCATCGTTGAGCCGGTTTTACCCGAATTTGCCAGTTTTTCGAAGTTAAATTTCTTTGTCTGCATCCCATTTATTGGTAGTGGTATAGATTCGGTTACCAGCATCCGGTTAGTAAGTACGGGGATGGCTGCTTCTTCGCCATCGCTGAAAGCACCTGCCGTAGCGGTAATACGGTAAACCACGGCTTGCAGTCCTTCGGGGATATTTATTTTCCAGTTTATTGCCGAATTCAGTCCTTTTGCTGCCGTAAATGGAATGATTGATTGCGTCAAGCCCAGTATGTTGTCAACCGGTTTCATGGTAAATGCATCAAAAAAATGCAGTTCGGCAGTACCCGACAAATCGTGGTCGCTGATATTCGAGATTTTGGCGGCAAAATCTATTTTATCACCCTCGCGCAAAAAACGTGGTGCATTGGTGAAAATCATCAGGTCTTTTTGAGTAACCAAAGTTTTTTCTATCTGACCGTATTTCAGGTCTTTGGTATAAGCCAGGCCCATCATTTTCCAGCGGGTCAGGGCTTCGGGTGCTTTAAATTTAATAATAATTTCACCTTTTTCGTTGGTAGCAAGTTGGGGAAAGAAAAAGGCGGTTTCGTTAAAATCTTTGCGGATCTGGATGGGTTGAGACTCGTTATTTTTGGGCGATTTACTGATTTCTTCAGATGTGACCATTGAAGCGGAAGTCGTTTGTTCTTTGTCGCTGATGGTTTCACGTTTTTCGGAAGCCATTCCCGTAGGAGCTAACGACATCACGGCATCGCCCTCTTGTACCATCATATTTTTCGCACCGCTTTTTAACATGTATCCCAGCATCCGGCCCGAATATCCGACATTAAAACCAAACCAATTCAGTTGATCGTATTCGCGTAAAGCAGGGTAATTTGCAATTTCAGGATAATAAAACTGGTTGCCACTTTTAATTCCGAAACATTGGCTGGCATTCCATGACCGGATTCCGTTGTAGTAATTGAAAATATCGAAACTCCATTGATGCGGAATAAATGCATCCAGCGAAGCATCGTACATCCCGGCAAGCATTTCGGCTACCACTTTTTCGCCTTTGCTGTCGCTAAGGGTGATATGCCATTCCTCCTCCTGTCCGGGTAAAAGCTTATCACGGAAAGTGGCAAAGCTGATATCAAGTTTTTTATTGGTGTAAGGAACATTTATCACCTTACTCATTTGAAAAGTGCGGTTGTTCTTTACAAAAAACAGGTTAATGGCAAAGTTGCCACGGTACTCTTCTTTTACAGGAATGCGGATCAGCTTTTGCTCATTGCTCAGGTTGAGGATTTCGCGGCTTACCACTTTGTTCTTATTGAGAATCTCATAGATAATGTAAGCCTTTTTGACAGGAGTGCCAATCAGGAATTTTGCTTCCTCACCGGGTTCGGCAACAGGAGTTAGCAAAGTGAAAAAAGCCGGCGAAACGGCTGCTGTAGCAGTAGCTTCGGATTGAAAAGTGCTGAAATATTTAGTATAGATAACCTCTTCACCATACGCATCTTTTGAGGTGATTTCAATCACGTACATTCCGGGTTGAAGTGCATTTCCCGCTTCAAAAACCGAGTGGGCAGGTGTGCTGAAGTTGGCGTAAAATGCCGGTTTATCTTTTGGCCAGGTTGCAACGTCATCTTCATTTTTATACACTTCACCGGGGAAATCTTTTTCAAATTCAGCCCTCGTCATGGTAAAATTACCGGGTTGCCCCCACTTTCGGGAATACAACACCTGGTTGGGCTTTTGAAGCTTCGAAATGCTTATGCTTCCGGTTGCTGCTACCTTTTCACCGTTCAGGTTGGTGGTTTGAAGCGAAAATTTTACCTTCTTTTCAAGGTTAATCTCGTCCGGAATATCCGTTTTTATCAGAAGAGCTTTGTATCCAACCGAAATTCCGGTTTCGCAGTTGTGGCTTTCGCCGTTAATATCCGCAACATCGGCATAAACTGTGTAAGTAAATACAGGGTTGGTGCTGCGTTCCATAGCAAGATCCGGAATAGCCTTGAAAGTTACCGAAAACGAACCATCGTTGCCGGTCAGCGTTTCGCCGTTGGCGATTTCCATTTCGTCTGAAATCGGCGCAGGTCGCCACCCCCAACACCAGTAAGGAAAATTTGCCTGCCTTACAACCCGGTAAGTAACTTTTGCATCGGAAACCGTGCTTCCGGCATACGCCAGGGCTTTTCCTTTGGCAACTATCGTTTCATCCAGTTTGTACGATCCATTTACCGGTTCAAAGGTTACTTCGAATTTGGGTCGTTTGTATTCTTCAACCTGTACGGGCACTGAACCGGTTTCGGAACGGATGGTCATTTGGCCGGTTAGTACCCCCTGTGGCGCACTGAAATTGCCGCTGAACGAACCAAAATCATTGGTTGTGAGAGTCTGCTTCGAAACTACCTGCCCGTTAACATCGTACAAGCCAACCTCGGTTTTGAAATTGGTTTTTAGTTGCACATCTTCACCCGTTCGCTCCAGCACAATTCCTTTAAAAAAGATGATCTGCCCCGGGCGGTAGATGGCTCTATCGGTGAAAAAGTGAGTCTGAACTACTGCTCTGATCGCATCGTTTTGATAAAAATAGCCCGAAAAATAATTTTCGGTGATCAATTGATCGCCTTTTGAACTAAAAACCAGGTAAAACTGGTTATATCTCTCGTTTCCGTTTCCGGCAGGAATAGTTACCATTCCAGATTTATCGGTCACAAATGCTTCGGCTGCTTTGTTTTCGTACTTGCGGGCTTTGGAGTTATAGGAACGTGAATAAGTCTGCACTTTCACCCCGGTAATTGGCTGCCCTGAATCGCGGTTCAAAACCACAATTTCATTATTTCCGTCACTATTCCGGCTGAGAAAGCTGATATTGGTTTTCCAAAAACTGTTGGCAATTACAATCGCCGATTTGGCCGGAAACGAGGCGTCGTTGCTCGAAAGCAGAACATAATAGCCAGCCGGCATGGATGGAATCTTTATTTCGGCTGAATGATCCCTGTAATCGCCATCGTCGGGAAGTGACTGTTCCCAGGATTTTTCGACTTTTGTTTTCAAATATTTCTCAAGGCGGATTTCGGATTGCATCTCCTGCAAATTGTGGTCTGTCTCAGGATCCATTTTCAGAAGCCGGAAATATACTTTCGAAACATTTTTATAGTTCACCAGGGCAAGTGCCGGTTTTGCAGGAATGGAGGCATAATCGGTTGTAATAAGTAAAGACGGTTGCTTAATAGTCTCAATAAGCGAACGGCAATTTCCGGCCCCAAAACTATCAGGGAAACGGCTGATGGCTGCTTCGCAAATTTCGATTGCCTGCTTTTTGTTCCATTTGTGGGTTTCCGAAGTTGATTTCGGGGATTCGGAATTCCCGTCAAAATAGGGAGTTGGTTCAGCTTCACTGCTGATAAGCTGTGATGCAATTGCATATGCCACTTCGGTTGATGAAGGATGGTTTTTAAAACGGCTTTCCAGTTTAAATAAAGCGGCAAGGTAAAGACTGTCTTTTCCAGGCAGAATGCTTTTATCGTGAACAAAAGAAAGTCGTTCCAATTCCGCATCAATCAAAGCAGTGGGATCTTTATCCGTCAAATGAGTTTTTACCACTTCCTGCATGAGTTTTATAGCCTGATACTCGAATGAAAGTGTATCGGGCGAAGAAATGATAAATGCAGTAAATTCCTCCGAAGATGCAAAATAATCAGCCTTATCTATCAAAAATGAGTTAGCCGGTTTTGTTAACCCGGCTTCGGAAGAGGAATAGAAATCGATGGCCCGGTGAGCGATAAAATCAAATAAGGTCGGTCTGAATTTTTCTGAGTCTTTTTGTTTTGTCAGTATTTCGGAATAAGCTGAAATTGGTGTACTTTTTAGTAATTCCTTGTTATTCAGAGACAAAGTATAATTTTCCATACAGGCTGCGACTAGCTTTTTTACATCCCAGGTTTTAATATCATCATTCGCAAAGTTGGATGTTTCGCTGCGTCCTAGTATCTGCCAGCGGTTATTCTGATAGTATTGCCAATATAGTTGGGCCAGGATGGAATGCAGGATTTGCTTCACCGGAGCCTTTGCAGTCTGGATTTCGAGTCGGGTGCGGGCTATGCTTTTTTCATACGTATCTTCCTCGAAATCAGCCTCCAGTTTCATGCGATACAGCGATGCCTTCACAAACTGATCGGCCTGGTTCGCAGCTTTTGACTGGTTATAAATAAGTGTCACCAGGTCGAGTGCTGTTTGCGACTGACCCAGCGCTGCAAGTGAATCAACCTGTTTCCATTCGCTTGTATATTGGGATTGCGACATGACGGTGAGACTTAAGAATACAATGAAAGTGCAAAAGAATGTTTTCATATTGCTTAGTTTAAACTCAAAAGTTAAAGGTATATATTTTGACCTTACAGGAAAATTACAAATCATTTTTTTCGCTAAAGAGCAGTACAATTCCTTTCGTCGAAGCGAAAATCGTGCCAACCGAATTTGCATTTTTTAGTTTGTCAGATTGCCTGATTTTGAACAATCGAAATCGCTGCAAGTTTACAATGGATATAAATTCCTACTTTTAGCCTGAAATTTGTTTAGACACATGCGAATTCTATTGATATTCTTGCTCTTTGTGTTTTCCGCCTCTTTAAAGGCGCAGGGTGATGCAGCAAGGTATATTGCCAAATTTGATACGCTGGCTCTTGAAGTTTTTAATTCGTACGGAATTCCCGCCAGCCTGGTGCTGGGTATTGCGTTGCAGGAAAGTGCCGCCGGTACCAGCAAGCTTTGCAAGGTGAAACACAACCATTTTGGGACTAAAAGCCGTGTAAAATCTTCGAAAGCCAAATCGGGTTACATAACTGCTTATCAGACATTCGACACGGATGAAGCTGCGTATCTTCAGTTTGGGGAATCCGTTTCACGTAAAAAATACTATACGGCATTAAAAGGAAATTCGGACTATTTGGTTTGGCTGAAGGCTATGAAAAAAGCAAAATATGCGTCATCTTCCTTATGGGTAAGCCATGTGGATTCCATGATCAAACGGTATAATTTAACCCGCTTCGACGCAGTATCTTCTTTTACACCATTAACACCCATTCTCCCGGAAATGGACACTTTGCCGGTGCTGAATAAGAGATAATCTCATTTGCAAACAACTTTTGATTCTACTGTTAATTTTAGTTGGTATATTTATTTTGTAGGAAGTCAGAAGACGGAAGTCAGAAGTTCCTCCGAAAACTTCATTTATCACGAAAATTGGTTTTTGTTGACTAATTGCCTTTATTCGGATATTTTCCATTCATAGTATTAAACTTCAAATTAGCACCTTCTTCTTTCTTCCGTCTTCTGACTTCGGTCTTCTGGCCCTATACTTATTCCATTCGAGGTAAAACCCAACATTTAATCAGGTAGTTTAGCCGTTATTGGATTCGCCAGGCCCGAATACGATGTAAGTTCAACCCGTGCGCGTCCGACAGATTGTTCTGATTCGATCAGCACAGGCAGACGGTTGTTATCATCGGTAATCCAGACTGTTATCGGGTAAGGATCGTCAAAAGCGTAGCCGGTTGCCACCATTGGCCTGAATGCCACGCACCTGAATGTCCCTAACTTGGTTTTCACTGTTTCCCTGCCTTTAAAAATGACTCTTGAATGATAAACAGAATCATCCAGAAAAAACGGTATTTCGATGACTTCACCCGGTTTTAGGCCCGAGATATCCAGGGTACGGGCGTAGTAAAATGCTGAAATTACATCCTGGCAGTTTGCCGGTATTTTCATGATTTTCGAAAGGCTCACCCCCAGGTGGTCATTTTGACGAAAAATGACCAGGTCATCTTTTTTATAGGAATTTTCGCGTGTACGTCGCGAAAACTGCCATGCAATCATTGCATCCTGGTCGAAATAACTTTCAAACCTGTCGTGGATTTTGTAAAACAATTCGATAAAACCGGTTGATTTCCCATCGCCTACAACGTGGTAAGTGCTTCTGCCATTGATGATTTTGTTGTCATCTGTTACTTCCAGTGTAGCCTTTCCGCCGGTTATATTTCCTGTTAATGCCGAATTAAAAGCAACCTTAAATGATAATTTCTCGCCACGTATAAATGCCGAATTTTGAACAGTCCGGTAGGACTGGGGAAATGCAGTAAGGCAGTTGAACAGTATAACGACAACGAGAATCCTATACATCGAAAATATTTTGAATATATAACAGTCAAATAACGATCCAAAGTATGAATTGTTTCAATTTTTATCCCAATTGAAATATCTTCCCGACCCGTACTTTCTAATTCGGATAAAGGTTACGCCTATCTTTCTGATAAAAAACCAAAACACTAAACACACAACACAAAATGCAAAAGTATTGCAAGCCCCCTAACTTTTTCATTCTTAATTTAATGTTAAGTGTTTTTCATTACTTTTAGTTTCCGGCTTGTCCATTCTAGATTATACGTTTAAAGAGGATCCTGTCTTAGCAACTCTTCCTGCATTTCGTGAAGCAGACCCAACGCTTCGTCATAGCCATGCGCCCGCATAAAAGCATCGCGCCAATGAGCGGCATTGCTGAATCCATTCAGGTAAATCTTAAAAAAACGTTTCAATACATTATAATCCTTGCCATCTCCCCATGTATTCCTGTAAAGCGATATATGCTTGTGCATCAGTGAAATGCGATTTGAAATTGTAATTTCACCAGGTTCAGGGTTAAACATCCAGGGATTTTTAAAAACTCCCGTGCCCACCATTACGCCGTCCACGCCGTATTGCTGAACACGGCTCATGGCATCGGAATAAGTGTTCACTTCCCCGTTGCCAAGGATAAGTGTCTGGCTGCCAAGCTGGTTTCGCAACTGAACAGCTTTACCAATTTCGTCCCAAAGTGCAGGCCCGTTCGACATCATTTTTCGCGTGCGGCCGTGAACCGTAATGGCTGCGGGCGCGGTTTCGAGCAAATGGCCGATCCACTCTTCGGTAACAATGCGGCTGAAGCCAATCCGCGTTTTGACACTCACCGGCAAAGATGTGGATTCGGTTGTTGCATAGACGATTTCCTTCGCCAGTTCAGGGTAGTTGATCAGGTTGGCGCAACTTTTGTTTTTTACTACCTTTTTTGCCGGGCAGCCCATATTGATATCGATGCCGTCAAAAAGGTTCATTTCAGAAATCAGTTTGGCACTCAGGCGAAACCTTTCGGGATCGCCTCCCCATATCTGGGCAACCAGCTTTGTATTGCGTGATTTCAGCAACTTCATTTCGCTGGCGTTCACCAGCAGGCGTTCGATCACTTTAGGGCGGCCTTTTTCGTGGCACAGGCCATCGGTGGAAGTAAATTCAGTGAATACAACGTTTAAGGCATCCGGATCTGAAACCGAAAGCACCACTTCGCGGAAAACGGTGTCAGTAACATCTTCCATGGGCGCCAGCGCAATAACAGGCTTTTTAAGGGTTTGCCAGAAATTATCCATATTTAGCAATGGCTTGCCCGGGTGTGAGCTTGGTTTTCAGCAAAGAGGGCGAAAGTTTGCTTTTGTAAATTTTACTACCGGAATATTTGCTGTGGTTTGTAATCCGCAGTTCGCGACGCGCTTCCAAAGGTAGCTTAATAACCGAAGCGCATTCCTCCGAGCAGCAGTTCGCATACGTTGTAGCACATTTGCCGCATTGTATGAAAAGCAGGTGGCAATCATCGTTGGCGCAGTTTACATGCGTATCGGACGGTTTTCCGCACTGGTGACAATGTGAAATGATTTGCCCGTCGATGGTTTCGCCAAGACGTTCGTCGAAAACAAAGTTTTTACCAATAAACTTCGACGGAAGGCCCAGATGCTTAATTTGCTGTGCATATTCAATAATCCCGCCATAAAGCTGCGAAACATCAGTAAATCCATTGTGCAGAAGAAAAGAACTTGCTTTTTCGCATCGGATGCCACCGGTAAAGTAAAGCAGGATTTTTTTATTCTTTTCCTGTTCAAAATCACGGATAACCATCTGGATCGCATCCTTGAAAGTGTCGGCATCGGGGCAAACCGCATTTTCGAAACGCCCGATTTCACTCTCGTAATGGTTCCGCATATCGATAACAAGGGTGTCGGGTGTGCCTGATAATTCATGAAACTCAATGGCTGTCAGGTGTTTTCCGACTTTTGAAAGATCGTAGGTGTCGTCGGCAAGCCCATCGGCAACCACTTTGGGGCGAACTTTTATTGTAAGCTTATAGAAGGATTTTCCGTTATCGACAATCGCGTATTTTATCGGTATTTCTGCTAACTTAGGAATAGAATTCAGAAGAAACAGAAATTCTTCGAGTTTATGTTCAGGAATACTCATTTGTGCGTTGATGCCTTCGCGGGCAATATAAATCCGGCCATAACAATTCAGTTCCGACCATTTGCGAAACAAATCATCACGAAATTCTTTAGGATTTTCAATAGTTATGTAGCGGTAAAACGAAAGAGTTTTCCTGTTAAACGTTTCATTAGCAAGGCGTTGTTTCAGTATTTCTTTGTTTATTCTATTCTCCAACATTGTAATTCCGGGCTTATTAAAGTGACATAGCACTTGTGGATTATGCCACAAAAGCTATTATGATAGTTAAATTAACAATAATATAGTCATAATTGTTTAAAATGCATAGTTAAATATCTGATTATCAACATGTAAAATGTTTTGCTTTAAAAGCATTACCGGCTTCTGGATATGAAGTGGCAAAAAACAGGGAAAGCGTATGGATCCTTTTTGTGTGTATTTTAGTATGTAAAAAGAAAAAACCGTTTGTAAATATATGATTTACAAACGGTTATGTATATTAATTGTGACCCCATCGGGATTACAATAATGTCCGCCTTTTACGGTTATAGTCATTTATATTACTGTATATCAATTATATAGAAAATTGACTTAGCCAACTAAAGCCACAAAATTTCAGGGTTTTACAAAAATGTTTCCCACTATGTTTCCCCAGTATTAAATTATTTTGTATCTTTATGCTATACTTAAAAACATAGATATGGCAACGGTTACAGTAATTTTAAGAACGGATCGCATCAATAAAAAAGGTGAAGCTCCAATCAATCTTTGCATCATCAAAGATAGGAAATATAAAAAGATTCCGACACATGTTAAAGTAGATCCCAAGTTCTGGGATCCAAAAAAGGCTTTAATTAAGAAGGGTTGTCCCAACTGGCAGAGGCTGAATAAATACATCTATAAACAAAAGGATGATCTGGAAGCAGGTGTTCTTGATGGTGAAACCAAAATAAAGTCACTCACGGTCAAAGATCTTAAGAACCTCATTTATGGTCCAGAACCAACAGATTTTTTCAAATTCGCTGATCAAGCTTGCGAAGTATACCTCCGGGCAGGTCAGGTGGGTACCTATGACAAGAACAAATCCATTATAAAAAAGGTTAAAGACTTCGTTGAAGAAAAGCCCTTGAACTTCCAGGATATTGATGTTGACTTCCTGACAAGATATGAAATCGATTGCCAGGTGGAACTTAAAAACAAAGTCAATACCATTCATAAGGACATGAAATTCATCCGTAAACTCTTTAATGATGCTTATCGTCTTGATTTGATTGAACATAAGGATATTCCATTCAATAAGTTCAAATTGAAGACCGAGAAAACTCATCGGGAATACCTGAGTGAAGATGAATTAGCGGCATTCGAAAAAGTCAAAACCAACACTGGCACTCGTCTCGAATTGCACAAGGATATGTTTGTTTTTGCTTCTTATGCTGGTGGACTCAGAGTTTCTGATGTTTTAAAATTGACTTGGTCCAATTTTGACGGGGAAAACATACATGTTTCTGTTCAGAAGACAAAAGCCCAGCTTTCTTTCCTTCTTCCGGATAGGGCGATTGAGATAATCAATAAATACAAGACTGAACAAACTACTCCAACTGATTACATCTTTCCGATGTTGAGCAATGATCTCAAACGTGATGATATCATTGTGATGGATAATGAAATTTCAACAGCCACCGCATATATTAATAAGAACCTGAAGACCTTGGCATCTAATGCTGGAATTACCAAAAATGTAAGTTTCCACATAAGTCGCCATACCTGGGCAACTAGGGCTCTTACTAAGGGAATCAGCATCGACAAGGTTTCAAAAATCCTCGGCCATGCCGATATATCCGAAACTCAAATCTATGCTAAGATCATAAATGAAGAGCTCAATAAAGCGATGCAGGTATTCAATATTAAGAAAACTGATGACAAAACCCAAGCTTTGGAGGAAATGCCTAATACAACTCCTGTCACATAAAATTCACCTTAATTCTTATCCTGCAAAATGCTTCAAATATATTAACACAATTTAACAATTTTTTAGATCAGGTTGGCGTTAATATCATTCTTTTAATGTCATTTTTAGTCCTGGCAATACTTCTTTTTACTTTCACAATGTTATAATTTTTTGGTCAACGAGTTGTTCAAGCGTGTTTTTCATTTTATATCAATATTTGAAAAACTCTAATCTATAATGATCCTATTAAATGCTTAATTCATCCTTTACCCTACAAAGTTTTAACACGCTATTGTTAACGCGCTATGGACTTACATCCCGACAACATCAATACGGTTCACTTTCCGGAGTACAACTTTGTGAAGCCCAATCAGGCTAACGCTACTGTTTTGGATATTATCCTCGAAGGTGAAATTTCTTCGAATGCATATTGCCTGGCAATTTTCAGAAAGGTCTTAACAATTGGTCTTTCTGAAATTGTTGATTTTATAGACTATCATTGCGAAATCCTTAAAAGTCCGATTTGCTGGTTAAACTCGCTTGAAAAGCTTATAAGGTTGAATCAGTCCTGGTTCAACGATGATGATCAGAAATTCCGACCAATAAAATGGGGTTCTGAGATTATTTCGAAGCGCCACGAAATCAAAGCTGCATCCATGCAAAATGCCAGACAAAAAAAATTGAGCGAAGCAATGAATGGCTTCACCGGCGACAAAGTTTATTGTTTCGATACTGTTAAAGAGGCAATCCGTACAATGGAAATTGCAGAAGAAAAAATCTTATACCTGAGAACCCAGATTAAAGATTATAAGCAGAATCCTCCTGAATTTGAATCAAACCGCAAACCAAAATTTGATGAACAATGTCAGGTTGAAATCAATGGAATCATAGAAGAAGAAGAACTCCTTCAGAAAGTTCTGGTAAAAAGATCTTCTAAAAAGCAAAATTTATCTATCGACCCAAAGGGAAAGATTTATTGCAATACCAATGCCTTTCTGGATATTTTCTTCCAGCTCACCACTGAATTAAAAATTGGGCAGAACCCCTTACTTTCAATCTCAACAGCTGACCTGGCCGAAATCATTTGCCAGAACTTTAGCGACAAAGAAGGGAATCCCATTTCTCGCTTCACTATACTAACAATTCTGGATCCTAATCGCCCCGATAAAAGGCCGAAAACTCCGAGGCGATATAAAGTCAATGGTATTAATGAGTAAAGTCAATATTTCTGTCATAAAAAAGATCTTTTTAGACCTTTTTTAATTCTATATGCTTGACATGTAGATTTATATATTTATATATTATTATTTATTATGCTGATATTTAATATTATGCAACATATTCTTTTTAATAACACTTTTGGCTTATTTTCATTTTTCACAAGTGCGGCATTCAAAAATGGTATCATAGAACAGTAATAACTAGGCTCATCTTTCAGGTTTTGGAGATATTGCTATTGATATTCAGGTATTTAACTATAATAATGGTCTAAAAAGACCATTTTTAGACCTTCAGACTTTTTTTTCTTATTTTCTTTTGCTTCCTAATCCTTTAACAAAAAAGCTATGGAAGCAATTTTCATGACACCAGAACAGTACCAGAAACTCATGGACAAAATTGAAGAAATCAATCTTCGCCTGCAACCATCATCCAAAAGCATCAGGGACCTGATCATCGACAACGATGATTTCATCTCTACAATGAAAATCGCCTCCCGCACTGCACAACGTTGGCGCGATGAAGGTAAAATCTCATTTTCTCAGGTAGGAGCCAAGATTTATTATACCCAGGCTGATATTGAAATGTTTCTCAAAAAGCATTATAACAATGCCTTTGCAAGTAAAAGTACAACTCGTCTGAATAGCAGGATTTCGAAGAAGCCTGCTGCCAGATGAGCTATTCAATCAAATTATTTAGATGATTACGAACCATGACCGCCTGAGTAGAATGTCTGCCAACTTTCTACCTGGCGGTTTCCGTTTTTCTAACCCTCAATTTTTTTTACTCTCAGGTATTTTAATTCCTAACACCGAATCCCTAACACCTGATATCCATGAACCTCTCCATATTCCAAAACTTTACCACCATAACCGAGAATAAGCCCTTCACCGATATTCTCACTGATATCAAAACCGGTAAGTACCGCGGACCGGTCACTTATATCCGGAAGTGCCTCCAGGAGCAAAAACTCGATTCGTACGAGAAAGCCAAGAAGGGATTACTGGCTTTCACACCTTCCGGCCAGTTCGAAGGCGGCCGCAACCAGGATACCCTCAAAAAGTATTCTGGCATAATTGTTCTGGACTTCGACAAACTCAATCCGGAACAATTGAAAAAATGCCGTGAATCGGTCATGGACGATTCTTTCACTTTGGCAGTATTCATCAGCCCTTCTGGTAACGGCCTCAAAGTTTTTGTTCAAACCCAGGCAACACCTTCAACTCACAAGAATACTTTCTTGCATGTTCAGGCTTACTACGAATCACTCTCCGGTTTGTCTATCGACAAATCCGGTAAGGATTACACCCGGCTTTGTTTCATGTCTCTCGATCCGGATCTTTACCACAACCCCAATTCACAAGTTTTCACAAATACCCATAATAGCAAAACAGTGATCGAAGAGTCACTCCCTCTCCCAGCGGAGAGGGAGCCGGAGGGTGAGGTCAAGCCTAAAACAATTCCCCAGCAAGATTTTCTGAAAATCTACCACGACTCTATCAAACTCACCGAAAACAAAGAATTTTTCACCACCGGCAACCGCAACAACTTCGTTCACTTACTTGCTTGTAACCTAAACCGTAAAGGTGTACCATTCGCAGCATCTCTTGGTTTTATCCTGGCTGATTATAATTTTGATGAGAAAGAAGTCATGGCCGCTGTAAACAGCGCCTATAAAAACACATCTGAACATGCTATAAAACGTGAAGCAGAGTCACCTCCTCTACTGGTCACTGAGCGAAGTCGAAGTGAGGAGAGGAGGCCGGGAGGTGAGGTCCTTCCATCTATCGCAGTTGAAACTTCCGAAGACGAAGAACCCAGAAAACGGATCCCTGCCATCGACCGTGTCGAAAATTTCCTTCTCCTCAAATATCGTTTCCGGAACAACACAATCACTGGTCGCTTGGAGTATCGCTTTATAACTAAAAAAGTCTGGCACCAGGTGAACGACTACATTGAAAACTCAATGCTACGTGAACTGCTTAAAAATAAAGTCAGAACCAACATGTCCGGATTGCGGAATTTACTGTACTCCGACTTTTGTGAACTCTTTAATCCATTCACAACATATTTCGAAAGTCTTCCTGACTGGGATGAGCAAACCGACTATATTGCCCAGCTTGCTGAAACTATTACAACCACCCATCAGGAACTCTGGCACACCTGCTTCAAAAAGTGGCTGGTTGCAATGGTTGGTTGTGTACTGGACGAACACACCATCAATCAAACAGTAATCGTCTTTTCGGGCAAGCAGGGTGTTGGTAAAACAACCTGGATGGAAAACCTAATTCCTACAGAACTGAAACAATACCTTTTCTCAGGTACCATTAATCCCAATAACAAAGACACGCTTATCCATCTTTCCGAATGCATGCTTATTAACCTCGATGAGCTTGAAAATCTAAACCGTTCAGAAATAGGTAGCTTAAAGGAATTGATTACCAAGACTCACATCCGTATTCGTCGGGCTTATGGCCACAATAACGAAACCCTCCCTCGCTGTGCCAGCTTCGCCGGCAGCGTTAATACAGCACAATTTTTAAATGATACAACCGGTTCCCGCCGGTTCCTTTCTTTTGAGGTTACTGATATTAAATACGACCACAGAGTTTCACTTAACGATGTTTATGCTCAAGCGTTGCAACTTTTTAAGTCCGGTTTCCGCTTTTGGTTCAACAGAGACGAAATTGGTGCCATCAATCAAAACAATGAGCAATACCAGCTTCGGTCCCCAGAAGAAGAATTATTGTTGACCTGGTTTGAGTCTTGCACAAAGGAGAATGCAAATGCGTTCTTAACCGCGTCTCAAATTCTGGCAAAATTGGCTGACAAAGCTAAAATTAATGTCTCAGATAGCTCTGTTAACAAACTGGGGAAAGCTCTTATCAAAAACAACTACCTTCGGTTTAAATCTAATGGCAAATTGCTTTATGCACTCCGTGAACTTCAGTGGGAAGAGGTCGAATCCCGGAATCGCTCTATGATTGAAGAATTTTCAGGTAATGCACCTGGAATTGAATCCAATTCACCGGCTCAACACATTGAAATACAGGGTGATTTGCCATTCAACGACTCACTTCCATTACACTAAAAAGGCAAGAAGTGAGATGCAGGGTAGGCAGGGTAGGCAAATTCTCACTAAAAAAATAACTTTTTTGGAAATTCCTTCTACAATCCTACAGCTTCAAGTGATACAGAAGAAAAAATTAGTGTGCAGAAAGTTTCTTATTTTTTCCTTCGCTTTTCCCCGTCTCTCTAGTGATTCATAAGGTTATTTTTGAAAATTTAAAATTCTTTTGCCCAAAAGTGCCTACCCTGCCTACCCTGTTTTATAATTTGGTTTATTACCTCCGGTTTGTACATTAATTTTATCCTATTGAGTAATACAACAATAAAATGTTTACATTTGCGTATTATTACGAAAAACGTAGTATTACGCAATTACGCACAATCATGGAAATAGATCAGGCTGCTGCTTCTAATATTCAGGAATACCTCTTTAAAATAAGAGGTAGAGGGCGCTATGCCTTCACACTGGATGAACTGCGATCAAAATTTTCAATATCTGAAAATGCCATTAACCAAAGCCTTTTCCGGTTAAAATCAAAAGGTCAGATTGCCCAGGTTCGCCAAGGGTTCTTCGTGGTAATTCCACCCGAATATGCTTCTTCGGGAATTCTCCCTTTGTATTTCTTCATCGACCAAATGATGAAATGGCTTGGTAAGCCTTATTATATTGGGTTGCTTTCTGCGGCTGCACTTCATGGATCTTCGCATCAGCAACCTATGGAATCCTTTATTATTACCAGGCCACCAGCTTTGCGTAAGATCAGTACTGGGAAGATTGCTATCAATTTTCTGTTAAAAAACTCCTGGGATGATAGCGATATCATCCAGAAAAAAACCGAAGCTGGTTATATTAACGTTTCATCACCGGAATTAACCGCTCTTGATCTGCTTTTATTTAATAATTGGATGGTTATCAATCGGGCAACTGCCGTTATTAGCGAACTTGCTGACGAAATGAAGCCTTCGGTTTTATTGCAAACTGCCAGGCGTTTTCCGGTTACTGCTGCCATTCAGCGCCTTGGATACCTGCTGGACATTGAATTAGGTAATGAAAAACTAGCTTCCGCTGTCGAAAAAGCTTTAGCAGATCGAAAAATTCATCCGGTTCCGTTATCAATAAGCAAAGAGCGAAAAGGGGAAATATCCCCACGATGGAAAGTAATTATAAATATGGAAGTTGAAAGCGATATATGATTCCACGCAATTATATTACCGAATGGAAGGAAAATGCCCAGTGGCTGGATGATGCCCAGGTAGAACAGGATCTTATTATCGAACGGGCTTTGATTGCAATCTATCAGGACGAGTTCCTCGCCGAACAGCTTGCATTCCGGGGCGGAACAGCTTTGCACAAATTATGGCTTCAGCCACAAGTGAGGTATTCCGAGGATATTGACCTGGTGCAGGTTTCACCGGCTCCGATTGGAGATGTTCTTTCCCGCTTCCGGAAGGTTTTATCTTTCATTGATGGAAAAATCACCGTAGACAGGGGTGATTCCATGACCACAATGAACTACCGCTACCTCACAGAAACGGAACCCGTTCGCAAAATGAAATTGAAAATTGAAATCAATTGCCGTGAACATTTTTCAGTGCTGGGTTATCATCAAATGCCGGTGAGCATCAACAATTCCTGGTTTACCGGGCAAGCCAATATTCGCACTTACAAAATTGAAGAGCTGCTGGCTACAAAACTCAGGGCACTCTATCAACGTCGCAAAGGCCGCGATCTCTTCGATCTTTGGTATGCTCTTACAAACCTCAATCCCGATGTTACTTTAATAATTAAAGCATATCAGGAATACATTAAAAGTGAAGGGAGAACCATTCGGCGCGACGACTTTATCAGCAACATGGAAAACAAAATGAACGATCTTGAATTTCGCAAGGATATCTTGGGCCTATTAAGGATTAACACGGTTTATAATCCGGATACTGCTTTTCAATTGATAAGGTCTGAAATTCTTGAGAAACTTTGATGGAAACGCAAAAAATCAGGTAGAAAAGCTTTCTTTAAGACAGAAGAATTTATTGTCAATGCCTTTCCCTGTGGCTTTGAGAAAGTTGAGAGTTTTGTTTTTAGTTTGGTACTATATGCAGCAACAAAGTCATCTAAATGAAAAACTTATTTACGGTAAATTTATCATATAAACCAGTTGTGAATCTATTCCAATAAAAATCTTCTGATATGACTTCCAATATCATTTTTTGATTCAGCATGAGTAATTATTTTTAATTCGTCAATCTTATACCTGACAACTGTTTTACTTATTCCAAAAAGGTATGCCAGGTGATCAACTGTTTTTCTGTAATCATCTTGATTAATCCTTTGGTTATCCAAGTAAATATGAAAGTATCTACTAATTCCGATACTTTGTCTGTAGTCACATAAATGATAAAGGAACAAATCTGAAGGTAAAAACAAAGAGATTGCAAATCGATTTGCTTGCCACTCGATCCAGTTTTTGTCGTTTTTAAGTATATGCTTATCTGCAAAGAAATTATATTCCGAATCTTCAAAATCATTATACATTTCCTGATTTACAGTCAATTCTTTATGTAAAAAGAAATGGCCTAATTCATGACCTAGTACAAATGCTGTTTGGTTCGTAAGTAAAAGTGATTGGTCCAGAAAGATTGTATTTTCCTTAACTGAGTAATAACCCAAAATCTTTTTCCCGTTTATTGTCTCCAGATCACATTTTAAATCAATCTTGAGTCCATATTTTTGTGTTACAAATTCAATAAACTCATCTATTACAATTGGTTTTCGGCTTCTTGAATATTCGCTATGTAAAATATTTGCCTTATTTTCAATTTGATCTGATGATAGTTTTTGTAATCCTTCTATTTTTTGGGGGCCAAAAGTCCTTTTTATAAATTTTTCAAAAATTGAATCAATATCTTTGTCTTTAATATCATCAATACCCCGATTGGTTCTGTGAAGGATAATATTATGTTCTCCTATTTTGCTAACTTCAATTAGCATGATGCCTCTGTTTTTTGCAAAAGTCACAACTCCTTCCTGAAATGAATTGTCAGAAATCAAGACTCCTTTAACATTGACCCCGGAAACTTGGATAATTTTGGAATAAAACTCTTCTATATCATCAACAGGTACTTTCTTTGAGTTTGAACTTTTACATTCAATCAAATACAGCAATGTATACCTTTCTGCATTTGTAGGCCATACCTCAATTGATAAATCAAATATTATAGCTTTCTCTCTATCGCGGGAATAATAACCCTTTTTCTGAAATACTTTTGATGCTGATTCAGAGATACCCAATTCACCATTCTCTATAGCCTTTACAATCACATCATGTGATTTTTTCTCAAACGTATCTCCAATTTTAACTGTATTCATAAATATCAATTTTGCTCAAAGTAAAATTCCCAATCAGGATTTCCGGCTCAAGGGAAAGACCTATTTAAGTAGCATCAATAATTTTTTACTATCTGCGTTAATTCAATTGTTTCATCAATAATATTGATTAATACAGATGAAGAATTAGCTTGATCTAATCTCAATTTCATTAAGCTTACGGCTACAAGATTTTCAACTGGTAGTTTCATGTCCAAATATTTATCTAATGCTTTATTCATATAGACCTTTATTTGAGTTAGTTGTTTCTCAAATGAGCCAAGGTGTCTAACCCAGGATTCGCCATTTTCAGCATCAATTAGGTTTTTCATTGTTGATCCATCCATGCCGGGCTTGGAACGATTGGATGTTCTGAAGGCTCTGTGCATGAATATTTCATAATTGGAACCCTGTAGATAAGCGTAAACTGAATCGTTTTGCATGTCGTTTTTTTTAAAATTAGGTTTTGACTATGTTGTATTTAGAAAATCCCCTGAAGTTTAATTGGTTTCAATTAGCAATTACATTCATGAAATGTTTTTATTAGCCAGGTTTTATCAGATTATCTGGCCAAATCTCTATTTCTTGTTTTCCAATTCAATCCTATCAATATCACTGATTGTTATTTTTTCACTTTCGTCCAGCATTAGAAATTCGGAATTTATAACTTTATGTTGATGCAATACCCTTCCACTTTTTAAAATCACTTTCACAATTTGATAACCCATCCCATTTTCGGGAAGGTTAACAAGTGTATTAATAAAATTGTCAGATAATTTCAAAGTATGGCTTTGCATAACAATTTGTTTTTAATAAGGTGTTTGTCCTAAAAATGTACTAGCAGCTGTACCATTAGCAAAATAGGCTTCTTTTCCACCGCCGCGTCTGTCATTGGCAGGTTGTACAATCCCCCTTTGTAGCGTATCGGATTTTAAAGGCTTAATGTGAAAGGCATATTGAATTTTATCATTGTTTGGTAGCGCATAACGCTCATTTGGGTTGTCATTTGAAGCCTTGCATTTTAAATAATCATCCATAGTAGTGGTAAAACTACCGGGTCGCAAACATTTATTTACTTTATCAATCCTTTTATCATCATCAAATGCGGAGAGGCGCACAAATATTTCATCTCCGGAGGCATAAACAACAGGATTATCAATAGCACCTTTCTCGTTTTCGTTTTTAGACTCACTGATCAGATTGCGAAATTGTTTTTCATTAAGAACAGTAATATTTGTCAACGTCTTTTCTATCGCTATTGATTTTACTTTAGTAATTCCTTCATTAATAACTTTTCGAACATGGTCCCCTTCATAACCATTCACGTCAATAATTATTTCGGAATTCAGAGCCAGGTAACGGCTCCTTGTATAACTCCCCAATGTGTTAGCTTCAATAATCTGGTAGCCCATTCCGGTTTCAGGTAGGTTAAGAAGCGAATTTTCCTGTGATGCACTAAGTTTAAAATACATGTGAACTAAGGTTAGATACTAATTACAAATTTAATGAATTATATTCCCTCCACAATCCCTATCTCCTCCTCAATCAACCCATACAACTCATACACCATCATGTCTATTTCCCTATCAGTTTTATCGATTTCGGATTTTAACGCAAGGGCTTGTTTGGCTTCCTGTAAAAAGAAGGCTTCCCAATCGTTTTCCTCTGATAGTGACAGTTTTACTTTCTTCTTTGCCAGTTCGCCAATAAACTCCTTGTAGGTTAACAAATACCAGTTTTGCAATTTACCTGGCAGATCTTCCAGGTTAAATTTACGCTGGATGGTGCGCTGGAATTTTGAAATAAGGGATTCCAGGTTGGCTGTTAATTGGGTACGTTCAATTGTATATTGTGAAAGCATGGCGGTTTGTTCTTCGTTTGCATGCGGAACAGGGAAATGCTCGAAATATACTTTACGGATTTCGCGTGTACCTCCCTGAAGTTCGGGACAGTTGTACCAAATCCAAAGTTTTGATAATGAAGAATTGAAGACAGCTGTGAGGAACAGTAGTGAAATTGAATCTTCTAGTGCTGTAAGGATAAAACTTTTGTCGTTACTCAACAATCCGGTTTCATCATACATAAACGGAAATACCGAAGTCATATTTGGATAAACAATTTTGGGTTTGTCAAAATCATTGTGATAGCTGATGCTATCCTGGGTTTCAAACCACTTGCCACTTGTCTTTTTGCGAGCGCCGTTGTCTCCGGTTTGTTTCAGTCGGTCATACCCAAAAGAAAGCAAATGTTCTTTGATGGCAGGATAATGTTCAATATCCAATTTTAGAGAAGGAAATGTGCCGATCAAATATTCAAAACCAGTTATTACATATGCTGAAATATCTCTTCCACGCACCATAGGCTTAATAAGCTCTGCACTCTTTGCATTGGCAGAAATTAGCTTATGTCGCGTTTCTTCATCAATATAAAAAGCTTCATTATAACCTGTAAGTATTCCCCGGTAAATTGAAATTGGCAGATCTTTTAATTCAATTCCATTCAATTTCATATGCTCCAACTTTTGCATATCGTAGTAAGGCTGTATACTCCATTCATCTTCACCAAAATTTAAAGCTGAATAATTGTAAACTTTGCTTGCCACCTCTGTTAAAAAGTCTCCATAATAAGTATTCTGATTAAGAGACAATACTTGAACGTTCTCGAATGGCTTGCTTTTTTGAGTAACGAAAATGCAGACATAGGTAGTAGCTTCCTGAAAGAATTGTATGTCGCCGAAGTTCAACACCTGACACAATCCAGTTCTCGAAAGAAATTTGCGTAATGGTTTACCATAAGCAACCAACATCCATTTATTGGGCATAATAAATGATTGCACACCACCATTTTTGAGTAATTGATAGCCACGTTCGGTAAAAATACAATACAGGTCGGCTCCCTTTTCGAATGTTTCGTATCCGCAATTTTTGAGTATATCACTCATTTCGCCCATGCTCTGAAGCTGCACATACGGTGGATTCCCAATCACAACATCAAATCCCCCTTTTGCAAACACAGATGGAAATTCCTCCTGCCAGTTAAATGCTTTATCACCCGCCACAGCCGGATCGTCAATCAGCGAGTTGCCGCATTTGATATTGTTATTTAAATCATTTAGTTTGCGGTTAGGCTGAGCTGTGCGTAACCATAAGGAGAGCTTGGCTATTTCTACACTTTCCTCGTTTAAATCAACGCCAAACAGGTTATTTTCAAGAATGTTCTTTTCAAAATCGCTTAACACCATGGCATCGCCAAAAAGCTTGGCCTGCAGTTCGTCGATATAACGATGTTCGTTGATCAGGAAGTCGAGCGCTTGGTTCAAAAACGCTCCTGAGCCGCAGGCTGGATCGCAGATGGTGAGTTGCAAAAGCCAGTTGCGGTAAGTGGTAAGCTTATCAAATAAAGGCTGTTTGGTTTTTTTGGTGCGTTTCCGGTCGGTGAAATACTCTTCCTCAATCAGTCTGATTTCGGCTTTTTCCTCCGTACAAAGCTTACCAACAGTATTATCTACTATATACTTTGTAATGTACTTGGGAGTATAAAAAACACCATCCTTTTTACGCTTACTTTTGGCTTTATCCACCTGCAGCCCTTCGAGCTGTGCTTTTATTTCATCCAGTTCGTTAAGGGAGTTTTCAAAAATATGGCCCAAAATATTTACATCCACCTCACTGACAAAGTCATATTCCGAAAGCTTCAGCGTATGCCTGTAAAGCAACTCATCATCTATTTTTAATCCATCAAGCAATTCATCCGTTTTAAATAAACCGCCGTTATAAGCAAATACATCGTAGCGTTTCCCTTTAAATCCGGTATTGAGGTATTCAAAATACTTTTTGAACCTGGCATATAAGGCTATTTCTACATCTCTATTAAGCAGTTCGCGCCAATCGTCCAATATAAGCCGCACCGAATTTGGCGGCAACAGTTGCCTGTCTTCGGCAAAAAAGAGAAACAGGAACCGGTCCAGTAGCTTCTGCGATTTTTTAAAGAGCGTCAACGGATCATGATCCGGATTGAGCAAGACAAGATTCTGATGAAGTTCTCTTTTAAATAGCGAATAATCGTTGTATAGGTTTTTGGTAATTACATCTTCCTGGCTTACCGATTCATCTTTTATCCGCTTGGCAAGGTTTTTCTCAATATTTACAAATGCCAGGCACAGCCATAGCAGTTCAAACTCTTTTTCGCTCAGCGTAAACAGGTTGAACTCTATATTCTCAATGGCGTTATCAATATAGAAACGCAGTTTCTCGAAGTTCGAAGTGATCACATACAGGCATTCCGGCTGGTTATTCTTATAGCCGAAAGCCTGGGCTTCAATCCGGTTTAAGTCGGTAGTTTCAGTTCCTTTAAGTTCAATAACCGCAATCACCTGTGGCGAATGAGCATGCTCATTCGCCACAAGTATAGCGCCATCTGCCTTTTTACTGTCCTTTACATTTTTATATTCGGTAGTAATATTAAAATTCGGTGCCGGGTTCTTGGTATAGCCCAGCACATTAACAAACAGATCAATCAGAAACTCACCCTGGTATTGTTCCTCCTTGCTGTTGCGGATATTTTCCTGAACATCTGGATCATGAAAACGAGCTTTGAACCTGGCGTATGCAGCTTTTATTGCATTACTGTCCTGCGCTTTCAGGTGTTTGTTAAGTACTGAATTTTGGAAAAACTTCATCTTGATATGGAATTCTATTGATAATTTTAATGGTATTCTATTTATATCCAACAAATATAGGATACTTCTTAATTTCTAAATATCACCAACACTACTTTATTTCAAGAACTTGGATTTTAGTTGTATTTAATTCCTTGAAATTAGTATTTCTTGCATTATATAGTCTAACACTTAATAGAAATCTAACTATCTAACCTCTAAATAATAATGAGTTGTTCATGAACTTACTTTTTATATTGCTTTCTAACCAAGCTTTTCTGGTAAACACTATTTTAACAAGACCTCAGAATTTTTTTTATTTTTTTCAACAAATATTGATTCCAAATAAGCAGTGTATCTTCTATATAGCCAATTATTTATGCAATAAATACTTGCCATTTATAATTAGTTTATTGTATATGTTTATACTTTTTCTCTCAAAACTAGTATTACCTTTTTAAAAAATCTGGATATATATATACCCGTAATTTGTAAAATTGAACAGGAAATTTATAAAGTACGCAATTTAACCACAATTTTAACCTTAAACACATCAAAAAAATGAGACTATTTACACTACAAAAATTCAGCATTCTTGCTGTTGTATTCATTGCAATGGCTTGTGCCAAAGAAAAAACCGAAGTAATTAGCCAGAGTAACCTTGTCAATGACGACCAATTAGTAAACCAGGTAAACTGGTTTATGGATGCAGCGAAGGATGTAAAAGAAGGTAATTATCTTAAATCAGGTGAGAAAATGTATCTAGATAGTGCTTTGTATTATATTGGATCAACGTTAAATTATAAGTATGGCTTTTCGGCAGAGCCTTTTAACAAACTCACTTTAGACACGGTGTATGTAAATATACCTTATATTGCAGCGGAAGGGAAAACTTATATCGTAGACGCCTTACAAGGCTACAACCTTACAGTAGATCAACTTAGGTTAAAATATCAGAATATTTCAAGCAGTAAAAAGTTTCTTATCGGCTGTGTTATCCAAAATGCAGGCATGACAAGCAATAATAGTTCAATTATAGTTAGAGTAATTGGACAATTTGGATCAGATCAGCCAACTGCTCCTATATCTTATGATGCTGCATACTGGTGGGAACGCAATTCTTATAAATGTGATGGTACAGGCGAAGAGGGTGCTCCAAATAGAATTGATGCTGATATAAATTTTGCTAAGCGACCAATACCAGCTCCCGGATATAAGGTTGTTTTTACTGATTTAATAATTGAGCAAGATGCCTTTTCCAATCCTGATGATTTTAGAACTCCAAATGATGTTGAAGATAATTTCTGCGACTACAAATTGTATTATGCTTCAAGCCAGGTCGGACCATTAACATCTGAAGTTGGTTGTTTAGGTGAAGATGCTGCACATCCTGGTATCGATGAAATGATTTTCTATCGAGATGGAATGAATGTAGTTTTAAGTAACTGGCTTACATTGCACGGGAGAGATTTCGTTTCAGTCTACACAATTAGCGAAGGTGTAAATACGAATATATGGAAACATTGGCCTTGGCTGACTCATGGGATTAAGCATATAGTTCAAATTGATCCTTCAAACCCATATCCAATTAATATTCAAGATTAATTACAAAGTTAAACACACTTGATTTGGCTTAACTTAAGCCAGATCAGGTGTTATTCTAAACTAATTTGCCAACTACCAGAATATAATAAACATGCTTAACAAATTCCTTCTGCTTATTATTTTCACATTCAATGTTCACATTCATTTGAATGCGCAGGAATCATACCAAATTCATTTCAAAAACGAATTAAATGATTATGTAAATGAATTAATTGAAACTAATAATGGTAAAATAATTGCTGTAGGGAAACAGAATATTTTAGATTATTATAAATATTCTTCGAAAGGGAAAATATGGCAATTCAGTTCAACTTTTGATACATTATCGAAAGTGTTTCAGTTTGGGGATACAGCAAGTCTTTTCATAAATATTGAAAAATCTGAGAATAACAGCTTTTTTATTTTCGGCAGTATGTTTATCCCTCCACTTTTCGACAAGACTTCTGTGCTGGCTTTAAAAGTAAACGAATCACTTGAGGTACTGAATCAAAAAGTTATATCAATTGATGGATGGGATAATATAGAATTCTGGTATGAAAAGAAATTCTTTAATTCTTACTACCTCTTTGGCAGAGTTTCAAAAGGGGAAGTTTACAAAGCTTGTATCATTCAGTTGAACAATAATCTTGAAATGGTAAAGCATAAAATTTATGATGATTTTCAAGCCTCGCCATTGACTTTTTATTGGGATTGCTTGTTAACCCCTGATTCAAGCCAGTTTTTGACATTAACGCATGGTTTTTATAATTCAAGTAATCTGGTTGTATATGATACGGCCTTAAACTATATATATCACAAACCATTTCCATTCCATTGGGATCCGGGTACTATGGATATAGATGTTAGCTATGGTGGCGATATGACTGCTGACTGGTTAAGTGATAGTACCTTTTTAGTAGGATGTCTGAACAAGAGAGTTTTTAATAATCAAACCGATGATGATGATGCTCTGGGTTTTTCCGAAATGGATACTTCCATGTCAATTGTTCCCATTACTTTTATCGGTTCGATTGATACAACCGAATACCCCGCATGGCGAACTACTTTCGATTTTACGACATCCGATAGTATATACTTTACTGGTACATCAAACATGGGTTTCGGCCCCTGGCCTAATAAACCTTCATGGATTATGGCAGGAATGCTTGATCGCAATCTGAACCAAAAATTTATTCAGTATTATGGGGGCGATGCCTATTATGAAGCTGTTTCAATGAAATGCACTTCCGATGGTGGAATGGTTATTGCAGCCAGGCGATACGATTATCCTGCACAATCTTCCGAAAATGATGCTGTTTTCTTAAAACTAAATTCTACGGGGCTGATAACAGGAAGCAAAGAGCAGCAAACATGCCCCAATACAGTATTCAGTGTATTTCCTAATCCTACAGCCAACTATATTAATGTAACACTTGTTGTTCCCAAAGCCGATTTGAGGATGTATGATATTTCGGGTGTTCAGCTGTTATACAGACAAATAGTAAAAGGTGAAAACCTTATAAATATCCCATGCTTTTCTACTGGTATGTACATTATTGAAATTAAAACCCCTCAGGGAGAAATTTTTACAAAAAAAATAATCAAAAAATAATAAACATGAAAAATTTTACTTTCCCAATCTTAATGAGATCTATTATTACAGGCGTTTGTGTCGTAACATTTTTTATCAATGGCTCTTGTCAGATTAAATATAACGGTTCCATAAATACCGGAACTGATGCAAGTGCTATTAATTATCAAACTCAGGGCACAGGAGCATATTCATTTGCATCTGGCTATCAGTCGGTAGCTTCAGGTCATACTTCAACAGCACTAGGTTATAAAGCCACAGCAATGGGTATACGGTCATTTGCTATTGGAGAAAACACTTACTCTGCAAGCCAAGGATATTCCTTCGGGCAACAAGCCAAAGCTAATTCAAGTCAATCACTCGCTATTGGAAGATTTGTAGAATCGAATGCAACAGGAACTATCGTAATTGGTTCATCTTCTGATGGATATTCCCTAATTAACAATATTCCGAACTCGCTAATGATAGGATTCAATAGTAATATTCCAACTTTGTTTGTTGGCCCATCAGCCAATTTTACTAGTATAGGTAAGGTAGGAATTGGCACTACTATTCCTCAATCAACCCTGCATATAGTTGGCGATGCTACCATCAGCACATTAGCTAATAAAACAGGTAGAGGGATTCTCTCAACCGATGCCACAGGGATGTTGATCTTAGCAGATTATAGTCTTATTGGCGACAATATGGGTAATTGCGAAGCAACTCGAAATTTAAAAATGAGCGATTACAGTATTTTTAATGGTTCCATCGGCGATAAGGTATTACAAAGGGCGGATGGAAGCTTGTTTAATAATGGTTTACGATTTAATACAAATAATAGTATGGTGCTGGAAACAGGACTAGCAGCAACAATGTCCCTGGTTAGTGGTTCAAATACACCAAGTGCAATCTGGGTTTCTAACTGGACAAGTGGTGGATATGGTTTAGTTCTCAATGATGATAATAGAACTGGGGGTATCTATCGTGATGCGAATAATCCTAGTCTTGCAATAGGTTTCAATTCAACAAAAGTAGGAATTGGTGTTATCCCTCCTGCTGATGGGGATTATGCACTTTATGTAGCAGGCGGTATACTTGCCACAGAGGTAAGAGTACAATTGCAATCAGATTGGAAAGATTTAGTCTTTAAACCCGAATATAAATTGCGATCTCTTACTGAAGTCGAAACTTTTATCTCTAAAAATGGCCACTTGCCCGAAATTCCAACTTCTGAAACAGTGAAAAAAGAGGGTATTAATATTGGAGACATGAACGCTTTGCTTTTGCAGAAGATTGAAGAACTCACTTTGTACATCCTGCAACAACAAAAGCAGATTGATACCCAGCAGAGCGAAATAAATTCAATCAAAAGCAACTTGAACAGGTAATAACATACCCGAATTCGATAATTTAATGCTTTAATTAGGCTTTGTTATTAATTTTCAAAGTCTATACAAGCACAAATTACATCATGTAATTCGGTTAATTGCTGGATTTACCTCATTTTGAAAAAATATTTAAGATTTACCAAAATGAAAAAAGTAATTGTACTCATATTAATTCTATTTATTTCAGGTTCTTTATTTTGCCAAACCTTACACCAGGCGGAGTCATTTGAATTAAATGCTACAGTTACCGGTAATCAGATTTATGAAGCTTCCCGCTATATAAAGTTGCTTGAACCTGGTTTCCATTATGTTCCACAGGCTAATGAAACTTTTGTAGCCCGAATAAACCCATTTTTGATTTTCCCACCTACAGGTGACGAAACTGGTGGACCAAATCCGGGTGATGATGGTGTTGTTGGGAATTTTGGTGGTGAACTTAATATCAACCAAATAGGATCGGCTAATTATACGTTACTTATTGATATTCCAAAAGGAATTAATAATCTACAACCGAATCTGTCAATTTCTTATAATAATTCTTTAGGGGATGGCTATATGGGTATGGGATGGTCAATCTCATGCTATTCCTCCATTTCGAGAGTGGGTTGTAACATCTATAACGACACCAAGATTACAATTCCAAACTTTGGTACCGATGATAAGTTTGCTTTAGATGGTAACCGGTTGATGACTGTAGAAGGTAGTAGCTATGGAGGTATTGGTACAAAATATAAGACTGAAATTGAAGACTTTTCTATAGTAATTACTCACAAAGACGAAGGAAGCACTTCTCCTGGTCCCGATTGGTTTGAAGTTAGAACTAAAAGTGGTTTGATTATGCAATATGGAAAAACAACAGATTCCAGAATTGAACCACAGGGAACAACTGCTAAAACTCAAATTTGGTTACTGAATGAGGTGAAGGACATGATGGGCAACTATATGACATATCAGTATGTTGAAGACAATGCAACTGGTGAATATTATTTGGATAACATTTCTTATACAGGGAACAAGGAAATAACACCCACCAATATTGCTCCATTTGCACAAGTTGTTTTTCAGTACGAAAACCGCCCTAATACTAGTATTAGATATTCTAATGGATATAAGACTACTGTAAGTAAATTACTCGATAAAATAAATATCAATTATGACAATCAATTGTACAAAGAGTATGATTTAATTTATGAATTCAGCAATCCAAATTCACTACTGACTGAAATCCACTTAAAATCAAAAGGAAGTGAAAAGATAAATCCGATAAAATTTCAATATAGTGAATCATTTAGCACACCTGTTTCTGAGCAATTATCAGAATCACTTCCAGCAAATCATCAATCAAGCTTTGCTGATTACAATGGGGATGGCTTATGTGATCTTTTGTTTATAGAATATCCTATCACAGATAATAGCAAATGGGGTATTAAAATAAATAAGAATGGTTCATTTGATGCTATTCCGGATTATATAGGTGAAGTTCCACTTGAAGTTGAATCTGTATATCCAGATTATACTTTAACCGGAAAGGCAGACTTGATTTCATCAAATAGTTATGGAGGCAATGCACCGAGTCCATCATATTTTATTCCGCAAGGATCAGTATTAAGTAATCAAGTAACTGATTTTAATGGCGATGGTAAAAGTGATATAGTAATTGTAACTAAGTACGATGAGGGAATTGACCATTTTTATATTTATAAAATATATTATTATGATGAAAATGCAAATGAAATAAAGCTCTATAATAATTTTTACACAACTATCAGAAGGGAACACACAAATTCTAAAGTGTATTTAGCAGATGTTGATGGTGATATGCTCACGGATTTTATTATCTTCGATACTGATAATCCAACGGAAAAAATAAAAGTAATTCTACATAAAAGAGAATATGGCCAGCAAAGCGAGTTTGTATACTCAAATTTCTGTCATTGGAATATTGATTCAAAAGTAGATTTTGCTGATTTTGATGGTGATGGGAAGGCTGATTGCATGGTAAGGAATCCAAATGGTATCACCGTTTTTTCCTTTAATTATCAAAATTATGACTATATTATTCATAAAGACAATAATTCAGCTTACTTTCCATCTTACAATTCAAAATTATACATGGGAGATTATAATGGGGACGGATTGACTGATGTTTTTGAAGAAAAAAAAGAAAGTTTACAGAATAATGACACTTACTATTACCAATTGAAATATTTTAATGGTATTGATTTTGTTGATGCTACCTATCCGCTTTTACCTTACCCTCCGATTTCTGTTGCTCCGTATCCCATTTTTATAACTGATTTAAATCACGATGGGAAATCAGATATTGCACTATATTTATATCATAAGTTGCATTTATTTGTAAGTAACGGAAATGAATTCTTTCATGACCCAGATGGATACTGGGTAACCAATATACTTGATGTTCAGAATTCATATTATGGAGATTTTAATGGTGATGGCATTGTAGATATTTATCAGAAACCTGGTAACATTATTCATTTGAACAAAAATGACAAATCGCGTCTTCTTGAAAATGTAACAGATTCCTATGGGGGCATAGTGAAAATAAACTATGATTATCTAACGAATAATAATATGTACTCCAGGACTCCGGTACCTCCGGAATCATTTGGGGATTTTAATTCGCAAGTAGCTCCAAGAGTTCACCATATCCAGATATCTCAGCCAGTAGTCAGTTCGGTTGAAACTGAAAATGGACTTGGCGCATATAACACGAAATCATTTACCTATTCTGGACTTAGTCTTCATATTGAGGGTAAAGGATTGCTAGGATTCAGAAGTATACGAGCCAATGACATTGTTACTAATACATTTAACTATTCTACAAATACAATTGACCCCGATCACTTTATAAGTTTACCTTCTAAAAGTGAAAGCGGATTTCTTTCTAATTATGAATGTAAAACTAATGAAACTTTTTTTGATTATTTAGTCCATGATCAATCCAACAATCGCATATTCCCTGTGTTAAATACTACTTTGAGTTACAACAGAACTCCAGAAAACACCTTTATTAGCTCTTCGCTAACCATCAACGAATACGATGCAACTGAATATTTATATGGAAATGTTACAAAAGTTACAACTTTAAATGATGAACAATTATTAACATCAGACCCAACTGATCCTTATAAATATAAATCAGTAACTGATATTCTGTACGAGGATCCTGATCTTGAGAATTGGGTAATAAGTCGAGTTAAGTCAAATACTACAACATCCAAAGTTCCATATCCCGATGCTGCTGATATTACAAAAACAACTTCCTATGAGTATTATCTAAAAACTGAAGATTCGTATCCGCTTCTTAAAAAAAGGATCAGCTTTTCAGGTAATCTGGAACTTGTTGAAGAATTTTCTTACGATGAAGTCGGCAATTTGATAAAAACTATACAGAGTGCCCCTAATTATATAAATCCCAAAACCGGGCTTGGATTAGCTCCACGTGAAACTAACTATGATTACGATGTGTTATTTGCAAAACGGTTCCTAACCAAAGAGTACAATTCAGTATTATCAAAAGAAATTACATATTATCCGGAATCCGGCCTTCCAAAGGAAATAACTGATGCGAATGGATTAAAAACCAATTGTTTTTATGATGGATTTAATCGGTTAACTAAAACCATAGCTCCTAATGGTGCACAGAATATAACAGTTTACAGATGGAAAACAGATCAAACAGGCTACCCCACTAATACCCTTTATTATTCATGGAATTGTCAATCCGGATCTTCTCCAATCTTGACATTCTTTGATAAATTTGGAAGAGTTATTGGCACTTCCACAAAATCATTTAATAATTCTGATGTGTTGGTAATAAAAGCATATGATGAAGCAGGCAGGGTTAAATATTTGTTTGAACCAAATAATCAAAGTAAATTTACAGAACAAAAATATAATACTTATGGTCAGTTAGAACAGGTGATATATCCGGGCGATCCCAATAATAGGACTGTAAATTATTCCTATTTTGCAAGAGGTAATACAGTAACTGATGCGCTAGGTTTTTCAACAACTAAAAAAGTGAATGCTCTTGGATGGCTTGAAGAAAGTACTGATCAAAAAAACAAATCGGTGAAGTATGAATATTTTGCTGATGGGCAGGTAAAACGAACCTACATTGATGGAATTGCAGGTTCCGATATAACTAATATTTACGATGAGGTATTAGGAACACCGATATTTTTAACTGATCCGGATGGAGGCACTATGGAGTATCTTTACAATCCTTTTGGTGAATTGATATGGCAAAAGCAAATTCAATCTTTAGAAAAAACGGTTGAATATCAATTCACATATGATAACCTTGGCCGTAAAGTTAGTCAATCGAATTTTGATGAAGGTATAACCACATGGGTATACGATACAAAATCATTTGGGAAAGGATTAGTATCAAAAATCTCAAATTCGGTAAGTGGTCACTCAGTTGAGTATTCATATGACAATTTGAGCAGAGTAACAACCGAAACTGAAACCATTAATGGCACTTCCTATATTTCAGAAACACATTATGACGCATTAGGACGAAGAGCCATTTTTGACTATCCATATATTGTAGAAGAGCAACCTGAATTATCCATTGCTAATACGTATGATTACAATGGCTTTTTAACTAGTATTTCCCGTACCACTGATCAAAAAGTACTGTGGAAAATGACTGAAATGAATATTAAAGGTCAAATAACAAAATACCAATTGGGAAATGGACTTGAAACACAAAATCAATTCTATCCATATACGAATATGCCTTTTACATCGCAAACGAATAGTACAACCTATCAGATACCTGATATGGAATATAATTGGGATGATAATGGAAACTTAAACTTTAGAAAAAAATGGTTAAACCAACAACATACTTCATATTTGAAAGAAGGATTTGAATATGATGAAATGAACCGCCTCGATATTACTAAATTAAATGGTGTTCAGACGTCGGATATGGTTTATGAAGTTAGCGGAAGCGGTAATATTCAATCCAAAACAGGTATTGGTACTTATACGTATGGAGAAAATGAGGCAGGCATTCATGCAGTAACTTCAGTCGAAAATACAAATGGATTAGTTAACCTTGAAATACAGAATATACAATATACCTCATTTAATAAAGTCAGCCACATAACCCAGGGTACCAATAAAATATTGGATATATGGTATGGTCTTGACCAGCAACGCATAAGGCAAACTAAAGTAATAAGTGGGGTTACAACTACAAAAACTTTTATTGGAGGATCACTTGAGAAAGTTTCTATTAATGGGCAGAATTCTGACTATTACTACATTCCATCCCCAACTGGTATATGTGCTGTTTTAGTGAAACCTGCTAGTGGTAATTCCTACCTGCGATATCTATATTCTGATTATTTAGGTTCAATAACCTGTACAACTAATGAAATAGGGCAGAAAGAAAACGAATACAGCTATGATGCCTGGGGCAACCGCCGTGATCCGGCAACCTGGCAATCAGCTACATCAACACTCCCTGAAATGCTTTGTGACAGAGGTTATACGGGTCATGAACACTTGACTGAGTTTGGGTTAATAAATATGAATGGAAGAGTGTATGATCCAGTATTAGGATGTATGCTTTCTCCGGATAATTATATGCAGGCACCTGATTTTACTCAAAACCTTAACAGATATAGCTATTGCCTCAACAACCCATTGAAATATAAGGATCCGAGTGGAGATTTTCTATTTATGCCTATATTATACGGAATGGCAATGGGTGGTTTTACAAACGCATTACAACAATTAAGTAACAATCATTCTTTAAAAAATTGGAATTGGGGCAATTTTATTGGAGCTACAGTTTCTGGTGGAGTTGGAGGTGCTATTGCTCCCTCTCTTGCATCTAGAGGAATTGGTGGATTCAAAGGGGGATTAATAACTGGCGCTGCATGTGGATTTTCTTATTCCCTTACATCTTCAATCATAAATAAACAAGAGTCAATACTTTCGAATTCAATTAAAGGATTTGCTGTTGGAGGTCTGATAGGAGGTGGTATTGGAGCAATTGATGCTAGTTTAAAAGGACAGCGCTGGCAGGATGGACGTGGTAAAGTATTAACAAGGAGGTACATAACAGGCAGTGGGGAAACACCTGAAAACTCTGGTTACTACACACGGAGCAGACTTAGAGAAATGAATACTGTTAGTAGAATGCGGAAAGAATATCCTAATTCATACGATCCTAAATTACCTGAAGACTATATTAGGCAACACTTCGAGGGCGATATAGAGATTAACGGCTTTGTATTTCCTGGAGATGAGTCGTTTTATGTAAATGTTGATGGGGAAAATATAATAAATACTCAAATAAGTGGTAAAATTTCTGCAACTATACCTAGTGATGCAAGTTCTATATCATGGGGCTTCACAGGAGATCCATATTATACACAAGTTGTAACTTCAAATGGAGGAAGTGTATTAAGCGAAGTAATAGTTAGACCAGATTCATACGTACTAATTTCAGGAAATTGGAGATCATGGAACGGATTTTTATTTTGGTAATTGTTTTATTGGGTTTTTATTGTAAAAGCTACAGCCAAAACCTATTAATGAACGGGGATTTTGAGAATGTAATTCCTAATAACGGGGATCTACTTATTTATCAGGATCAATTTTATGCAAAAGATTGGTTGCAACCAACTGACTGTACGGTAAATATTTACAGAGATAAAACCATTTGCGGTGAAAGCAATGTTATGGATATGGAGTCTAAGTTGGACTTTTGTGTAAATGCAGAATCAGGTAAATACTGTATAGGTTTAATACTGATTTCATATTTTGGATATATGGAACATATTACAGGTCAATTAATTGAACCCCTTGTTGGAGGTTTGAACTACGAAATTTCATATTATATTAAATTTCATTATGAAAATATGATTAAATCATGCAATGGATTTGGATTTAAATTCTCAAAAACTCCAGATATTTTTTATGCAGCAAAGATACCTGAAGAGGATAGACATCCTTTCTATGATAAAATATTTTTTCAAAACCGAATTTTCTCTGACTTTCAAATAAATGAAGTTATACTCGACACTAATTGGCAGAAGAAAACATTCCTTTATACTGCCAAAGGAGGTGAAAGACATATAACTTTTGGCCGTTTTAGCTATTCTGATGATTACAGTTTGTATAAACATTTTGAGCGAATGAGACATTTACCGATAAAGGGGAGTTTTGCAGATAAAACTATTACCCAGAATACATCACCCGTAATCAAGAATTATTCAAATAAAGTCGCTGCTGGTGAAGGTGAAGATAATTGGGTTAGTTATTACATGCTTGATAATGTTCAGATCATCAGATTAGATAATGATACTACCGATTATTCAATTTGTGATAACTGTATTGATACTGACCCAAAAACAATAAATATTCCCAGCTATAGAGAGTATAAGGTTGATATTGGATTTGTAGGCAAGATGAATATTGAAATTCATCCTTCGCTGAAACCAATGGAAATGCTTGTAATAGAATACGGTAATAAAAGAAAAATTATAGATTCCAATTTTGGTACAAATATTCTAAATACAGTTAGTAAATTAGAATTTCCCGCCAGAAAATTAGTAAATAAAACTCTTAGAATATCAATAGAAAAGGTAAAACCTTCGCAGTAGAATATGATACTAAGGAAACAATAAGCATATGTCAATTGCTCCTTGTTATGTACTAATAATTCAAGAGAGGTTTTACATTAAATAACTTATTCCGTTTACTGTAAAGATCTTACTCAAGATTCATTAAAACTAACCCACTTAACCAACTAAATATGAAAGCAAATATTTTTCTCTTCATAGCGTCTATTTTAATTTGCAATCTAATTGTAGCCCAAACTAAAGTCTGCTATAATTACGATAAAGCAGGCAATCGTATATTAAAGGAATTCTGTCTCAAAAGCACTCCTTCGCTTGCAGATAGTAATTCTGTATCTCAACCCATAACTGAGAACCTTGGCGAGATGCATATCACTCTGTATCCCAACCCAACCCAGGGGCATTTAACAATTAATATCACAAATTTGCCAGACAATGCGAAAGGTGAGATTATATTGTCCGATATGACTGGGAGATTGTTAATAAAGCAAAATACTTTTAGGGAAAATACACTGCTTGACCTTTCTTCACACCCAATAGGAATATATGTTTTAAAAATCTGGATAGGTGATAAAGTGAGTGAGTGGAAGGTAATAAAGGAATAGTAAGAAAATGTAACATTATTTTTTCGATGTCCCTAGTTATCTCATGCGTAAAGGGTTGAAAGTGGAAGCATACTACTTCAAGATCAATTTTAAAAAATTGCGTTTTATATTTTATAGTTCTTTGATTCCCAATTGTCCCTAGTAATAAGTAAGTCGTAATTTTGAAAAACATGAATAATGATATGCATTTTTTGCCAGCCATTCCAAAAATTTTATTCCCCAAAAACAATTTGAATAATACTGCAATTAAAAAGCTGCGTGTCAGCTTCCTGAAACTTGGGTTAGCTTTGATTCTTTTGTTTGGTTCTCGTCAATATACTTTGGCGCAGACTCAAATCTCTACTATAACACAAAGCGGGGATACAATTATTGTAGATTTCACCTTACCTGTTTACCAAATTGTAGACACAAGTTTATTCGACCCCTTCGGAATTACACAACTTTTTAAATATATTAATGTTGATAATTTTGGCATTATCGACGACCTTGGTTTTCCTGAATTACCGCAGATTAGCATTGATTTGGCAATTCCCAACAATACAATATGCTCAGGTATTGATGTAAGCAACATAACAACATCCACGATTACAATAGACAAACAAATAATGCCCTCGCAGGAATACCCTGAAATTGGTCTGCCGTCATTTTCTTACGATACTCCGTATTATTCTTCGGATGGTTCTCTCTATGCTACTGGACAACAATTATCTGAACCCTTTTTTGCATTCAATCAAAAAGGAACCACTCTTACAATATTTCCATTTTTATATAACCCTTCTCTTAACAAGCTTACTGTTACTCATTCTGGCAGATTTAAAATTTTACTCTCACCCGCTCAAGGGAATAATAATACCTATACTTCAATACCCAGAGAAGATTATCTAAGTGCAGTATTCAATAATTACACAGCACAAAAATCCGGTGCAATTCATATTGGAAGATATTTAATTATTACACCACCTCAATTTGAAAATTCACTGACCTATTTTGCAAATTATAAACGAAATCTGGGATATACTGTGAACATAGTAAACACAAATACCACCGGTACATCAGCTAGCCAAATACAAACTTACCTTCAAAATATCTATAACGACGAAAATAACCGCCCTGACTTTGTTCTATTAGTTGGTGATGTGGCCGATATACCTGCTTCTGGTGGATCCGAAGGTGATGAAGAGGATCCTCTGACAGATCTAAATTACACTAAGCTCTCTGGCGAAGATTATTTTGCTGACATTTTTCTAGGACGATGGTCGGTATCATCCAATGATGAACTACAAATAATTGTCAATAAGACAATTTTTATGGAAAGTAATTTGCACAAAATGAACAAAAGGGCATATTTTTTAGCTGGAGGAGGGAGTTATCAGAACTATTTCGACAATAGTTTGCGCTGGATTATGGATAATACATTTGAGCCTAATAGCTGGTCATGTACATTTAATTTTGCTACTGATGGTGCAACTAGAAATGATGCACTTAATGCACTAAACGACAATTATTTATTTTTTATTTATTGCGGTCATGGGTATTCAGATGCTTCAGGGCTTGGTACTCCTTTTAATCTAACTGGAGATGATATTGATAATGCAACAAATACTCTTTACCCAATGATGTTTGCATTTGCATGTTACCCAGGTAACTTTGGTGAAGATGATTACAATACGACCGCTTGTTTCGGAGAGCGCTGTATTAGAAGCCCTCGTGGTGGAGTCTCTTTCTTTGGATCGACAATTACTACCCTAACTCATACAGATAATGTTATTATAAAAAAAGTTTTTGGTGATGCGTTTACTGACGAGGAACAATTAGGAGTGATGAAAGATTTAGGAATGAAGAGATATTGGCTCCGGACTTATTCCAGGCTAAATAAAAATAGAACAAAGAGATATATGAAAGCTTACAATCTTTTAGGCGACCCATCTTTTAATAAATCAGGTATTGGTTGTGTAACAGATTTTATTTTTAATCAGGACGAAATATTTAATAATGGTGATACACTTTCTTATCATGCAATAAATGATATTGAGAATAATTTTGAATTTACGTTGAATATCGGAAGTAGAGTTAACCTTCTCGCTGGGAATACCATTACATTAAATCCAGGATTCAATGCCTTGCAAGGATCTCTGTTTCATGCCTTCATTACTCCCTGCACCAATGATATTATTTTTAAATCATTGAAATCTATTGATACTAATCTATCAAATGCCATTGACCCCAAATCAAATGTCAGTAAAGATGAAGATTTTGTAATCGCTTTCCCTAATCCATTTTTAGACAATATTACTTTCCAATTCGAATTAGTTAATGAAGCGAATGTTACTTTATCAATTTATAACCAAATTGGCATGAAATTAATTAGTCCATTAAATGCAAAACTGATACATGCTGGAAATACGCAGGAAATTATTAATACTTCTGGTCTTTCATTAGGGATTTACATATATAGCATTAATATCGACGGCAGCATCTTTTCTGGTAAAATAATTAAAACTAACTAAAAATGAGAAAGTCATTTTTTCTATTCTTATTTCCTTTACTTTTCTCAGGATGCGGCGAAGTAAATTGCCCTGCTTTCCCTGAGAAATTCCTGGGATGGTTTCCTCTGGTTATTGGGGCAAAAATGGTTTATTTGAATAATACAGATACTTCTACATTTCAAATAATTGAATCATTCCGCAGTCCTCCCTCTTCTTTTAAAAAGAGCTGTAAATGTGAATGTATGGCTTCATCAAGTTACAGTTCTGATATTTCTATAAAATCTGGTTTTCAAATCGAAATAAGATGTTCATTTAGCTCAGAATCCAATATTATTTTTGATATTAATTTTAAAAATTCAAATTCAGAAGATAAGTACAATTTTCGCTATAACAAAAGCACAAACGTCTATGAACATATAAGCTATACAACTGATTATACAATTGGAAATCAAACCTTTCAGAATGTTGCTGTACTTGAAAAATTAACAGGATATACATTTGTCAAAAAGATTTTTATGTCACCCATAAATGGACTATTAGGGTTTGTTGATGAAAATGATAAAGAATGGAAGTTAGTTGAGTAATTTTCCACAAGCCGAAAAATTATTCAATAAAATCTTAAATTCCGGAGTAAAAATGAGCCAGTTATTTAGGAATGATTTTCTTTTGGGCTGTCTAGGGTTTATCTAAAGTAACCAGTTTATATATAGCTAGTATTTGCTTCGTTCACAATAAAACACAAACTTCAGCTATTCAATACCATTTTGAATTTATGATGTTTACTTTTCTATATTCAACCTTCCCCCAGGCAGTGCCGGATAGCTCTCCATGCGCTTTTTCCCTGTCACGGTATTTGCAGAATAAAGCAAATACACTCTAGGCTTGGGGTAAAATACACTCCTCTACCTGTAATTATAAAATTACAATGCTTTACAAAGCAGAAATATTTGAAGAATTTTCTGATAATACCTCTAACATTAGAGAGAATCTTTCAGATCATCTTATTGAAAAACATGTAGATATGCCATTCAATGACCCACTTCCCACGCACTAAAATAGAAAGAAATGGGATACAGGGTAGGCAGGGTAGGCAAATTCCCACTAAAAAAAATAACTTTTTTGAAAATTCCTTCTACACCCTTACAGCAGCAAGCGATACAGAAGAAAAATTTCGTGTGCAGGAAATTTCTTATTTTTTCTTTCTCTTTTGCCCGTCCCTCTAGTGATTCAGAAGCTTATTCGTGAAAATTCGAAAATCTTTTGCCTAAAAGTGCCTACCCTGCCTACCCTGTTTTATTATTTGGTTTATTACTTCCATATTATTCATTAATTATATCCTTTTGACTAATTCAACAATAGATGTTTACATTAAGGGCTAACTGTTTATTATATAATTGAAATAACCTTATACATACTCTCCATTTTCTCTCATCTGCTGTAGAATATCTTCAATTTTATCAATAATAGATTGAGGGCAGGATCCGATTTTTCCAGCAAGTCGGATTTTCCCTAACGAAAGGACACGATCAAGCACTACCAGTGAATCAAAAGTAAGCCCCATTTGTTGACCTTCGGGAGTGTTTTTTAGAATTTCAAAGGCATATTTGTAATTTGTAACCTGGTGCAATTGCTTGGTAACAGGGCATAAAGCCACTTCATCTTGAAGGTCTTCGATTATAATGGCGGGGCGGGCGGTTACTTCCTTGCTGTTTTCCTGGTTAGGAAATGCTGGAATATTGGTTACGTCCCAAACTTCAAACCCCATACCCTTTAAGGCTTTGAGTTAAATGGTGGTGGGTGTGGCGGGCATATACCTGATCGGAATCATCGCCCCAGATGTCGTTAAGTACATTTAATGTATCCTGTTCTTTTTCGGAAAGGGGTGTTTTGTTGGGTTCAACAAACAATACTGAAGCAATACTATCCCGCATCTCCCTGAACAATTCGGCAATCTTGAAGAATTTATTATAAATGCCTTTTACCAAAAAGTTGCCGGTTCCTGAATTGACATCTTTATCCAAACTATCCATAAGCAAGACTAATGAATTTAAGGTATCGTAACCTTCTTTAGCTTTCTCGTATGGCAGTTTTAAAATGTCGCTTTTAAGCAGGCTGACTTCTTTGTGCAGTTTTTTGTATAACCTCCAAAGCATAAAATTAGCGGCTGGGATAAAAAGACATAAGATAAATGGAAGTAATATAACACCAAGTATCACCGATGGAATATTCTTCACGGCATTGATAGTAGAAGAAGAGAAATTAATGATTTTAACAGAATCCTCTTGCTGTACGTAAGGGAAGTCTAATGATATGGAAGCATTCATTTTTTAAGAAAACTTTGAGGCAAAGGTACAAAATATTTTGCCAACACTACTAGGTTTTTTTTACCCGGTATATTTCCCTGCTTTTTAGTACTTGAAAACCAGAGTTGTTGCGATAAGGCAAATTCGATTCAGTATCCGGCTTTGATGCAAAGTTTACTATCTCATTATAATTACTTCTGATAAAAATGGTATCAGTCAATATGATTAATTTGCTTTCGCTTTTCAAAATATCAATGGATTTAAATTGTTGTAATAGTATGAATGGGATTGGGATTCATCATTTATATTGGAGATCAAAGATACCAATTCGGTTCCTTTATTTAATGGAACTTTTCGAACGTATTATGCTTTTACTTCTGTATCTAATGGAGGTCGTTCGATTGGTTATATTGAAGGAATTACTTGTTTTAGTAATACATTTCCAGATAGACTTTATTCTTGGGATCCTTTTCACCAAACTTATTCTCAGTGTCTCCACCAAAACAATGCATATATCTGGCCAGCAAGCACTTTTCCTATAGATACAACTCAGTGTGGTTTTAATTTTGTTCATAATAAGCATTTAGAAGGAGGTGCATTGAAAATTTACCCAAATCCTGCAAATAATTATGTAAACCTTGAAATACCGACCAGTTTCAAAATAGTCTCATGCGAACTATTCGATCTTTTTGGTAATCAAATCAAAAAAACAAATTTGCAATTTACCTCAAATCCGATTCATTTTGAACTTTCAACATATCCATCAGGTGTTTACATTTTTATTGTAAGAACATTAACCACTACATATTATAATAAACTAATTATTAACCATTAACCAAAAAAGTTATGAAGACAAAAAAAGTACTTCTGCTTTGTTGCATGATCCTAACAATAAGTTCGGTCATTGCTCAATCAACTGAAAATTTCTACACGTACTCACAGCGTCAAACGCATTATTACGACAGTGTGCGGGCTGTAACTCCTGACACACTTAAAGTGGCCGGTTGGCGACCCTTCCAGCGATGGAACGATTTCTGGCGCGACCGGGGTGCGGAATCATCTGATCACCGTGCGGAAGCATCTGACAGGCGTTGCAATGATAGGAGCATGTCGTGCGGAGTGAACTGATCGGCGTGCGGAATCATCTGATCGCCGTGCGGAAGCATCTGACAGGCGTTGCAATGAAAGGAGCATGGCGTGCGGAATGAAGAAATATTTCTTTCATTGACCACTGATTTTCACTAAATATTTACTGTTTTTTAGTTTTCTTATTAAGAACGAATATTTATTACGCTTTAAGGTATCACCTTTTTGTATTTTTTGGATTAAGGCATATAAGACCAAAGTAAAAAAACTTGTATGAGACGATTTGGCTAAAGTGATCACTTTGTTTAATATAATATTTAATATTTGACATATAGCAATTAATTGTTTAAGCTATAGTATATTATTGTGTTTATATTGATCTATATCAGGCTATTATAATATTTTTGGGTAATAATTATTTAATATTAAATTGAACTTATACTGTTGCATAATTATTTCTGATGCATTATCTTTGTTTTTGCTATTTAATAAAAAATAAAATTTCTAACATATGAAAAATCTGTTATCAAAAAGTAGGGTTATCTTACTTCTGCTCTGTTGCATATTATTTACTACATTAAAGCTAAGTGCCCAAACATATTACCCACTCCCGACCCAAAACGCTTATTGGACAGTGTATGAATGGGACGAATTTTTAGGTGGATATGATGATAAGATTTATACAGTAGATGGCGATACTCTAATAAATAGCTGGAATTATACAAAGGTATTTCAGCTCAACGACCACCAAACTATTTACGATACTATACGAAACCTCCATTGCCTGATGCGGCAGGACACTATTACTAAAAAAATATGGTTTATCCGCTCATACCTTGGTGAAACTACTGAAAAACTGGGTTATGATCTCTCAGCAAATTTTGGAGATACTATCAGTCTCCCGGCTTTCCACTACGAATATAGTGATGGGGATTCAATATTTATACGATTGGTTGATTGCGGGGAAATTGTCTTAAATAACGGAGAAATCAGAATTCGATACTGCTATAATTCTATACAGAATGGTCATCCCATAGAATTTATTGAAGGTGTAGTTGGATACAATAATACTTTTCCTGATCGTCATCAATATTGGGATCCATTTAGACAATCAGTGTCAGTTTGTACAGAGGTAGAGGCATATACAATTTGGACAAATGGAGTTGACACCAATGAAGTAGCCTGTGGCTTTAATCTGGTTTCACTTAAAAAACCTATCTATTCCCAAATAGAAATATACCCCAACCCTGCAAACGATTATTGTTTGCTTGATTTAACATTAATAACTAATGATACAGAAGTTACCTTAATAGATATACTAGGAAAACCGGTATATAACTTTCACCATACTGCAACAAAACAAATCAATATAGATTTAACCCAAATTCCTGCAGGCATATATTTAATTCGAGTAAAAACAACTACGCAGACCTTTTATAATAAACTAATTGTTAAACATTAATTTTTATGTTATGAAGACAAACCGATTCCTCTTAGTTGGCTTGCTTTTAGCCATCTTTAGTATGTCTTTTGCTCAGACAAGCGAGAACTATTACACTTACTCGCAGAAAAAATCACATTATTACGACAGCCTTAGAGCTGCAACCCCCGACACACTGAAAGTACCCGGTATGCGCTCCTTCCAGCGATGGAACGACTTTTGGCGCGATCGTGTGTACAACAGCCCTACCGAACATGGCACCTACGTCAAATATGCAACCAACTTACAGGCTGCAATTGCTAATCCGGCTTTTCAACCTTCAAATTCGGCAACATGGAACTGGCAACCGGCTGCCGATCAAAACATGAGCACGCACAATAGGGGCATTATTGTCAGTTTGTGGATAAACCCGAACAATATCAACGAAATTTATGCCGGTTCAAATACATCAGGCATGTTCCGAACGATTAACGGGGGTGCTCAATGGGAATGTGTAACCGATAATATCAATTTACCCAGCATGGGTGTGAACGATATTGCTGTACATCCAACAAATACCAATATCAAGTACATTGCCCAAAGCATGCCTTTTGGCGGTGGGGCTGCCTACATACATAAAACTAATGATAATTGCTCTACCTGGCAAACTGTGCTCAGCATGCCGGTAAGTGCTTATAAGGCAGCTTGCAGGGTGGTGATCGATCCGGTTAACCCCGATATAGTGTATGCTTTAATGCACGACGAGGTTTACCGCAGCATGGATGCAGGTGCCAGTTGGCAATTAATTTTCAATAGTTTAACTTATGCAGGTTGGGATCAGCGAAAAATGTTGCTTGATATTGAATTTAAGCCAAACGACCATAATACCGTTTTCATTACCGGAAATGGAATAACAAGTGGTTATACACATACTGAATCGGCTGAACTTTGGTTTACAACCAACGCAACCTCATCCACCGTGATCTGGCAGCGTATCGAAACCGGATTGCCCGATTATTGCGACCGGTATATTCTTGCAAACGATCCAAATAATTCGAGTGTCATGTACATTGGCTATTCAATTGGAATACCTGGTATGAATGGCTGGGCTGATTTTAATGTAAAAAAGTTGAATCTTGCAAATTATACTCTCAGCCATGTTTATAATAAGAACTGGTACAATTTATCGGATATATATACCTATCCTTTTGGTGGTATAGGTTATTGGTGTACAGGTATGGAGGTTTCACCAACTAACTCCAATTTGCTTTTTTGTGGGGGGTATAACCTTGAAGTATTAAATATGCCCAACCAAACCTACACTTTTTTCAACTACAATGGTGCTCCAAGCGCACATGCTACTTGGCATGTTGACCAGAGGGTATTTAAAACAGCAACAGCCAACGGTAAAACCTACCTGTTTTGTGGTAACGATGGTGGTGTATCGCGCTACGAGTACGAAACTGGCATCATGATAAGCTGCAATGGACTAGGGTTTGACAATAACCAATATTATGGCATAGGCCATGCCGAAGTTGATCCCGATTTTTACATCGGTGGCACACAGGACAACGGAGTTATAGGCAATGGCAGCGGCAGCTTTAAAGCAACAGTGATGGGTGATGCTTACGAAGTGATAGTTGACCCGATTACACCCAATATTTGCTATGCAACGGCAAATGGTGGTAGGAAGAGTATTGTTAAATCGATTGATTATTTCAACAGTTACACTTCAATGAATAATGGGATACCTTATAACCCACCCGGACTCAATGCTCGTCCTTTTAACATGTCGCCGTCAACAAATAGTACATTATATGTTGGCTATAACGAGTTGTATCGAACGACCAATGCAACCAGTAATAGCGTTACTTGGCAAAAGATTTCGGATTTTCAAAACTCGGCAAATCCATGGATAACAACTAATGATATGAAAGCAATCGGGTTAACAAAAGCAAATCCTAATTTAATCCTTATAGGCTTCACAGGACCTACATGGGCTGATGCCAATCAGGCAAGGTTGTTCAAAACAACTGATGGAGGAGTTACATGGAGTAATATATCTGCCGGGCTTGGAAATACAATTCATTACACCAGTATTACCGATATCGCTATTTCTCCTGTTGATGCAAATAAAATATGGGTTACCTTTAGTGGATATTGGACAAATAGCAGTGGTAATGCCATTAATAAAGTATATTATTCCTCAAATGGAGGTACTTCCTGGACAGATGTAACCTACAATTTGCCCGACTTAAATGTGAATTGTGCAAATGGGCTAATGGTAAATAATACATATCGACCATTGATCGGCAACGATTTGGGCGTTTTTCTTTTTGATCCTACAACAAACTCATGGCAAAATATTAGCAACGGGCTACCTCACGTTATCGCATCTGATATTGAAATTGATTATTCGCATGGGCAAATATTGATTGGCACATACGGCCGAGGTATATGGAAAACCGACATTCCTTGTGCAATTGGTACTGAAAATACATCAATCACCTCATCTTTAACCTGGAGTGAAAATCGTATTGTTTCAGGGGTTGTTTCCATTGAGCCAAATCAAACATTAACAATAAAAAATACAGTAGCTTTAACTGAAGGATCGAAGTTTATTGTAAAACCAGGCGCAAAGCTAATTGTTGATGGTGCAACCCTTACCAAAGCCTGCAATGATCAATGGCAAGGAATTGAAGTTTGGGGCAATACTTTGCAACATCAATATACTGTAAACGGAGTTTGCGCTCAGGGTACAGTTGAATTAAGGAATGGAGCGGTAATTGAAAATGCAGTGAATGGCATAACCAACTGGCGTCCGGATGATTGGAATTCAATAGGAGGTATTATAATTGCAACCGGAGCTACATTTAGAAATAACCGACGTAGTGTTGAGTTTATGAAATATCGTAATTTTATTCCTAATACTACAACTGAAGCAAATAATTTCAGTGTTTTTAATAATTGCACTTTTGAAGTAAACGATAATTATTCGACCAATGCATCGCCTTATTATACTGGTGTTTCGTTGTGGTATGTTAAAGGTGTGAAGTTTAATGGCTGCGATTTTTTGAATAATCGTTCAGTCGCAGGAACTGGTTATGGTATATTTTCACTCGATGCTGGTTATAATGTTTCAGCCATTTGTAATTCTCAAACCACACCATGCCCTGAAGTATATCTGGACAAATCCTATTTCAAAGGATTTTTATATGGCATACAAGCTTCAAATTCCGAAACATCATATACTATAAATATTCAAAACAGTAAATTTACTGATAACGGATATGGAATTGAAATGCGAAATATTAACAATGCTGTAATACTTAAGAATAGGTTCGAAATGGCACAAGCCAGTAACTGTCCGAATTACGGATATGGCCTTAATTTAATTTCCTGTACAGGTTATGCTATTGAAGAAAATACGTTTGTGGGTGGCAATATACCTCCAACTAATTCATATTCAGGGATTGAAATAACTAATTCTGGCGCGGCATACAACGAAGTATATAAAAATACATTCCAGAATGTAACCGTTGGAAATCTGGCTGATTTGCAAAATGGCTCAGATAAAATTTTACCCCCTACTGGTCTTACCTATCTGTGCAACACCAATACCGGCAACAAATATGATTTTTATGTTACAAACAAACTGGAATCATGGATTTCGCCATACCAACGAAGTGGTACAGCAACCGCGGCCGCAAATAGCTTTTCAACCAATGCTATCATGAATTTTGATAATGGGGGTAAATCAAAAGTCTTCTATTTTCATACGGCTGGTGGCGCACCTTATTCCTATTATGGAGTTCAGTTGGTTTTAACCTCAAATACCAATACATGTCCGTCTCATTATGGCGGTGGTAGTGATAATCTTGTAAGCCTCAATCAATCTCAGAATGATGCCAAAGAATTGCAGTTTGCCGATGCATTTTCAGCTTACAACAATGTAAACGCCCTTTACGAAACTTTAAAGGACGGTGGAAATACTGCTAACACAGTTGAGGATATTGAAACAAGTATTCCTTCCGAAATGTGGGAGCTACGGGCTAAATTATTAGGTGATTCGCCGCACCTCTCGCAGAAAGCATTGGAAGAAGCTGCTTTAAAAACAGATGTTTTGCCTGAATCGGTTTTGTTCGAAATCCTATCTGCAAATCCTGATGAGATGCGGGATGAACAATTCCTATCTTTCCTTCAAACAAAAGAGAATCCGTTACCGGAATACATGATTGATTTGTTGCGTCAGATTGCAGGTAATACTTCCTATAAAACTGTATTACAAGAACAATTGAATATGTTTGACAACCAAAAAACTTCAGCTGCATCAGATATTTTGCGCAGTAAGTTACATGATACCGTAGTTGACCAGTCAGGTATTATAAATTGGTTCGACAATAAAGGTGATCTTTTAAGCCGGTATCAAATAGTTGATATGTATTTACAAAGTGGCAATTCAGGTGCAGCTCAGGCAATGCTTACTTTAATACCTGCTTTACACCAATTTTCGTCTAAGGATACAGCCGAATACCAAAAATTTGCTGAATTAAAAACCCTGCAAATAAACCTTGCTACTAATGGCCGAAATTTGTCAATGCTCAACACTACTGAAAAGGAGCAACTTATAGCAATTGCCGATTTCGGTCATGGCATAGCTTCAACACAAGCAAAGGGGATATTGGAGTTTTGGGAGGGAATACCATACTGCAATTGCATAAGGTACAATGATGAGTTGAAACATGCCGCTGTAAAACCCGGCACACAGCCTTCATTGCCTGTTGATGCAATTATCAGTGCAAATCCAAATCCCGCTACCACCTGGATAGCCTTTGATTATAAGCTGCCCGACACTTATGCTTCGGTTAACCTATCAATATTTGACAACAATGGTCGGTTAATTGATAACGTGCTATTAACCGGCAATCAAGGTCAGAGAGTTCTGAATACAAGTTCATATGCGTCAGGGACGTATGTTTACAAGTGCGATCAGATCAATACAATATCAGGCAAATTTATTATCAAGTAATTCTGATTCAATAATTTTCAAAAACCACAAGGCGATTTTAGTTGCCTTGTGGTTTTGTTTTTTAATAGATAACCGAATCCAGTGTTAAGCATCTGGCATTATCTATAATTCGTCCCGGTTTAAAGATCTTATTTATCACAATAATATCAGCTAGTATTTAGCTTCTCTTTCCTTTGCTTTATTCATCCAGTCGAACAGCGTTGTTTGTTATTGAATTATTTCAGAAATTATTTTATTTTCCATCCCACGCAGCCAGTGGTGGATGGCTCCAGGGGTGCATTTTTTGTCACGGTAATTGCAGAAAAAAGCAATTACACCGAGGCGCGCCAAAAAATGCACCCCCTACACCACCACAAGTTACTTTACATAATAGGCTCTTATGGTCTTGGTAGAAAGCCCATAAGCCCATTATGTACAAGGCCTTTCAGGCAAGTAACCACTGCCTGCCCCCACGCTACCTTCCCACTCCACCCACTTTCCATGCAGTTGCAAGCCATTCATTACTCGTCCCTCGTAATTTTATGCCTTTCACTGCACACACAGCAGCAAATATTTCCTCGTGCCTCGTCATATCAGCTGCTAAAACCTACCGCACTTTCCGGTTGGACAAGCATACAAGCCGGTGAGTATTTTGTTTACAAGTCAGTTCTACAAGTGACGAGCAGCAATCTGAGCATCCACCTCACTTACATGTTGCTGCAAGCTATTTCGCTCATTCGTCCTCAATACGCTCCACTCCATTCCACTTCATTCAGTCTGGCAGGTTCGGTCATTCGTGGACACCTCCTTCGTCGGCGACCACTCATTCCCACGCCTAAAGCAGAGCCTCGTTCCTCGGCTCAGCTTTTACTTTGCGCCGTTGATAGAAACCGCGCAAAGTAGCGGCTTCACCAGCCAGCCTTCTTTCCGTTCCATTCGTTACGCTCCTTTCGATCCTCATTCACTCAATCCCTTTCGCAACCCCACAGCAGCATACCTGTATGGTTACTGCCCTCGCACCTTTTTTCGGCTCGCCGGTCGCTTCCTATCGCACATACCACGTTACAGCGTCCGGCAAGCACGAAAACCTTACTCAACGTAACCCGTCCGACCATCCAGGCAAGCTGCTAAAGCCTCCCCACTTCCCGGTTGACAAGTAACTTTAGCTATTCAGTACCACAAGTACAAGCGGTATTTTGTTTGCGCTATCGCCCTCCGGTTGATCGTTACAGCGCAAGCCACAGCGTGCGGTATAGGTCTGTTATACTATTTTTCCGGTTTTATCTTTACTATTCCCTTACTGCTGCCCAAGCAGTATTTATTCACCGGCAATTCATTGCTTATTTTTAAAGGTATTGCCATCTCATTTATACTGCCCCTCGCTGCCACATATCTCCATGTATGACCTTCGTATCAAAAGCCTCATCCCCATATTTTATCTGGAGCTTGCATATCCATTGCCTTCGTTCAAATTATTTTTGATAAGTGGCTAAAGAGGATGATTTTTTCAGGAAAAGAAAAAGGGAAAAGAAAAAAAAAGAAACGAATATAAAGTAGCATTTCAGCAAATTCAAGTACAGCAATACGGTATCATTTATTCATATTGCATATCACATTTTATGCTCTTTTCATTTTTATACATGCAATATCTGATTTCTACACCGTATTGACTGCCCTTCGGGTGCATTCATTATTTTATGCATAACCATGCTTGTAGCCCGTAAGGGCTTTTTTCATGCAATAAAATAATGACCTGCATACTTGATTTTGCTTCCATGCTTCATTGCCTTATGGTTTCCTTTTTTTCTTTTTTCCCTTTTTCTATTTTTTCCTAAAAAAATTGTAGAAGGGGCGGTAAAGGGAAGATTGGAATAACCTCCAAAAAGCTACCCAATATGCAGAAAATCACCACTTACAGCCCCGACCAGGTGCGAAGCCCTTTCGCCTTTTTCATCCTCAACAAAGGAATGAACAGCGGCAAACCAATGGAGCAGCCCTGCCCCAATTGTTTCACCTTCAACGCCAAAAGCCAGGAAGAAAAGGACCATAATTTCTGGCTCTGCTTCGGCCTCTGGCAGTCCAGGTCCTTTCATCAACATTTGATCGGTTCTGTAATTCCTTTCATCCGCCTTCATGATCTGTACCAGGTTATTAACCAGGCATCCGAAAAAGCTCAGGCTAATCCGGGCACCTTTCACAAAACCGTCGAAGCTCTCAAAATGCTCGATCAGCACGAGAAGCAATACCACCGCAATCTCCTGTTAATCTCAGAAGCTAAAAAGGCAATTTTTGCCAATTACCGCAACCGCCCTTCATTTTACAGATAACCCATTTAGAAAGATCCCCTGAAGTCCTCCCCATCGGGGAGGATTTAGGAGGGGTCTAATCAATCCAGAAAATTAACCTTTAAACCCCATAATCCCATGACACAATCAGACGTAATTAACCGCACTTTCACCTTTATCCACAATATCCCCTCAAATTTCATTGAGGAGATTTGGAAGGACTGCCCTTACATGGCAGATCATCTAAGAAGCAAATTCAACTGCTTTTGCTCAGCTGAGCGATACGCTTCAGCCAATGCTATCCTTAAATTCTTCGCATCCCTCGATGAATCCAACACCGAGAAATTCTGTTCCTACGCATCCACATGGATACAGCAGCATTCATAAACACATTTACTAAACCATCTCAAGTCCTCCCCAACGGGGAGGATTTAGGAGGGGTATTAACAATTTATTCCAAACTCCTAAAACCCCAATTCTATGAAAAAGTACTTTAACGATCCCCGCCCTATAACCGTCAGATACCAGGGCTCTTGTGCTGAATGTGGCACCACCCTCAAAAAAGGAACCTCAGCCTATTACTGGCCTTCTGATGGTAAACTCTATTGCCTATCCTGTGGAGAATCAGAATACAGGCAGTTCCTCTCAGCTGCTGCCGACGAAGAGGTTTATCAGGGCATTGGTAATCCTTATGCCTGTTAACCTTTCATAAAATTAACCTGGGTGCGCTTGAAACCCTTACAAGTCCCAAAGGCATGGGCATCTTTTTATGACAACAACACCATTTAATGGGACCTTAGAATTTACCTCTCCCATCAACCGCGAAAACTCATTCGGACAGGTAAGCCTATCCAAAAACACAAAAAGCCAAATGACCATCAACATCAACCACGAAGGCAAAGGATATGTCCTTTGGGAAATTGATGATCTTGAAATTGAGGAAGGAATCGGACTATGGTTTCAAGGCAACGAACTCACCGACTATGATGGAGTATTTGAACTCCCTTCAGAACTTATCAAATTTCTTTCCGCACAAGGTTTCAATATGAGCTGGGCAGAGTAGATAATTTCATCATTAATTGTCTCAAATTTCATCCCTTGATTCATACATAAGCCCTATATAAGCCATACATAAAGGCTATATGATTGCACCTTTG
>JBAXBJ010000020.1:0-57540 GCA_037142075.1 Bacteroidota bacterium
TCATTGCAGGGGAAATTGCTACCACCGGTGAAATCATCTGCTACAATACCAGCCCAACCGTGGCCATAGGCAATACAACTTCGGCCAGCGGAGGTGACAACACAATTACCTATTCCTGGCGCTCATCAGCTGACAGTTATGCAACTGCTATCAGCGGCGCAATCTTATCCACCTATACTCCTGAAGGTACTTTGACAAGCACAACATCCTATCGCCGTTATGCTAAGGACAATACCTGCAACACCACTCCTGCAGTGGCCACCGGTACATGGACCGTAACAGTCAGCTCCGATTTCATTGCAGGGGAAATTGCTACCACCGGTGAAATCATCTGCTACAATACCAGCCCGGCAACGTCCATTGGCAATGCAATTTCAGCCAGCGGAGGCGACAATTCAATTACATATTCCTGGCGTTCATCAACTGACAGTTATGCCGTTGCCATCAGCGGCGCAAGCTTATCCACCTATACGCCTGAAGGCACTTTGACAAGCACAACCTCCTACAGGCGCTTTGCAAAGGATAATACCTGCCATATCACTCCAACAGTGGCCTCCGGAACATGGACCGTGACTGTTGATCCGGCTTCAAACGGCGGCAATATATCGGGAGGAGCCACAGTATGCTACGGAACCAACAGCACCTTATTGACCCTTTACGGCCAAACGGGAAGTGTTGTCAAATGGCAGTACTACACCGGCACCGACTGGAATGATATTGCCGGTACCGCCACTGCCACCTATACAGCGACCAACCTCACCATTACCACCAGTTACAGGGCAGTGGTGCAAAGCGGGGTTTGTAGTGCTACACCCGGCGGTTACGGCAGTGTTACCGTTCGCCCGGTTTTCACTGCCGGAATCATCAAAAAATCCGGCGAAACAATTTGCTACAACGGTGATCCGTTACAAATCGGTGATTCCATTCCGGCCAGCGGTGGCGATGCTACAATTTCGTACCAGTGGCAAAGCAGCCTAAACGTTGGTTTTACGGGAACACCAGCGGATATTGCCACAAATGAGGCCAGCTACAACCCACCTGCAAACCTTACGGCAACTACCTGGTATCGCCGGCAAGCAAAAGATGGAACCTGCAATACAAATTTCACCTCGTCGGCCCAGGTTTGGAAAGTTACGGTTCGCCCGATTTTCACTGCCGGAATCATTAAAAAATCCGGTGAAACAATATGCTACAGCGGCGATCCGGCTCAAATCGGTGATTCCATTCCGGCCAGCGGTGGCAATGCTGCAATTTCGTACCAGTGGCAAAGCAGTACAAACGCAGGTTTTACGGGCACACCAACGGACATTGGCACAAATGCTGCCAGCTACAATCCGCCTGCAAACCTCACAGCCAACACCTGGTACCGCCGGCAGGCTAAAGATGGACTTTGTAATGCCATCTTTACTTCATCCACCTGCGTATGGAAAGTATCCATAGAAACAACCCCTCCTGTAGCCCTGGCAAAAAACATTACCAAATATCTTGATGCATCAGGAAACGCAACAATCGCTGCCGCCGATATTGATAACGGAAGCACGGATAACTGCAGCATTGCCACTCGGGCAGCCAGCAAAACAACTTTTAACTGCAGCAATCTGGGTCCCAATCCGGTTGTTTTGACGGTAACCGATGCTGCCGGTAACACAGCGACAGCCAATTCGGTTGTTACCGTTGTGGAGGGCACTGATTTACAGGCACCATGGCAAAAATCACTGATCGGGAATTCAAGTGGCACAGCCGCATTCTCTCCTTGTTCTGTGCCCGGCAGGTTCACCCTTACTTCGGTAGGTTACACGGTGCCCAATGCCGATGTGCAGGAATTCGTATATCAAACCCTTAGCGGGAACGGGTCCATTGTTGCCCGGATTTACGACCTTACCAACAATGGATGGGCTTCGGTTCAGATACGGGAAAACCTGACACCCGGATCGAAAAAAGTGCTGCTGAAAGCGCAGTTGCAGACCATGATACGTTCGGAGGTGAGGCAAACGCAGGGAGGTTCCCATAATTCGAACCAGGTGTTGCGCCAGGGCGTAAAATGGTTAAAGATTGAACGCGTTGGTACCCGTTTCGATGCTTATTCGTCCGAAAACGGGATCAGCTGGCGCTCGGTATTCAGCACGGTAGTGAGTATGAACACTACTGTATTGATAGGCGTATCATCGGAAAGCATGAATAATGTTACTACCACGCGCGCGAGGTTCGATAATGTTACGGTCAGCTCTTCCGGCGGAGCAAAAACAGCAGAAACCGAAATAACTACAACAGAAAGCGGTAGCGAAAAGCAGATTGATATTTATCCGAATCCAGCCAGAAATAATGTGACCGTAGTTTATCCGTATACGGGAATCCCGGTTACATTAACCCTGTTTTCGAGCAATGGAAGCGCGGTAAAAACCACAACGCTAAGCAGCAATGAAACACAACTGGATGTAAGCAGCCTGCAGCCGGGGGTATATATCCTCAGGTTCAGAAGTGCCGAAGCTGTAAATATTAAGAGGCTGGTGATACAGTAGTTATTGAATATTTAGCCTAACCCCACTATTATAAGAGGGTAAGCTTTCGTACAAGCCCCCGGAGTTTTATGATAAACTTCGGGGGCTTTTTTAATGAAAATGGTTTATTCACTCAAGTTGCACAGTCTCTTGCAGGAACAAAAAAAAGAAAAAGGTTTCAGATACCCGATTTGGTTTCTTTCGAGTTGATTCTGATGACCGGATACATATCGCTGATTGCCATCTTGTCATATTATCTCAAACCATTCAGTTTAAGTTTACTTTGGGAATGAATTTTTTTTGTATGTTAAACACACTTATTTTACAATTTCCTATTGACCGCCATCATCAAAAATCACTTTCTTGTATTTATTGTAGAGGAAGGAGATGACGAGCAATAGTAAACCAAGTACTAAAAAAACAATGGTTTTCGATATGGTATTAAGATAAGTAAGATCATAGAAAAATAGCTTAACCAGTGTTGCTGAAAAAAGCACAATGGCACCGACACGCAAATGAAATTTTTTCTTCCAGATGCCCAGTATAATCAATAGCAGGGCATAGGAACCGAAAAGAATACTCAATCCAAGTTTGTACGATTGTTCCTGCCTGAACAGATCCATCAGGTTTATAAGTTCGTTGCTGGTTAGGGTAAGTATTGTAATATGAAGCAGATAGTCGAATTCTTTGTGTAAATCTGTTCTTAGAAATTCCTGTTTTATTTGACGTTTAGCTGTAAAAAGTATCAGTCCGACAAAGACAAAGGATAAATACCTGATGCCGATATCAAGAGAACCCCGGTAGAAATATTCGGAATTTAACTGGCTGAGGTAGTTATCGCGAAGAGTGCCCAAAGCAAAAAGCCCTAAGGTAAGAAACAGCCCTAAGGTAAATGTGCTAAGCCCCAGGTTTATCAATCCCAGTAAATTGTTCTTTAATTTCGTGATATTTACAAGGGAAAGAACAGAAAAGAACAGCATTGAATAAATAAGGAGAAAAATGGTTTTATATTCGGATATGTTTTCATTGCCGATTTCTTTGTGCCCGGCGAAATTAGCATTTAGGGGTACTAAAGTGCTAATATAGAGTTGGTTCCAGAAGTTGACGATTTCCATGTAAAAAGCGAAATAAACACCAATCAGCAGCATTGCCGGAATCATAAGGTTGGCGACCTGTAAAAAGTGTTCATCTTTTTGCAAAGGCGAAACATACTGTTTATCTTTATTGATACGGTTTATAAAGCCAAAGGACAGGATAAACAGTAGCGAAGTCAGGAAATTGATATTTAAAAGTGGAATTAATGGTGTGTTGCTTTGTTTTGCTTCAAAGATATGATAAACATCTGGCCAGCCAAAGCTAAGGCTGAAAAAGGCGAGTATCATAAGCGGGTAGGAAAGCCATTCGTATACAGGAGCATTTTTTGTTCTGCCGATCCAGAAGAGCAAAGCAGCCTCAACAGACCAGAAAAGTGTAACCCAGTTCCCGTCAAGTTGCACAGGTATTGAGATGGTTAAAAATAAAATTGCCAACCCCAGTATAAAGAAAAACAAGTTCCGGTCTGACTGTTTTTGTCGATAAATAAGTATACTTACGATGCTATGAATTAACACATTACATAGAGTAAACAATCCTAAAAAATCACAGCCAAGGGTGTGTTGGTCAAGAATGGAATAACCAGTTCCATAAAAAACAAAAGAGTTGACAAGCAGTTGGAGAATATCTTCAAGTTCGAATTTTTCGTGTTTACGCAGTTTATACGCAAGGAAAATAATGTAGAAAATTATAAAGTAGATAGAAACAAAACCACCTGACAATCCAAAATGAATAGCCGGGTCATAGTCTGGAATAAACCAGGCAAGAAATATAAGCCAGGTAAGTATAAAGGCGGAATAATACAGAGGTTTCCAGTATTTTCGGAAGGCAATTACCAGGATGCCGGCATTAATGATTGCAACATAACTCAACAGGATCGCGATCTTGCCCGAACCATCGCTCAACAGGAAAGGCACTGCATAAGCTCCAACAAGCCCGATATGGGCAATCACCTGTCTATTATATTTTATTGCAGCTATTACAGTGAAAACTGTGAACAACACCATTAATGCAAATGTAAATAGCTGTGTGTACAGGGCATAAAAGCTGAAGGCCGCGAAAGTGATGAAATAGAATATAGCCATAGAGCCGCTTAGAAGTACGGCGCTGAAGTTTTCATATTGTTTTTTGAGATGGATTGAAAATGCAAATAGTACCAGTCCAACCAGGTATCCCAGAATAATCCTGGTCAGCGGGCTGATTAGCTGGTTGTCGATGGCGTATTTTGCGCCAATGCCAACCCCTATAATTGTGATACCTATACCAATCTTGTTAATGAGGTTTTCGCCAATAAATTTTTCGATATTCTTTCGCCGATCGGCATCGCCATTTTGTTCCTTTTCAGCTTTGTCATCAGGAAGTATCGGTAACAAAGCTGGATTTTCTGATGGTAAGACAGGTTTTTCTGGTTTGGTTTCTTGTGATAATACTTCTGATTGGGGTTCTTGAATAAATACTTCTGGTTTGGGTTTTTGAATAAATACCTCCTGACCAGTTTCTCCAGAAGTTTTGATCGCTACATACTCTGATTCCTTTGATTCAAGGGTATGTATATCCTGTCGCAGACCGTCAATTTCATTTTGGAATGACTCTAGTCTCTTCGAAAGTTGTGAAATTTTGTCCTGTAGTTGGATGATAATGTCCTTTTCTCTATTCATATAGAAACTCTTTTTTTAAAGTGTTCAACAACAAACCAGGCAAACATTATAAATGTGCAACTTATCAAATACAATCCTGGTAAAAGGCGTTGATACAACCCGGTTTAAAAGTCAAAATTTGCTTTATGTAAAGTTAAGAAAAAAAAACATAAAATGAAATATTTATTCCTTGCCCGGGCTTTTTTAAAGAAATTCTAAAGAAATGGAATTATTTTGCTTCACTCGATATTCTTTTCCTATAAATCGACTGTTCCCTCCTGAATAAATCAACAAAGTGTTGATAAAAGCAACATGTGTATAATAAATATACACTATAGGGTAAACGATTGTCTGTTAGCTAATTGCAGTATAGAAATATTTATAGTGTTGCAATATTCAACAGTATACTTGTGTAAATATTAAACATAGTAATTTTAAAAGTATTGTAAATCAACTAGATACAGTACATTATTGTGTTTGGCACTGTAATTGAATGGTGTAAAATACAATGAAAACGTAGAAATCATGAAAACACAAATTTTAACATTAGCCGGAATTTTGCTGTTAATCCTTTTCAGCAGCGCAAATGCACAGGAACAAATCGGCAGAAATACCGTTTCTAGACAGGATCCGGTAACAATTACTTGTACTCCCGAGTTATATGAGCTCACTTTGAATCTGGTCAGCGAATTTAATCTCCTTAATCCAGGAGTTAATGTGAAAATCATTAGCAATGCTGCTGACAAACATCTGGCACTAGGCTTGGGCGAAAGCCTGAGATTCGTTTCAACTAAATCGCAGGTGGCAACAGCTAATGAAAAGACCTGGGAAATAACGGTTGGTCGTGATGTTATAGTGCCCATTTTTAATGCAGGAAACCCCTTTATGGGCGAGATTACGAAAAAAGGCGTTTCCCCGGAAATGTTGTCGCAAATTATCAATAACCCGGATAAACAAAATTGGGGGACACTTCTCGGCAGGACTCAAAACAACACTGTTCCTGTTTATATGAGCAACGATGAAACCATAAAAGCAGGGGTAGAGAATTTTCTTCAGCAAATTCAGATGCCAGTTAACAGGATTTCTGTGAGAACAAATGAAGAAGTTGTTTCTGCTATTCAGAAGGATAAATTTGCAATGGGCTTTTGCAATCTTGTTGATATCCTGAATGAAGATAATCAGGGCATTATTGAAAACATCAGAATCTTGCCTGTTGATAAAAATGGAAATGGCACCATCGATTATATGGAAAATATTTACTCTGATCTCAGTACTTTCATGCGTGGTGTCTGGATAGGGAAGTATCCCAAAGCTTTGTACAGCAATATTTATGCCGTCAGTAAAGTGAAACCAGCAAGTGAAACCGAAATTGCATTTTTATCGTGGGTGCTTACCGATGGGCAGCAATTAATGAACAAGAATGGTTTCTGTGATCTTACAGGCAGCGAAAGCCAGTCACAGCTTGCTAAGTTTAATACCGTTGATGTATATAGTAAACCCGAAGAAAAATCATCGAATGCCGGATTGATTTTATCGATAGTTGCTGGGCTGATTGCAGCAGGTGTGATTGCAAGTGCAGTTGTTAGCCGTTACAGAAAACAAGCATCTATAGTCCCCGATTTTAATGATTCGATAAGCGGTTTTGAGGAAAGTGCTGTAAAAGTGCCTTGCGGCTTATATTTTGACAGATCTCATACATGGGCTTTTATGGAAAAAGATGGAAATATTTCAATAGGAATTGACGATTTTCTGCAACACATCACGGGTCCGATTACACGCGTTGAAATGAAAAATCCGGGCGAAAAGATCAAAAAAGGTGAACTCCTTTTCTCAATAATTCAGTTTGGAAAACAGTTGAGCCTGTATTCACCGGTTTCGGGAACCATTAAAAAACAAAATGACGCACTTATGGCTGATGCCTCAAAGATGAATTCATCTCCGTATGCTGAGGGTTGGGTTTATATGATAGAACCTTCCAATTGGTTTAAAGAAATCCAGTTTATGGAGATGGCAGAGAAATACAAAAAATGGATAAACACCGAGTTCTCAAGAATAAAAGATTTTCTGGCTGCTACTTTAAAGCCTGAAAGCCTTGAATATTCGCACGTTGTACTTCAGGATGGAGGTGTTCTCAAAGAAGGTATCCTGGCGGACTTCGGGCCGGAAGTTTGGGAAGATTTTCAAACCAATTTCCTCGATAACTATAAATAACAGCAATTCTTCTTTTTACGAAAATAAACGTTCATCTTTAAAAAAAAGGACATGGATTTACATCGTCGTGACTTCTTTAAAATAATGGGTGCCACAGGACTTACCCTGGCAGTTGGAAAGGAACTGGTAGCGGCACCAAAAAGCAAAAGTGATCCGGAGTTCAGAGGTATCTTGTATGATGCTGCACGTTGCAAGGGCTGCCGTGGCTGCGAATATGATTGTGCCGATGCCAATGGTTTACCTGAGCCTCCTTCCAACAAAGAAATCAAAGGGTTACGAAAACCTGATGACAAGCACCGCACTGTGGTAAACGAATACAAAACATCGAAAGGGGTTGTGTATTCCAAAATGCAATGTATGCACTGCAACGAACCTGCCTGTGCGGCCGCCTGCCTTACACAGGCAATGACCAAGACAAAAGACGGCCCGGTGATATGGCGGGGAGATAAATGCATGGGATGCCGCTATTGCATGGTTTCGTGCCCTTTCGATATTCCTAAATTTGAATTTCATAGCCCGAATCCGAAAATTGAAAAGTGCACCATGTGTTACGAGACCAGGGTAAAAAAGGGTGAACTTCCTGCCTGTGTCGAAAATTGCCCTAACGAAGCTCTTATGTTTGGTACCCGCAGGGAACTGATAACGGAAGCACGGCGTAGGATGTACGAAAAACCGGATCTTTATTATGATCAGATCTATGGTGAACATGAGGCCGGCGGAACTTGCTGGCTGTATCTTTCGCCAGTGCCATTTAAGGAAATAGGACTGAATACCACCCTTCAAACAGAATCGTATCCATCACTCACAAAAGGCTTTTTGTACACCGTTCCGAGCGTGTTTGTGCTTGTCCCGGCACTTTTATTAGGAATTCAGCAATCGACTAAAAAGGATAACCTAAATAATGAAAGCGAAAATGAATAAGAGTCATATAATTTCGGCCGACAACGATGGGCAGCCCATCTTAAAATTTCTGTTCAGAGAAATGAAGCCAAAAGGCAAATGGCTGACGCCGTTCAATATCATTTCCATACCTATTATAATGCTGGGTATCGTATTGATTGTCATTCGTTTCTGGAAGGGGATTGGGGCAATTACCAACCTTTCACAGGAAATTCCCTGGGGATTGTGGATAGGTTTTGATGTAGTTACAGGCGTAGCTTTTGCAGGCGGAGCCTACGTGATCACTTTCATGGTTTATATCCTGAACATGAAGAAATATAAATCCATAGTAAGGGTTACGGTGCTGAATGGATTTCTTGCATACCTGTTTTATGCCGGAGCGTTATTGCTCGATCTCGGGCGTCCCTGGAATGTGATCAACCCTATCATAGGAAACAATTTTGGCGTCAGTTCGGTGTTATTCCTGGTGGCTTGGCATTTCCTATTATATATGATAGCGCAACTGATTGAGTTTTCGCCGGCTATAGCCGAATGGCTGGGAGCAAGGCGTGCCCGTAAAATATTATCAGGTATGACATTGGCAGCGGTTATTTTCGGGATAACACTGTCGATGCTTCACCAATCCGGATTAGGCGCTTTATACCTGATGGCAAAGGAAAAAATACACCCGCTTTGGTATTCCGAATTTATTCCTATCATGTTTTTCGTATCAAGCATCTTTGCGGGTCTTTCGATGGTAATTTTTGAAGGATCCATCAGCCACAGAGTGTTTGCGAACCAGATCAGTGATAAAAACCAACAGGCACAACACGGAATAATCCATGGCCTGGCGAAAATATGCACCGGTGCATTATTTGCCTACTTTTTCCTGCAATTGCTTGTATTTATTCACGGTAAGCACTGGGATCTGATCAACACACCAATGGGCTACTGGTACCTTCTCGAAATGATCGGCTTTGTCCTGGTACCTATGATGCTCTATTTCTATAGTTACAGGAAGAACAGCGTATTCCTGATAAGGCTCGCATCTATTCTGACTATGGTAGGAGTGGTGCTGAACAGGCTCAATGTCACAGTCATAGGATTCAGGTGGGATATGGCAGTACATTATGTTCCGTCGTGGATGGAAATTGTAGTTACCCTCACTGTTTTATTTACAGAGTTATGGATTTTCCGTTGGGTAATAAATCGCCTGCCGGTTTTAAGGGAATCGCCTAACTGGGTGAAAGAAGAAAATAAACAACAACAACCCGCTTTCGGACGTGAACATCGGAGAGCATAAAAATTAAAAAAATGGACGGATTTAGTTACAACAACATTTTCGAAACAAAAGGCATTGAGTACATAGTGATTATTGCTTTCCTTTTGTTGCTCATCCCTTTCTGGCTGGCATTGAACAGGCAGGTAAAAATTACAGAACGGATCCAAAAAGCCTGGGGAATACTGTCGGCCAGTATTTTAAAAATCCCGCAAGGCATTTTTTACAGTAAAAATCACACCTGGGCTTACCTCGAAAAGTCGGGAACTGCCAAAGTTGGTCTGGATGATCTTTTGCTTCATATAACCGGCGAAGTGAGTGTGCGTAATATGAAAAATCCGGGCGATAAGATTACGAAAGGAGATTTGTTGGCCGAAATCGATCAAAATGGCAGAAGACTTATGATCTCTTCACCTATTTCGGGAACTGTCGTTAATTCAAACCCGGCTCTTGATCTGAATAAAGAGTTATTAAATCAGGATCCATACGGGAAGGGATGGATTTATGATATAAAACCATCGGACTGGGTTGCTGAAATGCCATCCTGCTACTTAGCCGAGGACGCTACCGATTGGTTGAAAATGGAATTGACACGATATAAAGATTTTATTGCCACGAATGCACAGAAGTATTCGCCCGAAACCATGACCGTGCTTCAGGATGGAGGCGAATTATCCGAAAACTCACTCTCGGCCATGCCCGATGAATTATGGAAGGATTTTCAGAAAGAATTTTTGAATTCCTGACATAAAAAGCTAAAATGCTCATATTGATTGCGATATGCAATTTTTAAAAGTGTATGCCGGTTTTCTTTTTGGAGCTTTACAACATTTAAATATCAAAACCGGTTAAAATAGCCGGTTTTTTTATACATTGCAGTTATATATATACATGATGAAATATATACACTGAAAATGTGCCCTGAATTGTTCAAATCTCAAAACCTGAATTATGAGTTTCTTTTCTAAAACAAAGAATAAAAAAAATATGGGAAACCTGTTTTTAAGGAAATATTTAAAATTCGGCAATTCCATTTATGCAAGGGTTGTTCTCATCATTGCAATACTTTCTATCATCCTGTTTGTCTCATTTGGCATTATTTTCAAATCCGTTTACCAGCAATACCTCAATACGGTCATCCTCCAGAGTGGGAATAACGTCGGTTCACTTGTCGAAGGGGCCTTGTATCATTCCATGCTCGAAAATGACGAAAGTGCACTTCAGAATACCCTCGATGTTATTCATACATTGCCTGGCATTGAGGATGTTAACATGTACGATAGCGAGGACAACCTGGTCTATTCTTCATTTCCATCCGATACTCTCGGAAATATTAATCCAAACTGTAAGAGTTGTCACGCAAACCTGGCTACAATGTTTCCACGGAAAGAAAAGGCATACAGGATAATTTCGACGGAGAGCGAATGCAAAATGAATCTGAATAACAATACACAAAGGCATTTGCTGATCCGGTCGCCTATTCTGAATTCAAAATCCTGTTACGAAAGTTCCTGTCATGCACATACCTCAACTGAAGATGTTTTAGGATCATTGGTAATTAAAGTTCCATTGGCCGATTTCGATGCGGCCGTGAAAAAATCAACCATGGAATTTTATCTCCTAGCCATCTTAACGACCTTATTGCTTGCTTCCTTCCTTATATTATTTACCCGCCGGGAGATAAAAAAGCCATTGAATAAACTGATAGAAGCAAGTATTGCTGTGGCAAACGGGGATAAGAGCACCAGGGTAGAAATTAGACCCAATCAACTGGACGATATGCGAATGGTATCCGTTGCTTTCAACGATATGCTTGATAATCTGCAGGTAGCAACTACTGAGCTTGAAAACTGGTCGCAACAACTTGAATACAAAGTTCAGAAAAAATCGGAGGAACTGGGAACCGCCCAGAGTGAACTGATTCATATCGAGCGGCTCGCTTCTCTGGGGAAGTTGTCATCCTCGGTAGCCCACGAAATAAATAATCCGCTATCGGGCATTCTGGTATATGCCAAGCTGGTACATAAGTTATTGAGTAATCCTGACCTGACCGAGGCCAAGAAAGAGATCATGCTCAAACACCTGAAAATGATTGAATCCGAAACGAAACGCTGTGGCGATATTGTGAAAGGTTTGCTTGATTTTTCGAAGAAAGACCAGGAAGATTTTGAACCGGTACATCTTCATGTCATCCTTCACGAAACCTACGATTTAATGTCGCATCCTGTAAAGATAGCGAACATCATTTTTATTACTGATTTTAAAGCCAAATCCGATTTAATCTATTGCAGCCCTAACCAGATCAAGCAAGCCTGTGTTGCTATGCTTGTTAACTCCACCGAGGCCGTAAGTGAAAATGGGGAAATTGTGGTCAGAACTTCGAATCCCGACCAGGATACGGTAAAATTGGAGATATCCGACAACGGGATTGGTATTTCGGCTGAAGACATCCCGCATATTTTTGAACCTTTCTTTTCGACCAAACAACAAGCACGCGGCATTGGTCTTGGATTGCCTATTGTACATGGCATTATCCAGAGCCATCATGGGAAAATCCAGGTCAAATCGGAACCTGGACAAGGCACAACCATTTCAATATCATTACCTTTGATCAGAAATTAACGATCTGTAAAAATGGATAAAAAAATATCAATATTAGTTGTTGACGACGAGGAATCTGTAAGGGATTCACTTAGCCTTTGGTTTACCGAAGACGGATACCGGGTTGACTGTGCCGAAAATGCCAAGAAAGCTTTGTCGATACTCGAATCCGATGATTTTGACATTATCCTCACCGATCTGAAAATGCCCGGCATGGATGGATTGGAATTGCTACGAAGGATCAGGACGCTGAACAAGGATTCGATAATTATTGTTATGACCGCTTTTGCTTCGGTGGATACTGCTGTAAAGGCTTTAAAAGACGGGGCGTTCGATTATGTGACCAAACCTTTCGACCCTGATGATCTTTCGCACCTGATACGGAATGCCACAAAGCAAATTTCACTGACTCACGAAAATGAAACTCTCAAGAAAAGGGTTGATTCGCTGGAAAGCGTTGAAGACCTGATTGGTAAAAGCGAATCCATTAAAAATGTACTGAGAGAAATTGAAAGCGTTGCCCCAACCAACTCCTCTGTCATTATAACCGGCGAAAGCGGTACCGGTAAGGAATTGGTTGCAAGGGCGATTCATGCCAATTCGCTCCGGAAATTCTACCCCCTGGTGAGCGTTCATTGCGGTGCATTAACCGAAAGTTTGCTCGAAAGCGAATTGTTCGGGCACGAAAAAGGAGCTTTTACCGGCGCCTTATACAACCGCAAAGGCCGTTTCGAAATGGCTGACAGCGGCACCATATTCCTGGATGAAATTGCAACCATTTCTACGAAAATGCAGATAGAATTGCTTCGTGTTCTCGAAACCAAGAGTTTTATGCGTGTGGGTGGCAATAAGGAAATTTCGTCGGATTTCAGGGTGATTTGTGCTACCAACCGCGACTTGAAGAGCATGGTCGAAAAAGGAACTTTTCGTGAGGATCTGTATTACAGGCTCAATGTAATGAACATACATGTTCCTCCCTTGCGCGAAAGGGTTGAAGACATTCCCTTACTGGTCGATTATTTTATCAAAAAATATTGCCTGTCAATGAACAAACCGGAAATAACCATGGATTCGGCAGCAATGAAACGCATTGTGGGTTACCAGTTTCCGGGTAACATTCGAGAACTGGAAAATATGATCGAACGCGCCATCGTTGTGGGCAACGGCAAGAAAATAGGTCTGAAAGACCTGCCATTTGGCAAAGATGTTATTGATAGTTCGGTCGAAAGCCTCGACGAATTCGAAAAAGCATTTATTCTGCAAATTCTGAACAAATACAGCTGGAATATTTCGCGTACGGCGCAAGCCTTAAAAGTGGACAGGGTGACGCTTTACAATAAGATTAAAAAGTATGGGTTGAAGGCTTAATGCGATAATGCGTTAATGCGATAATGTGATAATGCGATAATGTGATAATGTGGGAATTTGAAAATTGGAAACTGGAGACTGGAGACTGGAAACTGGAAACTGGAGACTGGAAACTGGAAATTGGAGACTGGAAAATGGAAATGGGAAAATGGTGGTGAAATCAAAATTTAAATCCAATGCGGAAAATAATTTATTTGACCTTCAAATACTTAGGCTAATGAATCAGGCAAAATGTTAAACTCTATAGCTATGCTTTGTGGTCCTTTGTGTTCTTAGTGCCTTAGTGGTATTTTTTCAATTTTAGGCCATAGAATTTGCCTCAAAGTCCGGGCGAATAGTTTCTTTAAAACACAAAGCAGTTTCCTCAATATCAACAGACTAAACTTGATAAAGCTGCGGTTTCCACCGGAGGTCATTCATCAGGCAGGCATATGAAAGAAATCAGCTAATTTTAGGTACAGCACTTAAAACTAAAAATCGACACCTACCTTCAATGAATCCTCCAATTATCACATTAGTATCTTTTAGCCGTTTCGACAGGGGATTTCTTGAGAAGATTTCGGAGGCAGTTGCCATGGAATACAATTGTTTGGTTACCAGTAAAGATGCCCGTGCCGATTTAACCGGATTTTTCGATCCCATCAGGAGACAATACAACGGAGATAAGTTACTGAGGGAAGTCGATACCCTGGATATTCCCGAATCGACTAAAACTATCGGGTTGTTTAGTGTTGATCTTTTTATCCCGATTCTCACCTATATTTTCGGACAGGCGCAACTGGGCGGCCGCACCGGTATAGCTTCACTCTACAGGCTTAGTAATGAACGATATGGTATGATTAACGACGATGCCTTGCTGATTGAACGATTCAAAAAGGAAATAATCCATGAAATCGGGCATTTATTTGGGTTGATTCACTGCCACACACCCACCTGCGTCATGCGTTCAAGCACGTATGTGGAGGATATTGACCAGAAAGAAATACACCTTTGCGGAAAATGCCGGGTTGAGTTAGGATTGATTTGATTTATTGGCGTATGGGCTATTGAAACGAATGGCTCATCGCTGAAAAATAGGGTGTACGCAAACTTTAAGGATCAGGCTTTGATTTTCCGGCACCAGGAAATATGGTACGCGCAAGCGAAGATTACCAGAAACATGCGGAAGGATTCGAGCAGGAACGGGGGCAATAGCATCTTTTGCGCCGTTAAATAAAGCAGTTTTATAAAATCAACTTTTAAGTTGTTTCATTGCTGTTGCCCAATCTTCCAGATGATGGACTGAAGTCAGTTTGCCATCAATTACGGTATGAAAATCAATTGACATAATTTTGAATGATTTTGTGCCATCTGTTGGCAATCCCATAAAATCGCCATTGGGTGTTCCGCTTACCAAACTACGAACTACATATTTATTGCCCTCGTTTGCCATATCTTGTGGCTCCCACTTCAAATCCGGAATTAGTTTCCAAAAGAATTCAACCTGTCCGATCAAAGCTGGTTTCCCTTTGCTATCTACCGAACCGCTCGAAAGAAAATTGTCAGCTAACACTTCTGAAAGAACTGCTGTGGGTGTGGTTTCTGTATTTACGGTTAATGCTTTTCTGTAAAATGCGGTTAAAGCCTCTCTGTTCTTGTCCATTTTTAAAAAAAATTAAATGATTAATAATGGTGCAAAGATGAGAGGGTTCCGGATTTTGCACAATGGACAAATCAGCTTTTGTATGGCACTTTTAGGAAGTTTACTTTGGGAGGTGGGTTTCTCTAAACTCTACAGGTGTAACAATAATGTTTTTTTTAAAATAGCGAACAAAATAGGCCGGGTCTTCAAAACCTAATTCCTGTCCAATTTCTTTGATGGATAAGTGCGTATGAACCAAAAGACGTTTTGCTTCCAATAGTATTCTATCATTGATTATTTCTTTTGGCGATTTGCCCAAAACCTTTGTCGTGGCTTGTCCTAAACGCTTTTCGGAAATGCAAATGAGTTGGGCATATTCATTTACACTTTTTAATTTGGTAAAGTTGCTTTCCAACAAATCGCGAAACAACAAAGTATAATCAAGGTCTGCGCCCTTTTTCAGTTCAGTATAACCTAGTTTTCGTTTTTCCCTTTCGGCAAGAAGCAGGAAATTATGAAGATAGTTTTTTAATAGTATGGGTTTTGAGTTATCTGGCGGCAAACTCAATTCTTCCGTAATGTTTTCGCAAATATGGACATATTTTTCAAAATCAGTTTTGTTAAGTTTGAGAGTTGGCTGGTCTGTAAGGTCGTTAAACAAAATGCTGCTTCTCAAAAACCTGGTATCCGATTCAGAAGTGCAAAAAAAGTCATCAGTAAAAATTAAAACCTGTCCTTCGTATTTTAGAAGTTGGTCAAACTGATGTACGCGGTCTTTGTCAATAAACAATAAAGAATAGGGCTCAATTTTTATGGGCTCAAAATCAACAATATGCGTAGGCAGGCAATTTTCAAAAAGAAAGATGTGGTAAAAATTAGTGCGATGTGGCGTAACCAAATGGTCTTTGCTCACCCTTGTCAAAGTGTGCAGAGGCACAACTTCAATTTGAAGGTCAGCATTTCGTTTAAATTTAAGTTTTTTTATTTCGTCAGCCATTGAATTATTGAAAGTACAAATATGTTTTTAACCTGTCAGTGGATTTATAAAGGGTCGTCGACTACGTTACCAGTTTATCGTAAATACCAGCAAATATATACTACTTTTACTTATCTTTTCTTTCAATCTGGAAGCATTTCCGCACCGCACGGAGGTATCTCCATATCACATGGAAGCATTGTTACACTGCATGGAAGCACCTCCACACCACACGGAAGCATCTCCACACCACACGGAAGCATTGTTACGCCGCACGGAAGCATCTCTACACCACACGGAAGCAATGTTACGAGCTCGTAAAACATCTTCCGTGCGGCGTGAAACATTTTCCGCCTTGCGAAAAATATCTTCCGTGCGTTGTATGTAATATTGCGTAACAAGGGAGAGTGATTTACGGGGGGCTGATCAGACAAAAAGATTAATTGAAAACCGGCGTACCAGTTTCAGCAGATGCTTCGGTATTTTGATGCTTGTCAATGGCAATATCTTTTTTTACATATGGAATTTTTCTTCCCTTGCCAGCATTTCAACTATTTCTTTTATCCGTTTCGCCCTTGTCTCCGGTCTTTTTGCTGTTTGTATGCGCCAGGCAACAGCATATTTATTTGCTTTGTTGAGCGATTCATAAAAAGCGCTGGCTTTACTATCTTTTGATAGTTCGGTAATAAAATCCTGGGGCACAGTCATTGAACTTTGCGGATCATAGGCAATTCCCCAGCGTCCATCATCTTTTGCCGCCTTTGCTTCCTTTAAACCGGCAGGTTTCATCCTTCCCTCTTTTGCCAATCGCGCCACATGTTCAATATTCCGTTTGGACCAAAGACTCTTGGTCCGCCGAGGCGTAAAACGTTGCTTATACGAAAGTTCGTCAATCGATTTTATTTGACCGTCGATCCAGCCATAACACAGGGCTACATCCAGAGCTTCGGCATAAATAAGCGAAGCAACGCCCGAACCTTTTTTAAACATTTGAAGCCAGATGCCTTTCGAAACGGCGTGATTTTGCTCCAGCCACTGTTCCCATTCTGAAGGCGATGAAAACGGGATCAACAAAAGATCAGGTTTGTCCGGTTTGCTTTTATTTTCCACAGCCATTTAACAAAATTAGAATTCCCGGGAACGAATTACTGAATTTTCTGAAGTTTCGGGAGCGTTAGCTGTTGCAGGAATGGTTCTCTTTTTAAACCACTTCATTGGATTTAAGTACGATTTGTATTTCTGCAGGAGTTCTTTTCCCAGTAAAAACCCACCCACCCAGAAAGTTATTTCACCAAGTACGATTACCACAGTAGTAACCCATACTTTGGTTTTGCCGTTAGCTTCCAGAAACGGCACCGCTAGTAAGGATGTAAATAGTAAGGAGGAAAGTATAATTAAAAATATCCCTGTTTTGAATTTCCAGTTTTTCCGCATCTCATTCCTTTTTTAAACAAACCAATGCAGGGGAATAAAGTTTACTGCTTGGGCAGTATTTAGTTGATTGAATATGTTCCGGGTCCCGGGTTCCGGGTCCCGGGTTCCGGATTCCAGGTTCCAGGTTCCAGGTTCCGGGTTCCAGGTTCCAGGTTCCGGGTTCCAGGTTCCAGGTTCCGGGTTCCAGGTTCCAGGTTCCGGGTTTCAGTGTTTCAACGTTTCAGGTTCTAGCTTCCTGTTTCCCGTTTCCAGATTCCTAGTTCAGGCGTTTCAAAGTTTTAGGTTCCATCTTCCCGTTTCCAGGTTTCATCTGCCTTGCTTTGTATATCGCTATTCGTCAATCGTCAATCGTCAATCGTAAACCCGCAATCCGCAATCCGCAATCCGCAATCCGCCATCCCCAATCCGTCATCCGCAATCCGCCATCCGCCATCCCCAATCCGTCATCCGCAATCCGCAATCCCCAATCCCCAATCGTAAATCCCTATTTCCCCCTCAACTTCCACTTCTTCTTTTCTTCCTTGTATGCTTTCTTGTTCTCTTTCGACATGATCATGGTTTCTTTCATTCCCCCGAGGAACGATTTAAGGATAATATTAAACCCTCCTTTATTCATGTCCCTTACAGCTTCGAATTTAACCACTTTTGGCGGAGTATCGGCCGAAAGCGGGTTGTTTGTGCTGAGATAGGTGTTAGCCGCAAAGGCAACCACATCATTCTGCCATTTTTTACCGGCCACTTTCAGGTCAACATTCAGGTCGTGATATAAAAACTTCATGGTGCCGCTTGCATTTGTGCGGTAGGCTGTCGCTGATAGTGTAATTTCATCAACCGTACCCTTACTGATTTTTGCAGGAGTATAAGCCAAAAGTAACTGGTTCAGATCAAGCAAATTAAATTTACCTGCTTTGATATTTATACTGAATTGTGGTTTAGCGTAACTGAATGCAACATTCAGGTTTAATAGGACTTTGTTTTCGATAAAGGCCGAAGCATTCATCGTGAGCAAGCCTGCTGGGTCGAGATTGGTAATGTTTTTAGCGCTGAGCGTTCCGCGCCCCACTGTTACCCTGGCTATTTTCCCATCCTCTTTCCGTTCAACATTAACCAGGTTGACGTTAGTGGCTTTTACCTGCTTTACCATCAGCGGCATCGCAATCGCAGTGATTTTTTGCCCCAGATAATTCGGAAATTTAGACTTATCAACGGGTTTGGATTTGTCTTTATACAGTGATAATTCCAATGTGTCAATCGAAATCTCATCGATAAATAATTTCCGCTGGTATACCAGGGAATCGAAATTCAGTCCCTTTATATTTAATGCTCCCAGACTTACTGAAAAATTTGTTTTCTGATACCGGGACTTTGCCTGCAGAACAGCATTACTGACATTTGGCTTAAACATGGCTCCATTCAATTGAATCGATTTATCGCGGTAAGAAAGCAGAAAGGATCGCAGGGAAATATGGAAGGTGCTGTCAGCTGTTTGTACATCCAGCATTTTTAAACCGGTAGTAAAATCGGCGAAATGGTATGTCAGGGAATCAACCGATTTTTTAACCTCTAGCGTATCAAGGCTTAATTTGAAATCCTTAAAACTTAGGTGCCTCAATGCTTCATTCTTCATTTTGCCGGTAAGTCCTCCTATTGATACTTCAATGTGGTTATATGATATTTCATCTTTGCCCTGTTCTTGTTTTATCAATACATCCCTGACCGAAATGTTAAAATTTCTGACATCTATTTCCCTGAGTTTCGCCGTATTGCTTGCATGTATCGATGCTTCGGTTAATTCAAATTCTTTTAAAAGAAAGGATTCAATAGGCTTTTTCCCGCTTTTCTTTACCTCAGTAGCAACTTCGGTCGAATCTTTAAAGGGAAAGAATATGGGTATCGCGTCAGTAATCAATAATTCAACCTCGGGTTTTACTATTTCAATCCTCTCGAGTTGCAGAATGCCCGATTGCAACAAAGTGGAGATTTGTACGTGTGTAAGCAGAATTTTATGGGTGATAAGCCGAAAAGAACTGTTGATGTAAGGATATTCTTTCAGTGGCTTAAGCCTGGGCTGAATGGATGCATTAATTACCCTGATGTTTCCCTGAAAGGGATCGACACGAAGTTTTTCGAACTTCAGTTCGTAAACATCCGAAATAATGCTCGAATTGAAACTTTTAAGAAGTGCTGCCGAAAGCAACTGGTTGAAATTCCTGTAAACATAAATTCCTGCTATCGAAGCAATTATAATAATGGATGCCAGGATCCACAACAGCACTTTCCTGACCGGGTGCTTTTTTTTTGTGATTATCGGATTTGCTTCCATAATTCCATCCGTTTTTGGTTAATTCGAAATATAAATATTCTTAAAGCTTCTAATTAATTGCGTAAACTACTTAAACTGCAGAAAATTATCAACTAAACTTTTCAGATTTAATTAGTGAACAGGCAAAATTTCGGAAAAACGATAGTTAACAGTGACCCTTAACTTTCAACTTTCGACTTTCAACTTACGACCCTCGACCTTTTACTTGCCTTTATGCTTAATCTTTAAACTCGAAAATATGGATTGCAATGCCAGCGTTAAATTTTTCTGGCTATCGGCAGCATTATCAATAGTTTTTCTGGCTCCGCTGGTCCAGAGTAACGCTTGTGTTTTTGTGTCAAACATCTGAACATAAATGAAAGCCTCGTCGGCACGATGCTCGGTTATTTGTCCTCCGGAGACAGGCACAGAAACACCGCCATAATAGCCGGGCCCGCCATAATAGCCATATCCATACCCCGGTGCAGCAACTGCCACGCCAACACTAACCGTGGGTGCCTGTTTGTAAGCCATTTTGGCGTCAATACCCATGCCGAATTTAAAAATAGCGTCCGGATTTTCGTTATCCAGTACCATTCCTTTCTTTTTCAGACAATCATTTGACGCATACAGCACTAATTTGCTGTAGGTCAGCTCCATCTGCTGGTTTTGAGGATTATCCGTATTTCCGTCACCGGGAGCAACCCAGGAATAGGTTTTGTATTTATTCAGATCTGTATTTTTATCATACTCCGCATAGGTGTTTAAGCTGCTTGTGCAGGAATAAAAAAGTAAAGTAGTCGACAGGGTGGCAATTAAAAGTAGTCGTTTCATAAGGCTTTGATTTGTAAATTTCGGTTCAGGTGTCAGTTGCTTTTTTTGATAAAGATAATATAAAAGGTCAATTTTGGAAAAAATATTTTTCCTGTTCAGTTGGTTAAAACAACATGGGCAAAATCGCATTTGGGTATAGATTTCCCGCGAATGCCTGCAAATCAGCCAGGTTTAAACACTGCATCCCAGTCCCTTTTCAGTAGTATAAAGTTTCACTTATTGTGTCAAAAAACCATGAATTACTGAATATCAGTTGTATAAATTTGATTTTCCTGTTCGGCTACCCTGATAAAAGTTGTTCTTTTGGTAAGTTCTTTCAGTTGGGACGCGCCTACATATGTGCAGGTGCTTCGTATGCCACCCAAAATATCAAGCAGGGTATCCTCAACCTGTCCGCGGTAAGGAACTTCTACTGTTTTTCCCTCGCTGGCGCGATAATCAGCAACACCACCGGCATGTTTATCCATGGCTGTTGTTGAACTCATTCCATAAAATTGTTTTACTTTTTTACCGTCTTTTTCAAAAAGTTCACCACCGCTTTCGTCATGCCCTGCCAACATACCGCCCAACATTACAAAATCGGCACCGGCACCAAAAGCCTTAGCCACATCACCGGGTGTGCTGCATCCGCCATCGCTGATTATCTGGCCGCCCAATCCGTGCGCAGCATCGGCACACTCAATTATTGCCGAAAGTTGAGGGTAGCCAACGCCGGTCTTTATCCGGGTGGTACAAACCGATCCTGGACCAATTCCCACTTTTATAATATCGGCTCCGGCTAACAATAGCTCTTCCACCATTTCGCCTGTAACAACGTTTCCGGCAATGATTACTTTATCATGAAACTTTTTCCTTGTCTGTTTAACAAAAGCAACAAAATGTTCGGAATACCCATTGGCAACATCAACGCAAATGAACCGAAGTTGTGGATTAGCCGTAAAAATCTGAGATATTTTATCGAAATCGTGAACCCCGGTGCCTGTGCTTAACGCAATATGATTTTCGATTCCTTTGGGTGCATGAGCTATAAAATAATTCCATTCATCCACACTGTAATGTTTGTGAATTGCCGTAAACAACTTCTTGTCATACAATGCTATAGCCATTTCGAAGGTGCCTACAGTATCCATATTGGCAGCCATTACCGGTATTCCGGTCCATTCGGTATTAGTATGTTTCAGCCTGAAAGTGCGTTCGAGTTTTACCTGCGATCTGCTGCTCAGGGTTGAGCGTTTTGGCCTGAACATCACATCCTTAAATCCTAATTTAATATCGTATTCTATTCTCATTTGCTTTGCAGTTTTAATCCTGTAAAGGTATTGGTTTTGGCGTTTTGCTCAACGATTGTTGCAAGTGATTTACTTTGGATTTGGAAAATAGGAAAATAGGAAAATAGGAAATTGGAAAATAGAAAATAGGTTATTTACTTCCGGCTCTCGTGCCCTTGTGCCCTCGTGCCGTCGTTCCCTCATGCCTTCGTAAAGTCCAGTCAAAAAGCATCAAATTTATATCTACTCCTCTCATTTCAACTTTTTCTTCTACTTTTACCTCAAAAACTTACGTATGGTTTCCCGTATCCTCCCGATTTCGATTTTCATTGCCAGCTTTTTTAAATTCACGGCTGTATTAGCCTGCACCAATTTTATTATAACCAAAGGTGCCAGCAGCGACCATTCGGTAATGATCACCTACAATGCCGATTCGCATACACGCTATGGTGCTATCGCCTTTTACCCGGCTGCCGATCACAAACCCGGTGATATGTGCGAAGTATATCATTACGAAAACGGAAAACTTTTAGGTAAAATACCGGATGCATCTCATACGTATTCGGTGGTACAATTTATGAACGAATACCAGGTTTCAATTGGCGAAACTACCTTTGGCGGTCTCGATTCGCTCAGCCGGCAGCCCGATGCAATTCTCGATTATGGCTCGCTGATGAAAATTGGTCTTCAGCGCTCCAAAACAGCGCGGGAGATGATAAAAGTAATGACAGAACTTGTTGAACAATACGGATATGCGTCGGGTGGCGAATCATTTTCTATTTCGGATGCCAACGAAGCCTGGATCATGGAACTTATCGGAAAAGGGAAATATGAGAAGGGAGCCGTGTGGGTAGCACGCATGATTCCTGAGGGTTATGTGAGCGGTCATGCCAACCAGGCGCGGATCACGACCTTCCCGTTTCAAAAGACAAACAATTGGAATGATCCGGAACAAACAACCTTTCATTCGGCGGATGTAATCAGCTTTGCGAAGAAATTCGGCTTTTACAAAGGAAATGATGACTCTTTTAGTTTTTCTGACGTGTACAATCCTTTAAATTTCGGTGGTGCGCGTTTCTGCGATGCCAGGGTTTGGTCGTTTTTCAGGAAGATAAATAAAGAAATTCGCGAAAATCCTGATTACACCCGGTATGCACAGGGACAATTTTCGCGAAATAGCCAATTGATGGATGGAAACCAAAATCCAAACGGCTTTGTGTCGAACAGGCTGCCGTTGTGGGTAAAACCTGACTCTCCGGTTACACGTCAGCAAGTAATGGCCGGCATGCGCGACCATTACGAAGATACACCCCTCGATATGCGCAACGATCCCGGTGCAGGGCCTTTTAAATCGCCGTACCGCTGGCGCCCGATGGAATATGTTGTGGACAGTGTGATGTATTTAAACGAAAGGGCAGTTGCAACGCAGCAAACCGGCTACAGTTTTGTTGCCCAGTCGCGCAGTTGGCTTCCCGCCCCACTTGGTGGAATTTTCTGGTTTGGCGCCGACGATGCCGATGGATGCATTTACGCACCCATGTATTGCGGTATAAATGAAATTCCTAAAAGTTACGCTATCGGCAATGGATCCATGATAACCTGGTCGGAAACTTCTGCCTACTGGACTTTCAGCCAGGTAAACAATTGGGCTTATTCGCGTTATAACCTGATACATCCTGAAATTGAGAAATACCAGCAACAGATTGAAAATCAATTTACAGCGGAAGTTGAAATAGTTGATAGACAAGCTAATGAGCTCTATAAACAGGACCAAATAGCTTCGCGAGAATACATAACCCGCTTTTCGGTGTCTACCGGAAATACACTGGTTAGCGACTGGAAGATTTTTTATCAGTACTTGTTTATGAAATTCATGGATGGTAACGTGAAAAACTCCGATGGATTGAAACTACTGGACAACGGTAACGGAAAAAATATTCCGAAAGCACCCTCACAGCCCGGTTATGGCAAAGATTGGGAGCGGATTATGGTTCAGGGAACAGGCGACAGGTTGAAAGTACCTCAAAAAGAATAAGACGGGAAAATATTGTTATTTTTCACTTAAAACATTTTGCTGCTTTATCCTCAAATGCCTGATATATAGGTTCTTCTGCGAGTTGAATGAGTTTTTAAAAGGTCAGAAGACCGGAGTCCGAAGACGGAAGAAAATGTTAAATTGAGATTTGATCCTGTTACAGAGATGAGATATGAAGAAAAGTAATTGACTCGTAAAACTCCTCTTTCATAGGATAAAGAATTTATCAGCGAATCTTCCGACTTCCTTCTTCTGACTTCCGGCTATATATTTAGCTGTTAATTTGAAGTAAATCCAAGTTTTATCTGACGATTTGATATTCATCCATAAATCATTCCAGTGAGACCTGCTTTCCTGCTATAGGTTTGTACTGCATATGCATAAGTAAATATCAAACAGTACGTTGTAAGAATGAATGGAAGAATAAATGAAAAGATATATTTATAAATTGACATATACTTGTATTTGGCGGAAATTTGTTGTAACTTAGCATATCAATAGGCTAAAGGACAATTACTGTGTTGAGTGCATTTTTCGCTTTTGGTCAGGGCGATTTTAAGCGGGAGAGTTTAAAAATCAAAGGTGATTGTTCTTAGCCGTAACGTGAAAAGGTGAAAGCAGAAGTTTCTTTTTTTCTCTAAACGCCTGGCTTTAATAGATCATCCACTTGAAGGTTACTTGTATGCACTTAAGGGGATAAAAAAGCGGAAAATATGACCAGTTTATAATAAGAGTCTTTATTATTGGGGTCAGCAACCTTTTAAAATAGTGCAAGTTAAAGCTGATTCTGATGCAGAGAGAAGAGGCGCTTTTTGAAAAAAAAGTCTGAAGAGAACCATTCCTGATCCCATTTTTCTTCTTTATTTCGGGTTTCGCTTTCCATCCGATGGATGGATTATACTTGTCACTGAATCCTAAAAAACCGGTAAAATGAAAACTCAAAAAAACCTAGAAACTGAAAGGAAGATCTTCGAGGCAAAGCAATTACTCAGGGTTAGTGGTCTTCGACCGATTGAAAATGCCGAGTTACGCGAAATGAGTGAAAAGCTTCGGAAAAAACTTCCCGAAAATGATACGGGGGCAGTTTGGTTCGAGGATACAATCGCACCTATAAAGAGAAATGAATTCACTGTAAAATCGTCGGTTAGTACCAGTAACAGCAGGGGAAATACTTTTAATACTACACCATACAGCGAGATATACAATATGGCTGTTATGAGAGATACCTACTGAAATACATATATTCAAAAAGAAACTGTAGTTTTTTGTAAGACGATGGCTGCTCTGTTATACTTTAGAAACCATTATTAATATTTAATAAATAGGGAGGTTGTCATGAGTACAGAAAAGAAATTTCTGCCTGCAAAGGGTATCTGCCGGGTAGTGTTCACGTTGCCGGAATCAGTTGCAAACCACTCGAAAATTGTTGCCGTTGTCGGCGATTTTAATTCATGGAATCCCGACAAACACCTGATGAAAAAGGACAGGTCCAGAAAGTTTAAATGCACTGTTGATTTGCCAACAGGCAGGAATTACCAGTTCAGGTATTTATTGGATCAATATCGGTGGGAAACTGATTGGGAGGCTGATGACCTTGTTGGAACACCTTATGAGGAAACATACAATTCGCTTTTAAAATGCGAAGATATTGAGGTTTATCCTGACGATCGCACATAGCGGAGATATTTGTGATAAACTTGAGCAATGTCAATATAGGCAAGGAGATACAACTGCCTTAAATTGAATACTTCATTTCATGTTTAGAGTTTAGGGAAATCAATCGAATCAGTTACATATTGCTGAGGTTCTGTATGTTGATATTTGTTGAGAATAGTAAGACGAGTACTAGCGTATCAAACTTTTTATAACTATTTGTATGTTGATTTTATATTATAGTTGTCTTAAAACTTAACCTGGACTAGCCAGAACCTTAAAGCAATACAAAACACTTAACATTAAATTTAGAATGAAAAAGTAAAAGGGTTGCAATGCTTTTACATTTAGTGTTCTGTGTTTAATGTTTTTAATTCCTTCCTGATTGTTATGTCAAGATAAACATCAATTTGAATGATCAGATACTGACCATTTAGCATGGATAGCTTACTGTTTCGGCAAAAAGCAATAGCTTTGCCGATTCACCCCCGAATATATATTTAATGCAATACCTTTCGGCAAACTGTATTATTCCTGTTACAGGTGAACCCTGTTACAACAGTGTGCTTGCTGTAAACGATGACGGGACAGTTGACGGTATATACCCTGATAGTAAACCAGGCATTCCAACTGAGAAAATTCAAAAATATGATGGCATTCTTTGCCCCGGTTTTGTAAATACACACTGCCACCTGGAACTTTCGTGGGCCAAAGGATTGATAACCAAAAGCGAAGGGCTTGATCGTTTTGTGAGGGAACTGGAGGAATGGAGAAAAAAAATTTCAGAAACTTCCATTCAACAGGCGATTGAGAAAGCCGCTCTCGATATGCAACATTCCGGGATTGTGGCCACTGCCGATATTGCAAATGGCAACTCTACTGCTTTTTTTAAGATCCGGAGTAGCCATTATTTCCACACTTTCGTGGAAGTTTTTGGATCGAATCCTGCGTTTGCACGGATTATTTTTGAAAAAGCAGTACAGCTAAAAAAGCAATTTGAGAAATCGACGCTTCCTGGAGGGGTTTCAATTGTCCCCCATGCCACGTACTCGCTTCCGGAAGAACTTTTCAGGTTGATTGCAAGCCAGGAAAACGGAAATTTAGTAAGTATTCACCACCAGGAAAATCCGGACGAAAATTTATTTTTTCAGGATGGAAGTGGTCCGATTTCCGACAGAAGAAAGATGTTTAATCCTGGTATTCCTGCGTTTTGGGGCACAGGTAAACGCCCCATCGAAAGTATCGCGGAATATTTTAACCGAAACCAGAAGCTCCTTTTGGTTCACAATACAGTTTCGGAACAGCAGGATATTGATTTTGTGCAGCGCTATTTCGAACGGTCTTACTGGTGTTTGTGTGTCAATGCCAACCTGTATATCGAAAAGAAGCTGCCCGATGTAAATCTTTTTCGCTCAAACGGGTGTAAAATTACGTTAGGTACCGACAGTCTAGCCTCAAACGACCAACTGAGTATACTGGAAGAAATAAAAACCATTCAGCAGTATTTTCCTAAAGTTCCGCTGATGGAATTAATTCAATGGGGAACCTTAAACGGAGCCCGGTTTTTAGGCCTTGAACATAAACTGGGAAGCTTTGTTAAAGGTAAAAGCCCCGGTATTGTTCTGATTGAAAACGTTGATATATCCACAATGAAACTCAAACCCGAAAGTACGTCGCGCCTGATAATTCCAGCCAAAATATGAAAGTGATTCTGAATAAAGATGAAATACAAATTTTCAGGGGAGCTACAGTCGGTGATATGGTTTTGGCATACTCGGAACGCAGCTACAAAATGCTGAAGCAAGGCAAACTTTGCGTTTACGATCGCTTTGGTAACCTCACCGAACCGGATGGACCGGTGTACGATGGGCAGATGTTCTGGTTAAAAAGGGCTGATTCCGGATAAGATCCAGATAAGATATATTCTAATGTTAATTTAATGGGTGAATTGAAAATGCCGGAAGTCAGAAGACGGAAGTCAGAAGTCAGAAGTTCTTTTGACAACTTCTTTTATCTTATGAAAGTGGAGCTTTCTGCCCAATTATTTTTATTCAAATCGCTTCTCATTCGTAGGAATAAATTTCAAATTAGCACTTTCTTCCGTCTTCTGACTTCGGTCTTCTGGCCTTTTAAAACCAATTACACTAAATTCGCAGTAGATCCAGATATATAATATACCAAGGCTGCAGAATCCTATCTTTGCTACATCAAATCTGTAAAGAGTCAATACAACACGTTTTAATAAATTTGTTACAATGAAAATCAAATCCTTCATCCTGTTTTTATCCATTATTGCACTGTTTTTAGCTAACAATACTTTACTAGCTCAAAAACATGCGAAATCTACCGAAATAGTAATCCTGCATACCAATGATATGCACTCAAAAATCGACAATTTCGGGAAATTAGCTTACCTGGCTGATAGCCTGCGCAAAACTCACAAATATGTATTCCTGCTTGCTGCCGGCGACAATTTTACCGGGAACCCTATCGTGGATATGTATCCTGACAAAGGTTTCCCGATGATCGAAATTATGAATATGCTTCATTTTGACGTTACGGCCATCGGGAATCACGAGTTCGATATGGGGCAGGAACTGCAGAATAAACGCAGGCAACAGGCAAACTTTCCTTTCATAAGTTGCAATATAGATGCGACCGGGGCAGTCGAGAAACAACCCGAACCTTTTGTGATTCTGAAAGCCGGAAAGATTAAAATCCCTGTATTAGGAATTATCCAATTAGGTGAAAATGGATTACCCGATTCGCATCCATCGCGTCTCGAAGGGCTGAAATTTACAAATGGCATCGAAAAAGCAAAGGATTTTTTGTGGTTGAAAGAAAAATACGGGATTCTGATCAGTTTGTCGCACCTGGGAGTCGAAGGTGATGAAAAGCTTGCGAATGCTTATCCTCAATTCGATCTGATTATTGGCGGGCACTCACACACCACTATGGCCAAACCTATGATGGTCAACAATGTAATGATTGTCCAGGCAGGCTCCGGTTTGAAATATGTGGGAATGACGACATTACAAGTCACAAAAGGAAAAGTCACGGACCGAAAATATGAATTGATTCCGTTGGCAGGTATTACAAAAACTGATCCTGCTGTACAAACTTTGATCGATAAATACAATACCAACGAGGAGATGGACCGTGTGGTTGGATTTGCTGAAACGGCTTTTAACACCCAGGAGGAATTGGGTTGTATGATGACCGATGCCATTACGGCACGCATGAAAACAGACTTTGCTTTTCAGAATGGAGGTGGAATCCGTATCTCAAATTTACCGCAAGGCGATATAAAACTTAAGGATGTTTTCCGCCTCGATCCTTTCGGCAACCAGGTTGTAACTTTTACTATGACTTACGAAGAGATTAAGTCGCTGATCTGCAATGCATACAACCGCGAAAAAGAAATTGACCTGGTTCCATCAGGCATGACCTATACCGTGACTGTGAATGCTGAAGGCCTGTGTGCAGATGTAGAGATGAAAGACAGATCGGGAAACCTGTTGGATGTGAATATAACCTATACCGTTGGCGTAAATAACTATATTTCAGCCAGCTATAAATTTAACCATACCGACCCGGGTACTACCAATTACAACACAAGTGCCCAAACACTGCTGGATTACCTGGGAGATGTAAAAAAGGTGAGCTATTCGGGGTCGAGGAGAACTTTCGAGAAAAAACAATAAGACAGATTGTTTCGGTTTACCACTCATCCACTTTTTTGGGTGCAGGTGGTTGCATACCGGTCTTCAGGCTTTCGATCAATTTGCGGGTAAAATCATCAACTTGTTTCAGGTAATCGGCATATAAAGGAATGTAAGTTTTATCTTTTGTATCCATCCAAAATTCTATCGGCTTGCGCGAAACATCCTTTAGATTAAAATTAGTGATAGTGTATCGGTAACGACCGTCTTTCAATTCAAGTTTCATCGAGTAATCAACAATCCCGGCCAGAAGTTTTGTTCCGTCAACGTCTTTGGTCAGTTCAATCCGATGGATAATTTCGATCAAACCGGTGGCTTGGTTGCGGATTTTTGTTGCATCCATTGGGTTTTTATACTCCTTGTTAACCCATTCGATAGCACGGTTAAACAGTTCTGCCGGAGTGCCGGCAACGGTAACCACCTCCTTGTAAGTGATCAGTTTTGTATCCGGATCAACAGGAATTGATGTTGTAACATTCTGTGATGTAGCATTCAAGGCAGAAAGCATCAATGCGGGGATGAGTATTATTAAAGAAAGGGATTTCATTTGATTGTTTTTAAAAAGTAAGAAATTTTAGCCGGTAATTTCTATTTTTTCACAGCCGGCCTTCGAACAATAATGTAAATATCTTCACTATCACGCTTCATCAGGTATTTTTCGCGTCCCAATTTTTCCAGTTCCAAGGAGTCGCCCATTAATTCACTTAACTCAATACTGTCTTTTTTGGCCTCATCGCGGTAAAACTGAAGCTCTTTTTTAAGCCCGCTGAGTTCCTTCCGCATACGGTACTGCGAAATCAGGTCGTTACCATCAAAAAAGAGCATTAAAACAAGAAAAGCCACACCTGTAAGCAGGTACTTATTCTTTAAAATAGATGGGATTTTATCTGTAAATTTCTTTATCATGATTGTACAAAGGTATGGAAAAAGGGTTTGGGGTATGGGGATTAGGGGTTAGGGTTGCGGAGTATTTTTTTATTTTTCATTCGATTGTACTTTACACGCTGATCTTATTATTTATTTGACATTCAATACCTTGTTGAATAACCTCTCATAACTCATAACTCATAACTTATAACTTATAACTCATAACTCATCCCTTATAACTCATACCTACAACCCGATCTCATCAGCAATCTCTGTCATCGCTATTATAGCAATTGATGCAAACTCCTCAATATCAATGCCAATCAATTCGCACTCGAGGATATTTTCGCGTTTTACCGAGGCTGCGAATGCTTTTTCTTTCATGCGTTTCACAACCGATTTGGTTTTAACGGAAGCTATTTTTTTATCCGGATACACCAAAGCCGTTGCCATAACAAGTCCGGTTATGGTTTCGCCGGCAGCCAGTGCGTGTTGAAATTCGTTGAACCGTTGTTTGCCTGTAGCCATTTCGTTATGCATTCCGATGGCATCCACAACATCATCATCCACACCCATTTCGGCCAGCCATCCTGCCCCAACAGGGCCATGAGTTAAAGCATTGGCATTAGTGAACTCTACATCCAGATCGTGAAGCAACCCGGCTTGTGCCCAGGCTTCGGCATTACGCCCCAAACGAACAGCTAAAGCATGCATCACAACTTCTGATGCCAGGCTGTGGGCGATCATTTTTTCATTTTTCACATTTTTTGAAAGTAATTCAAGTGCTTCTTCGCGGGGCAGGATCATAATCTGGAATTTTTACTATTTGTTAAACACTTGGTAAACAATGTAATACAAAAGGTTTAAGTAATGGTTTGCTAAACTTTTTAAGAGTTGAATAAATCAATTAACCTTTAAGCTTGAAATTATCTGTCTGGTTGGAAAGTCAGACACCCAAACCATATGGGTAAAGAAAAAATGTTTTTCACTCTTATAGTAACGGTCGCAATGAAATGAATATTTTTGTGATTCGAAATTATTATTAAAATCCACGTAAACGGCACTAAACTGGTAACTGACCAGGCTTACTTCCGATTGAAACAGCCTGAATTGATACAACTTGCTTATTATGAAAGAATTACTAAACAGGAATAAGGCATTAAAGAAAATAAGTAACGAAATGGCCGAAGTAGCCGGGTATCTGTGGCAACGTGGATGGGCGGAGCGAAATGCAGGAAATATCTCGGTGAATATCACTGAAATTATGGATTTAGAGATTTCGGATTTCAGTATTTTCCCGTTTTTTTCACTTCCGACAAGGTACCCGAACTTATCCGGTTATTGTTTTTTCGTAACTGGAACAGGTAAACGCATGCGTGACCTGGCTCGAAAACCGGTGAAAAACACGCTCATTCTTAAATTGAACCAGGAAGGGAACGGGTATTGGATTCTGTCGCAGAAATTAAACGATAACAATTTTCTGCCCACATCCGAATTGCCCACACATTTGGGAATCCACCAGATGATTGGCTTGCGAGGAAGTGCGGAAAAAGTTGTAATGCATGCACATACAACTGAACTTATAACATTGACTCAATCACGGGAATTCTGTAATGAGCAGACTATCAATAAGCTGCTGTGGGGAATGCATCCCGAAACCATTATTTTTGTGCCGAAAGGTATTGGCTTTGTACCATATATTCTTCCGGGAACGGCAGATATAGCAACGGAAACGATAAAAGCACTTCAGAATCACAGAGTGGCCCTATGGGAAAAGCATGGAGTCTTCGCTATTGGAGAAAGCCTTGGCGATACTTTTGATGTAATTGACATTCTGGCAAAATCGGCACGAATTTTATTTATGTGCCGGTCCGCAAATATTGTACCCGATGGGTTTAGTGACAAGCAATTAGCAGAATTAATGGAATTGTCTGCTAATTTTTAACCTGGGTTCTAAGGAAAATGATTCCTGAAGTGCTTAGCAAGGCAAGGTTTAATAAAAAAGCCACCCGAAACAGGTAGCTTTTTAAGAATTTTTTTTAGGAGGTATTTCCTCTGTCAGACCTTTTTATCTTCTGCTTCAAAACCAAATTTCCAGATTAATGCTGCTACTACTGCTCCAAAGATCGGAGCTACAAAGAACAGCCATAACTGGGAAAGAGCCTTGCCGCCGGAAAATAAGGCAGGTCCAAAACTGCGTGCCGGGTTTACTGAAGTTCCGGTTACCGGAATAACAACCAGGTGAATCAGCATGAGTGTAATGCCAATTGCCAGACCCGCCATGGTACTGTTACCATATTTTGAAGTTACAGCCAGAATTACAAAGAGGAAAAGACATGTAAAAACAGCTTCCGCTAAAAATGCGGAGGTAGTATTATAATTGCCAAGATAGCCTTCGCCCCATCCGTTGGAGCCAAGGCCCCATTCGGGCATAACCCAACTGCTGCTGCCACTCACTATCAGGTACAGAACTCCGGCTCCAATTGTTGCTCCAATCAACTGTGCTATAATGTATCCAACAGCGTCTTTGGCATTTATACGACCAGCCACCAACACTCCGACTGTAACGGCAGGATTTATATGGCAACCGGAAATGCCTCCAATTGCATAAGCCATTGCCACAACTGCAAAACCAAAAGCAATAGAAATTCCTAACAAACCAGCGCCTGCGGGTCCAACCTGAGCGTTACCTGAAATTACCGCCGCTCCGCAACCGAAGAGCACCAGGCTAAAGGTTCCGATTAATTCAGCTAAATATTTTTTCATGTAAATTAGTTTTAGTTCATCACAAATATAAATAATTATCGATTTTCCAAAACAAAATATTTTTACCAATTTGAGCTAATGTAGGTTTTATGCTTAATCGGTCTCAAATATTAAATTCAAAAAACAGGTTTTATGTGCACTTTTTAAGAGATGAATCGATTCAAATTTGCACCTTCAGGCAACTGTATTGCATAAAAAAACCGGCACAAGGCCGGTCTTAATATTATAAGGATACAATTTTAGTGCTTGCTCAGGTAATCAGCAACGCCGTCGGCAGTAGCTTTCATTCCTTCATCGCCTTTGTGCCAGTTGGCAGGGCAAACTTCACCGTTTTCTTCGAAAAACTGAAGGGCGTCAACCATACGCAGTGCTTCATCGACGCTGCGGCCCAGGGGCAAATCATTTACAACCTGGTGGCGAACAACTCCTTGTTTGTCAATAAGAAACAGCCCGCGGTAAGCCACTGCTTCTCCATTGAATTCTACATAGTCTTCATCCTCGTCATATTCCCATTCTCCGGCCAAAACATCATAATTTTCGGAAATGGTTTTCGAAAGGTCAGAAACCAAAGGGAAAGTAACTCCTTTAATACCGCCTGAATTTTTAGCAGTATTGAGCCATGCCCAATGCGAAAATTTACTGTCAACCGAGCAACCTACAACCTGTACGTTGCGTTTTTCGAATTCATCAAGTTTGTCCTGAAACGCAATGATTTCGGTTGGACAAACAAATGTGAAATCGAGCGGATAAAAGAAAAATACAACATGTTTTTTGCCGATATACTGGGCAAGCGAGAATTTTTCAACAAATTCGCCTCCGTTTATCACAGCATCTGCCTCAAACTGAGGCGCTTTTTTACCTACTAATACAGCCATTTTATTTGTTATTTTTTAATTGGTTCAAATTTTTTGCAAAGATATATACATTTTGCATGAATCAGTGCAAATGATTTATTCAGATGATAAAAACTGTTAAAGTCCCGGTTTGTTCATCCCGGAATGAATATTCGGAGAAGATAGATGTACGCTTTTGTTTAAGGGAAATTCAGATTTGATTAACATTTCGAGTCTGCTTAATTGTGCAAATTATTGTGCATCAAATATTTCACTTATGAGCTTATCCGCATTCACCTGGTCTGAAAACTGTTTTTGAAGAAGTTCAGTCCTTTTCAGAAGTTGTTGCTGCTCAAATTCCGTGTTGAAAAGAGTATAGATTTTCTTTTTCATTTCGCCTGCTGATTCCGCAATCTCGCAGAGGCTTTCAAGACCTGTGCCTGCCAACATTGCCGGGTTGACCAGCAACCAGCGGCCATTGTAAAGCGTGTTAAGCAATTTTAGTTTTAAACCTGTAGCCTGAAACGTCACCAGAACATTCATCTGGGCATTCCTGATAAGTGCTTCCATCTGAGCCTGCGATGGGTTTCCAATAAGCTCTGTATTCGGAAAATTTGAAACCAGTTTTCGTAAAGATTCAGATGGATTAAGCCCGGCTATCTTCAATTTGATTGGTAAATCATTAAAAACCTCCTTTACCAGGTATTCGGCAGCCTCAATATTCTCGTTCACCGACAAATTTCCATGATAAAGTACATAGTTTCCTTTCCCGGGAAGGCTTTCCACTTCGCTGTTTCCATGAAAACTGGGCAGGTAAGTCACTGATTTGCCGGGAAATTGCCTTGTCAGATAATCGCAATCCGTTTGAGAAACAACAAGCATTATAGTAGAATACTTTAGCTGTTTCTGGTAAAGTCGGAGTTTCAGGCTTTCAATTAAATAGAAAGTTCTTCGCCCGATTTTTTTTTCAGTTTTAAATAAGTTGAAGTAATAAGTGTGTTCTATATTGCTTTCGCGATAAATAAGCTTACGGCCCTGTAACGATTTGTGATTCAGGTAATAACAGCTATGGAGACCTTCAAAAAGAATAGGGTAGTTGTCTGAAAGGAGGTTTTTTAACAGTTCTTCCGACTGGCGGCTTTCGACAATGTAAGGCTTTACAGAAAACTGGGACGCGATTCCTGTTTTACGAGAGTAGTAATTCACTGATTCACAAAAAGCACTTAGTTCAGTAGCCTCCGGACGGTCATATTGAAAACAGTGGAGGTGAAGCTTAATTCCGGCTTTGTGAAGTGCTTTTAATTTATAAAAAACATCGATGACACCTCCGTAATTAGCCGGAAACGGAACATTGAATGCAACAATATGCAGGTGTTTTTCAGGCATAGGGAGTAAATATTTCGATCAGCGTTTGTTTTTCATTATCCCAATTCAGTTCGGATGCGGCTCTTGCTGTGTTTTGTTTGTAAAAGGCGAGACGTTTTTCATCCTGCAGCATGTTTTTAATGGTTTCTGCAATATACTTAGGGTCGTGATTATCAATAAATTCCCCTATTTCATAGTGTTGGATTATATTTTTAAGTTCAACCAAAGGCGAAGCAAGCACAGGAACCCCGGCATAAATGTAATCGAACAGCTTGTTTGGCAGGCTGAAACGGTAATTTATATTGGTGTTCTTATCGATGGTAAGCCCGATATCAGCATTGGCAGTGTATCCGGCAAGTTTTTCGGGGGTTTGACGAGGTACAAAAATCACTTTGTGTTGTAAGGAAAGTTCACCGACCCTTTTCTTTAATTCTGCGAGCACATCGCCTCCACCAACAATCAGAAGCAGCGCATTATCAATATATTGCATGGCTTCAACCGCTTCTTCGGCTCCGCGCTGAACGTTGATTCCCGAGCCTTGCAGGAGAACAATTTTCATATCTTCCGGCAAGCCAAGCATTTCCCTTGTCGGGAATTCGGTGATTTTACGCCTGCGAGGGATATTCCGTACAACCTTAAAAGGGATATGATAATCCTGTTCAAAGAGTTTGGCAATGCTGTTATTTACTGTGATACAATTTTTGAGTTTTGGTACAATGGTCTTTTCGATCCACTTCCAGATACGCTGTACTTCCGGCCTGTCGACTAATTCGGGAGTGGCTGTAAAATACTCATGGCTGTCGTATACAACAGGGATTCGTTTCAGTTTATGAACCAGGTAATTAGGCATAAGTGTATCGAGGTCGTTGCTTACCAGGAGTTCGGCTTTTCGCGAAAGCAAAAGAAAGAAAAGCCTGATATTGTATTCGGCATAGAAAACCGGGCCTTTCTCCCAAAGCAAGCGCATACGGAAAGTTTCGTATTGCCGTTCGGGCATTCGGGGACTATCAGTTTTGCGACGGCCAACCAACAGAACTTCAAATCCCATTTCAACCAATACGTTGGCAGTTCTATCCACACGCTGGTCGGTTACCAGGTCGTTGATCACTGAAATAATGGCCCTTTTCTTTTTCATAACAGGAATTAACCGCGAAATTAAAGTTTTCGGTGGAAAATCTTCGGAATAAATCACTTTATTGACCGGCATGACTTAATTTTGGCGCTTTCCGGAAAAGCAGGAATTAAAATTCATAAGATTCCTGCAGCCGCCAAATTTGTTATTGACTCAAATACTCATCATTATGTTCACATTCCGCGAAAACGTTTCATTATTTCCTTACAATACGTTTCACATGGATGTGATGGCAAAATATTTTTCCGAGATTATCACGATTGAAGATATTCTGGATGCAATCGAAACAGATCAGCTTCACAAACTAAGTGAAAATGGCCTGCTTATAGTAGGAGGGGGCAGCAATTTGCTTTTAACACGGAATTTTACAGGCCTGGTTTTACGCATTGCGAATAAAGGGAAAGAAGCCAAGGCGAATGCTGATGAAAGTGTTTTTGTAAAGGTTTCAGCAGGAGAAAACTGGCACGAATTCGTGCTTTGGTGTGTCGATCATGGGTATGGTGGTCTCGAAAACCTTTCGTTAATTCCCGGAAATGTTGGTAGCTGCCCCATACAAAACATTGGTGCTTACGGTGTTGAAGTGAAAGATACTTTTTATTCGCTCGAAGCTATTGATCTTAAAACCGGCGAATTGAAAGTATTTACCGTCGAAGATTGTCATTTTGCTTACCGCAACAGCATTTTTAAAACCGAATTGAAAGGAAAATATTTAATATGGTCGGTAACTTTTAAACTTGGATTGAATCCTGTAGTTAACCTCGAATATGGTGCAATCAAGCAGGAATTATCGGTAATGGGAATTCAGGATCCAGGCATATCCGATGTCAGTAAAGCCGTTTGTAACATCCGGAAAAGCAAATTACCTGATCCTGATGTGATTGGAAATTCAGGAAGTTTTTTTAAAAACCCGACTGTCGGACTCAAATTTGCCGAAACCCTGAAAGAAACCTTCCCTAACCTGGTTTCGTATTCACTTGGGAACCAGGAAGTAAAACTTGCGGCAGGCTGGCTTATTGAGCAATGCGGCTGGAAAGGGTTCCGCGAGGGTGATGCGGGTGTGCATCAAAGCCAGGCACTGGTGCTTGTAAATTATGGAAATGCCAAAGGAAGCGAAATCTTGACACTGGCGCACCGGGTTCAGAATTCTGTTTATGAGCGTTTTGGAGTGAAACTGGAGATGGAAGTGAACGTGGTTTGAAATATTTTACAACTTTCAAATTTAGATCGGTAACTACTTTGTATACTGTTATATGTCTCAGAATTTAGAATACAGAATACAGAATACAGAATTCAGAATTCAAAATTCATAAGTCACATCTCCTATCTCCTATCTAATATCTCATATCTCATATCTCATAACTCATAACTCATAACTCATAACTCATAACTCATATCTCCCCCTCCGCCGCCCTCTCAATACATTCCCACAATTTCCCCGCAGTTTGTTCCCACGAGAATTTCTGTCGCTGTTCCCGTCCGGTTTCAATCAGTTTTTGCCTGAAATTGTGATCGGAAGACATTTTTTGCATGGCGTCAGCTATAGAAGGGATCGAAAACGGATCAGTTAAAATCGCTGCATCGCCGGCTACTTCAGGCATTGATGTCAGGTTTGATGTAATCACAGGTGTATCACAGTGAAAAGCCTCCAGAATCGGAATTCCGAACCCTTCGAAATACGAAACATAGGTTAGGGCCAACGCCGAAGCCATCAACAATGCGAGTTCCTGATCACTGACACGCCCGGTAAATATCACATCATCTCGGAATTCCATTCCTTCGTAGGCTAAGCGGATTTCATCAGTCCACCACATGCGGGCACCGGCAAGTATGAGTTTTATGCCGCTGGAATTGCCTTTTTTAAACTGATCGAATGCTTTAAACAGATTCACCAGGTTTTTGCGTGGATGCAAGGTGCCGATAAAGAAAAAATACTCATGCGCCTGCGAAAACTTCAGGCGGATTTGTTGCTGTTCAACTGCCGGTATGGGTTTAAAAATATCACTCGCTCCGTTGTAAACCACATCAATTTTGGAGGGCGCTACATTATACGTCTTCACAATATCCGATTTTGAAAATTCCGAAACGGTTGCTATCCTGGTAGCTTTTTTTGCAAACTGTGGAAACATTCTGGAATAGTATTTCCGCACCAGGAAAGGGATATCTTCGGGAAAGTGCTCAAAATTAAGGTCATGGATCACTCCAACTGATTTAACGTTAGTGGTTAACGACAAAAAACCGTCGGGCGACAGAAAAATATCAGGCTTAGTTCTTTTAAAATGCAATGGCAGACTTGCCTCGAACCAGGCAAGAAATAATAAAGGATGACGTGCCTGGGGCGGAATGATAACAGGCTGAATATTTGAATTGTAGATGAATCTTTCGTCGAATTTACGATCGAAATAAAAGAAAAATTGATGCTCCGGATGTTGAGTGGTTATAATACGGAGAGTTTCATCGGCAAACCTGCCGATTCCATCCAGTCGACCGGATAAAAGTAATCGCGTATTTACAGCAATTTTCAAACTTTTAGTATTTCAGTATTTGTGTTGCTTAACTTACGCAAACCTAGGAAAATAATTGTTCACTTCCCTGATTAATTTGATAATTTGGAAATGTGGTAATTTGAGAATGTGGTAATTTGAACATTTGAAAATGCGGGAATGTGATGATTTGGTAATGTGATAATATGGCAAAACTTGGCAATCACTCAAATAGTCGTACTTTTGGCAACAAAAAAGGGTATTTGATGAAAACGCTTGTAAAGTTTGTATTACAAAGGATTTTGGGATTTGAAAATTATCTGTATATTTTTTCACTTTATATCACTGCTACCCTGAAAAGTAATCGCAAAGAGGGCGATTTTCTTCATTTTCTTTCCTTGTTACCCGATCAGTCCACAGTACTGGATATAGGTGCCAACATTGGTGTGATGACGGTACATATTGCACGCAAACTTCCTGGCTCCCAGGTTTTTTCGTTCGAACCTGTACCCGAAAACTTAAATACACTCCATCGCTTATTAAAACATTTTAAAATTCAAAATGTGAAGGTTTTTGAAGTGGCGCTGGGAAATTACGAGGGTACGGCTGAAATTATCCTGCCCGAGCATAAACACGTGAAGTTTCACGGACTCAGCCATATCGAAGGGGTGGAAGGCAGCGAAGGCGATAGTGGTATAAAATACAGCGTGCCTATGCACAGGCTTGATACTATGCCTGAATTATTATCGCTTACAAAACCTCTTTCGGGTATAAAAATTGATGTTGAAAATTACGAGTTCAAGGTATTAGAAGGTGCTATCAATCTTATAACTAAATATAAACCAATAATATATGCCGAATTATGGGAAAACCAGAATCGGTTTGATTGTATGAAATTATTAACGGATATAGGTTACCAGATTTTTGTGCTCGAGAATGGAGTTTTGGTTACATTTGAACCCACAAAACACAAAACACAAAATTTCTTCTTTCAAATATCGCCTGAGCTAAAAGGCTAAAAAATGAAGCGTAAATTTATTACCAATCTTGGGTTTTTGCTTTTTCTTAATCTGTTGGTTAAGCCTTTCTGGATTTTTGGCATTGACCGTACGGTTCAGAATTTAGCAGCTCCCGGCGAGTATGGGTTTTATTTTACGGTGCTGAATTTCACATTCCTGTTTAATATCCTGCTCGATTTTGGGATTACAAATTTCAACAATAAAAACATTGCCCAGAATAACCAGCTTTTAAACAAGCACTTTTCAGGGATTACCTACCTGCGGTTTATACTGGCAGCCGTTTATTTTGTAGTGATGTTTGCCGTGGCTGCAATCATTGGCTATGACGGACGGCACCTGTATTTTCTTGTTTTTCTGGGATTTAACCAGTTCCTGGTATCGTTTATCCTGTACTTGCGATCGAATATTTCGGGATTGTTATTGTTCAGGATCGACAGTGTCGTATCAGTCCTCGACCGCTTATTGATGATCCTTTTTTGCAGTTTGTTGCTTTGGGGAAATTTCACCACCGAACCGTTCAGGATAATATGGTTTGTTTACGCACAAACACTGGCCTATCTCATCACTGCATTTGTTGCCATGCTGATCGTTATAAAAAAAGCAGCCTTTAAACGCTTACAATGGAATACCTCATTCTTCCTGATGATTATCAAGCAGAGTTTCCCGTTTGCACTGCTTGTTCTGCTGATGTCTTTCTACAACCGCATCGATTCGGTTATGCTCGAACGATTATTGCCAAAAGGAGTCGGCACAACACAGGTCGATATATATGCAAAAGCATACCGATTATTAGATGCAGTAAATATGATCGCATACCTTTTTTCGGTATTGCTTATCCCTATTTTCGCCCGTTTGATTAAAGATAAAGCTCCTGTTGTTGGAATGGTAAAGCTCTCATTTACGATTATTTTCACTATTTCAATGACAATTGCAACCTGTTCCTCGTTTTTCAGCGATCAGATTATGACTTTGTTGTATGTTGGCCAGATACAGGAAGCACAGAAGGTATTTGTTTTCCTGATTATCGGATTTATTCCGATTTCAGCTACATACATTTTTGGCACTTTGCTCACGGCGAATGGAAGTTTAAAGGCGTTGAATATCATGGCTTTAACCGGGATGATATTAAATATAAGCCTGAATTATTTTCTTATTCCTTCGATGATGGCTGTAGGCTCGGCGTATGCAAGCCTGGCTACACAATTTGTAACTGCCATTATACAGGTAGCCATTGCTCAACGAATTTTCAGGTTTACAATTAACTGGAAATATCTCTTCACATTGCTGTTTTTTGCGATGGGTGTAATTTTACTGAACATGCTTTCGAGCCTTATCAATTGGGATTGGAGAATACTCCTCATTTTAACCGGCATTGCATCTGTATTATGGGCTTTTACGTTGAACTTACTGAGTGTTAGCGGGTTTATCCGGTTACTGAAAAACGAATAGATTTCAACCGGAATTTTATCTTATCTACAAAACTAATTGTGCTTATATTTGCACACAATCTTCTTAAAATGAGTATTCATATCGAAGCCAAACAAGGTGAAATAGCTGATTTCGTGCTACTTCCGGGCGATCCTTTGCGGGCAAAACATATTGCCGAAACTTTACTTACCGACTCTGTCTGCTACAACAATGTACGTGGAATGCTGGGTTATACCGGGTACTATAAAGGGAAACGGGTGTCGGTGCAGGGTACAGGAATGGGTTTGCCTTCGCTGATGATTTATGCAAGCGAACTTATTAACGATTATAAAGTAAAAACACTGGTTCGGGTTGGGACCTGTGGCGGTTTACTCGAAGACGTTGAATTGAGGGATGTTATAGTTGCTGTGAGTGCTTCAACGGATTCGTTTTCGGTAGCCAGGTATTTTCCGGGCATGACATTTGCCCCCACTGCAAGTTTCAGGCTGGCTCAACTGGCAGTAGCAAATGCTTCTGAATTGAACATGCACGTTAAAGCAGGAAATATTCTTTCATCCGATCTTTTTTACCACTTTCCCGAAGAAGGCGATGCTTACCAGCTGTGGAGAGACTATGGCACATTGGCTGTAGAAATGGAATCGGCAGGTTTATACTTGCTTGCTGCCCGGCTTAAAGTGGAAGCCCTTTCGTTACTTACCGTGAGCGATCACCTGCTTACCGGCGAACACGTCAGTGCCCTGGAAAGACAGTTTAACTTTACGAATATGACTAAGCTAGCACTCTCACTGGCAGTCTAGCTATATTAACATTTCGTTTCCATTAAGGCAATTTTAGCTTAAGCAGAGAGGTTATTTTATCAGACAAATTTTCAAAAATGACCTTTTATTCAGCACCATTCTGGCTTAGATATATTTATCCGAAAGGACTTATTTGGAGCGTAGCAACCGGTAAACGCGAAGTATTTCTTACTTTCGATGATGGACCTGTACCAGGAATCACGCCTTTGGTTCTCGGGATCCTGGAGAAATACAATATTAAAGCTACCTTTTTCTGTGTTGGCGAAAATGTACAGAAATATCCTGAAGTTTTCGAGATGTTGCTCAGCCCAGGCCATGCTGTTGGTAATCATACCTTTCATCATGTAAAAGGCTGGAAAACTGACCTCGATACCTATTTATCAGAAATTGAGCAATGCAACCAACTTGTTAAGAGCAAATGGTTCAGGCCACCGCACGGACAAATCAACCGGAAGATAGCCCGGCAAGTCCGGAAAAATTACAATATCATCATGTGGACAGCGCTTACCGGCGATTACGATAAAAATCTTACCGGCGAACAATGCCTGGCTAATGCAGTAAAAAATACGAAACCTGGTTCAATCATAGTGTTTCACGATAGTATAAAAGCCCGCGAACGAATGGAATACGCGCTTCCCTTGTATATTGAATTTTGTCTCAGAGAAGGATATTCATTCGGGATATTGAAATAATGTGGTAATGTGATGATGTGGTAATGCGATAATACGGTAATGCGATAATTTGAACGTTGAACGCGAAGCATTTGAACTTTGAACGCACAGCCTTTGAACCTTGAACGCGTAGCGTTTGAACTTTGAACTCTTTGAACTTTGAACGCGCAGCCTTTGAACCTTGAACGCGCAGCTATTGAACTTTGAACCTTTTTCTACCTTTTAATAATAAATTTCTCCGTTATTATTCCGTCTTTAAATCCGATTTTGAGAATATACATACCATTCCGAAGGTTTCTGGTGTTTATTTCAATCAGATTACTATCTTGTTTTTCTATCTGAACTGATTCCGCTTTCCCATCCATCGTACTAATTTCCAGCGTATTGATCTTTCCAAGCTTGTGTTGTACATATAAACGATCAGTAGCAGGATTAGGCATCAGCAGAAGATTTTTTCCTGAAGGCAAGTCCGGGGTTCCTAAAACTACATTGTTGTGGGCTGATACCAGCATGAGATCCGGGTCAAATTTCAGTGAATCGACTCTGAAACCGGGGTTAGCAGTGAACATTTCACCCGTAAAAGTGTGGTTGAAAACAATAATTGTATCTCTTCCCGCCCCAAAAAATTGAACTGGAACCGGCATTTCGAAAAACGAAACGGAAGGATGCGTCTGACTCTGATAGATGGTTACAGAAATTTCATTATCAGCCAATTGCCCCACATTTACGGTATAAATCGGGTATCCCTGGCCATAGAGCCAGTCGGTGAAAAATTCCGTCAGATCTTTTCCGGAAGTTGCTTCTACATGTGAAATAAAATCAGAAGAGCGGGCAAATCCATGTTTAAGTTTGGGGTCATTCAGGTAGTTATTTACGCCGGCGAAAAAAGCATCATCACCTATTACCCAGCGCAGCATGTGCAAAAGGGTAGCACCTTTGCTGTATGAAAGCCGGTCATTAAAAATGCGGTCAACACTCGTTGTATCATCGCAATACACCGAGCCGGCCGAATCGGAACATACAAATGAAATTTCGTTATTTTTCCAGATAGGCCAGTAAAATCCATTGAACATATGCTCGTAGGTAAGCCCGGCAGTAAAGGTGGCAAAGCCTTCGTTAAGCCATATATCGTGCCACGAACCGCAGGTTATCATGTCGCCGAACCATTGGTGTGCCAATTCGTGCGCGATAATTTCGTGGTTAAAAGCTCCTTTTCCCAGGAAAGTCATCGTCTGGTGCTCCATGCCGCCACCCCATCCAAACTCGGCATGGCCGTATTTTTCGGCCTTGAATGGGTAAGGTGTAAAAAGGCTTTCGAATAAAGCCATAACAGGCAGAACACCGGCAGCACTCTGGCGGAGAGTGGCCGAATCCTCGGGATACACATAGTTCAAAACCTGCAACGAATCGGAGCCGGTACTATAGTAATCCGAAAACCGGGCATAATTGGTCGAAGCAATAGCTATGAGGTACGACACAATCGGGTACCTATGTTTCCAATGTGCCAGTGTATTGCCTGTGTTAAACGGAGCTTCACTTATTAACAAACCATTGCTGGCCACATGATTCCCAACCGGGGTAACAACAAATACATCAATGGAATCAATTTTGTCGGTAAGATCGTTTTTCGAAGGCCACCAGTCGGAAGCACCGTAAGGTTCTGACAAGGTCCACATTCCGGGCGCGCCGGCATGAATTTCGTTTCCAAAAGATCCAAAACCACTGGTTGTCGGGTTGCCATGATAATAAACTGTAACCGAATCTAAAGTGCCCTGGGGTGTAATTTCGTCAAAAGAAATAGTGATAACATTGCCTGTATGATCAATACCGGACATTTTGCCGCGATGGCTGGCCGAATCGGCAGACATAGTTGCACTTAGCTCGAACTGAATGCTGTTCATGCCTGCTTGTGTTGCCACGAAACAGGAAGTAACAGAGCCGCTGATAAAAGCCTCTGCCGGATCGGCAAACCAGAAAAACCGGTGGTATTTTAAGTCGTAATTATTTACAATAAGTTCTTTATGAGGATTTAACAGCTTCCTGTGCGCAATTTTCTCATTTGCCGAAATCAAACCAAGGGTTTTTAATGAAGGGCCTTGCTGGGCAAACAGGCTCAAAACTGGTGATAGCAAAACCAGTAAGATTATTATTCGGATGTAAAAGACTTTCATAAAGCTGAAATAATGGTTTGCAAATGCAAAGGTACTGCTCAACAGCAATATTACGCTTAGTGCAGGATAAAATAGATCAATCCATATATACCAGGTGCAGGGACCCAAATTCCTCCAAAAACCAGGTGTGATCCGCAATAACTTATGGAATTTGGGACTTAAAATTGGGACTTTGGGGCTTATTGAATCCGGATTGATTGGCTATGCTCCAACGTTCAACTTTACTCGCTAAATTTTCACCATCTTTGCAAAAGCAAATTCAATGAATCTATGTTCCCATTTTTGCAAACGCAATTCCGACTTATATTAAAAATAGTTTTACCTGCTACACTCGTTTTGTATGCTGTTGCCTGTGCTACTATTGTTACGCCAACCGGTGGGCCGAAGGATGTTACTCCTCCTGAAATGCTGAGTTCGCAACCAAAAAATCTTGCAACTAACTTCAACGGCAAAAAAATAGTAATCAATTTTGATGAGTATATCATATTAAAAACTCCGGAGAAATTCCTGCTCATATCACCACCTTTGAAGGAATTGCCAGATATCAGTGTTAAAGGACATGCTGTGATTATAAAAATTGCAGATACACTTCGTGATAACACTACATACAATTTTTACCTGGGTGAAGCCATTGTTGATATAGCGGAAAGCAACCCGGTTGCCAATTTCAATTTTGCTTTTTCAACAGGTCCGGATATTGACTCACTGAGTCTCTCGGGAAATGTTACCGATGCCTTTTCGCGCATGCCGGTGAAAGCTGCACTTGTAATGTTATACAATGATTTTACTGATTCGGTGCCCATGAAACAGATTCCCATGTATGTGTCGCGCACGACCGATAAAGGAAATTTCCGGTTCAACAACCTTGCTTCGGGCAAATACCGGGCCGTGGCGCTCCTCGACGGGAACAGTGATTATATGTATAACCTGCCTACCGAAATGGTAGGCTTTAGTTCCGATTCCGTTCAGCCTTACTATAATGCCATTGATTTGAGCGATACCAACGCTGTAAAAAAAGCGGACTCTGCCAGTAAGAATCTGGTATCCATCAACCTGTTTCCCGAACCAGATTCAATTCAACGCATCGTAAAGAGTGTACTTTCGGCAAAAAACAGGATTTCGGTGTTTTTTCGCTATCCAATGAAAACACCGGGATTACGTGCTTTGAATGTACCTGATTCCTTACCCTGGGCCATGCAGGAATGGAATCGAACTTACGACACCTTAAACGCCTGGCTGGTTAACAAGCCGGATACACTTAACCTCGAAATATCGGAACGCGGAGTAGTTCTCGACACAGTGACAATTTCAACAAATATGAAAGTGACTGCGAAGACGCGCACCAAAGAAGCAATTACCGCAATAAAAGCTGTTTTTGACACTGTTGCAACTCCGACAAAACCTAAAATACCAGGGCGATCGCGGGCTAAGGATGCCGCGGCCGTTTTAAATTACACTACTTCTCTCAGCAACGGATTGCTAGGTTGCAACAACCCATTGATAATCAGTTTTTCGAATCCGGTTGACAGCTGCAGCCTGAAATCTATACAGCTCATTTGTATTACAAAACTGGATACTGTAACCATAACACCGCAAGCCAGGTTCATGGATACAATCCATCGCCACCTGGAGGTAATCCATAAGTGGAATTCAACCGATATTTACGATTTATACATTCCGGAAGGCTCCTTTACTGATATATACGGCGATATCAGCGATTCGACGCATACAGTGTTCCGGATGAAGCCGTTGGAAGAATATGGGAGATTTGCCATTACCATCAACCGCAGGGAACCGGGATGCCCGATACTGGTTCAGCTTTTAAATGAAAAAGGTCTGGCATTAAGCCAACAGGTAGTCACCGCAGGGAAACGTGTTGATTTCGGGCTTCTCCCTCCTGCAAAATATGGTCTGAAAGCCATTATGGATGCAAACGGAAACGGGCGGTGGGATACAGGCGTATTCCTAAAGAAAATCCAGCCCGAAAAAGTACTTATCCACCCAAATATTTTTCAGGTGCGCACAAATTGGGAACTGGAAGAAACCTGGGATTTTTAATCCTGGTAAACTATTTAAATAAACTGCTTTCGCCTCCTTATTGGGCCTCGTTGCACTTATTGATACAGGTAATAATATCGAGAAGTGTGCTGTTCTTTAACGAATAATGAATCTGTTTTCCATCGCGTTTGGAAGCAAGTATACCTTTACTCTTCAGAATATTAAGGTGATGGGATGCCGCAGCCTGCTCGATACGCAAAGCTTCGTAAATTTCAGTCACATTAAGTTTCTTATTATTATTCAGTAATTCGATAATAGCTATACGCATAGGATGAGCCATAGCACGCAGTTTGCTTGCGGCGGCTTCAAGTTTAACAATGTCAAGTTTAATACCTTCTGTCATTTTCTACTGTTTTTTTTGCAAAAGTATAAATAAATACATTACAGAGTTGTAAATATGTAAATTTATTCATTTGTTTAACAAATATTTTATATTGTTGATTATCATTAATATACGATATTGAACAATGATCTGAGCCACAAAAACACGGGTTTTCAGGGTGAAATCCCGAAACTTAAAACGCATCGTATAACATTTTTACACCGCAGCACTCTCAAATAAATCGGTAAATGAGAATTTTGTGCCATCAAATAAGCCTTTATCACTCAGTTTCAGTTCAGGAATCACCAGCAATGCCATAAACGAGAGAGTCATAAAAGGAGCCTTTAAGGGGCCGCCCAATTCCAGCGCTTTATTATTGATCAGTTCATACTTTCGGGCCACATCATATCCATCCGTATCAGCCATTAATCCGGCAACAGGCAATGGAAGCACATCCAGGTTTTGCCCGTCGGTAACTGCAATTCCTCCCTTTTGCGCAATCAGGCTGTTGATTACAAGAGCCATATCATCGTCGTTTGTGCCGACACAAATAATATTGTGACTGTCGTGAGCCACAGTTGAGGCCATCGCGCCGCATTTCAAACCAAAACCATTAATAAAGGCAAGGGCGGGTTTCGAAGGTTCATAGCGGTTAATGACTGTGATCTTTAAAATATCGTTTTGCAAATCATTTTCGACTTTCCCATCTGAAACAAGCGGATTCACCAGGATTTTTTTTGTCACCAGATCACCGTCGAAAGCCCTGATGACTTGCAACTTGCCTGTTCCGACCTCAACTTCAAGGTCTGATGCCTGAACCGGCTGGGCTAAAAAACGGTTTGGCGATTCGTAGAGGAAGGATTCCAGCATCGAGGTCCCCCTAGCCGCAACCAAAGACCCGTCAATATAGGTTTTTTGAATATTGAAATCAGTGAGGTTATCCACTATCACAAGATCTGCAGCATCCCCTGTTTGAAGCAGTCCCGAACTGAGTTTGTAATGCGAAACAGGATTAAGCGTGCAAGCCCTGATCACATCCATCGCATTGAAACCCGCTTTTAAGGCACGTTTCACGAGCAGGTTAATGTGCCCGGCAACTAGGTCGTCGGGGTGCTTATCGTCGCTGCAAAACATCACCTTTTCGGGATGGCTTTCGAGCAGGGGGATCAAAGCGTCGAAATTACGTGCTGCACTTCCTTCCCTGATGAGGATATGCATCCCGGCACTTATTTTATCTATGGCTTCTTCGATGGTAGTGCATTCGTGATCGGTGGTAATTCCTGCTGCCGCATATTTGGTGATGTTTCCGCTGTCGAGCCCCGGAGCATGGCCATCAACCGGTTTATTGTATTGCTTTGCCAAAGCCAGTTTCTGATGAACTTCTTCATCCCCGAAAATCACGCCGGGGAAATTCATCATCTCCGAAAGGTAAAATATATCATCACGTTTTAGCAATTCATCAATCTGTGAGGCATTTATGACTGCTCCGGCTGATTCGAAACCGGTAGCCGGTACACAGGAAGGAGCGCCAAAATGAAATTTAAAAGGCGAAAGATTGCCGTTTTTTATCATGAAATCGACCCCGGCAATACCCAACACATTGGCAATTTCGTGGGGATCGGAAACGGTGGCAGTTGTTCCATGCACCACAGCAAGCCGGGCGAATTCGGCAGGAACCAGCATGGAACTTTCGATATGTACATGAGCATCAATTAAACCAGGTATAATATATTGATTATCAAATATTTTTCCGGGAGTAACTGATAAAATTCTGCCATTCTCAATTTCAATTATTCCAGGAAATATTTTTCCGGCAACAACATCAACAATCTGGCCGGTAATGGTTAGGGCATTTTTCATAGTAATAAACAATTAGATCCTATACAAAAGTAAAGGATAATCGCTTTGATAGAAAAAAAATAACAGATCAGGATAATTCAATTAGACCGATTTGTAAACCGGTATAATTTCGCGCTGCAGATCCGAAAAATATTTTTTTGTAGCCTGGTAGTCAGTTGTGAAACCTAATAAAAAGCCACCTCCTCCTGAACCACAGAGTTTAAGCTGGAATTTGCCTGAATCGAGACCCCATTGCCATGGCGACATGAAGTTCTCGGGAATCATGCGTGTGAAATGTTTCAATTGAAATGTGGAAACTTTGATAAGTGATTCGAAAAAAGAGCACATATTGCCACTCAACAGATCTGAAATACACTGATTTACCCAGGGAATATAGTCCGTCTTGAAAATATTTTCATAATCTTTAAAGCGCATCTGCTCAAGAAAATGATTCACCAAAGGGCCGGTTTTACCGATTTTCCCTGTATCAACCAGGAAAATCACCCCTTCACTTTCGAATTTGCTCCTGGGTACGCCCGTTATGGAAATATCCTCGCGCGAATGAATTAGCAGAGGGTGCTGCAAATAACAATTCAAAGGATCGATGCCACTGCTCTTGCCATGAAACAAGGATTCAAGTTTGGAGAAAATATCCTTTAATTTGCTGATTTCCATACCTGTAATGGATTCTTTTGACTCAATTTTCCCGACACAATACCTATCGTAAATAGAAGCAACCAACGCCCCTGAACTACCAATGCCATATCCTTGCGGGATGTTTGATTCAAAATACAGGCCGTTTTCAATATCAAGTGAAAGTTTCTTAAAATCAATGGTACATGGCATTTCAGCCTTTGCTTCAAGTTCGAGCATAAAGTCGAGAAACTCCTTCAACTGCTTATTCGACTGAATGGCGAATTCGTAATCAGTGTATTTATCATCGTTGATAAAACTCAGTTGCCCTGTGAAGTGGCTGTAAGGGATTGTGAGGCCTTTGGAGTTGAAAAGTATGCTATATTCGCCGAATAACAATACTTTGCCGTAATAAATATCTGCTTTTTTACTCATTATATCTTTTTTACAAGAACATGTTGCGTCTCGATTTCTTTTTTGTCACCCGATTTTAACCGGACCTTTACCACAATAATCGTCAATTCGCGAATTTTGTTTATCGTTTTTCAATATATGTTCAACAATCAATTTATTTACTTGTTCAATCTGATCATCAAAATAGAGCAAATGAATATTGGGCCCGGCATCAAGCGTGAAGCAAATATCCAACCCGGTTTTTCGCCTCAATTCCTGTATCAGGCTTATAATTCGTACAGTTTCGGGTTGCATAAGCATAAAACCCTGATCGGACGTCATCATGAGCGAATGCAAAGTAAAGGCTTCATTTTCAACAATCCGTATAAAAGTTTTTTTATCCCCGGTTTTAAGGGCATCGAGCAGATCAATGGTATTTTTTTTCGCCTGCTTGATGCGGGCTTCCGCAAAAGGGTGAGAGATCATGCGATGATGACCTTCGGAACTCGAAACGGGTTTTGCTTCCTTATTCACAATGATAATTGTATCGTGCAGTTTTGTAAAAACAGGGTGTACCTCTTCTACTGGAACGGCAAATATATCGGAAGTACCGGATAAAGCCTTCGATTTTCCCCATACCGTAAACCCTGGAAATAGCGATCTGCAGGCACTTCCCGATCCCAGGCGGGCTATGTAGGAAGCTTTTAGCCGGAACTCTTCCTCTGTTAATATAATTCCAAAAATTTCCGTTTCGAGTGAACATAAGCAGAGTGACAACGAACTGAATGCCGCAGCCGAGGATGCTATTCCGGCCGAATGCGGGAACGTATTCCGGGTTTCGAGTTTCAGGTTTACCTGTGAAAGCCAGGGAAAAATATCAGTTACCGATTGCAAAAACCGCTGCATACGATCGCCAAATGCGGGATTTTGGACCCCTTCGAACCAAAGATCGAGCTGAACCAATCCTTCGGATTCGCGCGGAAAAGCGGTCAGCTTTGTTTCGGTGTATGCCGCGGATAAAGTCATACTCAGCGAAGGATTTAACGGGAGTTGCCGTCCTGTTTTACCCCAATATTTAACTAAAGCAATATTGCTCGGAGATTGCCAGCATACTGAAACCGGTTCAGATAAAGAAATTGTTAATCCGGAAGCTGAAAAATCAGGATTGATCATCGAAAAACTGAATTTGGGTGCTAAAGTACAATATCGTGGAAATTAAACCATGTATGTATGCCTTTACTTTTCAAATAAGCTGGAAGCAGGAGCGTATCCTCATTCCATGTTAACATACAAAAATCGCCGCCCCAGGCTCCCAACGACTTAACCTGACCGGGAAGATCATTAAACCGGGTTTGCCTGATGGAGGGTACACCTAACAAATTGCTGATCAGAATTTCATGCGCCGAGAGTACTTCCTCAAAATCAGGAAGGGAAGCTGCATTCCGCATTCTTTCTGTCAATGATGAAGCTTTATCAACAAGATTTTCATCTATTTGTAAATTGCGGTTTTGGTATTTTTGAATCCCTTCAGCGGAGTCCTGTTTATTTCCCTGGTAAACAAAGAAGATTCTGTCGGCATACGCAGGCGAAAAAGCAATACGCTCAAATCCTGGTTTGTTTTTCTTCACTGAATACAATATGGGACCCTGACTGACAGCGCATGCTATGTCGTAACCCGAACCATTCGAGACTTCAAAATGCAGTGCGAAAGGATCAAGCCCAGCCCAGCCTGCTATGGCCGCAATCAAGGTTGAACTGCTCCCAAGTCCCCACTGTATTGGATAATTCAGGGTGGAAATTAAATGACAACCCATAGATTTGCTGCAAAAACCGGGATTAAGTTTACGCGCTGCCAACAACAAACGTTGCGAATGTTTTGCAATTTCAGGATCGCTGCTTTCGATAATACTGAAATCTTTTAAAGAATATTTCGCGTTAAACCACTCAGTGCCATCGTGTGCTATGGAAAGCCACGACAGAAAGCCCTGCTCATTTTCATCCACCTGCAATCTTTGCCCGAACTTCAGAGGAACTGCCAGCGCTTTTGCACCGTTCAGCACCAGGTATTCGGCTGAAAGTAATAATTTGGCGTTATAATATTTGTTGTATTGCAATGTTGATCCAGGTTTTAAGTTTCAGAGTTTCATTCTTAATAGTGCACTGAGCGAAGCCGAAGTGCAGGGTTTCAGAGTTTCATCCTTATTGGTGCACTGAGCGAAGCCGAAGTGCAGGGTTTCAGAGTTTCATCCTTAATGGTGCACTGAGCGAAGCCGAAGTGCAGGGTTTCAGAGTTTCATCCTTAATAGTGCACTGAGCGAAGCCGAAGTGCAGGGTTTCAGGGTTTCAATCTCCAGTTTCCAGTTTCCAGTTTCCAGTTTTCAATCTCCAGTTTCCTGTTTCCAGTTTCCTGTTTCGCTCCTCATTATCAACTACGCATGGATTCCAGGAAACTGTTCACCGCGCTGTGCGATACTTTTTCGTGTTTGAAAAACTCTACTGCATGCTTTTTTTCGTTGTCGGTAGCCTGGTAGGTGTTAAGAATATTGAGAAGATGCATTTTCATATGACCTTTCTGAATACCTTTGGTTACCAGCGATTTAACCGCTGAATAGTTATTCGCCAATCCGGCGGCAGATGCAATCATCATAAGTTCGGCAGCATCAGGGTTGCCAAGCAGATCGAGCGATAGTTTTGCCAAAGGATGAAGGTGGGTAAGGCCTCCGACTGTTCCCAAAGCCATGGGTACAGTTAGTGAAAAGCGGAATGTATCATCTGAAATGTCCACTTTCGAAAGACTGCTGTATTGCCCGTTTCGCGAAGCGTAGGCATGACCACAGGCCTCCACAGCCCTGAAATCATTTCCTGTAGCCAGCACTACCGCATCAATTCCATTGTAAATCCCTTTATTATGGGTAGTTGCGCGGTAAGTATCCACTTCGGCAATACGAACGCCGGTTTCGAAACGTGTGACAAACTCCTTATCAGTATATAAATCATCGTAATGATGACCCTCCCGGATTTCACCTTCTACCCATGTATGCACCAGGCAGTTTGGCGTATAATTCGAGAGTATTGACATGATCACCTGCAAGTTAAAAGAGGAAAGTTCTTCATTACTATTTACAAAATCGCGCAATGTATCAGCAAATTCTTCAAGGCACGAATTGATAAAATTGGCTCCCATAGAGTCGCATGTATCAAACGTTGCTTTTACCTGGTAATAATCCGGGATTTTATCTGTCATATCCAACAGTTCGATACCCAGAATACCACCCCCGCGTTTCATCATATTAGCAGTAATCCGCTCGGTATTAATCAGCATTTGCCGGCGGATTTCAGGGAAAAAGCGCAAAAGCAGTTCTTTTCCCCCATTCCAGGTAAAATGCACCTGCCCGATTTTTTCAAGACCAATTATTTCGCTGTGGAAACCGCCCCTTTCGGCCCAGAACTTTGCCGCTCCCGAAGCAGCAGCAACAACGGAACTCTCTTCGATAACCAAAGGTACCATATACATTTTGCCGTTGACCAGGAAATTGGGCGCGACACCAAATGGGAAGAAATAATTGCCCAGCGTGTTTTCGCTGAACTCATCGTACATTTTCTGTACAACCGGATCACGATGCCAGGAGGAATAGATCGTATTGCTAAACGATTCAGGATCTGAAACATGTGATGACACCAGGTCGATCTTCTGCATTTTATCCAGTCGCGAAAACCCGGTTGTTAACGTATTGTTTTTCATTCTTTGATTTTAAGGGGCGAAATTAGTGAAACGCACGCTGATTAATCCAGTTTGAGTTGAAATAACACTTTTCGATAAAAAATGTTTATTCTATTGATGCCTGAAACAGTTAATGGAAAATGTGAATGCCGGACTAAGCAATCAGACCAGGCGTTTTGCGTGAAGCTTTAGCCACATGCCAGGTATCGTTGATTTTTAATTCATATGCTCCGGTCAGGATTTTGAAAATAGATTAAGGGGGATCTTTAGTTTCAGTCAGAAATAAACTACCACATCTCATAAGAACGCGAACGCCACTTACAAGAGCTCGGACGCCACTTACAAGCGAGCGAACGCCACTTACAAGCGAGCGAGCGCCACTTACAAGCGAGCGAACGCCGATTACAAGCACGCGAACGCCGCTTACAAGAACGCGGACGCTGATTACAAGCACGCGGGCGCCGATTACAAGCACGCGAGTGCCACATACAAGTGTGCGAGTGCCACTTACAAGTGTGCGAACGGCAATTACAAGCACGCGAGTGCCACTTACAAGTGTGCGAGTGCCACTTGCAAGTGCGCGAACGCCGCTTACAAGCAAGCGAACCCCACTTACAAGCAAGCGAGCCCCACTTACAAGTGCGCGAATGCCACTTACCTGAAAGCGACCGCCATATACATAAAAGCGAGCGCAGCTTAAATTGAAGTACGCTCCTGTGACAAATAATCTTTCCTGGATTGGTTGAGAGCAAGCTCTGTTTACCATTGATATTGTTGCATTTTTAGAAAAAATAATTGTCGGCTATTATCAACATCTGAAATATTTTTATATTTGTACTACTCTATTTCGTTTTTTAATAAATACCAATTCATATACTAATTCATTTTTAAAAAATCGAACTATGAACCAGCGACAAGAAAGCAAAAACAGCACGTACAAAACACTGGATGAATTATTTACCACTAACAATGCCACGGTAACGGCTTTGCCGGGTGCCGAAGGGCTTGTTGGTGAATTCAGGGCAAACTGCACTGAAATTGACTCCCTTATTGCCAGGCAGGGTGTTGATAAAAGCGGCCTGGCAGATACCAAGGAAATGAAGCGCGAAGCAGCCATTGTTGCCGGGCTTGATGTGGCAAAGCGCATTGTGGCTTACGCTACCATTGAGGAAAACCCTACACTAATAAAGGAAGCGAAGTTATCCGAATCGGAACTTCGCAAATTAGCCGATACCAAACTGGCTCCTAAACTTATGGCTGTAGTAACACTTGCTACCACGCATGCTGCTAAATTGGTTGATTACGGCGTTACGGCTGAAGTAACAGCCAAACTGAACGATGCCATAATGGCTTATGCCGCAGCAGTGCCCCAACCCAAGTTGGGTATTGACGAAACAAAGCAGATTACGGCTGCACTTGAAGGTTTCTTCAAGAAAAACGACCTTATTTTGCGCAAGATGGATGCACTGGTTGAACTGGAAAAAGCCAGTACTCCTGTATTTTACCAATCGTATAAAAATCTGCGTAAGGTTGTTGTTACCGGTAAAGGATCGCTTGCAATGAAAGGCCTGGTAAAAAATGCTGCCACAGGCCAAGGCATACCGAATGTGGATATAATGATTGAATTAGCGGATGATGGCCGGATAAAAGCCGGTTCCGAATTAGTTAAAATTGTGCGACGCACTGCCGGTAAAGGTAATTTTATCCTTAAATCGCTGCCCGAAGGCGCATACAACCTTACCATTAGCAAACTTGGGTATGTTACACAGGTTAAAACGGTAAATGTGGTTGACGGCGAATTATTTAACCTGTTAGTTGACTTAGTTAGTGAATAAGGAGTGATGAGTAGTGAGTGATGAGTAGTGAGTAGTGAGTGATGGAATAAAAATCCCTACGACGGTGTGGCAGGGATTTTTTTTTGTGCGGTGGGTTTGATTCAGAGAACTAAGAGTGCGGATTTAGGGTAACGCGTCTGAAAATAAGACGCGCCCGAACGGGTAGGATTTATTCATAATCAATAGATTTAATCCCTTGTTCCATTAATATGTCTTTATATTTGTTATTTGGACATAATACATAATAGTCTCCATGAAAATATGTTTTATACTGGTTAACCTGTCGAATTAATTCACCCAATGAGATAATTTCAGTCTTTACTTCAACTAAAATTGATTTTCCAATAGGAATGTATTTAAACATCAAAGCATTCTCGTCAATATCGTAATACTTTTCTTCATGCGAAAATTCTTTTTGATGAAATTTCAAACCTGACAATGACAAATGAGGAAGACTAAAGCTTGCACAAAAATCAATGAATCCAATTGTAGATTTATTGTTATTAGAAGCAGTTGTAATGGGCAATTCCCATTTCTTATCTATCCTTGTTATTCTTGGTTTGGCAGATATCTGAGAAGAAAAATCAAACTGTTCGAGTATTAATTTCTTTCTTTTAATTTCAGAAATATATTTTTGGAGTTCTTCATCAGACCTTTGAATTGCAGAAGGTCTATCTCTTTTCTCGGAAATTGACAGTCCTAATTCTTTTTCCCATGAGGCGATAGAACTCTCATATTCCTTGATAATGGTTCGTGTCTTAACCCTTTCTCTATCTTTAATATGTTCGAGTTCCTTTTCCGTAAAAGGTTGATTGAAAAGTTTGTTGACGATTTTCTCGATGTTGCTGTCCAACCATAACATAAGTTCATCATGTTTTGGCTTCTTCAAATCATCGTCAAAAAATCCTAGTTTTTGTTGAATTGTTTGAGCTTTTGGTTTTGTCATGGTTTCCAATTATTTATTGCGGACAGCTTGGTCATAACAACAAACATGTCCTATTTTACTTTGCAATATCCGCTTTTCAATATTCGCCCTGTTAATGTTTGATGTATGTTGTATTGAGCGAGGTGGCTTGGCTGGAAGAATGCGAAAAAAGATGCACCCGAATGTGGCGACCTAATTGACTAATTCTCTTTTACGCATTGCGTTAACTCAATAGACTCACTAATGATGCCCATTAAGGCGGCAGACGAATGCGCACTATCGATCTGGATGTTCAAAATAGTAAGCCTGTCCAAATTCGCGATAGGAATCTTTTTCATTTTTAAGTACTTATCCATTGCCTTATGCATATATATCTTAATCTTCTCAAGTTGTTTTATAAAAGAACCGTGCCATTTTACGAACGAAGTGTCACCACTCTCTATTTGAACTAGGTTTTGAATAATCGAGCCATGCATTCCTTGTTTAGAATTGTCTGAACTTTTGAAAGCTCCGTGCATGAAAATTTCATAAGTCATGCCGTCTTTGTAACTGTCAATGTCACGTGTCATGTTGTAGAGTCTATTTCATTATGTGCGATAAATTGATAATACATACAAATATATACTACTTTCCCTTTCAATAATCGCTTTTCAATATACATTTGTAATCGGTAAATAACAATACACAGTTTTTCGTAAATAACACTGCACAACTTTTCGTAACAAGGATGCACAGTTTTTCATCTTCAAGGGCATGCCCTTGAAGATGAAAAACTGAACTTAGCCAGAAACCTAAATTCTGGCCATCATGAACGTATTTTTAAGCAAGTGGATCATGTATTACGAAATTCATAGAATGTATCGGGAAGATTATTC